>CAMVJD010000051.1 GCA_947167715.1 uncultured Eubacteriaceae bacterium
TTTCGGCTTATGTAGCAGAAATTTATTTCTGCGGAATACGAATATCATTGACAAATCACGGCATTAAAGTTTATAACAGAAAGGAAATTTGCATAATGGCTTACGAGGTTATAAGTTCGGAAAAAGTATTTAAAGGAAAAGTATTTGATATAGAACGCGATGTTATAACCCTGCCCGACGGCAGAACGACATCGCGCGAAACGGTAAGGCACAACGGCGCTTGCGCAATGATAGCGGTAGATAATGACGGCAAAATTTTGTTTGTAAGGCAGTACCGTCATTCGGCCGGGGCAATGACCTTGGAGATACCTGCGGGTACACTTGAAAAGGGCGAGGACCCGTATGACTGCGCTATGCGTGAGCTGGAGGAGGAAACGGGATATAAAACCGATAAAATGCAGTATTTGGTAAAGTTTTATTCGTCTATAGGTTTTTGCAGCGAGATTTTATATATTTATCTTGCGGATGACCTTAAGCCGGGCAATGCCGAGCCCGATGACGATGAGTTTATAGAGCTGGAAAGATATACCGTGGAAGAAACGATAAAAATGATATTTGACGGCGAGATATATGACAGTAAAACCATAGCTGCCGTATTTGCGTATAAGGAATGGAAGGAAAGGAACAAAAAATAATGAAGATAAGAAATATTATTACAACGGCTGCTTTGGCATCAATGCTGTGTGTGTCCTGCTTTGCGGGGGATATAACGGTGAATCTTGACGGCAAAAACGTGGATTTTCCAAATCAGCAGCCAGTTATTCAAGACGGCAGAACACTTATACCGCTTAGGGGCGTTTTTGACAGCCTTGGCTATGATATAACCTGGGCGGGCGACACAAAAACCGTAACGCTTTCAAAGGACAGCGAGCTTTTGATAATAGTTATCGGTAATAAAACATATTTTCATAACGGCGTAGAATATGATACGGATGTGCCCGCACAGATAATAAACGGCAGCACTATGCTTCCGCTGCGTGCTATTGCCGAGGCTGCGGGGCTTACGGTCGCGTGGGACGGCGAAAGGAAAACGGCGGTATTGGTATCCGAAAACCGCGCACAAAAACAAAGGGATAGCTATTATTTTGAATATTCGCAGGAGGACGAAAAGTTTTTGACCGATTTTCAAAAAATAAGCGAAAATTTTGAAAACGAAATAGCTGCATATAACGAATGTCTGGAAATAATGGAAAAACAGGGTATTCACAGCGAGGAAGACAGCCAAAGGCTTGCCAATGCGATAAAAGCCATGAAAACCGCATCGGAAAAGGTAGTAGGTCAGCTTATGCCGCTTGAATGCTCCGAAAAAATGGGCAGGCTGAAATCGGCGTATATCGCATATGTAAAATGCTGTGGCGAGCATGCGGGCGTGCTGTGTGATTATATCGACCAAAAAATATCCGAGGATGAGTATACGCAGGGCGTGAATGATACGGTCGCAAAAATGGTTTTTGCCGAATCGGAGTATGAAAACGCACTTAAGGATATAGCCGAAAACCAATGATACGGTTTAAAAAGGGCAAATATACCAAAATTAATAAATTTTTTACAATATACGGCATAAATATCTGTTTTTTGTATTGACTTTTTAATAAAATAATTATAAAATTGAAGTAGTATAATGCATATATACCATTTAAAATGGATTTGAATATAAGCTCCCGCGCAGTTATACGGGAAAATAAGCAATGATTTGGCATTGCAGGAGGAAGACGGTTATGGCAAAAAGCAGTAAAAGAAAAAACAACGATTCGTCTGCCAAGTATTACAGCGACGATATGACCAAGGAGGTTGTCGGTCTCCTTTTCGAGCAGTATGCGGCTGATGACGGTAAAAATTATTTTGCTCCTTCGTCAAGACGCAACAGTCGTGACGAGGAGGAAAGCATACAAAAGGAAGAGGACAGAAAAAGCTTTTTTGATGAAGCTGACGAGTATGAATATGAGGAAGAAGAAAAACATGAGTCGAAGCTGTCAAGCTTTTTAAGAAAGGCTAAACAGGTGGTCCTTCAGCCGGACGATGACGACAACGATGACGATGACGATGACGAGTACGAGGATGAAAACACCGGGCTTTCGGAGCAGGAGGAACTTCCACGCGAGGAGCCTCTTTCCGAACAGCCGAGCGAGGAATCACAGCAGACCTATGTACCAAGGCGCAAGGAAAGACGCAAAAAAGCAAGGACCGAGCCTGTCGCAGAGGAAACGGAAGAGGTATTCCCCGAGGATGTGCCCTTGGAAGAGCTTAAAAAAGGCAATACAGAGCCAAAGCCCGAAAAAAAGCTTTCACGCCGCGAAAAAATAGAAAAGCGTGTTGAGGAAAAGCGCAGAAGGGCGGAAAATATACAAAAGCCCGAGGAAGAAGAGGAACATACAGAGGACGAATCATTCGAGGATGAGGAGTCCGAGATAATAGAGATCCCGGTTGCAAGGATAGCACTTATAGCAATTATAGTTATTGTAGCGTTTTTGCTTATAATCCTTGCAAGAAACAGCATCCATTACAGCTCGGAGCTTAAAACGGCAAAGGCACAGATAGAGGAGCTGGAAAAGAAAAACACATCATCTACCTACGAAAAGGAAATTGAGGAATTAAAGGCTAAAAACGAGGAGCTTACAAAACAGCTTGATGATATAAGGGCGGCATCGACCGTTGTATCCGAGGCAAATGCAAGCTCTACGGCGCCGTCGCAGGCAACGGGCAGCGATCCTACGGTCGGTGCGGGTGGCGAAGGCAGCGCATCCGATTTGAGTCAGACAACAAACAGTTCACAAAGCTATGAAATTAAAACGTATACCGGCGAGCCGCTTTGGGATTTTGCGGATTCTATTTACGGCGACGGCAGCAGATATACGGACATTCTTAAATTTAACAATCTTACAATTGACGATTTTGAGACAGGTAAGGTAGGCAAGGGCACAGAGCTTAAGATACCAAGCTGATCTTGACGCATGCATTAATGCTCCGCAGGTAAAATGCCTGCGGAGCAAAAATCTGTTTAACAAATATTCCAAAAAACGAGGTAAAAATATGAATACAGACAATAAAAGCTTGCTTGAGCTTCGCGAAATGGCCAAGGAAATGGAGCTGAAAGGCGTAACCGGGCTTAAAAAGGCGGAGCTTGCCAGGCTTATCGGGGAAGAGCTTGAAAAAAGGGAAGAGGAAAAGAAAAAAAACGACCCCAATTATGACCCCGAGCTTGCAAGGTATGACGAGGAAATGGAGGCCGTAAAGCCCGATTATATGACCGAGATAGACAGCGGCAATACAGGCGAGGGCGTTTTGGAAATATTGCAGGACGGCTATGGATTTTTGCGTGCCGATAACTATTTGTCGGGCGTAAACGATATTTATGTATCGCCGTCGCAAATAAAGCGCTTTAATTTAAGAACGGGCGATCGTGTCCGCGGTAAAATTCGCGTTGCAAAGGAAGGCGAAAAATATCCCGCACTTTTATATCTTTTAAATATAAACGGCGATCCCGCAAACCATGTTGGCAGACGTCCCCAGTTTGACAAGCTTACGCCCATATATCCGGAGGAAAAATTAAAGCTTGAATATAAGCAAAGCTGTCTTTCCACCAGAATGACGGATATTGTTGCGCCGATAGGCAAGGGACAGCGCGGTATGATAGTTGCACAGCCAAAGGCAGGCAAAACCGTGCTTATTAAAGATATTGCCAATGCGGTACTGGCAAACCATCCCGAAATGTATGTTATTGTGCTGCTTATAGACGAACGTCCCGAGGAGGTTACGGATATGCAGCGCTCCATAACGGGCAAAAATGTGGATGTTATATATTCCACCTTTGACGAGCAGCCCGAGCATCACAAGCGTGTTGCCGAAATAGTGCTTGAACGTGCAAAAAGGCTTGTGGAACAGGGCAAGGATGTAATGATACTTCTTGACAGTATCACAAGGCTTGCAAGGGCGTATAATCTTATTATACCCAGCAGCGGACGTACTCTTTCGGGCGGCCTTGATCCTGCATCGCTTTATATGCCCAAAAAATTCTTCGGTGCCGCCAGAAATATCGAAGAGGGCGGCAGTCTTACCATTTTGGCGACCGCACTTGTTGAAACGGGCTCGCGCATGGACGATGTGGTTTTTGAGGAATTTAAGGGCACCGGCAATATGGAGCTGGTGCTTGATCGCAAAATGAGCGAAAAGCGTATTTTTCCGGCCATAGATATTTTAAAATCGGGTACAAGACGCGAGGAGACCCTGCTGTCCAAGGAAGAATTGGATGTGGTATATTTTATCAGAAAAAATTTAAGCTCGGCCAATTCGCAGGAAACGCTTGAACAAATAGTGGATATGCTGGAAAAAACAAAAAACAATGCGGAGTTTATTTCGTATATGGAAAAACTGATCAAGGGTTCGTCCAAAAATTCGGGAAGAGCATAAATTTTGTGGTCGGCATCAAAAGAAAAACAGGGCAAAAAATATGTATAAAAACAATAATTTGATGTTGAAAAAATAAATAATATGTGATAATATTTATAAGGTGAGAATCAGATTTAAATTTTTTCACTTATACGAGGAGGAGAAAATAATGAAAAAAAGCTTAAAAAGGCTTACAAGCGCATTACTTGCGGCAACACTTGTAACGGGATTGGCAGTACAGCCGTGTATTGCCGATGTTCTCGCAGAGGAAACGGGCGCAGTAGATCTGTATGCGCAGACTATTACCGCAAGTGCGGCCGGCTGGAAGGAGTCGGCTTATGTCGAGTGGCTGCCGGTAAGCGGCACAGTCAGCTACGAGGCCTATGTAAAGGCCGATTCGGATGCCGAATATACACAGCTTGACGACCAGCTTATAAGACAGTATCCCACTTACTGCCGTGCCGATGCGGTAGGCTTAAAGCCGGGCAGCTATAAAATGAAGGTCGTTGCCTTGGGCGCAGGCGGTGTAGAATTGGGAAGTTTCGAGAGTGCTTCGCTTAAGGTCGAGTCATATAACAGAAACGGCTTTGCGTTTTCGTCTATGTCCTTTGAAAAGGGCGCGGGTCTTGGCGGCTACAAGGCCGATGGTACACCTAAGGACGGCGCTGTTATCCTTTATATAACAGATGAAAACAAAAATACCATTACCTATGATATAGTTACCGACAGCAAGGGCAAAACCACTACGGGTACCGGCCTTGGCGGTATTATGAAGCTTTTTGAAAAGGGCTATGAGTCAAGACCCTTTATCTTCCGTTTTGTGGGCGAGATAGCGCCTCCCTACAGTGAGGATAAATTTAAGCTTGATGTTACGGACGAGCAGTTCCACGCAGGCCAGAACAACAGCTATCGCATACTTGATGTAAAGGATAATATGAAAAACGTAAGCAAGGGCGGTATTACCTTTGAGGGTATCGGCGCAGATACGGTGCTTCATTTTAACTTTAACCTTTCAAGAGCAAAGGATATCGAAATAAGAAACTTCGGCTTCAAGGATATGACCACAAAGGACGAGGACGGCGTAACCGTAACAAGCGAGTCCAGTAATTTCTGGGTACACAACTGCGACCTTTTCTACGGCGGCAGGGGCAGTGATGCCGATCAGGCAAAGGGCGACGGTACTATCGACGTTAAAAATACTCCCGACTTTGGCCTTATAAACGAAAACCACTTCTGGGACAATGGCAAGGCGCTTCTTTGCGGCCTTGGCGAAAGCTCAAATTATCATATAACCTACGCGCTTAACTGGTTCGACCATTCGGATTCACGTCATCCGCGTACAAGAAACGGCTCCGTACACGTTTACAACAACTATTTTGACGGTGTTGCAAAATACGGTGTCGGCGTTACAAGCGGCGGCTCCGCCTTTGTCGAGGGCAACTATTTCAGAAACGTAAACGACCCCATGCTTATCTCAAAGCAGGGCACCGACGGCAACGGCAGCGGTACCTTCAGCGGCGATGACGGCGGTATAATAAAGGCCTACGATAATATCATGGTGGGCAGCTACCAGTATATCGAGGGTGTAAAAAAGGCCGAGGACGGCACAAAGACCTACGATACCTGGGCTGACGGCTATACCGTTGACACAAGGGACGAGCAGCTTCCCGACACACTTAAGTGTACGGGCGGCAGCACAAGCTACAATAATTTTGATACAAAGGACGACCTTGGCGTAAAGGCAGAGGATATCCTTGCGGCAAAGGATGTACCCGCTTATGTTATTAAAAATGCGGGACGCTGCAATGGCGGTAATTTTACTTTTAAATTCAATAATACATTTGATGATACCGATTACGAGGTAAATGCAGACCTTACGGCTGCGCTTGCCGCATATAAAAACAATATTGTAACTATCGGCGGCGATGTGACAACACAGCCCGATACATCGGCAGCACCTTCAAGTATGACGGGTGTTGATAATAATACTGTTTATTCCGAAAGAGATACTGCAAACGAAGACTTTGTTTCCACACTTCCTGCCGAGACAGACCCCAAGGGCAACCGTGCAACGGGCGGCGGTCAGGCTGTAACAGAGATAACTGTCCCCGAGGATGCAATTATTATCAAGACGAGCGATCCGACTGTTTCCTGCGATCCCTCAACTGCGGCCGTAGGCGATACAAATTGTGTTATCTACAGAGAAGAAACAGATGATTACCAGGTAAAGGATACATCTACAAGTGCATCTACCGTATGGAATATACCTTTTGATACACAGACAAGCGGCGTTGTATATATTACGGGCAGCGCAAAGGCATCCGATATATCCGGTAAATGGAATATGATAAGAGTAAACGGCAAGTTCTCGGACGGCAAGGCGGGACAGGTAGTTTCTCTTGCATCAAATTCCGATAAGAAGCTCAGTCTTTGGAAAAACGGTTCGGATACGGGTGTTGCGCTTGGCAGTATGGCAAAGAACGCAAACTATATCTACACATTCAAAATTGACCTTGACAACAAGACGGTTGACCTTGATGTAAGCGGCAAAACTATGTCGGCAGCTATCGA
Organism: uncultured Eubacteriaceae bacterium; assembly: GCA_947167715.1. Lineage (GTDB taxonomy): Bacteria > Bacillota > Clostridia > Lachnospirales > CAG-274 > RGIG4310. The sequence continues at coordinate 6,958 of CAMVJD010000051.1, forward strand.
TGCGACCGAGATAAGCTCCATAACACTTGTAACACCCAAGTCAAAGGCTATTGACATTATTGCAAAGTTTCCCGTGGTTTATACACTTGGCGATAAGCCCGCTCCCGAGGGCGTATTGGGCGACTGGGACAGCGACGGCGATGTTACGGCTACCGATGCGGCCTGTGTTATGCAGTATGTTCTTACACCCGATTCATTTGCTGCAACCGATGCACAGATCGAAAGATGTAAGGTTTTGGGTGATGCATCCGTTACAGCCTCCGATGCTGCTGCAATTTTGCAAAAAGCATTGAAAGAGGACTACGAGTTCCCCGCAGCACAAAAATAAAATAAGATTTTCAAATATAAAAAGGCTTTCGCAAAATGCGGAGGCCTTTTAAATTTCAATTAGGGGACGGTTCCAATCAAGCAAGTCTCTTAATTGGGAATCTCTTTGCAAACTCACTTCTCGGGGGGAGTGTTGTTATATATTTCTTTGATGAGATATTGAGAGGAAAAGATGGTTAGTAATTTAGCGATATTATAATTATATTCAGGTGCAGGCATATAATGTCCCTCCTTGCTTTGTTGTGAATTAAATGCATTGTGTGTTTTGTGTTCAATATATATAGATAAAACTTTTGAACAAAGTCAACTATTGACAAAAAAATTTTTATAAGATAAAATAAAATGAAAAGAGGTGGAAAGTATATGTTAAGAAAAATCTGTTATATTATTCTTTTTTGTTGGCTCTGTAATATAACTGTTTTTATTGTTCATGGAAAAGAGATACAATTAACAGATTACAATTACGTTTATGCTAAAAGAATGCTTGATGGATATAGCGTAGTTGCTTGTTCGGATGAATATGAAAAGTTTTCAGGTGGCGTTTGCGATAAAATTGGAGAAGTGTATTTAAAACCAAACGGAACGCAATTATATAATTCAAATGATTATACAGCTCGCTATGGCATGTATGAAACAAATATGAATTTTTTTCAGTCTTTATCGGGTGATTATTTTCTGGTTTTTGCGCCAAGAAGACCTTACGCTTCGACGGGTCAAAGTAGTGAAGGTGCAATAGATTCAAACGGACGATTTGTTCCTATATCGAAATATTCCGAAAATGAACCAACAATGGAAAAAACTAAATTGGAGATGCTGAAAATAAATCCTATGACAGAAGAATCCGAGTGCGATAGAGTAGATAAATCCTATAAATTCAAGGAAAAGGAAATAAACGGCACAAAATACTACGCTTTGTTTAAAGAACTAAAAAACGATGAAACAACAGCAGACTTCGTTCCTACAGAGAAACCTACTGAAAAATATACCGAATACATAGACCAGATGTATAAAAAAGACTTATTATTCAATAACGAAATGTGTTTCTTTAAGAAAGGAATAACGAGACTTGATTTTGGTATTGCATTGGGCAGAGCATATTGCGATGCTGTAAATTACAATATTGACCAATTTACAACAGATACTCATTTTGATGACGTAAATAATCCGTATTGCTTGTATCTTTTTGATAATGATATACTTTTTTTATCAGATAATAAATCTTTAGACGATTTGTATCTTGAAAGCATTGGAATATATGTTTCACCTAATTCATACAACGAGACGGGATATAATTTATATATCTGCGAACAAGCGATAACTCAAAAAACAGTTTTTAATGCATTGAACAAGATTGCTTTTAATAATCATATTTTATCGGAATGGAGTAAAATCAGAAGTGTACAATGTACAGAAGAAGAGTGTTCAAGAGAGTTGGCATACTCGGAAATATATAAATTATATGAACTTCTGCAAAATCCCGACACACCCAAAGACATTGATGCAATGAGCGGAATATATATTATAATAGGTTCGCTTTTAATTTTGTTTGCAGGAGCATTCCTTAATGATAAAGTTAAGTGTAAAGCTGTAAAATGATTTTAAAATATTTAATAAAATTACATACGCCCTTTAAAATTTTGACTGTCTGTTGACTGTCCAATAACTGTTTTTTACTGTTGAAAACTGTGTTTTATCAAATTTGCAAAAGCCCTAAAAGCGTGATTATCAGCGTGTTTGGGGCTGTAATAGGCTTTTTGGAACAAAGCAGGGTTAGGCTTTTAATCAAGGGGTCCCGGGTTCGAGTCCCGGGTGTCTCAGCCTTTCAAATAGGCTCAAACAGCAATGTTTGGGTCTTTTTGTTTTTCCGGAAATTGAGAAAAAAAGAGCTTTCGCATTGAGCGAAGGCTCTTTTTTAGTATCAGTTTTTAAAGCTGTGTATGGGTGCGGGTATTCTGCCGCCGCGTTTTATAAACGCCTCGCAGCTGAATTTATTTACGGGCATAATGGGTGCATAGCCCAAAAGACCGCCGAATTCGACTGTGTCGCCGACATTTGCGCCAAGCACGGGGATAATGCGCACCGCCGTTGTCTTGTTATTTACCATACCTATTGCCATTTCGTCTGCAATAATGCCGCTTATTGTGGATGCGGGAGTATCGCCGGGAATAGCTATCATATCAAGGCCTACCGAGCATACGCAGGTCATGGCCTCCAATTTTTCAAGCGAAAGTGCGCCCGCATTTACCGCGTCTATCATGCCGTGATCCTCGCTTACGGGGATAAATGCGCCGCTAAGGCCGCCCACATAGCTGCTTGCCATTACGCCGCCCTTTTTAACATTGTCATTTAAAATTGCAAGGGCTGCGGTGGTGCCTGGTGCGCCCGCGTGTTCAAGTCCCATTTCGTGGAATATCTCGGCTATACTGTCGCCGATGGCGGGGGTAGGTGCGAGCGAAAGGTCGATTATACCAAAGGGTACCCCAAGCCTTTTTGATGCCTCCAGTGCTACAAGCTGACCTACACGGGTTATCTTGAATGCGGTTTTCTTGACCGTTTCGCACAGGGTCTCAAAATCTGCACCTCTTACGCTTTCAAGCGCCGCCTTTACAACGCCCGGGCCGCTTACGCCTACATTTATTACCCTGTCGCGTTCGCCTACGCCGTGAAAAGCGCCTGCCATAAAGGGGTTGTCCTCTACCGCGTTGCAGAATACCACAAATTTTGCACAGGCCATAGCGTTGTTTTCCCTTGTGAGATAAGCCATTTCCTTGATTATCTCGCCCATTTTGCGTACTGCGTTCATATTGATGCCGTTGCGCGATGTGCCGACATTGACGCTGGAGCAAACCCGCTCGGTAGTGCTCAATGCCTCGGGAATACTGCGTACAAGGTCAATATCGCCCTTTGTGCTGCCCTTTTGTACAAGCGCCGAGTAGCCGCCCACAAAGTTTACGCCAACCTCCTTGGCTGCCTTGTCAAGCACCTGCGCCACCTGCACGCATGCGCTCTGGCCGTGGCCGCTTGTAACAAGGCTTATCGGCGTTACGGATATACGCTTGTTTACAATGGGCACGCCAAATTCGTTTCCGATATCGTCGCCTGTTTTTACTAAATCTTTGGCGCTTTTGGTTATTTTATCGTAAATTTTTGTTTTTAATTTTTCCGTGTCCGAGTCCATACAGTCCATAAGGCTTATACCCATAGTAATGGTCCTGACGTCAAGGTTTTCGTGCTGTATCATCTCGTTGGTCTCAAGGACCTCATGATGTGTTATCATATCAAGGCCTCCTTAAATGCGGTGCATACTGTTAAATATATCCTCGCGCTGAAGACGGATATCCACACCGATATCCTTGCCAAGCGCAATAAGGTCGTTTTCAACCTTTTCAAATTTGTGCGCCGATGCGGACAGGTCGATTATCATCATCATGTTAAAAAAGCCCGATACTATGGTCTGGGATATATCCAGTATATTGATCTTTTCCTCTGCAAGATAGGTGCATACCTTTGCTATTATACCAACGCTGTCCTTGCCGACAACGGTTATTATGCCTTTCATATAAAAAAGCCTCCTTTAATTATCGCCGTTAAGCGTGTTTGTTGTAAAATTAACAAATTTATTTTACCATATTTTATTTTGCATTTCAATATTTTATTTGTTTTTTTAACTTTCTTTTCATTGAAATATATGCCGTAAAATGGTATACTTGATATATAAACGGGAAAGGAAAACAATAATGTCATTCAGTAAGCAAATTTTACCTATGCGCTTATTTTGGGAGAGGTGCGCAAAATTGAAAAATGGGACGAGCTGCCCCGGGACCACGGTATGCGCCGTGTTATGACCAAACCGATTATTTTCCGCCAATATGCCATAGTAACCGCAAATGCCGGTATGACCCCCGAACAGCTTGAAAAATACCCGCTTTTGGGTGCAAAGCTTGCACAGGATAATTTTGTGCATTGGGAGACCTATCCGATAATTGGGCATAAAATGCTTAAAAAGGCGGATATTCAGCTTTATTTTACGGCCTTGACCCAGATGCGCCGCAGGACGATATGGCGGCGCGCTTTGGCGGCGTTACAAGACAGGGATATATAGATATCGCGGAAAAAAACAAGAAAAAGTGAAATTCTCTCCAATCGCAAAACAAAAAATTTGAAATTTTTGCGTGGGTATGTTATAATCTATAGTAAGCATAAAAGTTGCGTATTATTTGAAAAGAGGTGCGGATATGACAGAAAAACTTGACTACACACAGCTTAAAAGGATATACAGCGAAAGTGAGATAACGCATAAAACAAAAAATGATATAGACAGGATAATAGGCCAGGCCGAGGGCGCGGAGGCGCTTAAATTCGGGCTGTCCATAAAGCACAAGGGCTACAATATTTATGTATGCGGTGTACCCGGCAGCGGCAAGACCAGCTTTGCAAAGCATTTTGCCGAAAAGCAGGCGGCAAAGGAGCCCGCACCCAAGGACCTTGCGTATGTTTATAATTTTGACAACCCCAAGGAGCCGCTTCTTCTTACCTTTGATGCGGGCAGGGGCAAGGAATTCTGCGACGATATGAACGAGCTTATCCAGGCACTTACCGTCGAGATACCCAAAATATACACAAACGATGATTATGATGTTGAAAATGCCCGTATTATGAAAAAATACCAGGAGCAGCGTGACGAGGCGGTCAAAAACCTTACACAGGCTGCCAAGGAGCAGGGCTTTACGCTTAAATTCGGCAGCAGCGGCGTTTATTTCCTGCCGATAGTTGACGGCAAGACCATTTCCGAGGAGGAGTATGACGAATTAGAGGACGAGGAAAAGGAAGAAATTGCCGAGGAGTCCGAGGATATTCAGGCTATGGCGGCCGATACCATGAGACTTTTGCGCCGTATCGACAAAAAGGCCAAAAAAGAGACCGAGGCTATAGATTATAATATTGCCATGCTTACGGTGGGCCGCTTTATGTCGCCGCTTTTGGAAAAATATATAGACAACGAAAAAATAAGCAAATATCTTCTTGCTGTAAAAGAGGATATTATCGCAAACATTCAGGATATATCGGGTACTGGCGACGAGGGCGGCGACGACCCCTTAAATGCTATGATGCCGTGGCCCGCAAAGCGCAGCGCCGAGGATGTGGTTTTCAGATACAGGGTAAACCTTATAACCGACAACAGCGGCGTTAAAAATGCACCCGTGGTCGTAAGCTATAATCCCACCTATACAAACCTTGTGGGCGAGCTGGAATACGATACCGAAAACGGAAATTTATACACCGATTTTACCAAAATAAAGGGCGGTCTTATACACAAGGCAAACGGCGGCTACCTTATTTTGCAGGTAACGGACCTTTTGTCAAGCCCCTTTGCGTGGGAGACCCTGCGCCGCGTTTTAAAAACGGGCGAGATAAATATAGAGCCCTTAAGGGAGTACCAGATAGGCGGCCTTGCTGTGACGGCGCTTCGCCCGCAGCCTGCAAAGGTCGATCTGAAGGTGATCCTTATCGGCACAAACTATTATATGGATCTTTTAAGCGAGTATGATGACGAATTTGCAAAGCAGTTTAAGGTAACGGCTATGTTTGACTATGAAATGGACAGCACGCCCGAAAACTTAAGTGCTATGACGCAGTTTATCAAGGATGCGGCAAAGAAGATGAATGCTAAAATAGATCTTCCCGCCGTGCTTGAAATTTTTGAGTATTCGCAAAGGCTGGCGCAAAGACAGGATAAGCTGACTGTCTTATTCGGCAAAATCAATGACCTTTTGGTGGAAACGGCAGAATATTCAAAGGGCAAAATAACCGCAGATGCCGTTATCAAGACAATAGAGCGCAAAAATGCGCGTGTCAGCCTGTATCAAAAGAAATACCTTTCCATGATAATGGAAAATGATATAATGATAGCTACCGAGGGCAAGCGCGTGGGTGAGATAAACGGCCTTTGCGTTATGGAAACAAACGGCTATTCCTTCGGTCTGCCCACAAAGATAACCGCAAGCACCTATATGGGCAAGGCGGGCGTGGTAAATATTGAAAAAGAGGCCGAGATGAGCGGCAGTATACACGACAAGGGCGTGCAGGTGCTTACGGGCTACCTTGGCGAGACCTTTGCACAGGATTTTCCGCTTACCTTAAGCTGCCGCCTTTGCTTTGAGCAAAACTACAACGGCGTTGATGGCGACAGCGCCTCCAGCACCGAGCTTTATGCCATAATCTCGTCGCTTTCGGGTCTGCCTATAGACCAGCGCTTTGCCGTAACGGGCAGCATAAACCAAAAGGGCGTTATTCAGCCTATCGGCGGCGTTACCGAAAAGATAGAGGGCTTTTTTGAAATTTGCAAAAGCCGCGGCTTAAAGGACAATGCTGTTATTATCCCCAAACAGAATGTGCGCGACCTTGTTTTAAAGGACGAGGTGATAGAGGCTGTCAAGGACGGCAAATTTACTATTTACGCAATAGAGCATATCAACGAGGGTATAGAGCTTTTAATGGGCAAAAAGGCGGGCGAGCGCAGCAAAAACGGCAGCTTCCCCCGCGGCAGCATAAATTATCTTGCATACAAAAAATTAAAGGATTACAATGCAAAAAGTGAAGAGGAATGACTGATATAACCGATATAAATATTATTTATGAGGATAAATATCTTCTTGTTGTAAATAAGCCTGCGGGCGTGCTTTCGCAAAGCGACGGCGAGGACGATATCGTAAGCCGCGCAGAGGCTTACACGGGCGGCGGGGTGTATATCATAAACCGCCTTGATCGTCCCGTGGGCGGGCTTGTGCTGCTTGCAAGGGATAAAAAAACGGCGGCTGTACTGACCGAGAGCAATATTGAAAAATACTATCTTGCCGTGGCCTGCGGAAAGCCCGCGGAAAGTGCAAGGCTTGAAAATTATTTAATGCACGACAAGAGGCTCAATATCGTTAAAAATGTAAATAAGGGTATGGGAAAGCTTGCCGTTTTGGAATATGAAAAACTTTGGCAAAAGGAAGATACCGCGCTTTTGAAAATACATCTGCTTACGGGCAGACATCACCAGATAAGGGCGCAGATGCTTTTTAACAATACACCTATTTACGGTGATACCAAGTATAACCCTGCCTTTAAGCATAAGCGCGGCATTATGCCTGCCTTGTTCAGCAGCGTTTTGAAATTTGAGCATCCCGTGACCAAGGAAAATTTAAGTTTTGAAGTGTATCCCGATGAAGAAATTTTTAAACAGAACTAAAGAGCTTATTTTGGAGCTTATCTTCCCGAACCGCTGTATCTGCTGTGACGAGATATTGGAATATGCAAGGCATCCGTGGCTTTGTCCCGCCTGCATTGAAAAGGTAAAGCCGATAACGGGCAGGGTATGCGATATTTGCGGTGTACCTATAATAGCTAATGATATCTGCGCCGACTGCCGCGGTAAAAAGATATATTTTAAAAAGGCGTACTGTGCCTTTGAATATAAAAACGAGGTAAGAAAAGCGATACACAATATCAAATTTAACGATAACCCGAGATATTTGGACTATTTTGCGCCCGTTTTGTATAATTATGCAAGGGAGCGGGGCTTTGACGGCGCGGATATAGTTACCTTTGTGCCGATGCGGCCGAAAAATAAAAGAAAACGCGGCTATAATCAAAGCGAGCTGCTTGCAAAACGGCTTTCAAGGCTTGGGATGGGCGAATTTAAGCCCCTGCTTAAAAAGGTTAGGGACACCAAAAATCAGCACGATATAGAAAGGGAAGAAAGGCGCAAAAATCTTAAGGATGCCTTTGCACCCATAGATCCAGCCGATATAAAGGACAGGAAAATTTTGCTGGTCGATGATATCTATACCACGGGCAGTACCGTGAACGAGTGCGCAAAAACGCTGGTAAAGGCGGGTGCACAATGCGTGGAGGTCGTTTGCATAGCTATTGTAAACAAAAGGGATTGAAACGGAGAAGGCTTATGGAAAATGCAGCGGAAAGATATTATGTAAAGCCGCTTAAAAAATTATTCGGAAACGATATAATGATAAAAAAAGAAAAAAACATAATTGAATATATTGTTTTTGACGGCGAAAAAGAAGAGTTTTTTCTTTCGTTTTATGATAAAACCGACAGAATAGACCTTTTTTGGGAAAAAGAACAGTTTATATTTGACAGAAAAAGAGAATTGCTTGGCTATGACGAAAGCTGCGGTAATTTTGTTTATGAAAATATGCAGGATATATCCGATGATGAAAAAATGGCAAATGTTATTTTAAGTATTATAAATGTTTTAAATAACGGGGTATTTAAGGATAAGCAGGTGTCGGAAATGGGCGAGTATACAAATTTTATGCGTGTTGAAAAGCTTAACTATGTTCTTTATATCGAAAAACGCGGTGAAGAGCACAGGGAATATACATTTGGAAATATAAGGATAATTGTTAATAACAATTTTGGGACAGGACAATGAACATACTTACGGTTGAAAACATAAGCAAGGCCTTTGGCGAAAAGGTGGTTTTAAAGGACATATCCTTTGGGGTGGACAGTGCGGACAAGATAGGCATAATAGGCGTGAACGGCACGGGCAAGTCTACGCTTTTAAAGATAATTGCGGGCGCGGACGAGGCGGACTCGGGCGAGATAGTGAAAATGCGCGGCCTTAGGGTTTCGTATTTGCCGCAGACCCCCGTGTTTTTGGAAAACGAGGTCGTTATCGACTATATGAACCGTATCTGTGACCCGCAGTCGCCCGAGGAGGACAGCAGCGTAAAATCTATCCTGACAAGGATAGGTATTAATGATTATTACAAGCCCATAGACGAGCTGTCGGGCGGCGGAAAAAAGCGCGTTGCTCTGGCGGCGGCGCTTATTTCAAAGGTGGACCTTTTGATACTTGACGAGCCGACAAACCATATAGACAGCAAAACGGTGGAATGGCTGGAGTCTATGCTTAAATCAAGCACAAAGGCGCTTATCTTGGTCACTCACGACAGATATTTTCTGGACAGGGCGGCAAACAGGATAATCGAGCTTGACAAGGGAAAAATGTACACCTACGAGGGTAATTATACTGTTTTTCTTGAAAAAAAGGCGGAGCGTGAGGAGCTTGACGCCGCATCCGAGAGAAAACGTCAAAGCTTTATCCGCACGGAGCTTGAATGGATACGCCGCGGTGCGCGTGCAAGAACGACAAAGCAAAAGGCAAGGCTTGAACGCTTTGACGAGATAACCGGTATACAGGCACCGAGGGAGGCGCAGAAAATTGATTTTAAGGGCGCTTCGTCAAGACTTGGCGGCAAAACGATAATTGCGGAAAATATTTCAAAAAGCTATAACGGGGTTGACATTATACGCAATTTTTCGTATATTATCAATAGGACGGACAGGCTTGGTATTGTCGGCGACAACGGCTGCGGCAAGACCACGCTTATAAATATGCTTTGCGGCAAAATAAAGCCCGACAGCGGCAGCGTGGAAACGGGCGAGACCGTTAAAATAGGCATATTTGCACAGGAAAACAATGATGTTTACCTGCACGAAAACGAAAGGACCATTGACTATATCCGTGATGTGGCGGAGTATGTGCAAAACGGAAAGGACAAAATTTCCGCCTCGCAGCTTATGGAGCGCTTTATGTTTGACGGCGAGATGCAGTATTCGCCCATATCAAAGCTTTCGGGCGGAGAAAAGCGCAGGCTTTATCTTTTAAAGGTGCTTATCGGCGCGCCGAATATCCTTTTTCTGGACGAGCCCACCAATGATTTGGATATAGCCACATTGGCAGTTTTGGAGGACTATATACACGGCTTTGGCGGGGCGGTGATCATTGTTTCGCACGACAGATATTTCCTCGATAAATGTGCCGAGAGGATATTTGCCTTTGAAAACGGCAGTATCAAGCAGTACGAGGGCAATTATACCGACTATTACGAAAAAATAAAGGATATTGAAAAAGAAAAAACATCCGCGGAAAAGACACAAAAAACCTGGGACAAGGGTCAGCGCAAACTTAAAATGACCTACGCCGAGCAAAAGGAATTTGAGACTATAGATGACGATATAGCGGCGCTTGAAGAAAAAATAGCAAAAATCGAGGCCGAAATGGAGGCCTCGGCGGCAAATTACAGCAAATTGCAGGAGCTTACCGCAGAAAAAGAGACGGCGGAGACCGAGCTGGAGCAAAAGACCGAGCGCTGGGTGTATCTTAACGAGTTGGATGAAAAAATAAAGGAACAGAATTGATGTATACTTCGGCATTATTGGATAATAAAGAATACGATTTTTTAAGGACGAACGAGCATCTGGGCGAGCGCGTTATCATGCTTGGGCTTGCGGGCAGTTTTGCCTACGGCACAAACAACGAAAACAGCGATATCGACATCAGGGGCGTGGCGCTTAACCGCAGCTGCGAGCTTATCGGCCTTGACAAGTACGAGCAGTATGTGGACGAAAATACCGATACCACGGTCTACACCTTTAATAAAATAATAACCCTTTTATTAAGCTGCAATCCCAATACCGTAGAGCTTTTGGGTATGCGCCCCGAAAACTATCTTTACCTTAACGATACGGGAAGGGAGCTTATAAACAATGCGGAGTTGTTTTTGTCAAAGCGGGCGATAGGCGCCTTTGGGGGCTATGCCGATGCACAGCTCAGGCGTTTGCAAAATGCGCTTGAACGCGACAAATATCCGCAGCCCGAAAAGGAGCAGCACCTTTATAATTCCATAAAAAACGCTATGCGCGATATTTTAAGCCACTACAATAAATATGATGACGGCGCGTTAAGGCTTTATATAGACGGCTCGCAAAGGGAAGAGCTTGAAACGGAGATATATATGGATATGACGCTTTCTCATTATCCTTTGCGGGATTATATGGGCATCTGCAACGAAATGACAAATATTGTAAGGGATTATAACAAGCTTGGACGCCGCAACAAAAAGAAGGATGACAACCACCTTAACAAGCACGCGATGCACCTCATAAGGCTTTTTATGATGGCAATAGATATACTTGAAAAGGGCGAGATAAACACCTACCGCGAAAAGGAGCACGATCTGCTGCTTTCAATAAGGCGCGGGGACTATCAAAAGGCGGACGGCACATATAAGGACGAATTTTATGCGCTTATATCCGACTATGAGAAAAGACTTGACTATGCCGCAAAAAATACATTTTTGCCCGATGAGCCAAATATGGAACGTGTGCGGGAATATGTGATGAGTGTAAACAAAAAGGTAATTGAAAATGGATATTAATAGGACAATACAGCAAAAGCTTGACGAAATAGAGCAAAAGGAAAATATAAAAATACTGCATTGTGTGGAATCGGGCAGCCGCGCTTGGGGCTTTGCATCGCCCGACAGCGATTATGACGTGCGCTTTATATATGCACATAATAAGGACTATTATCTTTCGCTGAGACCCCAAAAGGACTATATCGACTGGGAGCTTAACGAAACACTTGATATAAACGGCTGGGATATAACAAAAGCGCTTAAGCTTTTTCACAAGTCAAATGCTACTGTTTTTGAATGGTCAAATTCGCCCGTTGTTTACAGAACTACAGATATCTGGGATAATGTTAAAACGGTATCGAATAATTATTTTTCGGTAAAAAGCACCATGTATCATTATTACGGTACGGCATCAAGCAACTATCATCAATATCTCACGGATGAATTTGTAAAGTACAAAAAATATTTTTATGTTTTAAGACCTCTGCTTTGCTGTAAATGGATAGAAAAATACAAGACTGCGCCGCCCGTGCTTTTTGACGAGCTTTTTGAAACGGTGCTTGAAAGCAGTTTAAAGGACGAGGTTTCAAAGCTTGTTGCCAAAAAGGTAAAAATGAACGAGGGTGACAAGGGCGAGAGGATAGAGGTCATAAATGAATATATAGTTAAAAATCTTGGACATTACAAGGAACTGCTTGGAGCTATGCAGGATGACAGGACCGGAGATTGGGACAAAATAGATGATATATTTAAGAAAATAATAATGTAAAGGGGGTGCGGCAATGCGCAATATTTCAACGGATACGGCGGCTATGCCAAAGGACCTTAAGGTAGTAAACAGGGAAAAAATTTTAAGCACCATAGCGCAGTCCGAGCAGATAATGCTCAACGAGATAGCCGAGGCTACGGGTATAAGCCGTCAGACTATTGTAAAGGCTATAGAATCCTTTGTGGAGCAGGGGATAGTGGTGTCGCTGGGAAAGGGCAAATCCACAAGCCTTGGCGGCAAAAGGCCGGAGATATATTCGTTTAATAAGGAATATATGTACAATATCTGCGTAAGGCTTGAAAACCACGTTTTAAAGGTAGTGCTGACAAACCTTAAAAACGAGATAATCTGTGTTAAAAGCAAGCCGCACGGTCAAAACGAGCCCCTTGAAAACATTATCTGGGATTTTAAAAACATTTATGCCGAAATAATGCTTGAAAACAGGCTGCCCGATGAAAAAATATATATGGTGGGCGTTTGTATGGGCGGTATAACGGACGAGGACACGGGCGTTATGCGCTATAATTCCCTTTATCCAAACTGGGGCAGGGATATCCCCATAGTAGGTATGTTCAAGACCATTCTGCCCGAAAATGTGGATGTTTATGTCTGCAACGAGGCTAAAATGACAGGCTATGCCGAGCTTTACTACAACAAGGCCCTGCTTGAAAAAAGCTATGTCGCTATCTATACCCTTGATGGTATTGCGGCGGGCTATATAGACAAGGGCAAAATTATGATGGGCAGCCACACCCTTATAGGTGAGATAGGCCATATGACGCTTGATGCAAATGATGTGGAGATATGCCAATGCGGCAGCTGCGGCTGTTTTGAAAGGCTTGTTTCCATAGACCGTCTTTACAACAGGGTAATAAACAGCAATAATTACGAGCAGTCTGTGCTTTATCGTTACGGCGCAGGGCTTACAATGGACAATATTTTCAACGCAGCCGAAAATGACGAGGACGAGCTTGCCATGGAAACGGTAAGATATATAGCAAAATATTTCAGTATGGCTATAAAAAATATTATTATAAATATAGACCCCGAAATAATAATAATTCAGGGGACCTATGCCTCGGCGGGAGTGTATTTTCACAAACAGCTTTTGAAAAATTTAGGCACATTCAAATATATGCCGCGTGAAAATTCCGTAGAGATAACATATGATAACCGTGAAATATGGCATCTTGCCGTTATGGGCATATCAATGTGCCTTGTAGACAGGTTTATGAATAACGATGCTATGTATAAATAATAAGGACAGATAATATGAATTTTGGAAAAATCACCGCCGCTGCGCTTGCTGTGCTGACGGCGTGTACAAATGTATATGCAGATGAAACGGCGGTTTTGAAATTTAAGGCCGCCTTGCCCGTAAAGGCCGCTTTTGAAAGTGTTGCGGACAAAACCGTAAAAAGCGGGCTTATCAAAAATTCCGCAAAAACAACACTTGAGGCGCCGTCGGAATTTGGCGTGTATTTTTCGGGTGACGAAACAGCCTTTGGCGGCATAACCGCCGATATCAGGTGGCAGCCCAAGGAAAATGCGCAAAGCTATATTTTTACCGTGTTTGACAATACTACCGAAACAGTGTCAAACGGTGTTATTTTAAATAAATTAAACCCCGATACGCAGATAACCGTATATGTTAAAAGCAAGGCGGTCGTAAACGGAAAAACTTATACCACAGGTGCGGCGGAGTACAAATTTAAAACACCCGGTATTACCGCATCAAAGTCAACGGTAAGTGAGGACAGCGGGAAAATTACGCGCAGCGTGACCTGGTCTACCTGCCGCAACAATTCGTCCGCTACGGATACCTATTCAATAGACAAAGCGGCGTACAGATATTACAGCAGCCTGCCCCGATATTACGGCGCGTTAAATTACCAAAAATATATGGACGAGGAGAATAACCGCAAATACCTTAAAAAGTTTGCGGATGCGCTTAAAAAAATGTGTGAGGAAAGCGGCTATTCCGAATACGAAACGGTGTACGAGGCGATACATTTTGTTCAATCCATACCCTATGTAAATGATATTGATTCGCGCGGTGCGGAGGAATACCCCAAATACCCTATAGAAACGCTGTACGAGTTTGAGGGCGACTGCGAGGATGTCAGCGTGCTTTTGGCGGGAATACTGCGTGAAATGGGCTACGGCGTGTGCTTTATCCACGTTCCGGGACATATAGCTGTCGGCGTTAAGGGCGGCGAGGGCATTGAGGGTGCTTATTTCGAGGTGGACGGAGTTAAGTATTACTATATCGAGGCTACGGGACGAGGCTGGAATATAGGAGAATATCCCGATATCCTGCCCGAGACCGCGGAGATTATAGCTATTAATTAACAAACTAAGGAAGTCCCCCGCTTCTAAAGCGGGGGTGCTTACTTAAAATTTAGTGGG
>CAMVJD010000052.1 GCA_947167715.1 uncultured Eubacteriaceae bacterium
CGGTATGCGTGTAAGGCGCGTTCGTCCCGAACGGATAATCCATCCCATGATAAAGGGTACAAAGGCAGGTCTTGCGCTTAACATTAACCAGCTTGAAAGTCATTTGCTTTCGGGCGGCCGCGTTGACAGCGTTGTTGACGCACTTATAGCAGCACACAGGGCAAACCTTGAATTAAGCTTTGAACGTGCCGCTGCTATCGACCTTGCAGGCCGTAACGTGTTCGAGGCCGTAAGAATGAGCGTTACACCCAAAATTATTGAAACACCATGGATATCGGCAGTTGCAAAGGACGGTATCGAAGTTAAGGTTATCGCAAGAGTTACGGTAAGAACAAATATTGCACGTCTTGTCGGCGGTGCAGGCGAAGAAACAATTATCGCCCGTGTCGGCGAGGGTATCGTAACCACGGTTGGTTCATCCGATTCACACAAAAGTGTGCTTGAAAATCCCGACAGTATTTCACAATGTGTTCTTACAAAGGGTCTTGACAGCGGTACTGCATTTGAGATACTTTCCATTGATATCGCAGATATCGATATAGGCAGAAACATCGGTGCTCACTTACAGATCGAGCAGGCAGAGGCCGACAAGCAGATCGCACAGGCTAAGGCCGAGGAAAGACGTGCGCTTGCTATTGCTACAGAGCAGGAAAGAAAGGCTCTTGTACAGGAGATGCGCGCAAAGGTAGTAGAGGCAGAGGCACAGGTTCCTTTAGCACTTGCAGAGGCTTTAAAAAGCGGCAACCTTGGCGCTATGGACTACTATAATATGCAAAACCGTATTGCCGACACAGCTATGAAAGATGCATTAAGCAAAATGAATTTTGAAGTTGGCGTTAAAGGCAATAACAAAACAGACAAATAATAAATAAAAAACGGGCCGAAGCATTAAAGAGCTGTATCTTCAATGCTTCGGCCATTTTTTATGCATATAGTTATATTTTTATCAAGGTCAAATTTGTATTGACAACAATTATACTTAAATAGTAAAATATAATTAAGATCACGATTTGGAGGTGTATTTATGAAAAAATTTTTTGTATCACTGCTTATTGCAATAATATCATTATCTGCAAATTATTATGCATATGCAGGCGAAAACGCTTTACCTGCAAACGATATGGCTATGCCAGTATACAACGAGCCCGTAAAGCTTGACGATGCCGCATTTGACAGCCCATCGGCAGCGGAGCTTAAAACATTTTCTTCGGATGAGACCCCGGATTGGCTTAAAAACACCAATCTCCCCACTTTGGATCATTTAAAGAAAAGCGGCCTGCCCGACAGCTATGCGGATTCATATATGCGCATGTACAAAGCTCTCTACCTTTTTAGTACATCTTCATCGTCAAGACTGCTTAATTATTCCGACAGGAACTATCTTCTTGTTGATATTTCCGCGGATATTTCCCCTTCCGAGCTTTCGGATGACAGCCTTTTAAAATCGGGCGAACAGCAAAAATATTTTGACTTTTACGATATATCACATGTATTAATAGACGATAACCCGCAATTTTACTTTGTTGCCAATTATAGAAGTATATTCTATTCAAACAGCCGTGTTTGTGTCGGCATAGAAATTTCGGATGATTATATCGATCCTGCCGACCGTCTTGCACAAAACGATATTATTACCAATGTCGTAGCGCAATATGATGAGGCGGTATCGGGGCTTGACTCCAACTACCTTATAGAAAAGGCCGTGCATGACAAAATAATTATTGACAACAATTACGAAAAAGACGAAAACGGCAATCCCGCCGACAGCGATTATGCGCACAGCATTATAGGCATAATAGACCCCGGCCACACCGGTGCGGTATGCGAAGGTTATTCAAGGGCTTTTTTGTTTTTTATGAACAGATATAAAGTACCTTGTTTTTATACGGCAGGCAATACCTCCCTTGGTTATCACGCCTGGAATCTTGTACAGCTTGACGACGGGGAGTACCATTGTCTTGACTGTACCTGGGATGATAATTATTTTAACAGCAGCCCAATAATATATTTTCTTTATTACAAATATTTTAATAAGCCGTATACCGATTTTTATATAAACAGCGGCCGTGACGATAGCTTGCGCAAGATAACGGGGTGTTTGCCGGAATTAAGCGATAACACAAATTTCTACAACACCATCTATGACGGCAGCAATTATTTAAACCAGCCTTACACATCCGACGGAAAGGGCGGCCGCATATATCCCGCACCGACCGTCACATATCAAAAGGCCCGCATATATCCCGCCGAAACCGATGTAAATACGCAGGCCTTTGAAATTACGGAATATACCGGAGAATTTACCCCCTATACGGGCTATGACGGAATAATAACCTCCGGAAAGGATTTTATTAAATTAAGCAGAGATACCGCAAATTGGAAATATGCATCGTTCACCTCGGGTAAAAGGCTGCTTATAGCCGAAAGCGATGCCGCTGTTTCGTTTTTGACGGAATATAATATGCAGCTTGGCTTTGATGCATATTTGTCCAACGGACATCTTGATATCTATATTGACGGCCAAAAGATCAAGCAGCTTAATGCCAGCAGCTATCTTCAGGATGAGGTAATTTCTCTGCCCTGCGGCAGACACAAGGTCACCGTGCAGTACAGCGGCACCTATTTGCAGTTTTACAATGTCAGCGCCAAGCCCCGCGCGGATATAGACAAAAACGGCAGTATAGACGTTCTGGATGCAATAGCGTTTGCAAATATCAAGGCTATGTCCTATACCTCAAATAACACCGAATATCTGTCCTACGACCTGGACGATAACAGCATAGTTGATGATGACGATTTGAAGATAATTTTAAAGGAGGCCATAAAGGCGGCGGCTTAATGCCTTTTATACGCCTCTACACCTATATTTTCAAAGCGGCGGCCGTTTATGTAAAGCTCCAGGCAAACATCTGCCTGCGGTATTAAAAGCACCGCGCCCGTACCCTCGCCAAGCGCCATATCACCGTATATCGGCGCATCAAGGCCGAGTGCGTCAAGCAGCAGCCGACCCGTTTTTTCACGCGGGAAATGTGAGGCTATGCAAACATTTTTAATATCCTTAAACAGCTTTTCCGCAGCAAATGCTGCCGCAAGCGTTATAAGCCCGTCCAATACGACGGGCTTTTTAAATTGCGCCGCCGCAAGCAGAGCGCCAACCATTCCCGCAATATCGTAGCCGCCGAATACCGAAAGCACCTCAAAGGCATCGTCCTTGTCGTATTTGTGCGTTTGCAGCGCTTTTTTTATTACCTCGCATTTATGCCGCATCCGCTCTCCCGAAAGCCCCGCACCGCAGCCGACCACATCAAAGGGGTCAAGCCCCAGAAGTGCGCAGCTTACCGCCGTTGCAGACGAGGTATTTCCTATGCCCATTTCGCCCAAAAGCAGGATATCATAGCCCCTTTTAAATATCTCACAGGCCGAAATATAGCCGTTTTCCATAGCCGTTTCGGTCTCACATTCGGTCATTGCCGCTTCCTTTAAAAAGTTTCTTGTGCCCTCTCTTATGCGGCGGTACTCAATACCCTTTACGCTCTCGCCTTTCATACCTATATCAACGGGAAATACATCCACGCCCGCACGCTTTGCCATAACACAAACGGTGGACTCACGCCGCGCCATAGCCTCGGCAACCGAGTGCGTAACGATGCTGTCGCATTGTGATACACCCTCCTCCACTATGCCGTTGTCCGCAATAAAAACCAATAACGCCCGCTTTTTTATATCGGGGATCACTTTTCCTTGTATGGCACCTATTCGGGCAATTATCTTCTCGTATTTTCCAAGACCGTCAAGCGGCTTTGCTATACAGTCCCAATTTTTAAGCACGGCCTTATATGTTTCGTCGTCAAAGACCTTTGTTTCTTTCCAAATTTTATAAAAATCACTTAATTTCAAATCCTTGACCCCCGTACTTAAGCTTATTTTCCGCAAATTCGCGAGTATCGTCATAGCTGTCATACAAGCACTCGTATAAAATATCCCTTGTCAGCATACCGCGCCTGTCCATTTCCTTGACAACTCCAAATCTGCAAAGCGAGCAATACCCCTTTTCATACATATACATCAGCAATTCCTCGGGCGGAAATTTTATCTCCTCATCCCAAAACATCCTGCGTATATCCGAAAAAATGCTGTGCCATTTACCACCCGTAAAATTTACTCTTACTTTTTTTACATTATTTATAAGCAGCCCTTCATACTTCGGCTCATAATTTTTAATAAGCATACTAAGCCACATTTCGGGCTTTATCCCGTTATCCGCACATTCTAAAGCAAAAGCCAAAGCTTTTTTGCTTTTTATCTTGCCCATTACCTCAAATGCGATTTCCGACAGCTCCGTGTTTTCCGACAATGCATCCCTTTTAATCACATCAAATTCAAGATATTTTGCGGTATCCTTAAACCTGAACAAGCCCAAAAGCCTTGCTTTATAAATGTCATTTGTTCCCTTACCGTACATTTGGGCAACAGCCTTTATATAACGGGTCTTGCCGCTGTTTACTATCCCGAAAAACTCTCCCCTTGCACTAAAATATCTGTCCTCGTCAGTTATAAGCCGATATATTTCCTCCGGCGTTTTTAATTTATCGGTTATCCTCTTTTCCTTGATCGCGTTCCATTCCTTTTCGCTTGCCGTATACAATTTGCGGTAAATACCGATATATTCATTTTCGGCAGCCGCCTTATCCAATATTTCCAAAAGCCTTGCTTTGCCTATTTTCTCCTCACTTACCGCGTAAAACCAGTCATAGGTCTCATCCCTGTATACTATACTTTTTGCGGCTATCATACCCATATCGGCCGCAATATCAAGAAAACGGCACTCTGCTGCGCCGCCGTTATTTTCATTTGAAACAAGTGCCACGGCTATATTTTCAAAACATTCATACGCATTATTGTTGTTTGCCGCACGCTTTTTCATAAGGGTGTAAAGCAGCCTTTTGTACATATTTTCAAGTATCTCAAGGGCATATTTTTCACCGTCTGCGGCAAAATACGCCAAAACCTCACTGCATTTAAGACCGTCCCAAGAGTCTTTTTTTGACGCCGTTTCAAGTCCTTTGCCCAAGGCAGCAAAAAAAGGCGCCTTATCCGAAAAGCAGTTTATCATATCATAAAGCTGCAGCGAATGAGCGCCCTCGCACTGTGCATCATAAGCAAGACTATGCGTGCAGCCCCAAAGCACAGCATCCCTGTACGGCTCGGCGCTTTTTGCGTTTTTCAGCGCAATAACACACCTGCCAAGGCCCTTTCGCATATCCTGCTTAAATTTGTTGGTATTAACTTTTAAATTTTCTTTTTTTATACTATTCAACATTTTTATAAACTGCGTCTATCGCCTTTTTGATCAGCCTGTGACCCTCGCGCGTGGGGTGCGGGTCCACGGAAATAGCCGACACATCATCACCGTTCATTGTGGCATTTACAAACTCGGTACCCGTGATAAACTTGTCCGTATCGGCAACGGCATAATCCGACGTACTTACAAATGCCTTATTGACACGCTCGGCGTATGTACGGAAAAGCTCTGTCAGCTCCAGGCTTTGCAGATTACCGTCCGTTGTCCTGAAAACCGCCCGTGAATGATAGGGATTGTAAATATTTGTAAATATAAGCTGAACATTTGGATTTCGCTTTTTTATCTCTCTTGCTATGCTTGGCAGCGTTTCCTTTGTAAGCTCGTCACATACACGCTCTATCCTCATATTGTCCTGCACGTCCCTTATCGCAGCCTCTATACGAAAGCGCACACGCTCGTGCGGCTCGGTCAAAAAAAGCTCCTTTAAACGGTTGTTTACACCGATTATGCTTACGGGCCCCGAATTGTCCATTTCAAGCGTTTTTGCAAGCACCACAAGAACGGGTGCAAGCACATCGTTGCAGCCCGCGCTTATAGTAATAAGCTTTACCTCGGATACGGGATACATATCTGCCCTTATGGCCATTAAAAGCTCCTGCGCGGTAAGACCCAACTCCGCATAATTACGGTAGGCCAAGCCGTGCGAAAGCGCAAAAAGCGCCGCATAACATTGACTGTCGGGGTCTGGCAGCGCGTAACCCTTGGCTATACTGTCTCCCAAAGCGATATATTCATAAATATCGTAAATTTCTGCATCTGCACTATATAAGCTATACTGTTCTGCCATGTAAATACAGTACCGCCTTTCTTCTCACAATAATAACAGCAAACACCGTCAATAATGTTCGCCATATATAATTATAATATTAATTTTGGCTGTTGTCAAATTTCTTTTGTAAATTTACAGAAAATTCAATAAATATTAATCCGGCTTTAATTTTTGTTGCAAATCAGCAAATCCTTGGAAGAAGCTCCCCGCCCGGCTGCGGCAAAACTGTCTTGGAGCCTATCTCGGTCTCCATTATCACCTTGCCCTTGTTGTCCTCGGTGACCTTGCCTATTATAGCCGCATTCTGTGAATATTTACCCTTTTTGAGCGTTTCGACTATCTTTTCCGCCTCGCTTTCGGGCGCAAATATCACCAAACGACCCTCGCACGCAAGATATAAGGGCTCCAGTCCAAGCATACCGCAAACGCCCCTTACGCCGTCGTCAACGGGGATAGACTCGCGGTCGAGCGTTATACCCACATTGCTCTGCTCGGCTATCTCGTATAAGACCGTACCCACGCCGCCCCTTGTGGCATCGCGGATAACGTGGATATCATCCACAGCTTCAAACATACTTTCAACCGTACCCCATAAAGGCGCACAGTCGCTTGAAACATCGGCCTCAATACCAAATTCATCACGGGCAAGCAAAATGGTACAGCCGTGTCTGCCCACATCGCCCGTAACTATTATCGCATCGCCGGGCTTTGCAAATTTGCCCGAGGTATGCGCCTTGTCCATAATGCGGCCTATGCCCGTTGTGGTTATAAATACCTTGTCAACCTGCCCCTTGCCCGCGACCTTGGTATCGCCCGCAACTATCTTGACACCCGCCTCTTTTGCGGTCTTTTCCATAGCAGCGGCAATTTCTTCCAGCTTGTCAAGCGAGAACCCCTCTTCTATAACAAAGGCGCAGGTCATATACAAGGGCTTTGCACCCATACACGCCAAATCGTTTACCGTACCGCAAATACTTAATTTGCCAATATTTCCGCCGTTAAATTCAAATGGCGACACGATAAAGCCGTCCGTGGTAAATGCCAATCTGCCCTCCTCCATATTTAATACAGCCGCATCATCCGCCGTAAATTCGGGGTTTGAAAAATGCGCTTTAAATACCTTTTCTATCAATTCACTTGTCTGTTTGCCGCCCGCGCCGTGCGCAAGCGTTACCGTGTTTTCACTCATTTATTTATCCTTCCTTAATTTGTTTATAAAGCATAGAGTTTTCAGCTGTATTGATAATATGCCGAACAAGCGCCCTCGCCGCTTACCATACACGCGCCGACAGGATGCTGAGGGGTACAGCCCGTGCCGAACACCTTGCAGTCACACGGCTTGCACTTACCCTGCAATACATCACCGCAGCGGCAGGCAGGATTGGGCTTGCCCTTTATTTCCGGCATATCGTACTTTTTGCGCGCGTCAAAGTCGGCAAACTCGTCCCTTAATTCCATACCCGACATCGGGATAACACCAAGGCCGCGCCACTCGCTGTCGCAGGGCTGCATTACCCTTTCCATTATGCGGATAGCCGCGGGATTGCCCTCGTCCTTGACAACACGGGGGTAGCAATTTCTGAAAAACGGCTTGCCCTTGTCCGCAAGCGTCAGGGTCACGGCAATAGCCGTTAAAAGCTCGTTTGCGGTAAAGCCCGCAACAACGCCCGAAACCCCGTATTTTTCACAAAGCTCAATACAGGTCTTGTTGCCCGTTATAGCGTTTACATGACCCGGATATATAAAGGCATCTGCGCTGCCCACAAGCGCCTTATAGGCGTTTGGCATGGTTTTATTCGCAGTCAAAAGAGAAAAGTTTTTAAGCCCCTCGCTTTTGGCGGTCTCCGCCGCAAGACAGGCCGACGGCGTGGTGGTTTCAAAGCCCACGGCCAGAAAGACCACATTTTCGCCCGGATTTTGCTTTGCAAGCTCCACCGCATCAAGCGGCGAATATACGGGGCGTACCTTTGCGCCCTTTGCCCTCGCACCCGCAAGGCTCATTTCCGTACCCGGCACCCTTATAAGGTCGCCGAAGGTACAGACGGTACAATTTTTTTCAAGCGCAAGCCAACAGGCCTCGTCGATAAAGCCCACGGGCGTAACGCAGACGGGACAGCCGGGTCCCGAGATTATCTCCGCATTCTTCGGCATTAAATTTCTTATGCCAAGC
The DNA here is from genome assembly GCA_947167715.1 of uncultured Eubacteriaceae bacterium. GTDB lineage: Bacteria > Bacillota > Clostridia > Lachnospirales > CAG-274 > RGIG4310. The sequence goes on from CAMVJD010000052.1 coordinate 8,302, forward strand.
CTGAATATCTCATGCGTATGGGTGCCGCAGACCTCCATTATCCGCAGCGGCCTGCCGCTGTAGCCCGTGATCATATCCTTTGCCGCCTTTACATTCTCGTTCATATTATATTCTCCATTACATTTTCGGCCTCGTCATCCTCGCTCTGCGTTATCTTCGCAATAGCTACGCCCGCATGCACCATAACATAATCGCCGGGCTCCAGCTCGTCCAAAAGCTGTGCGCTTACCTCGCGCTTTGCCCCGCTTGCATCTATAACGGCCGTTCCGTCCTTAACACTTACTACCTTTGCAGATAAACCTACACACATAATTATTTCTCCTTTTCCTTTTTGGGTTTCGGCAGTTCCTCATACATAGCCTGCACCAATTCCTTTAAAAATTCCTTGTCCTCGACATCCTCTACCAAAAGCATTTGTTTTGCGCCCTCATAAGGCAGCTCCAATGCCGCGTTTGGCATAAGCGCCTTTGCCGCCTTTACGGGCTTTACCAAAAACCTGTTGTCGTAAATGCCGCCTATAATTTTTTCTTTATAATATAAAATATATTCGCCCATCATCGCTCTGTACGTTATTCCGTCCAAAAACGACAATCCGTCAAGTATAAAGTCAAGATATTCCTTGCTTGATGCCATAAATATCCCTCTTTTCGTTATTTTTTATAAAACACGCCCGATGCCGCCTGTCCAAGTGCTATACCTCCGTCATTTGGCGGCACAAGGCTGTGCAGCAGCACATCAAAGCCCATATTTTCAAGGCGCTTTTTGCAGAGCCTTACCAAAAGTCTGTTTTGGAAAACCCCGCCGCTTAAAGCGCAGATATTTATACCGTTTTTATTTCTTATCTCCAAGCAGGCCGCCGCCGTCATATCGGCAAGCACGGCATGGAATTCATAAGCCAGAGCGCCGACATTTTCGCCGTTTAAGCGCCTTTTTGCAATATCCGCCGCATAGGCCGAGGTATTAAGCCTTATAAAGCCGTCCTTTATCTCCAAAAGGTCCTTATATATATTATAATTCGGCACAGAGCCCCCTTTTTCCTTTTCAAAGACCTCGGCGTGATACATTAAAGCAGTCGAGGCCTCGCCCTCAAAGGTAGAGGCGCGCCTTATGCCAAGAATTGCCGAAACCGCATCAAACAGCCTGCCGCAGCTTGTGGACAAAACGCTGTTTATTTTCTTTTCGGCCATTACCCTTTGCAAATTATACTCCTTTTCGGTGCAGATTTCAAGCCCCTCGCACAAATTTACCGCATTATCGCAGCTATCCCTTAATATTGCCGCCGCTATCCTCCGGCCCTCTTTTGCCGAGATATCGCCGCCCGACTGGATAAAGGGCATTATACTGCCGACACGCTCAAAGCCGTTGTTATCGCATACAAGCAGCTCGCCGCCCCAGATAGTACCGTCCTCTCCGTAGCCCGTGCCGTCAAAGGAAACGCCTATTACCCTGTCCTCACAGCCGTTTTCTGCCATACACGAAAGTATATGTGCATAATGGTGCTGAATTTTTATCAGGGGGATATTTTTTTCCTTTGCAAGCTCCTCGGCAAAAGCGACCGTATTGTACAGCGGATGAGTGTCGCAGACAATAAGCTGCGGTTCACATTCAAGCAGGCCGCACATACGCTCCACCGACTCTCTCAATGCTTGTACCGTCCTTATATCCGCCATATCGCCCACATAAGACGAGGGATATAAAAGTCCGTTTTTTGCAATACAAAACGAATTTTTAAGCTCGCCGCCTATTGCAAGAACCCGCTTGTCCCTGCCGTGCTTTAACATAAACGGCAGGGGCGCAAAGCCGCGCGAACGGCGTATCATATAAGGCTTGTCAAACAGCCAGTCCGTGACCGAATCGTCCGCCCTTAATAATATTTTGCGGTCATGGGATAGAATTATATCGCAAAAGCCCGCTATTTCTCTTAATGCATCCTCATCGCTGCGGCAGATAGGCGCGCCGCGCACATTTCCGCTGGTCATAACAAGGCAGTCACTCATTTTAATATTATCGGGATAGTCAAATAAAAGCATCTGCACGGGCGCATAAGGCAGCATAACGCCAACTGTGATATTGTCGGGCGCTATAAGCTCGCTTATGCTTGTGTCCCTGCACTTTTCAAGCAGCATTATAGGCTTTTGCCAGCCTTTTAAGTAAAACTCCTGCCCCTCTTTTATCATACATTCTCTTTTTACCGTTTCAAGGTCTCGCATCATCAGAGCAAAGGGCTTCATCGGGCGGTTTTTCAGTTCCCTTAAACGCTTTACCGCCGCCTCGTTTTTGGCGTCACAGCATAAATGAAAGCCGCCTATTCCCTTTATAGCCGCTATTTTGCCAGACATTATCGCCTTTCTTGTTTCGGTTATCGCCGCCCCGTCCTTGCTATCCGTGCCGACAATATAGACCCTCGGCCCGCAGTCGTTGCAGCATACGGGCTGCGCATCGTAACGCCTTGTCGCAGGGTCTGTATACTCCGCCGCACAGTCTTTGCACATAGGAAATTCGCCCATTGTTGTCCTCTCGCGGTCATAGGGCATGGTGTCCATTATTGTAAGGCGGGGACCGCATTGGGTACAGTTTATAAACGGATGCAGATACCTCTTGTCATTTTTATCAAAAAGTTCCTCGCGGCACTTGTCACAGGTAGCAATATCGGGCGATACAAAAATATCGCCGTATTCCTTTTCGCTTTCTATTATCTCAAAGGAGGTAAAATCATAGTCTTCATCGCAGTTTGTCACATCAATTTCAAGTATCATAGAGCGTTCGGGCGGGTCGTTTTTTATTGTATCGATAAAATTATTAAGCTGCTCGTCTCCGCCCTTTGCAAATACATCAACATAGGAGCCGCGGTTTGCTACCGTTCCCACTATCCCCGCCGCATCTGCCGCACGCGAAACAAAGGGACGAAAACCCACGCCCTGCACTATGCCAAAAATACGGATATTTATTGTTTTCACTTTCTTCACCCCCTCGGGTCATTTTACTTTAATGATTTTTTTATCTGTCTCGCCGGGCAGCCAATCGTGTTTTCTGATAGTGTCCTCTATCGTTTCACCGTAATTATGCGGATAAATTTGTTTTTTATTGATACCGTCTGCAATATAGATATTCTTTATATTATTAAAATCACCAACCAATTCAAGATATGCACTGCCGGAATCCCCGCCAAAACCGACAAGAGTGTCTTTTATGGTTATATACATTTTTCCGCCGTCTTTTATGACTTTACAGCCCGCATAGGCATTTCCACTACCCGATGTATCAACTATAACACGTATTTTGTCCGCATTATAATCCACATTCCAAATCACAGTAGAATCAACACTTCTTGTTCCGCCAAAACTATATGATATAATCAATATAAAAAATATAATAAAGACAACCGCCAAAATAAATGAAAACAAAATTTTAAACTTTTTGTTTTGTTTCATTTTGCTGTCCTCCCCGACACGGCAAAATGCGGAAAATCCACAAACTCGCCTTTAAACCTCGGCACTATCTTTTTAAACGAGATATCGCCTATAATAACATCGTAATTATCGGCAATATCCGCCAGATCTTCTTCGTTTTTGATATGCACATCGTTTTCATTTGCGATACTTTTATCCAAACCAAACCAAGTCGCGCAATCGACCTTGCAGCCGTTTATTTTTTCCCTCAGCACATTTGCGGCAATTTGCTGATGGATTATCAAAACTTTTTTACCGCTTAAATTTACCGCCTTTTCAAGTGTTTCTTCGGGGATGCAGGGAAAATCAAACTCGTATTCGGTGCCGAATTTTTCCTTTAAATATTCTGCGGCAGCTATGCCCGAATTTGATATAACTATGATTTTTTCGCACTCCGAAACGTTAATTATCTCGTCAAGGCCGCTGTCCATACCGAAGCAAACGACATCCCCATATTTTTTCTTTAAATTTTCCGCTATTATATCCGCCTTTGAAAGCCCAGTATTTAAAGGCGTTGCGCCGATAACGCCGACTTTCCCTTTTTTAACTGCTTTTTTCTCTTTGGCAAATTCCTTGAAAAGTGCAAGATAAGCAGCTTCCTCGCCCCTGTCGTAAAGGTGAGTTCCCGTTGTTTCAACGGTTATGCAGGGAATACCCGTTTTCTTTTCCGCCATTTTTTTAAGTGCCTTATAATCGGTCGCAATAACGGCGGGAACGGGCGTACCCACGACTGCGGTAAATTTGCCGCTTATCTGCTCCGTTGTCTTGGCAAGCTTTGACACAAGTCTGTCGTCACGGCCCAAAATTGCATCCATATCCCTTAATCCCGCGCTGAAAAGCGCCGATTTTTTCACAAACCACCTGGGCTCGTCAAAGCCGCAGACATTGCCCGCACAGCCGCCCGCATCGCAGATAACGACAATACCGCCAAGCTCGTAAAGCACGGAGCAGGCTCCCGAATCGTCGGGTGCAAGCGGTGAAATATGTTTCAATAATTTTTTCATTTTTCCAACTCCTTACTTAAACGTTTGAACAACAATTTTACTGCCTGATAGCCGAAAGGCTGTTTTTCATCGTTAAATTCCACGCCCTTGATGCCGCTGTGATAATAAAGCGCATCCACGCCAATGACCGCATCTATTTCTGTTTTTCTTTCGTAATTTAACATAGTAGGCGAAAGATTTGAAAATATCCTTGTTTCGGGTGATATTTCGGCAAGACGCTTTACAAAAACAAAGTTTCTTTCGCCCACCGTACCGTAAATTTCGCTTACCCCGTGGCCGTATTCCACCATTGCAAGCGCCAGTTCGAAGCTGTCGGCATTTACGCACTCGCCTATAGCAAGGGTAAGACTGCCGTATTTATTTTTAAAGGACTCTATTGTTTTTTGCGTTTCCTCGTAATATTTTGAGTCGTCCGTTTCGGCGCCTATTGCCTGACCCAAAAGCCGATACTGGTTTTGTATTTTGTCAAGCCTGTAAAGCCTTGCAAGCTCTATAAACGGTATGCCAAGCTGTTTTTCCATATCCTGTGCGGCATAGCGCGCCTCGGCGTTTATAACGATATTAAAATTTGCCCTTGAAAGCTGTTCATACTCTTCAAAGGTCTTGCAGCGTGAAAGCTCACGCACCTTTTTTATCCCTGCGGACTTTAAAATATCATAAAGCTCGCAGTTGTCAAAAAGCGGCGCAAAATGCCCGAGTATATTACACTCATTGGATATTCTTTTTTGCGGCTTTAAAAGCGAATAGACCGACTTTCGCACCGCTGCCATAGGCGGCAGGCGTTTTTCGCGCGTTAAAGCGTACATATAGGCGGGAACGGTAGGCACGCCCGTAGCTTCTTCACACTTACGGCAGACTCTCTCCATATCGGTGCCCAAAAGTGCATCCACGCAGGTAATACATATCATCACCGCAGAGGGGGTATAGTCAAGCTCGCCGCAAAGCTCCTTTACCGCTTTGGGTATCTTTGTAAGGTGTCTGCCCGTCACTATGTCGGTATCGTCCAATAAAAGATAAAAAAATCTTTCGGAATAGCCAAGCTCGTTTAAAAGCGCCGTATTTCTGCCGCAGCAGGCAGGCGCAACAAGCAGCATCACCGAGCCGGGTATCGCAAGTCCAGCGCGCTTTACGCCAAAGCCCTTTGCACCCGGAGAATTAAAATCAAGGGTCGCAGGGGAGCTATATATAAGATGCTTTGATGAAACAAGCTCCTCGGGGATATTGTCGGCGCCGCGTGCCGCCAGTTCCCCTGCCGTTATATAAAATGCCTCACTCATTTTCGTTGTCCTCGTCTATCAGCTTTTGTGCAAGCGCAAAAAAGCGCTTTGCGGTTTCACAATCGGGGTCGCCCTCTATTACGGTCTTTCCCATATCCTCGTACTTTATAATATCGCTTGAACGCGGTATATCCGCCACTATTTCAAGCCCCGCACCGTCTGCAAAGGCACGGACCTTTTCCTCCTCGTTTTCGACACTGCGGCGGTTCATAATAATGCCGCGCACCCTTGCATAGCTTCTGTCCTCAAAATTTTTTACGGCGCTGTTGATATTATTTGCCGCATAAAGCGCCATTTTCTCGCCCGAGGTAACTATAAGCACCTGCGAAGCATAGCCCTCGCGTATTGGTGCGGCAAAGCCTCCGCAGACCACGTCACCAAGAACATCGTACAATACCACATCGGGCTTGTAGGTCTCAAAAAGCTCCAGCTCCTCCAAAAGCGAAAAGGTGTTTATAATGCCCCTGCCCGCACAGCCAAGCCCCGGGGTCGGACCGCCCGTTTCTATGCAGAGTATATTTCCGAAGCCGATCTTTGATATCTCGTTTATGTCGTCGGGCTCGTCGTCGTGCTCGCGCAGGTAGTTCATAACAGGCATAACGGGGACACCGCCCAAAAGGTTTATGGTGGAATCGGCTTTGGGGTCGCAGCCTATCTGTATAACACGCTTGCCAAGCATAGCAAACGCCGCCGCAAGGTTGGCGGTACAGGTGGATTTGCCAATGCCGCCCTTGCCGTAAATTGCAATTTTTATCATAATTTTCTCCTTACTGTTTTTATGTTGATGGTTGGGTATGATGTCGGTAGATTTCAATTTGTCGAGAGGATTTTGAGCGGACGGACACATAGGTCCGTCCCTACAACAAATGATCTAACATATCACTAACATATCACCGTTTTGTAGGGAACGACCTATGTGTCGTTCCGTTGCCTCGTTTCACAACAACACCTCGTCAAATTGAAATTTATCATAACCTTTTCCCACACACTTATTTTCCCATATCGGTATTCATATTACACTCCCGCATTTATCAATAATATCCCTTATTCCTTATCAAATCAAGGCAATACGGGGTAACATATTCCTTTTTCTTAATTTCCCTTTCGGTATCCAGACGGTATCTGCAAGTTATTTCCGTGTACGGCGCAAGCTTTTTTACATAGCGCATAAGCGTACCGTAAAACTTATCAATGCTTTCGGGACGGTATACATAATCGCCGTTTTCATCATAAAAGCCTGTCGGAACATACAATCTGTTTGTTCGTATATGCTTTTCAGCCTCATTAATCAGGGAATATCCCGCCTCAACAACGGACAAACAGTTAATATCTACCCTTTCGCAGGAGCCCATTATCCTTGTTTTAAGCTTGCCCGCCGCAGGCAAATAAAAATAATAGATCGGCATATCACTTTTTACGATCTCCAAACCCCCGCTTATGAGCTTTTGTTCGCCCTTGCTGTATGTCAATATCTCACAGCCAAGCGAAACGGCTTTTTCGGCAAGCCTTAAAAAAGTTTCGTATTCCATATAATAATTTATCTGACGCCCCATATTTTTACCTCAATATTTTTTCCAAAAAATCATTATCCGCCAAATTTGGCATAAATCTTTCATAGCATCTGCCCGAAAAGGCAAAATGCGGCAGATCAATAAATTTAACGGCACCGGGTACAATAAATTTATACAAAGGGTCGGCAATAACCGCTTTGGGTTTATTTAGCGCAAGCAGCTTTTCTATATCCTCCTCGGCGTAAATATCGGTATCTCCCTGTGCAAGCATATTTTTATTATGGTCAAGCGGACAGACTACCCTTGTTTTTTTGCCCGTTTCCAGCGTTATCGCCCTTGCAAGCGAGCCCGCCGTTATGCCCTCGCCTATTATATAAATGCCGTTTTCGGCGGTCTGTCTTTCGGCGCAGGGATAGGCCTTTTCTTTCACATTTTTTAAGCTGTCCGCCAAAATTTTTGAAAACTCCTTGCCGACAGGCACTCCGCACACATAGGGTATATTATATTCCTTAAGCATAAATTCCGCCGCCGCTATGCCGCTGTAGGACACGACCAGATTCACTTCCGCCGCCGCTGACCTTTTTATATCCTCAAGCGTACAATCCATCGTCATTGAAGCGATAACCTCAAAGCCCGAATCTTTCAGCCAATTTTTAATTGAATTTAAGCTGCCGTTAAGCGGTATATCAAGCGGGGTCGCACCAAGGATATTAACGCCGTTTTTTATTTTTTCGGTTTTTTGCGTATATTTTTCCACTATCGTCAAAAGTGCATCGGATGCGCCCTTTAAGTAATTATGCGTGCCGTTTGTATCGACAGCAAAGGTAAAAATGCCCGTGCGCCTTTCTATTTCCTCTGCAACGGCGCCAAAGTCAACGCCCGTCATCATAGGCATAGGCGAGCCGCAGACTGCGATAAATTCGGGGTTTTGGTCGTTTGCCGCCGATACGATATCACCTATCAGTTTTTCGTCGTTGCCCATTATAGCATCCATTTCGGCAAGCGCGGATATATATATTTTGGAGCGTTTGTCGTACCACCGCGGCTCGTCGTGGGTGGAATAGGTCGAGTTGCACCCCGAGGCATCGTGTACCACTACCATGCCGCCAAGCTCGTATAATGCGGAGCATACCCCCGCCGTGTCTGCCGAATAGCAGCTTATTATCTTTGTTGCGTTTTTCATTTTTTTCTCCCGTTATTACTTTTTATTGGGTGTTAAATTTCAATTTGTCGAGAGGATTTTGAGCGGACGGACACATAGGTCCGTCCCTACAACAAATGATCTAACATATCACTAACATATCACCGTTTTGTAGGGAACGACCTATGTGTCGTTCCGTTGCCTCGTTTCACAACAACACCTCGCCAAATTGAAATTTGTTCCCTATACCAAACAGCTTTCGCAGGTGTGTCCCTTTAATTTGATCACAGCTTTCCGGTCCTTCGGTTTTTCACAGGCCTCCGTCATCATCCCGGCAAGCTTGGCTATACCCTTATATCCGTATAACCCGCCGCCCGACACCAGATTTACAAAATGATCCGCTGCAAAATAAAACGCACCCTTTTGCCCTATCGCCAGCACCCTTTCGTGCGGCTCATCGGCTATATCAAGCATATTTACATTCACGGACGAGTAAATCTCTATCTCGGGATAATTCTCCGCCAAAAATTCAAAGTCCCGTTCCTCCTCAAAATTAAGGGTATCGGCAATAATATATTTTACATTAAACCCGTATTCAAGCAAAAGCTTTGCAAGCTGAAACTGCCTTGCCACAGCCAGAAAATCTATCGCTATCGGCATATCACCGATAACATTTTTGGCATTTTGCAGCATTGTCTCCGCCTCTTTGCGGTATTTTGAAAGGTCGGGCTTTTCCGCGCCAAGCCTGTCGCAAAGCAATTTATAATTGTTCTCTATCTCGTCAAAGTCAAAGGCCGCAGGGATATATATATGCTCCGCGCCAAGCCTGTCGGCAAGTATCTCTCCGCCCGCCTTTGCGGTAGGTCTTGTGGTGATATTATACCCGCTTTTTGCCATATCAAGATATTCGTCATAGGTTTTGCAAAAATGTATATCCCTTATCTCAAAGCCGCTGTTTTTCAGTATTTCAAACAGCTCACTTTCGGTATCGGGGTACATATCGTTGCCTAAAATGCTTACGCTTTTTTTATCAAGCGGCTTTTTCCTTAAAAGCGAATAAAGCTGCGTGCGCATCTTAACATCGGGCGTAACCGTAGTACGCATAGTAGGCGTCATATAGCAGTCCGTGAAATCCACATCGGGGTATCTCCCCCGCAGCTCGTCTATTATCGCGCCGAAATCACAGCCCGCAAAAAGATGTATGCAGCTTAAATACAAAAGTATGGCACGCGGCTTTTTTTCAAGCCTTTCAAGTATATCGCAAACGCCGTCCACCACATCGCTTTCAAGACTGCCGTCAAACATATCGTTTTCGGATACCGATATCCAGCTCATCCTGCCGTGGGCGTTCATTTCCGCCGCGGTAAGTATAACGCCCCGCAAACAGCCCTGCGCGCAGGCAAAAATCTGGTGTGACTCGGGGATAAGCATACCCGTATGCACAATATTCCAGCCGCCCCTCACAGGCGGATTGTATTCAAGCCCGCCCCGAAAAAATGCGTCCTTATTTGCCTCGCTTATTTTTACACTTCTTGGCCTTTCAAACTCAACAGCCTTTAGCATTTCGCACCTCCGCAGATATTATAAATTCTGTCCGCAAGCTCCGCAAGCTGCCTTGAAACGGCACTTTCGGGGGCAATATCCAAAACGGGCGCCGCCTTTTCCTCGGCCAAGCGAATATCCTCGCTTAAATCTATACTGCCTATTATCTCGGTATTAAAATCCTCGGCAAGCGCCCGAACAAGCGCATCCTCGTTTTTGATATTTCGTCTGTTCAAAATAATGCCGCCAAGCGAGGCATAGCCCCTGCCCTTGAAATTTTCCACCGCAAGGCAGATATTTCCCGCCGCATAGCGCGACATTTTCTCGCCCGAGGAAATTACAAACACCTTGTCGGCAAAGCCCTTTCGCATAGGCATGGAAAATCCGCCGCAGACCACATCACCCAAAACATCGTAAATAACTACATCGGGCTTGTAAACATCGTAAGCACCCATAGCCTCAAGCTTTTCAAGTGCGTTTATAATGCCGCGTCCTGCGCACCCGAGTCCCGGTACGGGACCGCCTGCCTCAACACAGACAATGCCGTCCTTGTTTTCAAATACCATATCCGACAGCGTTAATTCGCCGCCCTTGTCCCTGATACAGTCAAGAACGGTCGGTATTGCCTTGTCGCCGCGTAAAAGTGCGGTAGAATCGGCCTTTGGGTCACAGCCTATCTGCATTACCTTAAGTCCTTTTTTGGCAAGCGCCGCCGAAATATTACAGGCAGCCGTAGATTTTCCTATACCGCCCTTACCGTAGATCGCAAATTTTATCATTGTAGTCTCCTCTTGAAATTTCTATTTCGTAACCGATATTTTTCATCCTGCGTTCAAGACAGCCGCGGCATTGTGCCGACTCGTCCCCCGTGCAGATCTTATTGTCGTAAAGCATATATTTTTTCCTTACCGCAGTAGGCGAAAGGTTTGGCATAATTACATTTGCTCCGGCCAAAACGCCCTGTTCGCGGCCTTTGGGATCAATAGTGCCAAGTGCCGTGGTCGCGGGCAAAAGCACGGACGGCAGCAATATCCTGCAAAGGCTTAACAAAAACAGGGTAAGCTCATAGCTGCCCTTTGGCTCATCATTAAAGGGCGTGTCCTTATGCGGCAAAAACGGGCCTATACCTATCATTTCGGGTTTAAAGCTTTCAAAAAACAGCATATCATCCGCCAGACATTCGCTTGTCTGATACGGCGAGCCGACCATTATGCCCGCGCCCGTCTGATAACCCAGTTTTTTAAGGTTTTTAAGGCAGTCCATACGGTGCTGCCACGACATATTTTCGGGGTGCAGCTTTTTATAATGCGCCTCGTTGGCCGTTTCGTGCCTTAATAAATATCTGTCCGCTCCCGCCTCGCGCCAAAGCTTATAGGTCTCGTATTCCTCCTCGCCAAGCGAAAGCGTAACGGCACAATCGGGGTGAGTACGCTTTATTTTTTTAACGACATCTCCCACCTGTTCGGGCTTTAAAATATGCTCGCCGCTTTGCAGTACAAAGGTACGAAAGCCAAGCCCATAGCCCTCGCTGCAGCAGTCGAGTATCTCATCCTCCGTCAGGCAATATCTTGAAACATTGGTATTTGACCTGCGTATGCCGCAGTAATAGCAATCGTTTCGGCAGATATTGGAAAACTCCACTATGCCGCGGATGTATATCTTATTGCCGTATATGCCCTGCGCTATGGTTTTAGCAATGCCCGCCGCGTATTGGCGGTCGTCCTCGTCCCAAGTGTCAAACAAGGTCATCCACTCGGGTTTGGAGAGGTGTTTTTGTTGGTTTAATTTATCTATCAGCTCTTTGTTTTTCATATATTTTCACCGTTGAATATTTTACATTTACGCCTTTTACCCCTTACAATATCCCCTTTACCTCGGGCACCATTTCTATGGTCCTTTTTAAGATACCCTGCATAAACGCCAGCGCCACGCCGTAGTTTGTAAACGGCACGCCTGCATCCGCGGCGGTATTCATCCTATACACCATTTCGCGCGAATTAAGCATACACCCGCCGCAATGGATGACCAATTTATACCCGGAAAGCTCCTCGGGAAATTCTCGCCCGGAGGTCAGCGTAATATCAAAATTTTTACCCGTATACTTTTTAAGCATATTCGGCAGCTTTACACTGCCTATATCTCCGCATTGGCGGTGGTGGGTACAGCCCTCGGATATCATTATCCTGTCGCCGTCCTTAAGGCCGTCTATAGCCGCCGCGCCCCTTACCGCCGTTTCCAGAAAGCCCTTGTACCTGGCCATTAAAATAGAAAACGAGGTAAGTTTTATATCCCTTGGCACAATTTTATTTACATAGCCGAACACCTGACTGTCGGTTATGACTAAATCGGGCTTTTTAAGCATATTATTCAAAAAATACTCAAGCTCTGTTTCCCTTACGGTCAGCGCCGCCGCGCCCGATTCCAGTATATCCCTTATGGTCTGCTGCTGCGGCAGGATAAGCCTGCCCTTTGGCGCCGCCTTGTCAATGGGTATTACCAAAATAACGCCGTCATTCGGCCTTAAAAGGTCGCCCACAAGGCGTTTGGCGCTTTCTCTTATATCAACAAGCCCCGCCATGCGCTCCCTTAATTCGTTTATATTTTGCTTTTTAAGGGCACTTACATAAAACTCGGTATCCGTATTTTCGGGAACGGTATCAAGCAGATCAATTTTGTTTTTAACTATGATATAGGGTATTTTTTTCTGCTTAAAAAGACCTATAAGCTGCTGCTCGCACTCGCCCATGCTTTTGGTGCAGTCGGTCACAAGCACGGCACAGTCGGTCTTGTTTAAAACCTGCTTTGTCTTTTTAACGCGCAGTTCGCCCAAAGCCCCCTCGTCATCATAGCCCGGGGTGTCTATTATCATTACGGGACCGAGCGGCAAAAGCTCCATTGATTTATAAACGGGGTCGGTGGTCGTGCCTGCCGTGTCCGAAACCACCGATAGCTCCTGATTTGTAAAGGCATTTACAACGCTTGATTTGCCCGCGTTGCGCCTGCCGAAAAAGCCTATGTGTATTCTTTCGCCCGAGGGCGTATCATTCATTGACATAACTTGATCTCTCCTTTAAAATAACAGCATTTCTCCTAAGGAAACACTGATTAATTCAAAAGAAAAAATAAAATTTAGCTACCGCGGCAAAAATTATAGCGACCACGCCGTACATACCGCTTAAAAAGCGGTTGTAGGCGAACAGA
>CAMVJD010000053.1 GCA_947167715.1 uncultured Eubacteriaceae bacterium
AATATAGCTGCTGTTTACGGCAGAAAATGTGTCTTATTGCCATTAATTATAGGATTTGGAGTAGCGATTATGCCACCGTTTTTTGACTTTTGGTATTGACATTTTAACTAAACAATACTATAATATGAATGTGCAGTTGTTAATTATTGCTATATTATTTTTTTTGCAAGATCCTATAATTTTAGGTAAAACGAGGGAATACGAAATGAACGAAGACCTTTATACACAGCCTGTTTTAAGCTATGAAGAAATGATGAATAAATGCCGCGAGGAAACAAGGCAGCGGGTGTCGGAGGTCATAAGGCTTTGTATGCCCTTTGCCGATACGCCCGAGGGCAGGATACTTATGGAGGAACAGCTTTACGGCGTGCTTATACAAATGCTTACTTTTATGCAGGTAAATAACAGACGCCTGCGCAAGGAAAGACAGCGCGAGGGTATAGATGCCGCAATGGCCAACGGCGTGCAGTTTGGCAGACGGCAGAAATTTGTTGCGGAAAATTATATAGAAATATTTAAACGCTACGAAAACGGAGAAATAGATAAAAACACGGCACGCGAAGAAACCGGCGCAAGCCCCAATACCTTTGCAAGGATGTATAGGGAGCTTAAACAAAAAAATATGATATGAACGATATTTGGGGGCATTGCAGAATGTCTTGAATATCGTTGTATATATTTTGACCGCCAATGCACACGGCGCGGACGGAAAGGAGGATAAAGGAAAAACGGGCATTCAATCTCCGTTATGATTGAATAATTTGCAAATTACATAATTCTGCTTTGCAGAAAAAAACAAAAAAAATCAATTTTGTTTTAAAGAAAAAACAAGGAGGAAAAATTTAAAATGAGAAAATCATTGTTAAAAACTATCGTGGCAACAGCGGTAGTTGGCGCAACAATGGCGCTGAGTAGTGTTGCGGCTATGGCTGATATTACTAATACGTCAATAAACACGGCGGTTATTAAGACAACATTTAATTCTATTTCGGGAGATAATCTTGCGAAGTATTATGATTATATTGATTTATCGACGAGTACAGGAAACGAAAGTAGTGCTATTGATACTGTAGTAACATCGAATAATAATGCTATAACAGAAATATCGGCTTCATTAAAATACAAAAATGCCGATAGTGGTATGACTGCTAATGGTTCAACAAAATATTATAAATTAAATTCGCAAGCCTCAAATGATTGTATCAAAGGGTTAAAAGCGGGTCAAACTGCGATAATTGAGTATTATCTTTCGTCCGATGTTAGTGGTAAAAAGTTTTATTTAGGTGGTACTGTTGATGGAGCAAGTAAGAACAGTAAAACAAGTTTACCTATACAAATTGCAATGCCAAGTACAAAAGGTATGTACCAATTAAATATAAATGTATCAAAAGATACAGATGTTTATGTATATTTTGATAATGGGATTTGTGTAAACTACATTGCCATTAATGATGTTGCACGTTCTGCAAAAGCATATGGTTCTACCGATCTTTATGCGTTAGATCCTGTAAATAATGATACATATATAATTCACAAGGTATCACCCGCAGAAGCCGAAAAAGATTCCTTAACAGAATCTGTTACAGGTACTACAACAACACGGGCGTATAAAAAGGTTGTTTTTAGTGACGGTACTTATCTTGAAGCATCTGCTTTCGATGGCGTTTCTGCTCTTTATGCATTTAAGGCTACCGATAAAGCAGCAACACCTACAGCAACATTAAGTTGGTCTTGATTTTGGTTAATAACAGGAGGATATATAACAATGAAAAAGTATTATTCTGAACCCGAAATGGAAGTTACTGTAATTTCATCGGCAGATGTTGTCACTCTTTCAGGTGTAGGAACAGCCGATCTTTATGATGATAGTATGGATGAATATTCAGGAACGGATCTTTGGCAATAATAATTAAAGTTTTGTAATATAAAGGGGCTGTGAACTTTGCAGCCCTAAATAAGAAAAAGACTCATTCCAAAAAAAGGTTTGAGTCTTTTTTGATTTTGTATGATTAAAAAGATATATTTGCGGGCAGTTTTTTCTGCCTATTTTATTATATCACTTATTTTTTATCATCATTCGTGCGTTCGCCGATAATAAACCTTGGTCTTTGCTTGGTCTCAAGGTAAATTTTACCGACATACTCGCCTATAACGCCAATAGACAGCATTTGCACGCCGCTTAAAAAGCAGACTATACAAGTAGTGGATGCCCAGCCTGCAACCGTGGTGCCGACAAAGTAGGATACTATCGACCATATAACGCCTATAAAGCTTATTACCATTATAAGTACGCCAAGCGAGCTTATAAGCCTTATGGGTTTGGTGGAAAGGCTTGTAATGCCGTCAAAGGCAAGGGCAAGCATTTTTTTGAGCGGGTAGTGGCTTTCGCCCGCGATACGCTCGTTACGCTCGTAATAGACCGCCGTGGAGGAAAAGCCCACCATAGGCACCATACCGCGAAGAAACAGATTTACCTCTTTAAACTGCGCAAATTCCTTTAAAAAGCGGCTGCTTAAAAGGCGGTAGTCCGCGTGGTTGAATACTACATCACAGCCCATTGTTTTAAGCAGCTTGTAAAAGCTTTCGGCGGTAAAGCGCTTGAAAAATGTGTCCGTCTTGCGGCTGCTCCTTACGCCGTAAACAACATCGTTGCCGTTTAAATAAGCATCGACCATTTCGTCCATAGCGTTTATATCGTCCTGACCGTCGCAGTCAATGGAAATTGTTATGTCGCATTGGTCCTTGGCCTCCATAAGGCCGCCTAAAAGCGCATTTTGGTGGCCGCGGTTGCGGCTTAAGGAAATGCCCTTGTAGTATTTGTTTTCCTTGGCAAGATTTTTTATTATCTCCCAGGTTTTGTCCTTTGAGCCGTCGTTTACAAACATAACACGGCTGTCGTCACTTATTTTGCCCTTTTTGATAAGACTTTCTATTTTTTCAAGAAACATCTTGCAGGTAATGGGCAGCACCTCTTCCTCGTTATAACAGGGTATAACTATGTATAAAACAGGGTTTGACATAAGACCCTCTCCTTTAATTAGATATTACTTGGCAGCTATTACCTCTACCTCGGCAAGTACGTTCTTTGGCAGCTGCTTTACGGCTACGCAGGAACGCGCGGGCTTGAACTTGGTGGTGAAATACTTGCCGTAAACCTCGTTAAAAGCGGCAAAATCCTCCATATCCGCAAGGAAGCAGGTAGTCTTGACCGCGTTTTCAAAGCCGCAGCCCGCCTCTTTAAGGATAGCGCCCAGATTTTTCATTATCTGCTCGGTCTGGCCGACAATATCTGTCGCCTCAACATTGCCCGTTGCGGGGTCAATAGCTATCTGACCCGATGTAAATACAAGGCCGTTTACCTCGATAGCCTGTGAATAAGGTCCGATCGCCGCAGGTGCATTTGGTGTGTGTATAGTTTTCATGTTAAGCTCTCCTTTGTTAATTTTCTACTAATTTATATCCGCTTCTTATAAGCGAATCCTTTATTTCCCTGACGTGCTCGTGGTTTCTTGTCTCCATTGAAACACGCAGATAACATGCGTTTATATCAATATTAACATCCGCTCTGTCGTGGTTTATGCTTACCACATTGCCGCCCAGCTCGGAAATAATGCGTGAAACGCCGCGCAGCTGTCCCGGCTTGTCCTGAAGCTCGATTATAAGCTCGGCAAGACGTCCCGCCTTTTGCAGACCGCGGTTTATCACCCTTGAAAGTATGGTAACATCTATATTTCCGCCCGATACAAGGCATACAGCCTTTTTGCCGCGTATGTCTATTTTGTCAAAAAGCGCCGCTGCGACCGATACCGCGCCCGCGCCCTCGGCAATAAGCTTTTGCTGCTCTATAAGCCCCAAAATGGCGGTAGATACCTCGTCATCCGTTACGGTAACTATATCGTCAACATACTTTTCGCAAAGTTCGTAGGTCAAATTTCCGGGGGTCTTTACCGCAATACCGTCCGCAATAGTGTGTACGGTGGGCAGGGTGCCTATTTCGTGCTTTTCAAGCGCCTGCACCATAGATGCCGCGCCTGCCGACTGCACGCCGTAAACCTTGATATTGGGGTTAAGGGTCTTTATTGCAAAGGCAACGCCGCTTATAAGGCCGCCCCCGCCGACGGGCACAATTACCGCATCTACATCCGGCAGGTCGTTTAAAATTTCAAGCCCTATAGTGCCCTGTCCCGCAATGACCATATCATCGTCAAAGGGGTGAATAAAGGTCATACCGCTTTCGTGCTGTATCTCTATCGCCTTGTTGTAGGCATCGTCATAGGCGCCCTCAACCAGGCAGACCTCGGCGCCGTAGCTTTTTGTGGCCTCTACCTTGGATATGGGCGCGCCGTCGGGTATGCATATAAGCGATTTAATGCCGTTTTTGGCCGCCGCAAGCGCAACGCCCTGTGCGTGATTGCCCGCCGAGCAGGCTATAACGCCCCTTGCCTTTTCCTCGTCCGTAAGCTGCGATATTTTGTAATATGCGCCGCGCACCTTAAACGAGCCCGTTATCTGTAAATTTTCGGTCTTTAAATAAATTTCGCTGTCTTTTCTTAAATTTGGCGCCTTTATAAGGTCGGTCGGCCTTATAACATTTTTTAAAACATACTGTGCGTGATATATCTTGTCTAAAGTAAGCATTTTTCTTCTCCCGTTTGATTTAATCTATGACATTGGCGATTTCGTTTGCATTAACGGTCGTCTGCTCGCCCGTAGTCATATTTTTAACGGTGACCTTGCCGTCCCTTACCTCGTCCTCGCCTATAATTGCCACATAGGGGATAGCCATTTTGTTTGCATACTTCATTTTGTGCTTCATTGCCTTGTCCTGATAGTATACCTCCGTTGCTATGCCTGCCGCCCTTAAGGTATCGGCAATTTCAAGCGGATATTTAAGCTCGACACCGAGCGGTGCAACAAGCACCTTTACCGTGGTGTTGGACTGCGGCGTTATAAGCTCTGCCGCCTTAAGCTGTGAGAAAAGCCTTGTAAGACCTATCGAAATGCCTATGCCGGGCATTTTTTGCTTTGTGTAGTAGCCCGTAAGGTCGTCATAGCGTCCGCCCGAGCAAACGCTGCCAAGGCTCTTGTAATCGTCAAGCACGGTCTCGTAAACGGTGCCCGTGTAGTAGTCAAGTCCGCGCGCAATGGTAAGGTCGATTGCAAAATAGCTTTCGTCAATGCCAAAAAGACGCATATTTTTGACCGTCTGTTCAAGCTCGTCAACGCCCGTGTTAAAGGTATCGCTTTCTATTCCAAGCTGTCTTAAGCTGCCGATTTTTTCGTCAGCGGAGCCCAAAAGCCCGATAAACGCAAGTATTTTTTCGCCCTTTTCACCGTCTATGCCAAGGTCGGTAAGCTCTGCCAAAACCTTTTCGGCGCCTATCTTGTCTATCTTGTCGATAGCACGCAGGATATCCGTGATATTTTCACTTAACCCGAGGGACTCAAAAAAGCCGTTAAGCACCTTTCGGTTGTTCAGCCTTATTGTAAACTTGCCAAAATCAAGCTTTTTGAATATACTGTAAATTACGGACGGTATCTCCGCATCGTAAATAAGCGGCAGCTCGTCATTTCCGATAATGTCTATATCACACTGATAAAACTCGCGGAAACGACCTTTTTGTGGGCGCTCGCCGCGGTAAACCTTGCTTATCTGGTATCTTTTAAAGGGGAAGGTCAGCTCGCCCGCGTGCTGTGCAACGTAGCGCGCAAGCGGCACCGTCAGGTCAAAGCGCATCGCCATGTCCGTGTCGCCCTTTGTAAAGCGGTATATCTGCTTTTCGGTCTCGCCGCCCGCCTTTGCCAAAAGCACGTCCGAAAGCTCCAGAACAGGGGTGTCAAGCGGTAAAAAGCCGTAGCTTTCGTATACATCCTTTATCGTGTCCTTAAGCCTGTTAAACATAATTTGGTCGGTGGGCAAAAGCTCCATAAAGCCCGGCATTATGCGGGGTTGAATTTTTTTGTCACTCATTTTAATACATTCTCCAATCCTTGTTTTTTGCGCTGTATCATTTCGTCAATGCGCGTTATATAATCATCAACGCTTTTTACGTTGAATATTCGTTCTATTTTGTCGCCTTGGGGCGTTTTTTCGACTGTTTTTGTCGAGCCGCCCGCACCGAGGGCAATTATGCTCTGCTGCTCCTCCATTATCTGTACATTGTAAATACATTCGTGCGAGGGCTTGCAGTAGCCTACATTTTCAAAATTGCCAAGCATATTTTTCTGGCGGTACATATAATAGGGCTGCATACCCATTTTTGCGGTGCGCTTTGCGGTTATATCAAGCATTTTTTCCATAAGGTCAAAGGTGGTAAGCTCGTAGCTGTCAAGCGTTTCCTTAAGCCTTGATGCACGCTTTACCGCAAGCGTATGCACGGTTATGCTCTCGGGCGAAAGGCGTTCAAGCCCGTCCATGGTTTTGGTGACATGGCTTTCGTTTTCGCCGGGAAGTCCCAGAATAATGTCGGTGTTTATATGCGTGTGTCCCGCCTGTCTTGCAAGCTCAAAGGCCTTGTAAAAATCATCGACCGTATGGCGCCTGCCAATGGCGATAAGCGTTTCGTCATTTAAGGTCTGCGGATTGATCGATATCCTGCCTACATCAAACTGCTTTAAAATACGCAGCTTTTCAAGGTTTATGGTATCGGGGCGGCCTGCCTCGACGGTGTATTCGGCGGGAAATTTAAAATTGTCCCGCACCATAGTCAAAAGCCGCGTAAGCTGTGCCTCGTTCAGCGAGGTGGGTGTGCCGCCGCCTATATAAATGCTTTCAAGCTCCTTGTCCTTGATAAGCCCGGCGGTAAATTTTATTTCCTTTTCAAGTGCATCAAGGTATATATCCACCTTTTTTGCATATTTGTCAAGCGGATAGGATGTGAACGAGCAGTACAAACAGCGTGTGGGGCAAAAGGGTATACCTATGTAAAGCCCTATTTTGCCGCGCCCGTTTTCGACTATGCGCTTTTCGCTTTTTGCCACCTTTATGGCAAGCTCTGTTTTTTCGGGCGTTACAAGATAGCTGTTTAAAAGACGGTCATGGACCTCGGTGTCGGTAAGACCCTCGTTCCACATCGTCCATACCAGCTTTGCGGGACGTACCCCCGTAAGGGTACCCCAGGGTGCCTTTATGGGCTTTACCTGCATAAGGCATTTAAAAACTGCCGTGCGCAGGGCAAAACGGACGGAATGCTCGTCGTTTGCCGCAATATCAAGCGAAAAGCCTGCCTTTTCTTCGCCGCTGTCGTAAACACGGGCAACTGCCTTGCCGCCGTCAAGCGCGCTTAAAACGGTAAAACCGTCGGGCGTTTCGGTCTGTATGTATTTTTCGTTTGGGTAAAACATCATTATGGTAACAACGATGTCATCCGAATAATCGTGGTTTTTAAGTATGTAGTTCATTTATTTTTCCTTTAATATACATACATATTATGCTGCTTTTCAAACCCTATGCTTGTGGGGTTGCCGTGGCCGGTGAACACCTGCGTGTCATCGGGGAGAGCAAACAGCTTTTCTTGTATGCTTTCGTTAAGCAGAGCGCCGTCGGCAAGCGGAAAATCGCTCCTGCCAACGCTCATAAAAAACAGGGTATCGCCCGAGATAAGGGTATGCTCGTTTTCAAAATAATAGCAACAGCCGCCGGGAGTATGCCCCGGGGTGAAAATTACCCTTGCCTTAAGGCTGCCGCAGGTAATTATATCGCCCGAATCAATAGTCTCGTCAAATTCGAGGGTCTTGGGTCTGCCGGTAAAGGCCCTTGAAAGATTATAATCGGGACTTTCGGCAAGTATTTTATCCTTTGCGGGAATAATAACGGGTATGCCGCCGCAAAGCTGCTTTAACTCGCCCGTCGCCAAAAAATGGTCGAAATGGCAATGCGTAAGCACGATTTTTTCGGGCTTAAACCCGGCCTTTTCTATTGTTTCAAATATGCGTTTGGCGTTGTCGGCGGGGTCGAAAATTATGGCTTGGTTTGTTTCCTCGTCGGCCGTTATCCAGCAATTTGTGCCCAGCGCACCTACGGTAAGTCCTTTTACTCTCATATTATTCCTCTTTTCAGAATGTCTTGTCGCTGTCCAAAAGTATGGTAACGGGGCCGTCGTTTAAAAGCTCTATCTTCATATCGGCCTGAAAAACGCCGCTTTCGACCTTTATATCAAGGGTCTCTTTCGCCCTTTTAACCATTTTTTCAAAAATCTCCTTCGCCTCTTCGGGCTTGGCGCCCATGGCAAAGCTTGGGCGTGTGCCCTTTCGCGCATCGGCGTATATCGTAAAATTGGGGATGAGCAAAATGCCGCCGTTTATATCGCGGACGGATAAATTCATTTTGTCGTTCTCGTCCTCAAAAATGCGAAGCGTGGACATTTTTTTCAGCATATTGTCTATTACGTTTATATCGTCGCCCGTGTTTATGCCGATAAGCGCAAGTATGCCGCGTTCGATGCTGCCGACACACTCGCCGTCAATAACACAGCGGGCGTATTTTGTGCGTTGTACTACTATTCTCATTGTTTGCTCCTGCTTAGGTCGTCACTCTCTCTATATTCTCCACGCCCTCAAGGTTATATATCTTATTGCAGATTATATCCAGCTGGTCGCGGCTGTGGATAGAAATAGTAAGCTCGGCAACGACCGTGCCGTTTTTGTGCGCCCTTGCGCCTGCGCTTTGCACGGCTATGCCGTCATCGGCGACTATTTTTAATATATCCATAAGGAAACGGTCGCGGTCGCGGCCTATTATGCGTATCTCGCTTGTAAAGTAGCTGCGTGATTCGCTTGATAAATTCCAGGTGGCCTCGATAAGGCGGCTGCGCTCGTCCTCGGAAAGGTTTATTATATTTATACAGTCCGTGCGGTGTATGGAAACGCCGCGTCCGCGCGTAACAAAGCCGACTATCTCGTCACCCGGCACGGGGGTGCAGCACTTTGAAAAACGCACGTCTATATCGCCCACGCCCTTTACGCAGATGCCGCTGGTGCTTTTTGTGCCGCCGCCCGCTGCGTGAGCGTTTGCCGCCATTTGTGCGTGTATCTTTTCGTCACGCTCCGCAAGCAGCTCCTCCGCGGTCTTGTGCCTGCGCAGCTCCTCCTCGTAGCTTTCCGCAAGGCGGTTTATTACCTGCGCCTCCTTTAAGCTGCCGTGGCCTATAGCCGCACATACCGTGTCCCAGGTACGGAAGCTGTAGCGCTCCATAACTGCGTCCATACCCGTTTGCGTGAGTATATCGTTAAGATTAAGTCCCTTTTTCTTGGCATCCTTTTCAAGCAGCTCCTTGCCGCGCAGGATGTTGTCCTCTTTGTTTATCTTTTTATACCATTGATTTATTTTTGTGCGCGCCTGCGGTGTCTTGACAAAGTTGAGCCAATCCATACTGGGGCCGCGCGAGTTTTGCGACGTAACTATTTCTATAATATCGCCGTTTTGAATTTTGTAGTCAAAGGTGACTATATGGCCGTTGGCGCGCGCGCCTACCATGGTGTTGCCGACAGCCGAGTGGATGGTGTAGGCAAAATCCACGGGACAGGAGCCCTCGCGCAGGCTGATAACATCGCCGCGGGGACTAAAGCAGTAAACATTGTCGTTAAAGCTGTCAAGGTCGGTCTTCATTGTGTCAAGAAATTCCTTGTTGTCGGACATATCCTTTTGCCATTCAAGCATTTTGCGAAGCCAGGTCAGCTTTTCGTCCTCACTGTTTTCCTTGCCGTCGGTGCGGCCCTCTTTATATTTCCAATGCGCCGCGATACCGTATTCGGCAATACGGTGCATTTCGTGTGTCCTTATCTGTATCTCAAAGGGTGTGCCCTCGGGGCCTATAAGCGTATTGTGAAGCGACTGATAACGGTTTGCCTTGGGCATTGAGATATAGTCCTTAAAACGCCCGGGCAGCGGCTTATACATTTCGTGTACAAGGCCTAAAACACCGTAGCAGTCGGCAAGCGAATCAACAAGCACTCTCACGGCAAACAGATCGAATATCTGGTCTATGGTTTTGTTTTTGTTGTGCATTTTTTTGTAAATACTGAAAAAATGCTTGGGTCTGCCGTATACCTCGCAGTTTATGCCGTGCTTGTCGCAGGTCTGTTTTATGTTTGAAACAATGGATGCAACAAATTTTTCTCTTTCGGAGTGCTTGCGCTGTATTTTATCGACCAGATCGTAATATGCATCGGGTTCAAGGTATCTTAAACAAAGGTCTTCAAGCTCTACCTTTATTTTTGATATACCTAAACGGTTGGCAAGGGGCGCATAGATATTAAGCGTTTCCTGCGCTATCTCTTTTTGCTTTTCGGGGCGCATAAAACGCAGGGTGCGCATATTATGCAGACGGTCTGCCACCTTTATAAGTATAACACGGATATCTTTTGCCATGGAAAGAAACATCTTGCGGTAGTTTTCGGCCTGAAATTCCTCTTTTGAGGTAAATTTAATTTTTTCAAGCTTGGTAACGCCGTCTACCAAAAGCGCAACATCCTCGCCGAACATAGTTGTAATATCCTCAAGCGTGTAGGTGGTGTCCTCCACAACATCGTGCAAAAGACCCGCCGTGATGCTCTCCATATCAAGCTCCAGATCGGCAAGTATTATTGCAACGCAAAGCGGATGGATGATATAAGGCTCGCCTGATTTGCGGTACTGCTCCTTATGTGCTTCAAAAGCCAAAGCGTATGCCTTTTCAACCAAAGAATAATCGTCACTTGGGTGATATTTTTCTATTTTTGCGATAAGCTCGTCGTAAAGTGCCTGTATCTGCTCCTGCGGCGTTTTTTTCATAAGCTCCTGTATTCTTTGTGTCTGCTGCATAATACTCACCTGCCTTCGGTAAAGATGCCTTTGGTTTTTAAATGTCTTACGGTAATAGATAATACTATTTTAATACAAAATCGGGATTTATACAAGAGTTTTTGTTAAAAAATAACTTAATTGCATAAAAAAACATCCTTTTCAAGGCGCGAAGCCGTATAAAAAGGATGTTTTGTGCAAAATATTGCTTATTTTACGAATCAAAGAAGTGCTGACCGCTGTCGGTAACAAGCCTTTCGGTTTTTGGATATTCATAGATAAGGGGGTCGTTTGCGTTTTTTTCAAGATATTCGACAAATTCCGCCGCATACCATTTTGCCATGCCAAGGTTGTGCATAAGGCAGTATCCGCAGTTTTCGGGCGTGGTGCCGGGAACGCTGTCGGCCTCCGCAACAGATTTAAAGGCCTTTAAAATTATATCAAATATATCGCGGGATGAGCGGCCTCCTTTTAAAATGATGTAAAAACCGGTAAGACAGCCCATAGGCCCCCAGTATATCAGCTCGTTCTTCCAATAGTCGTCGTTGCGAAGATATGTTGCTATCAGATGCTCCAGGGAGTGCATGGCCGCAACATCTATTACGGGCTCTCTGTTTGGCCTTTTAAGCCTTATGTCGTAGGTAGTTACCGTTTCGCTGCCTATAGTGTCTGTGCGGCTGACAAAAATGCCGGGAACGATCGCCGTATGGTCAACGGAAAAACTTGGTATAAGATCCATATTTATAGCTCCTTTCGGTAATATTGGTTTGTGATCTGCTATTTTAAATGTATCATAAAAAAAATAAAATGTCAATGATACCGTTCTCCGTTTTTTTGCGCAAAAAAAAACTTGATTTTAATATGTAAAGTATGGTATTATAAACAATGGATATACGGCTTTTTAAAATGCCGAAAAACAGGGATATCTGTTAATAAAATACAGGAGGGAATTTTATGAAGTTATATTTAAAGGCGCTGTTTGGCGCATGTGCGGCTGCTGCCGTGCTTGGCTCGGGCGTATCCTTTACGCTGCCTAACGGCATGCAGGCGGGTCTTGTGAGCACTCATGCCGCTACATATAAAACCATAAATGACGACCATAACGGCGGTGTTATTATTACGAAGTGTACATTGGACGAGGGCGAGACAAGCATAGAGGTGCCGGAAAAGATAGGATTGACCGTATCGGGAATAGCGGAAAGAGCTTTCCAAAATCAAGCCGCCTTAAAAAGCGTAAAGCTGCCGGAAACCATTACATCCATAGGTGCCAGCGCATTTGCGGGATGTTCCGGGCTGACAAGCATAAATATTCCGGGCGGCGTAAAAACAACAGGCAGACTGATGTTTTATAATTGTACAAATTTAACTAATGTGGATATTTCGGAGGGTTTGACATCTTTGACAGAATATTCTTTCAGAGGATGTACCTCGCTGAAGAGCATTGCTTTTCCCGAAAGTCTTGAGACAATTGAAAGTAAGGCAGTTTACGGCTGTACCGCGTTGGAGGATATAACATTGGGCAGCGGCTTGAGCAGTATAGGCAATGATGCGTTCCAAAACTGTACGAGTCTTAAAGGCATAACCATTCCCAAGAATGTTGAATCTATAAGCGGTAACGCATTTGAGGGATGCACAAATCTTGAAAGCATTAATGTTGATAAGGAAAATGAAACATATGCCGATGTTGACGGCGTGGTGTATACAAAGGATAAGACAAAGCTGGTAGTTTTCCCGCTGGGCAAAACAAGCGTAAGCATACCCGACAGCGTAACATCTATCGGCAGTAACGTATTTCTTAACTGCGCAAAGCTTAAAGAGGTAATTTTGCCCCAAAAGCTTACCGAGATAGGCGATTCTGCGTTTTACGGCTGTACGGGCATAAGCACCTTGGATATCCCCGAAAGCGTTACGACGATCGGCCCCAGCGCGTTTTACGGCTGTACGGGTCTTACGGATATAGTTATCCCAAAGGGTGTAAGCGTTATAAATGATTATACATTTAAGGACTGCAGCGCGCTTAAAAGCGTGTCCATTCCTTACGGGGTCACATCTATAGGCGATTCTGCATTTGAGAACTGTGCTTCGCTTAAGGCGCTTTGCTATGCAAACGGTTATGCCGAGACCTATTTAAAAAATAAAAAAATACCTTATGAGATAGTATTTGGCGATGTAAACGGTGACGGTGTATTTGATAAGGCCGATGTAAAGCTTATAATGTGCTATATTTCAAATAACGATGCTTATGTTCTTGCGGCAAAAGCCGATGCCGATCTGAACGGCGGGGTGGATCTTTTGGATGCAATAGCCATAACGCACTACCTTAATGACAATACATACGAATTGCCTGCCTTGAAAAAATAATAAAAAAATAATAATGAAAAGGGAAAAAGCAGCCGAAAGGCTGCTTTTTCTAAAGAGAAGGTATTCTTTATGGGGTTTTACAGTTTAATCATATATTGAGGGATGCATAAACTGTATTGTGAAAATATTAGGGGTTTTTCACAATCATTATTATAGCAAATAAACGCTGAAAAGTGTTCACAAACTTGTAATAATTTAAAAATTTTTTTTGTGTATTTATGACAACATAAATTATGACGTTTTTAATACGGGCTGTTTTTTGTTGTTCGTTTTATATAAATATTGGCGGAAAAGGGTATAAACATCGGCCTTGAAAAATATTATTGTTAGGGGAAAATATCGGAGGTATAAAAATGTCAAGACTTTCCACCTCGGCAAAACGGCGGGTGTTTTTTATGAATATATGCGTTGTTCTGCTTATTTTTTTTATGTTGTTTCGCGTTGGCTGGCTTATGAGCAGCGCGGGAGGGGATTTTGTGAAAATGGCGCACGATCAGCAGACACGCGACCGACTTATTTCACCGAGACGCGGTAATATCACCGACAGGAACGGCGAAATTATCGCGGGCACGCAAACGGCTTATGCAATAAGCGTTATCCATGCGCAAATAAAGGACGAGGAAAAAACGGCGGCGGCTTTGGCGCAGACCCTGCAGCTTGACTATGCCGAGGTATTAAAAAAGGTGCAAAAGCGTGTGGCGCTGGTGCGCATAAAGGACAAGACGGATGCCGCAACGGCGGAAAAAATACGCGCTATGCAGCTTGACGGCGTAATGATAGACGAGGATATAAAAAGAGTGTATCCGTATAATGAAACGGCGGCGCAGGTGATAGGCTTTGTCGGAAAGGACAATCAGGGCATAACGGGTCTTGAAGCAAGGTATGACAGCATTTTAAAGGGAGAAAAGGGCCGCATACTTACATATACAAAGGCAAACGGCACGGAGATACCAAACCTGCCGCAGCAGCGCGAGGCGCCTGTGGACGGCGGGGAATTGGTCACTACAATAGATATCAATATCCAGCGCTACGCCGAACAGCTTATAAAGAATACGGTCGATGTAAAGCAGGCCAAAAGCGGGCTTATAATTGTTATGGACCCGCAAAACGGCGAAATTTACGCCATGGCAAATTATCCGTCCTTTGATTTGAACAAGCCCTACGAAATAACGCCCGCCTTTGAGCAAAGCGGGTCAAAAAACGATATTTTAAACAGAATGTGGCGTAATTTTGCAATTAACGATACCTATGAGCCGGGCTCTACGTTTAAGGTAATAACCTCGGCTGCGGGGCTTGAAGAAGGTGCGGTAAAGCCAAACGACACCTTTGAGTGCAATGCGGGCAGAAATGTGGCAGACCGCCGCATAAAATGCTGGCGAGCGCCGCGCTCTCACGGTACACAGACCTTTGTGCAGGGGGTACAAAACAGCTGCAACCCCGTTTTTATAGATGTTGCGGCAAGGCTGGGCGGAGAAAAATTTTATGATTATATGATAAAATACGGCTTTAATAAAAAAACGGGGGTAGACCTTCCCGGCGAGGCCGTGGGTATTATGCATAAAAGGGATAAAATAGGACCGCTGGAGCTTGCGGTAATGAGCTTTGGGCAGGGCTTTCAGATAACGCCGCTTCAGCTTATAAGCGCGGTCGCGGCGACCGTAAACGGTGGGGTGCGCATTACCCCACATTTTGCCAAAAGCATAAAATACGGTGAAAAAACAAACGATCTGGTGTACGGCAGCGGTGAAAGGATAATTTCAAAAAAGACCTCGGACACGATGCGGGAGATACTGGAAAGCGTGGTTTCCGAGGGAACGGGCAGCAAGACTTATATCCCGGGGTACAGAATAGGCGGCAAGACCGCCACAAGTCAGAAGCTCCCGCGCGGCAGCGGGAAATATATCGCCTCGTTTTGCGCCTTTGCACCTGCCGAGGACCCGAAGGCGATAGCGCTTGTGCTTATCAACGAGCCGCAGGGGGTCTATTACGGCGGACAGGTCGCAGGCCCCGTTATGCAGCAGCTTATGGGAAATATACTGCCGTATCTTGGCATAAAAGCGCAGTATAACGAAAAAGAAAAGGAATTTGCACCCCTGACGGCCGAAAATTATGTGGGCATGAAAACAAACGATGCCAAACAAAGGCTCGAAAAACTGAAAATAATCACAGAAATAGTGGGAAACGGTGAGAACGTGACAAAACAGCTTCCCGCCCCCGGGGAATTAATTAATGCAGAAAGTAAAATAATACTCTATACAAAATAATTTTTTTGTGATATAATCATATAATAATTGGAAAATTTCAGATTTAGGGAAACACTGATTAATTCAAAAGAAAAAATAAAATTTAGCTACCGCGGTCTTATCTAATTGACCTATCGGTCAATTAGTATCGCCGATAAATCGGCTCAATTATAGCGACCACGCCGTACATACCGCTTAAAAAGCGGTTGTAGGCGAACAGATAAAGCGAAACGGCGGCTACGCCGTACAGCTTCTGTCGATAACGCCTGTACGCGCTTGTCGCGCGTTTCGGCTCTGTTAAATAATTTTTGTAAATTTTATTTTTTCGACCTTAAATCAGTGTTTCCTTAGATTTGAATTTTCCCCCACAATTTCCGAGGAGTTGAGCAAATGAAGCTATCCGAACTTTTAAAAGATGTTGAATACAAGGTGGTATCGGGCGGCGTTGATATTGAGATATCCGCGCTGACGATAGATTCGCGCAGGGCCGGAAAGAGCACGCTTTTTGTGTGCATAAAGGGTTTTAGTACGGACGGACATAAATATATAGGCTCTGCGGCCAAAAACGGCTGCAATGCGGTGTTATGCGAGTGTGAAGCCGACATACCCGAGGGCGTAAACGCGGTATTTGTGCCAAAGGGCAGCCGAGAGGCGCTTGCAAAGATAGCCTCGACATTTTACGGCGAGCCGAGTAAAAAGTTTCGCCTTATCGGTGTTACGGGCACAAATGGCAAGACCAGTACGACCTATTTTATGGAGAGCGTTCTGCGCAGTCAGGGCCGCAAAACAGGCGTTATAGGTACTGTCGGCATTACCGTGGACGGTGAAAAGCTTGATATTGAGTTTGCGACCTCCACGACCCCCGACACTATCGAGCTGCAGGCAATATTTGCGGAAATGGCAAAGCGCGGCGTGGACGATGTTATTATGGAGGTATCCTCACACAGTCTGGAGCTTAAAAAGGTAGACGGCTCGGATTTTGATATATGTATTTTTACAAACCTTACGCAGGATCATCTTGATTTTCACAAGACTATGGAAAATTACTGCGCGGCCAAGGCAAGGCTGTTTAAAATGTGCAAGCTGGGCGTTATAAATGCGGACGACAAGTGGGCGGACGAAATAGAAAGGGCCGCGGAATGCAGGGTAATAACCTTTGGTATGGAAAAAAAGGCCGACATTACCGCAAGCAATATCGAATATCTTATGGACAGGGTAAACTTTACCGTAGATCCCTGCGAGCCGGGTGAGGCGCCCACAGAGCTTACGCTGCACGTTCCGGGCAGGTTCAGCGTTTACAATGCGCTGGGCGTTATTGCCGCATCGCTTGCCTGCGGCATACCCATGTCAAAAATACGCGGCGGCATAGAAAGCATTAAGGGCGTGCCGGGCAGAATACAGAATATCCCGAATGATCTGGGTATAAATGTTATTGTGGATTATGCCCATACCCCCGACGGCGTGGAAAATATTTTAAGCGCCGTAAGAGAGTTTACAAAGGGCAAAATTATAACCGTCTTTGGCTGCGGTGGCGACCGCGACAGGACAAAACGCCCCATTATGGGTGAGATAGCGGGCAGATTATCCGATTTTTGTATGGTAACATCCGATAATCCGCGCTCGGAGGAGCCAATGGATATTTTAAAGGAAATAGAGCCGGGCGTTAAGTCGGTGACCGATAATTACGAGCTTGTTGTTGACAGGCGCGATGCTATAGTAAAGGCGGTAAATATGGCGCAAAAGGGCGACAGCGTCGTTATAGCGGGCAAGGGCCACGAAAATTACGAAATATTCAAGGACAGAACGATACATTTTGACGATGCGGAGGAGGCCGAAAAGGCACTGGAGGCAAGAAAATGAACTATAAAGCAAGCGATATCGCAAAAATGACAAACGGCACGCTTATAGGTGCGGATGTTGAAATAACAGGCATTACAAAGGATTCCCGCACGGCGGGAAAAGGCGATATTTTTGCCGCCCTTAAGGGCGAACGCTTTGACGCCCACGATTTTGTAAAGCAGGTGGCGGATGCGGGCGCGGCTGCGGCGCTGGTGGAAAGACAGGTCGATGCCGATATTACGCAGGTTTTGGTAAAGGATGTGCGTCTTGCGCTCGGTGACCTTGCAAGGGAGCATTGTAAAAAATTCGGTGCCGTAAAGGTTGCCGTAACGGGCAGTACGGGCAAGACCACCACAAGGGATATGACGGCGGCGGTGCTTTCGGCGCATTTTAAAAATGTGCTTAAAACACAGGGCAATTACAATAACGATATAGGCCTGCCCTTTACCGTGCTTGGCCTTGAGGATAAGCATGAGGCGGCTGTTATAGAAATGGGCATGAACCATTTTGGCGAAATAGAGTATCTGACAAATATAGTTCACCCCGATATTGCGCTTATTACCAATGTAGGCACGGCGCATATTGAAAACCTCGGCTCGCGCGAGGGCATTTTAAAGGCAAAGTGCGAGATCTTTGACGGTATGAAAACGGACGGCCTTAAGATTTTAAACGGCGACAACGATATGCTTAAAACCGTTAAGGCCGAAAATACATATTTCTTTTCGGTAAACGAAAACGGCGGCGATATCTATGCCTCAAACATCAGAAAAAGGGGATTAAGAGGTATAAGCTGCACGGTCAATGCAAGGCTTGACGGACGTGAGATAAAATTTGATATAGATATCCCTCTTCCGGGTATACATAATGTTTCAAACGCGCTTTCGGCTGCTGCCGTGGGTCTGCACTGCGGGCTTACGGGTGATGAGATAGCGGCGGGCATAGCGTCCTTTGTGCCTACCTCGGGCAGAATGGATATAATAGACACCGAAAAATATACCGTAATAGACGGTGCATACAATGCAAATCCCGATTCCATGTCGGCAAGCCTTGCGGTTTTAAAGCAGGCCTCGGGCTTTAAATGCGCCATACTCGGCGATATGCTCGAGCTTGGTGAATATTCCGAAAAAATGCACGAGCAGGTCGGCAGGGAAACGGACGGCATCGACCTGGTGATAGCGATAGGCACGCGCTCCAAAAAAATATGCGAGACCTCGCCCTCAAAAACACTTTGGTATGAAAATGCCGACGAATTTTTAAAGGCGCTTGACGGTCACGGGCTTATCCCCGACGGCGCGTCGGTGCTTGTAAAGGCATCACACAGCATGGGCTTTAAAAAGATAGTCGAAAAACTTACTAAGTAAACAGGAGAAAATAGAAAATGTACACCATAGAAACAGGAATTTACAGCGTTTTTATCGCATTTGTGATAAATGTTATTTTATGTCCGGTAATTATACCCTTTTTGCACAGGCTTAAATTCGGGCAGCCTATCCGCGAGGAGGGACCGCAGAGTCATCAAAAAAAATCGGGCACACCTACAATGGGCGGCGTTATGATACTTTTGGCGTTTTTGATAAGCGCGGCGCTGTTTTTAAAGGGAAACACCGATGCGGCCGTGGTTGTTGTAATAACCACACTTTACGGTGTTATAGGCTTTATCGATGACTATATCAAGGTAGTAAAAAAGCATAATTTAGGCCTTCGCGCTTGGCAGAAAATAGTTTTTCAGGTGCTTGTAACGGCGGGCTTTGCCTGGTATATTTTAAAATATGCGGGGCTCGGCACAAAGGTCTATGTGCCGTTTATGCACGGCTTTCAGTTTGATCTGGGCTATTTGTATGTGCCGTTTTTGTTTTTTGTTATGGTCGGCACGGTAAATGCGGTAAACCTTACGGACGGGCTTGACGGCCTTGCATCGGGCGTTACGCTTTTGGTGGCTGTATTTTTCCTGTTTGCGGCACTTTCGGCAGGCAGCGGCCTTGTACCCGTGTGCGGTGCGGCAGCGGGCGCACTTTTGGGCTTTTTGCTGTTTAATTCAAACCCCGCAAGGGTGTTTATGGGCGACACGGGCTCGCTTGCACTCGGCGGCTTTGTGGCAAGCACGGCGGTGCTTTTAAAAATGCCGCTTATGATAATAATTGTCGGCGGTATCTACCTTTGCGAGGCACTTTCTGTTATGCTTCAGGTAGGGTATTTCAAGATATCGGGCGGCAAAAGAATATTTAAAATGGCGCCCATACATCATCATTTTGAAATGTGCGGCATGAGCGAGACCAAGGTAGTAACGCTGTTTTACGTTGTGACTGCGCTTTTGTGCCTGGTTGGTTATCTTGCATCAAAGGGTATGTTTGCGGCATAAGAAAAAGGAGTTGGAGAAAATGGATTACACAAATAAAAAGGTTTTGGTATGCGGTATGGCAAAAAGCGGCGCTGCGGCTGCGTTTTTGCTTAAAAAGCACGGTGCGGATGTTACCGCGCAGGATGCAAAGACCGAGGATATGCTGGGCGAGCTTCCCGCGCAGCTGAAAGCGCAGGGTATAAAGCTTATTTTGGGCAGAAACCCCGAGGACGAGATAGCACAGTTTGATATGCTGGTAATGAGCCCGGGTGTGCCGCTTGACCTTCCCTTTGTAAAAAAGGCCTATGAGCTTAATAAAGAGGTGATAGGCGAAACAGAGCTTGGCTTTTTGTTTACGCAGTCGCCATTTATCGGTATTACGGGCACGAACGGCAAGACCACCACAACAACGCTGGTCGGCGAAATTATGAAAAATGCGGGCAGACTTGCGGGCACCGTGGGAAATATAGGCACGCCCCTTACCGAGTGCGCAGAGGGTACAAATGCAGAGGATTGGTTTGTTGCCGAGCTTTCAAGCTTTCAGCTGGAGACCATCAGGACCTTCCGCCCGCGTGTGAGCGCTGTGCTTAATATTACACCCGACCATTTAAACAGACATAAAACGCTTGAAAATTACATACTTGCAAAGGAGCGCGTTTTTGAAAACCAGACCGCGGAGGACTTTACCGTTTTAAACTATAACGACCCCGCAACAAAGGATATGGCAAAGCGCACAAAGGCAAAGACGATATTCTTTTCACTTGATAACGAGCTTGAAGAGGGCGTTTATTCGGATGAAAAAAGTATGTATATCCGCGCACTCGGCTATGACGAAAAGGTGCTGGATATAGACGAAATGAATATAATAGGCGGACATAACGTGGAAAATGCCATGGCGGCTATTGCATGCGGCGTTTGCGCGGGCGTGCCCCTTGATGTGATAAGAAAAACATTAAGAGAATTTACCGCCGTTGAGCATAGAATAGAATTTGTTAAGGAAGTAAACGGCGTAAAGTATTATAATGATAGTAAGGGTACTAACCCCGATGCCTCAATAAAGGCCGTAATGGCTATGAAAAGCCCGATCTGCCTTATTGCCGGCGGCTATGATAAGGGCAGCGACTTTGCCGAATGGATAGATACCTTTGCGGGCAGAGTAAAATATGTTGCCGTAATAGGCGCAGTTAAGGAAAAAATTTGCTCACAGCTGGATAAGGCCGGCTTTAAAAATTACGAAAGAGCCGACGATTTTAATGAGGCTATGGAGCTTTGTACAAGAAACGCACAAAAGGGCGACTGCGTACTTCTGTCTCCCGCCTGCGCAAGCTGGGATATGTTTAAAAGCTATGAACAGCGCGGAGAGATATTTAAGGACTACGTCAGGGCTTTGGAGGAAAATTAAAATTTGGGGATTGTTTTTGAGATGTCCGAAATGTGTACTTTTATAAAAAACAGCGTTGCAAGCTTGCTTGCATAAGCGGTTTTTTGTGAAAGTACGAAAGCTGCGGAAGCAGCTCAAAATTTAACTTGTTAAATTTTGCATTTCGGACAAAAGCCCCGCAAAGAGACCTAAAAATTTCTGCGCGGTGTTTTAGCCCCCCCGACACCGAGCCGAAGCGAAGCGTAGGCGAGGTGCTGTAAAGAAAGCACAAGCCGAAGCGAAGCGTAGGCGAGGTGCTGTAAAGAAAGCACAAGCCGAAGCGAAG
>CAMVJD010000054.1 GCA_947167715.1 uncultured Eubacteriaceae bacterium
GTTTCGGCTTGTGTAGCAGAAATTTATTTCTGCGGAATACGAATATCATTGACTATATTGGCGAAAACAAGCCTTTCTTTGACGATGCGGCTAAAAACGCAAAGGCATTAAAGGCTGCAAACGCAGACGGCGTTGGCGAAGTTGATATGCTTGATGTTATAAAAATAATGCAAATTGTGGAAAAAAGCACATATGCTTAATTTATTACAGACGGGAGCAAAACACTCCCGTCTGTTTTTTTGCCGAAAATTTAGGGGTCAAGGGATTGTTTGCGGGCGTGCGTGACCGAATAAATATCCCCAAAGTCAATTACAATATCATCCGCAAAAATTTTCCCGAATGTAGCATCTATTTTTTGGACAAGCCCCTTATACAGCCGATACTGTCCCTCGTTTTCCCTTTCGGGGTCGGGGACAAAATGCATAATTTCTGCATATACGGGCTGTTTTGTGTCCAATTTTTCTTCCATATCCTGTAGTATAATATTAATTTTATCAATATCATCCTGCGACAATTCAATTTTTTCGGCAGTTATGCGCCGGGCGGAATGTGTCTGCTCGGCGTGACCGCTTAATGCCGCAAAGGGCGCAAATATCTTTGCCCTGTCCCGGCGCCGCATTTTGGGGTGCCTGGCGGCAAAGCTGTCGTCCTTGTGTTCGGGACGCTGCTTATTTAAAATGTCATAAAACCTGTATTCCATAAAATCACTTCCTTATGCACGGTGTCCGCCGACCTGTTCGTTCCTTTCCCTTGCGGTCGCGCCCTCGACAAAGCTTATCCCCTTTAAAATGGCATTTTTACCGTACTTTGCCTTTATCTTCAGCTCGGCAAGCTGTAGGCTTTTTTCCTTTGCTGCCTTTCCAAAGTCCGTGAACATATCAAGCTGACGGCTGACGCTGCTTTCGGGGACTACCTTATTTGCGTTTATGGTAAGCCGCCGTATGGTCAGGGCCTTGTCCACTATTTTGTCATATAGGTTTACCGCACCCGTCACGATCTCCCGCGAGGAATTTGTATCATACTCAAAGCGCACCGTTCCCCGCCCGTGTGCAGGCACAAAACGCCCGTAGCGGTCAAGATGCGTTTCCCCCGTGTATATCCCCTTGTCAACATTTTCGCGGTCATAGCCGATATATAGTGTCAGGCTCTCGGTGACGAGACTTTCCCTTACCAGCTTAAGCGCAAGAGCATCCGCCATTTCATACACCAATATTCTTGCATTTTCGGCGGTATACGGGCATTTTAATACCTGTCCCGATGACAGCGAGTTTACGGACGGGCGGTAATTTTTTATATCCTCCATAAGCGTAGGCTCTATGCCCCAGGCGTGGTCTATCAGTATCTCCGCATTTATGCCAAAGATATTGTAAAGCATTTCCTCGTCATACAGACTTGCACGGGCAAGCTCGCCCATGGTGTAAATACAGCATTTTTCAAGCCTTGCCGCCGTTCCGCGCCCTATCTGCCAAAAGTCCGTAATGGGCTTATGCTCCCACATATACCGCTTGTACCTGTATTCGTCAAGAAAGCCGATACGCACGCCGTCCTTGTCGGCCTGCTCGCGCTTGGCATATATGTCCATAGCAATTTTGGCAAGATACAGGTTTGTGCCGATACCCGCGGTGGCGGTTATGCCCGTTTTTTTCAAAACCTCTTGAATAAGCATAGCGGCTATTTCGCGGGCACTTTTCTTGTATAGGTGCAAATAGCCCGTAACATCTATAAAAACCTCGTCCACAGAATAAACGTGTATGTCCTGCGCCGAGATATATTTTAAATAAATACTGTAAATGTCGCAGGAAAACTGTATATACTTTCGCATTTGCGGCGGCGCGATAATAAAATCTATCGTCCTGCCCGTCGCAGCCTTAATTTCGGCAATACGCCGGTAAACCTCAAACAGCCTTGCGCGCCCCGATATGCCGTAGGCTTTTAAGGCGGGCGTAACCGCAAGACAAATGGTCTTTTCCGTCCTTGTGGGGTCGGCGACCACAAGACGGGCGGTCAGCGGGTCAAGCCCGCGCGCCACACACTCCACGGAGGCATAAAACGACTTCAGATCTATTGCTATATAAACCCTGTCCATAAGCTCGCCCCTCTCGTATCTTGGTAAAGACCATTATAACACCGCTTCAAGCAATTTTCAATACAAAAAGCGAAAATATATTCGGTTTATTAAGGTTTAACAAAAGATTTATCGAATATATGTTTGAATTTTGTTTATATTTAAAGCCCGAGTCGCTTATTATGTACGAAATGGTAAATAATTCTTTGTGATGTGAGATTTTCAAATTTATGTTTGCAGGAAAACTGTGCTTAACAAGCGCTTACCTTGTTAATTGACGGCAAGCTCCGCAAATAATTTTGGCTTACAGCGGATGACCGGCATACGCTGACACCAGAAAACATTTGCGTTTTTGCCGAAATCAACACCCCGTCAAATTCCAATTAGTACCGCCCTTTTTCCATACCCTGTCATAGGTTTTCAAAACCTCTCAAACAGCAGCTTTGGAAAGGGCGGTATAAATTTGATTATGATGTATCTTATTATATTTTCACGAAAATGTCCGACAAATCGGTGTAAGATTGGTGTAAAACCATTTAATTGATCGAAATGAATTTTTCTTCTAATTGGCGGAGTTCATTACGCTTTTTGGTGTCGCTGACTTCGGAATAGATATTGATCGTTGTTGCGACGTTTTTATGACCCATTATTTCTTGAATGGTTTTAATGTTTACATCGTTTTCACAAAGCAAACTGCAAAAGCTGTGACGCAAACTATGAGGGCAACAATTCTCTATAAGTGCGGGTTCGCGGTTTTCGAGTTTTGCTTGTTCTATTTCATAAGCGTTGTAATGTTTAAGGGCGTTTCTGAATTTGTCTTCAACATCATTTGCAATGTATGGCGCACCCGTTTTTGTGCCGAAAACAAAGCCCGAATATTCACCGCAGGTTATTGGCTGCGTATTCTTTTGGCTTTCGTACATTTCAAGCAGAATATCCTTTAATTTTGACATCATAGGTATTTGCCTTATGCCAGATTCGCTTTTCGGGGTCTGAACGATTTTCTTGTTTTCTTTGCTCAGATAGACAACCGTGCGTTCAACGCTTATCGTTTCGTTTTCAAAGTCAATGTCTTGCCACATCAAACCGCATAATTCCGAAACTCTCATACCTGTCAGCGCAAGTGTAAGAAAGATGTTCAAATACTTGCTGTCCTTGCGTGAATTTGCTATGAAGTTTGCAAGTTTATTGAGGTTTCCCTGTGATACTGCATTGCGTTTGTTTGGTGTCAACTGATACATTTTGCGTATTTCAGCAAAAACTCCGTCTATCGGGTCGATTTTGATTATTCCGTCACGCAGTGCCATTTTGAACAGCGGCGTAAGCGAATGATAGATAGAACGCATCGAACTTAAACTCAAATGCTGTTCGTTGGCAAGATATTTGAAGTACAAGACCATATCCGAATATTTTATATCACGCATCTTTTTTGCCCCGATAACAGGCTTTGCGTGCTTGTTGTAGCAATATTCGTAAACTTCCCTCGAACGAGGTTTCAAAAACTGCCTGTTCGCCGCACATCTTGCAAACATTTGGTCAACGGTTATATTTTTGTCGGTGTTGCAAAATCCGTTGTAAATATCGCTGTGAATTTCCTGTTCTTTTTCACGCAGTGCATCCAAAGTTTTTGCATAGACCGTCTTTCGCTTGCCGTCAATGCCGTTGTAGCGGTACTGATAAAGCCCGTCTTTGCGGAGCCCCTCGCCCTCTTTTAAAACTCTGCCATATTTATCTTTTCTTTTTTTCATCGTTATCTGTCCTTTCGGAGCGGCAACTGTATGTATCTTGATTATAGCACATCACTCTCCTTTTGTCTATTTTTAATTATGCTATACAGAAAATTGCGTTTCAAGATATTTTTCGAGTGCAGGTCGCTTTATAAGCCTCTTATTGCCAACCCAAAGCACAAACGGGCAATCATTTCTGTCGGTTATCTCACGCAGTTTATTTTCGCCGATATTGAAATATTCCGCCCCTCTTTGACTGTCAGATTGTATTTGTGTTCTATCGAAATATTGTTGGTCATATAATTCCTCCTTCCGTTATTTTTTATAATATCCCTTTAAGTCACTATTGTGACTGTAAATATATTATAAGTCCTTTTTGTGTCTTTGTCAAGCATAAATTTTAAATATTTACAAAATAAGGACTATATGTTATACTATTGTAAAAAACTTGAAATGGGAGTGAAATATTATGACTATCGGCGAAAAAATAAGAGCGTTCCGAGAACACAGGGGTTGGACGCAAAAACAGCTTGGCGATGCGTGCGGAATTATTGAGGGCAGTATAAGAAAATATGAACTTGGCATAAGAAATCCAAAAGCCGAACAGCTTAAAAAAATTGCGGCAGGTCTGCAAGTTTCGGAGAGTGTGTTTTATGACTTTGATATTGCAACGGTCGGAGATGTAGCTGCCTTGCTTTTTATGCTTGATAATGCAACGGATATTGAATTGGCGAAAAAGGGTAAAGATGTTTATCTGAAATTCAATGACGAGTTTTTGAAAAAGTTTATGGGTGAGTGGTACACTGCCAAAATAAAAACGGCGGAGATCAAGGGCGAGGTTGAAAATATAACCAATGACGAAGCCAAAGCCGCCGTAACAGAAAAGGCAGACGAGTATTACAATAAATACAAGACCGCCGCACTTGATAACCCTGCTGTTATAAAGAAAGATACGGACGGAATTATTATCAGAAACTATGCCGCAATACTTGATGAAAATCAATAATAATTCAGATTTTAGGAGAATACCTATAATGACAAAGCAAGAATTTCAAATAATACATAGCGAGATTATAGAACACTTTCAAATTATAGAATTTAATTTAAAAAAGATGTGTTCATTATTTAAATGTTTGATTTTTAAAGACAATAGTTTTGAAAGATATATGGCTTTATTTAGCAAAATAGAAAATGATACAATAGGTTATTTAATAGCAGAACTAAAAAAACTTCAAAAAGAAGCTGATGTAACCATATTTTCCGATTCGGATTATGAATTGTTGGGAAAAGTGCGAAAGTCAAGAAATTACTGGTGTCATAACTGTTTTGAAGATATTATTTTTTCTGTCAGAGGTATTGTAAAAAACAAAGATAAAGAACAAAAAGCATTAGATGAATTGAAATTTGCAAGGAACTCGGATTATTATATTCGGGGTTTATTTGAAAATTTACATCATATTGTGAAATTATCCCCACCGTAATAAAGAAAGATACAGGAGAGATTGTTGTAAGAAACTACGCCGCAATACTTGACGAAGATTGACCGCTTTTGTGTGCCGATCGCCAGAGCCTGTGTGGGCTTTGGCGTCGGCTAAGCGGTCGGTCTTTTTTTATTTATTTTCGCAAAGCGAAACCGTCGGGTTTTAGGGTGATCCCTAACAAGTCCTCCAATGGAATGACACTTTTAAAATAAAAATATCAACAGCGATTGATGTTTGATATTTTAAAGTGGAACGACACTGGATGTGCTTGCACAAGAATGAAATGCAGTATTTTTATATGACAGATATGAAATTTTAGGCTATAATACCGTTACTGAAAAATCTGTTATATTCTTTAAGATTATGCGACATATTGAAATAGAATTATGTATAAAATTTTTCTTGCAAAACAGTCAAAAAAGTTGTAAAGAAAAAAATGCTTTAAAAATCAACAGTCCTCTTATTTTTAAAACAGTCACAAACTTTTTTAGTAAACATAGCGAGTGTCGTGCCTTTTGGGGAAATTGGTATTGTAAAAATCACAAATTACCAATACACCCCCATACAGGCGAGCCACTCACAGTTTACTGGATGCACACCCCAGACCCCGATGTTTTCCTACGGAAAAATTTTGTTGATTTATCGCTTAAATAATGTTATCATATAAGCAATCAGAAAAAAACACAGGAGCGAATATCATGGAAAACATAAGTCAGGAATTTTTATACAGTGTTGGCACTTTGATTGAAAATGCCCGCACAAACGCAAAAGCTGCCATTGATTTATCTATGGTATATGCTTATTTTGAAGTCGGCAGAATGATAGTTGAAGAGGAGCAAAAGGGAGAAGAACGTGCCGAATACGGCAAACAAGTTATAGCCCGATTATCGGAATATTTAAAAGAGCATTTCGGGAAAGGCTTTTCCGTAACCAATTTAAAGCAGATGCGGCAGTTTTATAAAATATATAGTGCGGACCAAATTGGTCAGAAACTTTCTGACCAATTCCCAAATTTGCCAACCGTCAGCACAGGCAGAAAGTTTGTTTTGGGCTGGTCGCATTATTTAAAACTTATGCGTATTGAAAACGTTGACGAAAGGCATTTTTATGAAATAGAAGCTGCGGAAAACCATTGGGGCATAAAGGAATTACAGCGTCAATTTGATACTGCTTTATATCAGAGATTGGCGTTAAGCAAAAACAAAGAAGAGATCAAGAAATTATCCGAAGTCGGACAGATAATCGAAAGTCCCGCCGATATGCTAAAAGACCCGTATATACTTGAATTTACGGGCTTACAGGAACAGCCGAAATATTCCGAAAACGATTTGGAAACCAAGCTTATCGACCATTTGCAGGAATTTTTGCTTGAACTTGGCAAGGGGTTTACATTTGTCGGCAGGCAGGTACGCTTTACTTTTGAAGAACAGAATTTTTGGGTTGATCTTGTGTTTTATAATCGCCTGCTGCAATGTTTTGTACTTGTGGATTTAAAAATAGGCACACTTACGCATCAAGACCTTGGTCAGATGCAGATGTATGTAAATTACTATGACAGATACGAGAAAAAGGACTTTGAAAACCCAACAATAGGCATACTTTTATGCCGTGACAAAAGTAATTCCATTGTTGAACTTACTTTGCCCAAAGATGCAAATATATATGCTTCAAAATATGATTTGTATTTACCCGATAAGGAGCTTTTGGAAAGAAAAATACAGCAATGGAGCGATGAAGAAAACTGATTTTGGACTCATTGAGTCCGAGATTGGTATCAATATTTGTTATTAAGTCAACGTGACAATTAAATTTTCTATTGACAAATTATAAAATTGGTTGTATACTGTAAAAAAGGCAAGAAGAATTTATTATTTATTGTTATTTAAAGAACGTGACAGCGAGGTACAACTATGAAACTTGGTGAAATTTCGGATGTTCGCAGCGGGCTTGTTCTGTCGAGGAAAAAAGCGGGCGGAAAATCGGAATATGTGTATTATGCACTTAATCTGCGGTCGATAGATGCGAGCGGATATATTGACACGGGGCAGCTTGATCTTTTTAACTCAAAAGAGGAACTTAACGAAGAATATCTGACACGAAAGGGCGACGTCATTGTCCGTATGTCAACTCCCTACACAGCTGTTATTATTGACGAAAACACGGAAAATCTTGTTATAAGTTCCAACTTTGTACTTATACGGCAAAACGGCAGAAAACTTCTTCCCGAATATCTTTATTGGCTTTTGAACACCGCAAAAGTCAAACACCGCATTTATGAAAGCGCCACAAGCAATATGCTTGGTTCGGTAAATGCAAAATATATTTCGGATTTTGAGGTAGAGCCGTTAAGCCTTGAACAACAGCGGCAAATCGCCGAACTAAACACCCTTGCAAAACGGGAGATAAAACTTTTGCAAATGCTTATGGCAAAAAAAGAACAATACTACGCACAGATAATAGATGATTTACAGAAAAAA
This sequence comes from uncultured Eubacteriaceae bacterium, assembly GCA_947167715.1. Lineage (GTDB taxonomy): Bacteria > Bacillota > Clostridia > Lachnospirales > CAG-274 > RGIG4310. The sequence continues at coordinate 7,751 of CAMVJD010000054.1, forward strand.
ATGAGAAAGGAAAATAAAAAATGACAACTAAAAGCGATATAGAAAAAGTTTTGTGGAGTGCCTGCGACAGTTTCCGCGGCAAGATAGACAGTTCCAGATACAAAGATTATATACTTACAATGCTGTTTGTAAAGTATCTCAGCGATGTTTCAAAAGAAAAACGTGCGAAATATATGGAGCAGTACGACGGCGACGAACAGCGTGTTGAGCGTGCAATGAGCCGTGAACGTTTTAACATCACCGCCGAGTCTACCTTTGATTATTTATACGAAAACAGAAACGAGCTCGATATTGGTGTTAAAATAAACGTTGCCCTCAGCAAGATAGAGGAACTTAACAGCGGCAAATTAACAAATGTATTCCGTGCCATCGACTTTAATTCACAGGTGGATTTTGGCGAGGTAAAGGAGAAGAACGCCATTCTCAAAAACCTTTTGCAGGACTTTGCCGAGCTTGATCTGCGTACAAGCGAACTTGGAACTTCGGACATTATCGGCGATGCTTACGAGTATATGATAGCAAAATTTGCTTCGGACGCAGGCAAAAAAGGCGGAGAATTCTTTACCCCAAGTCAGGTGTCGGAGCTGGTGTCACAGCTTGTAGAGCCAAAGGAGAACGAGCGTATATATGACCCTACCTGCGGTTCGGGCGGTCTGCTTTTAAAATCGTACAAAAAGGTGCAGAGCGGCAAAGCTGCTGTTTACGGACAGGAAAAGAACGCACAGACCTGGGCACTTTGTGTTATGAATATGTTTTTGCACGGTGTTGACGATGCAAAAATATGGAACGGCGACACTCTTTCCAATCCTCAGAATATCGAAGATGATAAACTGATGAAATTTCAGTGTGTGGTAGCAAATCCACCGTTTAGTCTGGATAAATGGGACAGCGGTTTTCTTGCCGACGCAGGGCTTGACGCAAAGGGCAAACGTATAGAGAAAATGACGGCAAGCCTTGACAAGTGGAAGAGATTTGAACTTGGTGTGCCGCCGACATCAAAGGGAGATTACGCTTTTGTGCTGCACATGCTCAACAGTCTTGACGATGCAGGCGGACGTATGGCAGTCATTCTGCCCCACGGCGTACTTTTCAGGGGTGCAAGCGAGGGCAAAATAAGAAAACAGCTTGTAGAACTTAATATGCTTGATGCCGTTATCGGTCTGCCTGCAAACCTGTTTTACGGTACGGGTATTCCTGCCTGTGTGCTTGTGTTCAAAAAAGGCAGAACAAATGATGATGTATTTTTTATAGACGCATCGGGCGAGGGCAATTACGAAAAGGGCAAAAACCAAAATTTACTGCGTGACAGCGATATAGCAAAGATAGTAAGCACCTACAAGACCCGTGAAAACGTGGATAAATACGCCTATAAAGCTACACGCGAGGAAATACGGGAGAACGACTATAACCTTAATATCCCCCGTTATGTAGATACCTTTGAGGAAGAAGAACTTGTTGATATTGAGGAAGTAAAGAAAAATATCGCGGATATCGAAACGGAACTTGCAGAGGTTCAGAAGAAGATGAAGGGGTATTTGGAAGAGTTGGGATTGTGAAAGGAGAATATTTATGTCTATAATACCTAAGTTTTTTATGGAAGCAGTGGTTGCTCTCGGCATAAACCGGTTAGATGGTAATAAACATTGGATAGGTACAGGCTTTTTATGTGGTAGAAAGGAAGCTGATGATCCGAGTAAATCAACGGTTTATATTATAACAAATAAGCATGTAATTAACGAACAAAACATTATATATGTTAGATTTAATAATAGTGTAGGCATTGGTGTTAAGGACTTATCATTAGCATTGAACACAGATTATACAAAATATTATTCAGAACATTCCAATAAAAATATTGATATTGTTGCAATTAAAATAATTCCAAAAGTAATAACAGATAACAAACTTAATTTAAGTTATTTTGATCTGGACGATCATGCAATTACACTCGCTCAAATGGAGGAAACGGGAGTTAATGAGGGTAGTCTAATTTATGCATTAGGCTTTCCAATGAATTTATCAAGCAATATTGTTAAAGCACCAATCTGTCGATTGGGTTGTATATCGAGAATTGAAGATGCATTTAGAGCAAAACAATATGCTGAAACCTTTTTGGTTGATGCACAGACATTTCCCGGCAATTCCGGTGGTCCTATAATAAGTAGACCCGAATTAATTTCAATTCAAGGAACAAAAAGAAATGATAAAGCAAATTTAATTGGGATTTTAAGTGCATATATACCTTATAGCGACACTCTATTTAGTCAGCAAACCGGAAGGGCACGGATGGTTACTGAGGAAAACAGCGGTTTGACAATTGTTCATCCTGTTGATCGAATTAAAGAAGTAGTTGAACTCGAATACAATCGAAGTATTCAAAGTATTATAAAATCGGGTGAAAGTATATGTTAGACAATAAGAATGATTCCTTTGAAAACACAAAAAAATACAAAAAAACCGCTATAGGAATTATACCTAATGAGTGGACAGCAAAAACATTTGATGAAATAGCTTTAAAATCTAACAAAAAATATAATCCTTTGACGGATAACAATGATTGTAAATGTATCGAGTTGGAGCATATTCAGCAACAAACAGGTATTCTTTTAGGATACTGTTCAGCAAAAAAACAAGCAAGTATTAAGAATACATTTTCAGTAAATGATGTTTTATACAGCAAATTGAGACCTTATTTAAGAAAGTTTTATTTTGCTAATTTTAATGGAGTATGTTCAAGTGAAATATGGGTGTTAAAACCACAAAGTGAAATAACAAATAAATACTTGTTTTATATAGTGCAATCAGATAGATTTAATAGCGTATGCAATGGTTCTTGTATCGGAAGTAAAATGCCAAGAGCCGATTATGACTATATAAGTCAATATTTATTTGCTGTTCCTCCGCTTGAAGAACAACAAAAAATTGCCGAAATACTTTCAACACAGGACAAGGTTATTGAATTAAAAGAAAAGCTGATAGCAGAAAAACAACGGCAGAAAAAGTATCTTATGCAGCAACTTTTGACGGGTAAAATGCGGTTGAAAGGGTTTAGCGGAGAGTGGAAAAAAATAATGATTTCCGATGTGGGAGAAGTTATTACAGGTTCAACCCCATCACGTAAAGAAGATGAACTATGGGGGAAAGGTTTTGCGTGGATTTCAGCCAAGGATTTTAAAAACAAATACATTAATTCTACTGCTGAAGAAGTAACGGAACAAGGTATACAACAATGTAGAAAACTACCTAAAGGAGCGGTTTTAGTAACTTGTATAGCATCTATTGGATTAAATGCCATTGCTAATATAGAATGTGCAACAAATCAACAAATAAATGCTATTATATGTGACGAAGCATATAATAATGAGTTTATATTTTATATTATTGATAATATGACAGCTTATATAAAGAAACTGGCTGGTACAACAGCAGTACCAATTATAAGCAAACAACAATTCGAAAATATAAAAATAAAAATTCCTGTAAATATAGATGAGCAAACCGCCATTGCCGAAATCCTCTCCATCACAGACCAAGAAATTGAGCTTCTTCAAAAAGAAATGGAACAAGAAAAACAGAAGAAAAAAGCCTTAATGCAGCTTTTATTAACAGGAATTGTGAGGGTGTGATTTTTATGAATAATGATGAGAATGAAGCCATAATAATCAAAACAGAAGAAAACAAGAGTAGTTACAAAGCTTTATTAGAAAAGCCTGAAATAATCGGAATACTTATCTCTCTTTTAATTGCCTTTTTTTCTGTTTATACAGGGTATATGGCATACATTTATCAGTGCTTGAGAGCTCGGGTATGGAATATTCCGTTGGATATGGTTAAAATATCTTTTGGAAGTAAAGGTTATTATTATGTAATAGCAAATATATTATTCTTTTTTATATATTCATTTATTATTGCACTTACATCATTTTTATTTAGGCGAAACATAAACAAACGAAATTCCATATATTACAGAAGGGAAATTATAAGCTATAAAAAAGCGAAAGTTTCTGAATTAAAGAAAAAAAGTAAAATAAAATCAAACAAAACATTGTTGAAAAATATAAGTGATAATTATACTGAAATAATTGATTTACAAAAGAAAAATATTAGTATAAAGTTATATAACATATTTTATGGCATTATATATTTTGTTATTCTAATGATAGCTGTATTTCCAGTACTGTTTTCCTTTTTGACTCTTTTGGAAATTATTAAAGATAGCACGGAGTTGTTAATATTGATTACTGTATTCTTTTATATCGTTATATTTGTTATTGCATATAATGATGCCGAAGGATTTGCAAAAGAAAATTCGTTAAACCAAATTAAAGCCGATATCAGATTAATTAAAAGAGAATACAATTCTTATAAAATACTAAAAGACAGATTGGAAAGCTGCGAAAAGGCAATACCATTAAGTTTCAAATTAGGTGATTTTTCCTTATTCAAACTTATTATGTGTTCTGCAATAGTGATAGTATTATACGCAGGATTAATTTCTTCCATACTTATATATCAAGGAATAAACGATAGCAATAATAAAAAAGAATTTTCTATTTTTACTGAAAATAATGAATCCTATGCAGTTGTTTTTCAAGATGATAATATCAATGTACTTGAAAAAATCGAAATACAAGATAAAGTCGCCCAAATATATACTAAAGAACAACGATATATTTCTTATGAGGATTTAGAAGTACATATTGAAAAGTTTGACAATATCGAAATAGTAAAATAAGGAGGTGTCTATATGCCTACAACCGAATACAACGAAAGAACCGCAAGTCAGCTGCCTGCACTTGAGCTTTTACAATCTCTCGGTTACACATACATATCCCCCGAAGATTGTATTTTACAGAGGGGCAGCAGGTATAATGTTATATTAAAGGATATTTTGAGGGGGCAGCTTCGCAAACTCAACAGATACAGTTATGCAGGGGCGGTGAATGAATTTTCTTCGGCAAATATCGAACGTGCTATCGAAGATTTGGACGAGCCGCTTACCGACGGTTTAATGCGTACAAGCGAGAAAATTTTTGATATGCTTATGCTTGGCAGAAGTTATGCGGAGATAGTCGGCGAGGGAAAAAGTCTTAGTTTTGACTTGAAATATATCGATTGGGAGAATTTTTCAAACAATGTTTTTCACGTTACGCAGGAGTTTTACGTGGAAAGCCGTGACAAGCAGAACAATATCCGTGTGGATATAGTTTTGTTTATAAATGGTATTCCCTTTGCATCTATTGAATGTAAAGCACCTTTTGTGCCTGTTGAACAAGCTGTCGATCAGACGGTCAGAAATTCACGCAATGAGTATGCACCGCAGCTTTTCAAATTTATACAAATAGTTATGGCAACAAACAAAGGTGCGGTAAAGTACGCCACAGCAGGAACGCCGAGCAAGTTCTGGAACATCTGGAAAGAAGAAAACACGGCGTTTCTGAATGACAGACTTGAAAAACACATACCGACCGACAGAATGGCATCGGAGCAGGACAAAGCCCTTATCTCGTTTTTTGACATAGAACGTGTAAGGGAAATTTTGCGTTATTTTATTTTATACGATGCCAATATAAAGAAAATATGCCGCTATCAGCAGTATTTTGCCATAAAAGAAATTGTCGATACCATAACCCAATATAACAGCGACGGGAAGCGAAAAGGCGGCGTTATATGGCACACCCAGGGCAGCGGCAAAAGCCTGACAATGGTTATGCTTGCTAAGTACATACTTATGGAGCTTTCAAATGTACACCCGAAAGTGGTAATTGTTACCGACCGAAAAGAACTTGATTCACAGATAGCCGCAACTTTTGCGCACACCCGTCTCAATCCTGCAAGGGCAACAAGCGGCAGAAACCTTGTACAGCTTGTAACAAGCAACAAAGCCGATGTTGTGACAACGGTAATAAACAAATTCAATACCGCAGAAAAACTCGATACAAAAAATATGTCGAAGGACGTTTTTGTGCTTGTTGACGAAAGCCACCGCACAAATTACGGCAGTCTTGCAACAAAAATGCGCACTGTATTCCCAAACGCTTGTTTTATCGGCTTTACGGGTACGCCACTTTTGAAAAAGGAAAAGAACACAATGAGCAAGTTCGGTGGTCTTATACATAAGTACACCATACAAGACGGTGTTGACGACGGTGCTATCGTTCCTCTTATTTACGAGGGGAGATTTGTTGAACAAAATGTTGACGAGGAAAATATCGACCTTTGGTTTGAACAGACCACAAAACGTCTCTCGGATGCACAGAAAGTCGATTTAAAAAACAAATGGAGCAACATTCGCCGTCTTACTTCCACCGATGCAAGAATAAGCCGTATTGCAATGGATATAAACGAACATTTTATTGACAGCTTGCAGGGGACGGGGTTTAACGCTATGCTCGCCACAAATTACAAGCGTGATGCCATACGATATTTAAAGTGTTTTGAAGAACTCGGGGATCTGAAAACCGCCGTTATTATTTCGCCGCCCGATGAAAGAGAGGGTTTTGACGATTTGAACGAGGAGTCCGACGATCTTGTCGTTTCGTATTGGCACAAGATGATGAGTTTATACGGAAATGCCGATGTATACGAAGAATCAATAAAAAATAAGTTTATCGACGGCGAGACCGATATTCTTATTGTGTGCGGAAAACTGCTTACAGGCTTTGATGCACCGAGATGTCAGGTAATATATATCGACCGTGAAATGAAAGAACACGCACTTTTGCAGGCGATCGCCCGCACAAACCGTATTTATGACGGAAAAGAATACGGCTTTGTTATTGACTACAGGGGTCTTATTCAGCAGCTTGACGAAGCAATGGATATGTACAGCGGTGCGGGACTTGAAAACTTTGACCAAGGCGATCTGAAAGGCGTGGTTATAGATGTTTTAAGCACTTTGGGAAAAATAAGAGAAGCATATTCGCAGCTTAACGACCTGTTCAGAAGTCTTAACAACAAAAAAGATGACGAAGAAATATGTTCTTACCTTGCCAATGAAAAGGAAAGAGCAAAGTTTTACGAATTACTCAGCAAATTCGGGCGGCTTTTAAGTATAGTCGTAAACTCCGAAAAGGTCTATGCAGAAATGCCCAAAGATGAATTGCAGACCTATAAAGACGCTTTTGCTTTTTATTCAAAAATACGCAGAACCGTGAAAATACGCTATGGCGACGCAATAGACAATGCCGAGTATGAGCCTAAAATGCAAAAGCTTCTGGACAAGCATCTTTCGGTTGCGGGACTTAAAAAAATAACAAACCCCGTAGACATTACGAACAAAGATGACTTTGAAAAGGAACTTGAAGAACTTGGCACAATGCGTGCAAAAGCCGATGCGATAAAAAGCCGAATGGCAAAAAGCATAACCGAAAAACACGACGAAAACCCTGCTTACTATGACAGTTTTTCAAAACGAATACAAGAAGCCCTTGACGAATACAGGGAAAGAAGAATATCCGAAGCGGAATACTATGCAAAAATGCGTGATATAATGGACGATTACAGAAAGGGCAAAACCACTGTTATCTATCCCGAAAGGATAAAAAACAATGTTCATGCACAGGCATTTTACGGCGTTATAAGTGCAATTTTCTCGGACACAAAAGAAGCCGAAATAGATGCCGACTTCTGCGCCGAAATAGCCGAGGACATAACGGAAATAATCGCCGAACACAGCCGTGTTGACTGGACAAACAATAAAACCATACACGACAGGATCGCACAGGATATTGACGATCTGTTTTTCAAATACCAAAAAGAACGCGGTTTAAAACTTTCTTTTGATACGATAGATATGATAATAGAAAATGTCAAAACCGTTGCCCTCAGGAGGTTTTAAGATATGCTGAAAAATATTTCAACAAGAACTGTCTATGTCAATGATACGGCTATTGAATATCAGCTGGAACGAAAAAATGTAAAAAATGTAAACTTGCGTGTACGCCCCGACAGAACGGTATATGTTTCGGCAAACAAAAAGGTAAGTACGGATAAAATAGATGCTTTTGTGTGTGAAAAAGGTGAATTTGTATTATCCGCTTTAAAACGTTTTGAAGAACTGGTAAAGTATAAACCACGGCCGCCGCAGTATGTCAGCGGAGAAACTTTTTATATTTTAGGTCACGGTTTAAGGCTTGATGTAAAACAAAGCACAAAAAACGAGATAACTTCGGATGGCATTTATATCAGATTAAGCGTCAAAGATACGGAAGATATCGAAAAGAAAAAACGCATGGTCACAAAATTTATGAATAACCAATGCAAAGAAATATTCTCCGAAATAATACGGGAAATTTATCCGATATTTGAAAAATACGGCGTTTCCATGCCCGAACTGCGTATAAGAGATATGGAGACCCGTTGGGGCTCCTGCTCACCTAAAAGGGGTGTTGTAACACTTAATAAACGCCTGCTCGAAGCCCCGAGAAACTGCGTTGAATATGTAGTCATGCACGAAATGTGCCATTTCATCCACCCTAATCATTCAAAGTATTTTTACGGCTTCCTGACAATGCTTATGCCCGATTGGAAAGAAAGAAAAACCACACTCGATAAAACTGCGGCTTATTGGCTGTGAATACTTTGCCTTAAAAAGCAGTTGCTACAAAAAAACATAAAATAAATTTATCCGAAATTCATATATAAAACGCACTTATAAGAAATGTGATAATAATTTCAATAAGTGCGTTTTTATGCTGTCGGTTTAACAATACATCGGTTACAATTTTACCATACCATCTACATACAGCTGCCGCTCAATTCTTGTTATAAGTTCTTATTCCAATATCGGCAGAATGGTGTAAAATTGGTGTATTTATAGTTTTTATTGACTTGTAACACCAGATTTAAGCGGTATTCACTGTAATAATCACATAAATGATAATTTGGCGGGCAAATTTAGCAAACTGTTGCTTATATACGGTCAAAGTGGTTTTAATAAAATCTCCTGCGATACGTTGTTAATTGACGGCAAAAACGCAAATGTTTCTTCCTGTGAGCGTATGCTTGACATCCGCTCTAAAGGAAGATTATTTGCGGGTTTGCCGAAATCCCCATCGGAATTTCGGCGGCAGTGGTTGAGCCTGTACGCTTGTTTTAATTGCTAAAGCAATTAAAATCCCGAAGGGATGGCATCAATTTTGAAAAAATTGATAGCCACAATGTCGCGCGTTTCGGCTACGTTTGCCGAAAAAAATCAAAGTATCGCAGGAGTATTATACTAATATCACTTTGCTTGTGTTAAGCAACAGCTTGTTAAGCGCGTTTCACTGTCGAATTGAGATTTGAAAATTTTACGAATCATTGTCTGTATGTTCGGTATATCCGTTCCAATTCATCGGCGGACAGATTTAAAAATTCATCCTCACTGTAGGAGCATTGAACGTGCGCGTTATAATAGAAAAAATATTTCTTTTCCTCGTTTGCGAATGTGACCTGTGCGGGGTCGGGCGTGGGCGCACAGACGCAAAGCATAGGTTCAAGCCCCGCAAACTCACCGTAGTTAAGGCCTATCTGCACATATTTTACACCCTGCTCGGACATTATTTTGCCGATATCTTCAAGACTTTGCGGGATATCGTCCCTGCTGTCTATACGCATATATACACAGCAGGCGTAAAAATTAAGTCCGTTGTAGCGGTATGTGATTTCCTTGTATGTACAGTTGTCGTACTTATCCGCAGTTATTTTATATCTTTTTGCGGTGTGCCACTCATCATACATAAACCGCTCGTTTTTTAATATATCCACACCAAATTTTGAAAATGGCTTGACCTGCCTTATATAGCTTTTTACAGTAAAGTTAAAATCATATGTTTTATCATAAGCGTAAAAATTGCAGGCTTTTCCGTCCTGTCCGCTTAGGAGATTTACATCAAAATCGCTGCCGTATAAGCGGGTAAGGTTTGTTTTTATCCACTGCGTATCGGTCGTTTTGGGCTTGTTTGGAATACTGATGCTGCACCCGGAGGTAAAAATAAGGGCACAAAGAAGTATAAATAATTTTATGCAGCGCATAGCCGCCCTCCTTTGAAGGTCTTTAAATTCAGGGAATATAACTCTTTTTTTATAGTTTATAACATTTTTGCCGGAATTTCAATTAAAAAAGCAATTTGAGTTTCCTCATTTTTTCGTCAATTATAGGCGAAACGGACACAAGCTCACACAGGTTCAACATCTGCCGTCGAAATTCCGGTGGGGATTTTGACAAACCCGCAAATATTTTGGCTTACAGCGGATGACGGGCATATGCTGATGCCGAAAAAACATTTGCGTGTTTGCCTAACGGCGTTTATGTATAAGTTTCGTTTATTATAATGATATGCACAAAGTAAACTCAAAAAAGTGGGAACAATAGGCAATAAAAAAACACCCCGTATTCGAGGTGTTTTCAATGCCCGAGACCGGACTTGAACTTGGCATCGGGGTTTTGCTTTGCAAAATCCCCTAGGGTACGATGTTGCCACCGCAGGATTTAAGCGAAGCGCAAGAGTTCGCAGCGAAGCGGAGAACGAATAAGGGTCTGTGCGTCTGCCAATTCCGCCGCTCGGGCAAAAAAGTGGGAACAATAGGCAATAAAAAAACACCCCGTATTCGAGGTGCTTTCAATGCCCGAGACCGGACTTGAACTTGGCATCGGGGTTTTGCTTTGCAAAATCCCCTAGGGTACGATGTTGCCACCGCAGGATTTAAGCGAAGCGCAAGAGTTCGCAGCGAAGCGGAGAACGAATAAGGGTCTGTGCGTCTGCCAATTCCGCCGCTCGGGCAAAAAAGTGGGAACAATAGGGTAAAAAACACATAAAAAAAGCACCTTGACTTTATCAAGATGCTCTTTAATGCCCGAGACCGGACTTGAACGTATACGATATCGTCACCGCAGGATTTAAGCGAAGCGCATGAGTTCGCAGCGAAGCGAAGAACGAATAAGGGTCTGTGCGTCTGCCGATTTCGCCACTCGGGCAAAAAAGTGGGAACAATAGGCAACAAAAAAACACCCCGTATTCGAGGTGTTTCCAATGCCCGAGACCGGACTTGAACCGGTACGATGTTGCCACCGCAGGATTTTAAGTCCTGTGCGTCTGCCAATTCCGCCACTCGGGCAAAAAAAAGTGGGAACAATAGGGCTCGAACCTATGACCCTCTGCTTGTAAGGCAGATGCTCTCCCAGCTGAGCTATGCTCCCAAAAGCGACTCGGAAGGGGCTCGAACCCTCGACCTCTGGCGTGACAGGCCAGCGCTCTAACCAGCTGAGCTACCGAGCCACAAAAGTGGCGTGCAAGCATATTCGCCTGCAACAAAGATAAGTATACAGTATCCAACGCGATTTGTCAAGCGTTTTTTGAAAAATTTTAAAAAATAAAAACGAAACAGCTAAAACAAGGCCGTTTCGTTTTTATTTTTAATATGTAAGGCTTGCGGTCGGAACAAAGCCGCCGTTTATAACGGTTTCCAAAAACATACGTTTGTCGGGCGTTTCAAGCGCATTTCCGCTGCTGTGTCCGTCGGAGGTCACGCTGCACACAAGGTAGATGCCGCCGAGCGACTTTTCAAGTGTGTAATATTTAAAGCCCTCTCCGTCCGCGTAGGTTATAAGTATATAATTGCAGGCTGTAAGGTAATCATCCGGAGCCATTTCAAGCAGCGTATAGTATTTGTCGCTGCTTTTTGTCATAGAAAAACCTATGTTGTCGCTGCCATACAAATAGCAGTTGCTTTGGAAAAGCTTTAGGTACTTGTTCAGGTCATCCTCGGACGAAATAACAAATTCCTCGTCGGAGTTGATCATATAATCAGCTATCACTTGATTTACGGCCTTGCTCCACAGCTCGTCAATTTTTTCGCCAAAGGCATGGGGGTCGTTTTTGATAAGGCCTGCAAGCGTGCCGTCATCGGTAAAAAGTGCCTGCGGCATTATATGCTGCTCAAAATTATAGCGGCCTTCCTCGTGCATAAGCGCCTGCGCCTCGTTAAGGCCCGCGCTTGAAATGGGCGCGGGAGCAATGTCCTCAGCCGAAAGAAAATCAATTACATCTGTATCGCTAAAGCTTGCCGACGAGCCTTTTGAGGTATCTATCCCGACGGTTTTTGTTTCGCTGTTCCATTCGACCGTGCAGTCAAGACTTTCACTTACGGCACGCAAGGGTACAAGTGTCCTGCCGTCTTGTATAAAGGCGGGTACGTCAAGTGCCTTTTGACTGCCGTTTAAAGAAAATGTACTGCTGTTTATCTGCATAACGATAGTTTTATCGTCTTTTTTTGCGGTAATGCTTTTGGTTTGCGCATCCCAGTCTACATTTGCCCCGAGCGCCTCAAAAATGCTGCGCATGGGCACAAATGTTCTGCCGTCAACTATCTGCGCGGGTATATCGGTCTTAAGGGGTACGCCGTCTATGGTGATGCCAATGTCGGCAGCCGCAGCAGCGGAGGAAAAAAGTGCCGCAAATACGGCGGTCAAGATAACGATACTTTTTTTCATATTATTCCTCTTTTCGTGAAAATATTTTATACGGCCGCCTGTCAATGATATTCGTATTCCGCAGAAATAAATTTCTGCTACATACTCATAAC
>CAMVJD010000055.1 GCA_947167715.1 uncultured Eubacteriaceae bacterium
CCCACTGAATTTTAAGTAAGCACCCCCGCTTTAGAAGCGTGGGACTTCCTTAGTTGGTTAAAAAATAACCACAGGTAACTTAAGCGTCGTAGACTTAAATCCGCAGGGCAAAACCGCGCTTTGCCCGAGGAGCGAACGTAGTTCGCTTACCTTGCGTTTTTGCAAGTGACGGCTTTGCCGGCGCGCAGTCAAAAGCGCCCAATTTGGCAAAAAACCTGTTTTTTGCCAGACTAACAGTAGCCCCGCTTAAATTGACATTATATCCTTATTCTTTAATTCAACAAGCTTGTCAATTTCCGCCACATACTTGTCGGTAAGCTTTTGTATCTCGGTTTCAAGGCTCTTAAGCTCGTCCTCGGTTATCTCGCTTGCCTTTTCCATTTTCTTAACTTTGTCAACGGCATCACGGCGGATATTTCTTACAGCGACCTTTGAATCCTCGCCTTTTTTCTTAACATCCTTTGTAAGGCCCTTACGTCTTTCCTCGGTAAGCTCGGGGAATACCAGCCTTATCACCTTGCCGTCGTTATTGGGATGAATACCAAGCTCCGACTGATTGATAGCCTTTTCGATATTTTTTAAGGTGCTTGCATCGTAAGGAGTGATAACAATAACTCTTGCCTCGGGTGTGGCAATATTTGCAAGCTGATTAACGGGCATTTCCATACCGTAGCATTCCGCCTTTATCTTATCCAGAACGTGAGGATTTGCGCGGCCCGCACGGATAGTCTGAAGCTCGCTTTCCAGGTTTTTCACTGTTTTTTCCATTTTTTCTTCAAATGCTTTTGTTTTGTCGGACATAATATTCGTCCCTCCTTAAAATTATTTTCTGTATTATACGGTTACTACCGTGCCTATCTTTTCGCCGTTAGCGGCTCTGACAATACCGTTTTCCTCGGCAAGGCCGAAAAGCACAACGGGTATTTTCTGCTCGTAGCAAAGGTTAGCCGCAGCGATATCAATTACCTTCAAATTCTTTTCAACGATATCCTTGCAGGGTATCTCGTCAAATTTCTTTGCATCGGGATAAACAGCAGGATCCTTGTCGTAAACGCCGTCAATATTTTTTGCAAAGAGTATCGCATCTGCCGAAAGCTCACACGCACGCAGCGCAGTGACCGTATCCGTGGAGAAGAACGGATGACCGATGCCCGCCGCAAAGATAAGCACCTTTTTCTCGGCAAGATATTTTTCGGCAAGGTCCTTTGAAAATTCCTCGGTAACGGTGCCTATCTTTATAGGCGTCATAACCGTGGCATCGCCGCCCTTTTGCCTGATAAAATCGGCAACGTAAATTGCGTTCATAACAGTTGCAAGCATACCTATCTGGTCTGCCTTTGTCCTGTCCATAGCGGGGTTTGCACTTCTGCCGCGCCAAAAATTGCCGCCGCCTATTACAAGGGTCACCTGTGTGCCCTGCTCGATAATTTTCTTTATCTGCTCAACTATGCCCGCTATAATATCGTTGTCAAAATTGCCCGCCGAGCTTGAAATAGCCTCGCCGCTCAATTTAAGCACTATTCTTTTGTACATTTTATCCCTCATCTCTGTTATACTGCTGTAAGTCCCAGCTTTTTAAACAATTTTTTTATATAGCCCTCAAATGCCGCATCGTGCTGCTTATCAAGGCTGAATTCCCTTTGCATTGTGCCCGTTGTAAAATTAATCCTGCCCGATTCGTAGCTGATATTCAAAAAGGCCTCCTGCAAATTATCGTGCAAAAGCGGCAGCTTATCCGCAGGCACGGCAAGCACCAGCTTAAACACCTTTGGCAGCTTTTTGCCCTTTATTAGGCCAAATACCGCAGGCCTTAAAAGCGACCACGGGCATTTTTTATCGGGCGCGCTGTCCTCTTCAAAAAAATCCTTATTGGGTGTGCCGTCTATCTTAAAAGTGCAAAATGTAACTATTTCACAGCTGTGTACCCTGAAAATATCAAAACACTCTTCTTTAAGAAGACAGCTCATAAACTTTTTAATATCTTCCCCTTCAAGAGAAAAGGCATACATTTAGCTCACCTGATTTAAAAGATATTTGCGTGCCGCCTTGTCGTCAAGTCTGAACGTAACAAGACCGCGGCTCTCCTCTGCCATAACACCCGGAAGGACAAAGAATGTGATAGCATCCTTTTCAAAATAGAAGTATATATCGTCCTCTGTTATTTTGGCATCACTAAAATACATTCTCTTGTTATTTTTAATTTTTGAGTTAAATGTATTTACCGCAAGCTCCATTGTTTCGCCTTTTTTGGGGATAAGCGATACATCGTCGGGTGTGATCTCCTTGCCGGTCACAAAATCCAGATTCTGTGTAAAATACTCTACCGTTTCACCCGATGGGGTCTTGGTCGTAAGTGTATAGAATATGGAAACGACCGAATTTTTATTATATTTCATAGAATATTCAAGCTTAAGTGCATACGCTGCATCATCGCTTTTTGACTGCGATTTGCTTATACTGTCAAAGTATTTTTTTGCAGCCTTGGTATTTTCCTTGATAAAGTCGTCGCCAAGTTTTCTGAAATATGTTTTATTGCTGTCGTTATAATCCTTGATATTGGCGGTATTGCCCCTGAACGACGGGTAAACAAGGTCTACCTTGATATATTCCTTATTGCCGGATTTTTTGCTGAACTTTACCGCTGCCGAATTATAAGACAGGGCCGCCTTGTTATAGCCGCTTGTATAGTATATTCTTTTATTTGTTATTATATCTGTTGCCGCAAAGCTTGCCACCGGCGCCGAAAACGCCATAACAACAGCCGCCGCAACGGCAATTATTTTTTTCATTTCAAGTTCCTCCTTAAAATACAGCATTAAATATCAATGATATCGGTACTGCGCAGAAATAAATATCTGCCTCATCGTGTGACCAACATCTTCCTATGTTAATTATAACATTATTTCCGCAGCCTGTAAAGATTTTTTTATTAAATAGAGATAAAAAAAGGGGGTGTAAAAAAACGGATTTTTCCACACTCCCCTTTAACGTATTTTATTTTACGGGTGTAATATTCTGTTCCTTAAGTACAACGTCATGAGCGCCGCCCTCGATGATACTTACGGAAGAAACAAGCGTAAGCTTTGCTTTTTCCTGTAATTCGCGTATATTTAAAGCGCCGCAGTTGCACATTGTATGCTTAACCTTTGCAAGCGTTATTGCAAGGTTGTCATGAAGATAGCCCGCATAAGGAACGTAGCTGTCAACGCCCTCTTCAAACGAAAGCTTCTTGTCGCCGCCAAGGTCGTAGCGCTGCCAGTTTCTTGCGCGTGCAGAGCCCTCGCCCCAGTATTCCTTCATGTAATTGCCGTTTACGATAACTTTATTTGTCGGGCTTTCCTCAAAGCGTGAGAAATAGCGGCCGAGCATACAAAAATCACAGCCCATCGCAAGTGCAAGCGTAATATGGTAATCGTGTACGATACCGCCGTCTGCACAAATCGGGATATAAATACCGGTCTCCTTGAAATATTCATCTCTTGCTGCGGCAACCTCAATAACAGCCGTAGCCTGACCGCGGCCGATACCCTTTGTTTCACGGGTGATACAAATAGAACCGCCGCCGATACCTATTTTAACAAAGTCTGCGCCTGCCTCTGCAAGGAAGCGGAAGCCGTCCTTGTCAACAACATTGCCTGCGCCTACCTTAACGCTGTCGCCGTAATGCTCCCTTATCCAGTCGATAGTGAGCTTCTGCCACTCCGAAAAGCCCTCGGAGCTGTCGATGCAAAGTACGTCTGCGCCTGCCTCCACAAGTGCGGGAACACGCTCTGCATAGTCGCGGGTGTTGATACCCGCACCAACTATGTAACGCTTGTGAGCATCAAGAAGTTCAAGCGGATTTTCCTTATGTGAGTCATAGTCCTTTCTGAAAACAAAGGCTACAAGTCTGCCGTCCTTACTTACAATGGGAAGTGCATTTAACTTGTTATCCCAGATTATGTTGTTGGCCTCTTTAAGAGAGGTGCCTTCCTCGGCATATATCACCTTGTCGATAGGCGTCATAAATTCGGATACCTTTGTTGCCCTGTCCATACGGCTTATTCTGTAGTCACGGCTTGTAACAATACCCAAAAGTCGGCCCTGTGAGGTGCCGTCCTCTGTTACGGCAACGGTTGCGTGACCGCTTTTTTCCTTTAAATCAAGTATATCCTGAAGAGTCTGGTCGGGACGAATATTGGAATCGCTTACAACGAAACCGGCCTTGTGACTTTTAACTCGTCTGACCATATCAGCCTGATTTTGCACCGACTGAGAGCCGTATATAAATGAAATACCGCCTTCCTTTGCAAGGGCAATAGCCATTTTGTCGTCGGATACCGACTGCATTATGGCCGAAACAAGGGGAATATTCATATAAAGAGGAGACTCCTCGCCTTTTCTGAATTTTACAATAGGTGTTCTTAAACTTGTATTCTGCGGAACACACTCTGCCGATGAATAGCCCGGCACCAAAAGATATTCGCTGAATGTATGCGACGGTTCGCTGTAATAATACGCCATTTTTCTCGCTCCTTTTCTGATGTATAAATTGTGTAAAAAGACAGAAGATGTACATACAAGCAAATATATACATCTTCTGTGCTAAAGGTTATTATTAATACTTAAACATAAAATGACAAAAAAGTCAACACTTTTTTAAAAAAAAGTACAAAAATTATATTAAAATTTTTTTAATTTTGCTGCCGCATCATTTCATAGAATCCTTGGAGCCGAGAACATTTGCTATTTTGTTTTCAACAAGCTCCTGTATCATATCTCTTGCAACACCGAGATAACCTCTGGGGTCAAATGCCTCGGGCTTGTTTGCAAATTCCTGTCTGATGCCTGCCGTCATAGCAAGACGGATATCGGTATCCATATTTATTTTGCATACGCCAAGGCTTGCAGCCTTTCTTAACATATCATAGGGAATGCCGCTTGCACCCTTAAGTGCGCCGCCGTACTTGTTGCAAAGCTCGATAACAGCGGGGTCAACGCTGGATGCGCCGTGTAAAACTATGGGATATTTGGGGAAGCCTGCCTCGTCAAGCTTTTTGGTGATGACCTCAAGGCGGTCAAAGTCAAGCTTTGGCTCACCCTTGAACTTGTATGCACCGTGGCTTGTACCTATAGCGATAGCAAGTGAGTCAACGCCCGTTCTTGTAACAAAGTCTACAGCCTGGTCGGGGTCTGTGTAGGTAGCGTTCTTTGCATCTACATTTACCTCGTCCTCAACGCCCGCAAGCTTGCCCAGTTCTGCCTCTACAACAACGCCGTGAGCGTGAGCATATTCAACAACTTCCTTTGTTTTTGCAACATTTTCCTCATATTCGTAGTGAGAACCGTCAAACATGACCGAAGTAAAGCCGTTTTCCACACAAAGCTTACATGTTTCAAGGTCGGGGCCGTGATCAAGATGAAGTGCTATATCAATGCCAGTTTCGTCGATAGCAGCCTGCACCATACCGTAAAGATACTTGGGACCCGCATATTTAAGTGCACTCTTGGAGCACTGCAAAATAACTGCCGAGTTCATTTTAGCGGCGCCGCGCGTAACACCCTGGATGATCTCCATATTGTTGATGTTAAAAGCACCTATTGCGTACTTACCCTCATAAGCCTTTTTAAACATTTCCTTACTTGTAACTAATGCCATAATACATTCCTCCTTGTTTGGCGCCCGGGGCAATTATCGTTTTTTACCCCAAGCCTTTATATATTTAATATTAAAATTATTATAGCACACATTAAACAAATTATCAACCAAAAATTTTATTTTTTGTTAAATAGTTCACAAATTTTTTTCTGCATTTTACAACATTATCATTAAAATAATTTTTTTGTTCAAAAAAATGTCAAAATATTTAAATTTTTTTAAAAAAAATTAAATTAGGTATTGAAATTTATAAAAATATGGTTTATAATAGCATTAAGAAAAAGAAACAGCATATAATAATTAAAGCAGCCGAGCTTATCGGCAAAACAAAATATTTAAAGTTTATATCCTGAAATGTGCGCCAGCCATAATTTTTGAACCTACATGACACAAAAGGGATTCCTATAAACCATCTTTGATGCCGGGCCTCAAGCTAATTCCCTTTGGGCAGAGGAGGGCAGATGAGTGG
Organism: uncultured Eubacteriaceae bacterium; assembly: GCA_947167715.1. Lineage (GTDB taxonomy): Bacteria > Bacillota > Clostridia > Lachnospirales > CAG-274 > RGIG4310. The sequence continues at coordinate 6,108 of CAMVJD010000055.1, forward strand.
GTGCGGTTGCCCACCTATCTACGATAGGTGTCAAAAAATGGCGACGGCATTTCGGGTTTTTTTATTTCTATAGTTTTTTTATAATGCCGTGTATCCACGGCAAATTTTTTTATAAGGACAGTTTAAATGAAATGGGATATATTAAAGCAAAGCCCCGAAACAGCGGCCTTTGCCAAAGAGAATAATTTTTTTGCCCCCGTTGCGGCTGTTTTGTTGAACAGGGGGCTTGCAGACAAGGATGCGCTGTTTAAATACCTTAACACCTCGTCAAAGGATCTGCCCGATGCATTTTTGATGAACGATTTTGAAAAGGCACTTGCCCTGCTCTCTTCGGCAGTTGACAAAAAACAAAAGATATGCATTTACGGCGATTACGATGCCGACGGTGTTATGTCCACCGTTATTTTGTACCGCGCCCTTTCTGAGCTTGGCGCCGACGTTGGTTTTTATATGCCGCACCGCGTTCATGACGGCTACGGCCTTAACCCCGCCGCAGTCGAGCATATAGCGGGGGACGGCTGCGATATGCTTATCACCTGCGACAACGGCATAGCCGCACTTGAAGAGATAAGCCTTGCAAAAAAACTGGGGCTTGATGTTATAGTGCTTGACCATCACGAGCCCATCGTTGAGAATGATATACAAAAGCTTCCGCCGGCAGATGCCGTAGTGGACAACAAACGCCTTGACAGCATCTACCCTTTCCGCGATATGTGTGCAGGCGGCCTGTGCTACCGCTTTGTCAAGGAATTTTACAAATATATAAACAAAAAATTTACCCTCGACCGCGAGCTTATCACCTTTGCGGGCATAGCTACCATATGCGATATAGTAAGCCTGCGCGGCGACAACCGCATACTTGTAAAAAATGCGCTTTATCTTTTAAACAACGATGTGCGCAGCCTTGGCCTTAAAAGCCTTTTAAGCCTTATTGTCAAGGAGGGCGGTACCGTAGACACATATACGGTCGGTTTTAACATAGGCCCCTGTATAAACGCGGCAGGCAGGCTTAAAAGCGCAGCGGATGCGGTAAAGCTGTTTATATCCGATGACCCGGAGGAGGCCTTGAAATATGCGCAGCTTCTTGTGCAGACAAACAAGGTGCGACAGGAGATAACCGATACTGCCGCACAGCGTTTCAGCGACAATATTGACCTTTCCCTGCCCGTTCAGGTGCTTTATGACCCCGATGTGCATGAAAGCGTTGCGGGGCTTATCGCAGGCAGGATAAAGGAAAAATTTTACCGTCCCACCCTTGTGATAACCAATGCCGAAAACGGCTGCAAGGGCTCCGGCCGCTCTATCGATGAGTACGACCTGTTTAAAAATATGTCGGCTTTCCGCGGGCTTTTTACAAAATTCGGCGGTCACTCAACAGCCTGCGGCTTTTCGCTGCCGCGCGAAAATATTGATGTTTTGCGCCAAAAACTCAACGACAGCTGTACCCTTGACCCCAACACGCTGGAGCCGTCAATAAAGCTTGAATACGATATACCGCTTGACCAGCTGTGTATAGAGCTTGCATATCAGCTTGCAATGCTGGAGCCTTTCGGAAAGGATAACGAAAGTCCCCTGTTTTGCACAACAAATGCAAAGCTGTGCTCGATACGCTTTGTAGGCGCGGAAAAAAGCATAGCACAGCTTACGTTTTTAAGCCCGGGCGGCAAATATATACACAGCGTATTCTTCGGCGGTGCCGACAGTATAAAAGACCTTTTGGCAAAGCACCAAAAGGCCGATTACATAAGGCCGCTTGAAAACGGCTGCACGCTTAAAATAAACCTTACCGCAGATATTGCTTATTCCGTTGAGATAAACACCTACAACGGCACAGACTATTTGCAGCTTAAAATAAAAGATATAGTTTAAGTGGGTGAAAAGTTTTTTACACCCACTTTAAAGCTTTATTTTTTTGCATCTTCTATTATATCCATCGCATCCTTTTTTATCTGTGCATACCGTCCCGTATCAGGAAGTTTTGTCGCAAGAGTCTCTGCTAAGGCGCAATATCCCGTTTTGCCGCAATTTATCATGGCGCAGGTATAGGACAGCTTATCCATATCGGTCACGGCTTTACGATATTTTGCGTACAGATAGCTAAAAACAGTATCCTTGTCCTTGCTGTTTGCCGCATACTTATTTTTAAAGGCAAGATAATTCATGGCATAAAAGCGGTAAAATTCGTCACTTTCCTTATCCGCAAGAAAGTATCTGTCGTCAAGGTCCGCAATCACATTGCTGTCTTGAAGCGCTTTATAAGCCTCTGCCTTTACATCCTCATCATTGTCAAGCGCAAGCCTTACAAGCATATTTGCGTTACTTATGCCTGCGACCTGTCCAAGCCTTTTGGTCACCGCAAGCCTTACCTCCTTATCGGGGTCTTTTCTCCACTCTTCAAGCAACATATCAAAGCTATGATAATAGCCACCCGTCATTTTGTCCATATTTCTTATAAACTCCAGTTTTTCTTCTGTGTCGGGTTTCTTTGAATTTTCAATAAGATTTTGATACACATTTGCCTTGCTGTGCTTAAAGCCGTAATACTCGGACGGTATAATATATTTATACCAACCGTTTCTTCCTTTTATTTCTCCCATACATTCGGACGATATATTAAATACCGTTTTCCCGTTGCCATCATATGCCGTCAGCCAATATCCGTGCGTTTTTGCCGTGTTCGGCAAGCCTCTTACCGGCACGCCCTTCTCGGTCTTGAAAATATCCTCAATATTTTCTATACATTCCTTATCTATCGTTATATATGACCTTTCCTTTCTTACCGTCATGTGCGGTCTGTCATAATTGCCGGCAAGCTCCAGCTTTATCATTTTTATATCCGTATCGTCTATTTGCATCGCATCATAAATATTTACCTGTCCGTAAAAATAATACCTCAGCTTAACACCCGTACTTATCAAAACTATCGCAAGTACACACACCGCATATTTTGTAAAACTTCGCTTTTGCTCGTTTTTGCCGTACTCCCTGTCTCCGCCAAGACGCATTATGCGCAGATAATAGCCGCAGATCGTACCTATAACACTTATTGCCGCCAAAACGGATGTAAAGGCCGCATATGCCATATACGCCCTTACAAAGCTTATCCTGCCGCCGTAAAAATAGTCGCTGTCCCAATATTCGCTCAAATTCATCTGCTTGTAATAAATTTTTGAAAAATCAAAATAGCCTTGACAAAACAGCCATGCTGCGGGAATAAACACTATAATTGTTGTTATCGCGGCCTTTAAAGCACGCTCCTGTATATACTCAAACTCCGAGAACCGCCCGTACAACACCGATATTACAAACAGCGGCAAACAGCTTAACATTATCATCTCCTTTAAAAGGCCCTTTTGCACAAGCGAAACGCAAAGCAAAAAGCAAAGAATAACGCAGGCTATGATATATACCTTGTCCTCCGCATTAAACTGCTTTACGCCCCTGTATCTGCCTGCGGCAAGGCGGCCAAGCCAAACGCCGCCGCCCGTAAATATAAGCGGCATATAAAGCACAGTCGCGGCAAAACCGCTGCCCTCTTCCTTGATAACATTAAAAAGGTTAAGCAAAATAAGCGGCAAAAGTGTAAAAATGCAAAGCCAGACCACGGTATCCCTATGTACGTCTTTTTGTTTTTTATTATTATAAAATTCATAGGCAGCAGCAGCAAATATCAGCATAATCCCGCCGATGCCGCAGACCCACGCCGACATAGCCGCCGCACACTTTGCCAAAGCATATAAATATTGTTTCTTGCCGATATGGGCATATATTTCCCCACAGTTAAATATAAGCGGCAGCATATAAATTGTAAATATGCAAAATATAATGTATAATACCCTTGCGGCTTTTCCTTTTTTAAGCATATTACCGCCCCCTTGCTCATTCATCATAAACATCGTTTCCGTACCTCATCATATCTCTGTTTTTTATTTCATTCAAGCTTTCGGCTTTTTCCGCACGGTCTATTATGGCTTTGGCATCCTCCTTTGCACGGGCATATTCCTCGGTGTCGGGTATACGCGCATAGCACGCCTTTGCATCGGCTAAAATATATTCGTACCTTTCGTCTTTAAGCAGGGCGCAGTTACACGCCAATTTGTCAAGGTCGCTTCTTTTGGTGTCGGAGCGCATACTGTAAAGATACTGCAGCCTCTCATGGTCATAGTACGGACTCCATGTACCGCCCATACAAAGTATGGCATAAAAGCGGCAAATATCATCGGTCTCATTTTTCTCGGCATTCTGCAGCATTGTTATGTATACCCATGTATCATGTTTGTAAAGCCCCATATAGATCTGCCGCCTGATATCCTTGTCCTCATCCGACAAAAATTCCGAAAGAAGGTCGTCGTCCGGATAATATGCATCGGGCTGTGAAAATTTTTCGGCAAGTGCAAGTCTTACCGCATGCTCTTCATCATTAACATATTCCCGTAAAAAAATATTTAAATTATATACGTTGCATTCTTCAAAGTCTATACTGTTGATAAAATCAATTTTTTCCTTTGTTGTCTGCGGCCTTGCATTTTTTACTATGTTTAAATACTTATCGGCCGCCGTGCTTTTATCGGCATAATACTGCTTTGGCAAAACAAACCTAAAAACTCTCCCGCTCCCTTCGCCGTCGTGTATCTCCAGTTCGCCCTTAAATACCATATCCCAATCAAGTACGATATGGCCCTTGCTGTCAAGGAGCAATACCTCAAAGCTGTCGCTTTCTTTTTCGGGCAAGGTCCTTACGTTCACGCCCTTTTCTTCCCTTAATGCGGCAATTACCTTTTGTACGCAGTCCCTATCCATACTTGAATAAAAATTATCATAGCCACGAACAGCCACCATAGCGGCATCGGAAAGCTCAAGCCCCACAAGCTCGCATATATTTTCCTGCCTGCAAAAGCGGAATCTTACCTCTATGCATATAGGCACAGCCTCAATGACCGCCACAGCGATACCGCATTTTATAAGCAGCTTTTTAACATCCCTTTGTGTATATTCCCTGTCGCCGCCAAAGCACATAATGCGCAAATAATAGCCTGTCACAACACCCAGCGTCACTATAAAGGACGGCACAAAAAGAACTGTTGTATATGCGGCAAACAGGTCTTTTAAATTTTCCGCATACTCCTCGGTATTAAAAAAATATATGCCCGAAAACAAAGTGACCAAAAACGAAACGCTTATCACCGCCCTTACAAAATTTTCCTGCACATATTCAAACTCGGATAAAAGGCCATAAAATACAGAAATTATCAAAAGGCCGACAGCGGCAAAATATAAATTATTATCCGCTAAATTCGCTCTTGCGGCAAGCACCGCCGCAAACCCAAGCAAAAGCGCGGCCGCCGCTATATACGCGATATCCGCCTTATAAAAAAGCCTTTCGCCCTTATTTTTCCCTGCGGCGCGCCTGCCGAGCCATTCGCCCGTGCCCGCAAATATAAGCGGCATATAATTGTCAACAGCCGAAATGCCGCTTTCAAGGTCTTTTACCGTAATTATCAGTCTTACGGCTATATACGGCAGTACGGCAAGGATATAAAGCCATACCGCCCCGTCCTTTAAGCCCTTATTAACTGTTTTTTCGCAAAAATACCCGTATGCCGCCGCCCCAAGCATAAACGCAAAGCAGCCGTACCCGTTTATCCACGCCCTTATATCATCCGCCCAAAATATAAGAATACGGATACCCTGCTCACGCTCATGATCCGGCCTTGTATTATTAAATAAAAACAAAGGCAAAATATAAATAACAAATACGCAAAACAAAATATACAGCAGCTCTTTTAAAGCAATTTTGTTTTTCCCCATAAAAAACACCCCTTTCATTTTTTATCCGCTTTCATTATCCGCCAATAATACCCCGTTATCACGCCCGCTGCCGCTATCCCCGCAAATACCGCAGGCCATATGCCGCTGTTTTCCATGAACACCCGCAGCCTGCTGTCATTTGCAAGCTTTTCGCCGTGTACCATAACAAATTCGTTATATTTGTCCGCTATATATACCCAATCAAACGCCAAAAAAGCCAAGAAACCCACGGTCATTGCCCTTACGACCCTTTCATGCAATTCCTCGGCTTTTGAGAATATGCCGTACAGGACAGAAGCCGCAAAAAACAATATTATGACCGTACCGTATCTGTTTCTGTCGTAGCAGCTGTCCTTGCTGACATTTATTATTATCCACGATGTTTTTGATGCAGCGCAAAGTATATAGCAGCAAACACAGGCCGCCGCGGTATATATAATATCCAACGGATAAAGCTGTCTTTCTCCCTTGTATCTGCCCGTAATAAGCCTACCGAGCCACATCCCCGCCGCGGTCTGAAAAAGCAGCAAAATTATACGGACAAACAGCATAACACACTCGTATTCCCTTGTTATAAATTCGTTTTGCGGCATATCCGTTTTTATAAACATTATCACATCTATGACCGCCGCGGGCAGTCCAAGCAAAATATCCGTCCATATCCATTTTTTGTCTTTTTCTTTTTTCAGCGCACCGTAAACAGCCGCGGCAAGCATAGTAAAAACGCCGCCCGTTCCGCATATCCATCGCCCCGAGACTAATATAAACTTCTCAAGCATATATGTATGTCAATGATATTCGTATTCCGCAGAAATAAATTTCTGCTACATACTCATAACCAACGGAATTGCAAGCAATTCCAAATTCAGTGGGAGCTTGGACTCCCACTGAATTTTAAGCAAGCACCCCCGCTTTAGAAGCGTGGGACTTCTTTAGTTGGTTAAAAACACCTTATACACAAAAGCAAAGGGAATAATATAAATGTTCAGAACGCACAATGCCATAAATAACAGCTCTGCCTTTAAATCTATCTTTTTTATCATAATAAACACCTCCTCGGTAACGCGGTAGGGTAACGCGGGGACAGTTTGTGACCGCTTTACCGCGCCAAAAACTCCTCCGCCGCTTGTTTTATTTTGCCGTCACTTATATTTTTTATAAGTCTTTCGGCCTCCGCCCTGTATTCCTCTTCGCCAAGCCTTACAAGCACGCAGTTATATGCAAGCTTATCAATATCGGTCTTGTTTTCAAGCCCAAGCATATTGTGTACACAGGCGGAATACAGGTCAAGCTGTTTATCCAGTATCTTGACGGTATTTCCCCAGGCGAGTATCGCAAAAAACCTTGCCTTTTCGTTTTGTTCGCTGTTCATCGCACCGTACAGCCTTGAAAGCGCATCCATATCCTTATAATTGCCAAGCGAGGTATAGGCCTCTGCCCTTACGTTTGCATCTTCATCATCCACAAGTCTTCGCAGCGTCCAATAGCTTTTATTATGCCCGTTTTCGCTGCTGAAATCAATTTTGCCGAGCCTGTTGGCCGCCGCACTCCTTACTGTCGGATCTTCATCATTTGAAAATCTGACACAAAGCTGCAAGGTAAAGTCCCGGGATGCCAGCATTTGCTCCATATCGCTTTCACTTAATAAACAATCATTTCTGAAAAATTTATCACGCAAATCAATATAATCGGTCTGCCCCAAAAAATGATCCATTATTTCTACTTTCTCGGTGCTGCTTACCTCGCCTTCTTTGGCAATACTGCGGTACAGCTCGCGCTTTGTTGACTCTTTGCCGTAATACTGCGAGGGTATCAGTATTTTCGCATTTTTATAGCTATATGTTTCATCATATTTGTCCGTACTGTTTTTTAGCATTATGTCGTCCAAATCATAAGACAGGCAATACGTCCCCCTCCTGTACCGATCCATAGTCACCATAAATATTTTAGTATAATTACTGTCATAGCCGTATATATAAAACGGCTCACAATCCTCCGCACAGGCATCGGAAACATTTCTTATACCCCTTTCGCCTTTAAATATTTCCGCTGTTTTATGTATGGCTCCCCTGTCTGTTGTAATTATAAAATCATCTTCGTTTGAATAAAATTCGCTGCCCACCCTGAGCATATAAATATCGTTTTCGTCAATACCAAGTTCATCCCATAAATTGGTGTTTTTTATGTGCAGATACCATTTGTTTTTTATATAAAAATTCAAAGCACACAAAAAGGCCGAAATTGTAATAACAGTTACGAATATCCTCTTTATTCTTACGCTAAAGGGTATCTTTTTAATTATTTCTCCGCCGCCTATCTTCATTATCCTGAAATAATATCCCGTTATCGTGCCTATTGCTGCCGCCGTGGCCGCAAGTACCGCCGCAAACGCCGAAAATTCCGCCGTATTTAAAATACTGACCGAATAAGGCGAGTTATTGCCCACCGCCGTATACTTCCGGATATAATTTGTAATGTAGAAAAAAATACCGCAGGGCATAAATGCCAAAAAGCCTATGCTCATAGCTCTTAAAAGCCTGTCCGTCATATATTCAAGATTCGAAAAAAAGCTGTATAAAACGCTTAATAAACATAAGGGTATCAGCACCCTGCAAAATATATCTTCATACATAAGCTGCGGTTTGTTTACCGAAACATAAATACAAAAAGCCGTGCTTAAAGCAATACATCCCACAATAAAAATTTTATCCGCCGTATAAAACTGCTTTACACCCTTAAGCTTGCCCGATATAAGCCTGCCAAGCCAAATACCCGTCACAGCAATAACAGGGACGATATAAAAAAGCGATATGCCTGCCAATGCGGAATAATTGAACTCATTTAAGATCAGATCGGCAATGGCCGCCGCAAGTGCAGGTAAAGCCAATATATAAGTCAACCACAGCGCGGTATCGTTAAGTGCCTTTTTCTTTGCCTCGCAAAGGGCGGTAATTATAATCTGTATCACACCGCCGATACCGCAAAGCCAAAGCCCGAACATTCCAAATAAAAATATACAAAAGTCATACTCCGCATGGTACCAAATTTCTTCATCACAATAAACCTTGTACAAAACAAACGGAATTATGTATATATTTACTATTGACAGCAAAATAAATAACCCCTCATTTTTAACAATGTTTTTAAGCGTTTTCCCCATAAAATCAACCCCTTTTACAACAAAAACACTATGATACCCCTCTTCTTTTATTAACTTTGTATAAATTAATTATATAATAATATTTATATTTTGTCAATAATTAAATAATTACAGATATAATTTTTTTGTATATTTTTCCACTGATTTTTTGCACAATAAAAGACCCGACATTTTGTCAGGTCTTCAGACTGTCAAAAAAGTTATTTTATAAATTTGTATTATTTTTGGTAAAACCACTGTTTGCCAAACATCAGATCATACTGTATCATATAATATTTTTTAAGGTCTTCGTTATTGTCCTTGTCCACCTCGATAAAATCACGGTGAAGTATGGGTATTTTATCCTTAAGTCTGTAGATATAATCAAAATATGAGCTGTGCGGCACACCTGAATCCTCGATCATCTGTGCGGCAATGTAATTGGGTGTTATCTTATCCGTTAAGCTTACATCCTTATAATTACAATGGCAAAGCGCAATCGTACTGAATTTATTGTTTATATCGTTTACATAGGACGTATTTCCAAAAACCGAAAGCGGCGGTAAATGATCGCCGAAAACATACATTATAGTCGGCTCATCACAGCTGTCTATATAATTACACAGCTTTTCTATCATCCTATCCGTATCACGAAAGGCCTCTGCCTCCTGCATAAGGTCCTCATAGTCGGCATCGGATATCTCGCCGCCGGCATCAAAGTTCAACTCATCAAAACGCTTGTCCGAGGTCGCATGCGACTCCATCGTTATAGCAAAGGTAAATACGGGTTTATCGCTATTATCTATGGTCTGTATTACCTTTTTTGCTACCTCATCATCCTTCACAAAACTATTTTTTACCTTTTCCGCACCGTTAAATTTTTCTATAGCCCAGTAATCCTCAAAACCCATCATAGCGTAGGCCTTGTTACGGCCGTAAAAGTTGGCTGTATTTGGATGTATTGCATAGGTTTTGTAACCGTTATCCTTAAAAGTCTGCGGTACAGACGGTATGACGCGTTCTTCATCGGTATAATACGCTGTATATGGTATTACCGACGGGGGATAAAACGCAAGCGTCATACCGGTAAGCATCTCGTATTCAACAGCTGCCGTATAGCCGCCGTAGCGCGGTGATATCATATTTATAAAGCCGTGACTGCGGGTAAACGGTATTATATCATCACTTAATTCAAGCTCCTCCACGGCATTAAGATCCATAAACGACTCCGCAAGTATACATATGACATTTGGCCGTACATTATCAGTCTTTGCGGCATCTTTTTCAAATTGAGCCTTAAGCTCTTTTACCTTTTGCTCGCTGTAGTCGATCGGCACCTTTATTATCATATCGGGGATATGGATAGTCTTAAAAATATTGTAGATCACAGGACCGTTTGTTCTTTCGGCGGTAATTTCATCTATATACGGCTTGTCGCATACGTTTATACCCTCGTAATCACCCTTTACCACCGAGCTTCCCCAAATAAGCAAAAGCATACCCGCCATAAAAAAGCAGGGCAAAAACGGCTGAAATTTTAATTTTTTTATCAGCCTTTTAATATTGACGATAAGTAATACCGCCAACACCGCTATCAAAGCAATACTGATATACCAAAGTGTTTTACCCATAATAGTGGGTGCAATGGCAAGCATATCCTTTATTTCCAAAAAATCCGCAGGATTCAGCATAGTATTGTGATATTCAAGCTTGATAATATTTCCCGCCAGAAATATAAAATAACTTATGGCATATATGCAGTTTGTAAGCTGCTTGCCAATAAGCCCGTAAAACGTACACAGCAGCATAAACAACAGCATTAAATTAAGCTGCATCACATCTCCAAGCATCATTTCGGTAATATACGCAAACGACCTGTAATCCATCAGCATGCCGACTTTCACATACTCGTATATAAAAGTAGCGACAAAAATTTTTATAAAAATACCCGCAATATTTTCAACATGACCAACGGCATTTTCGGTATAGTACCCGTTAAGGCGCAGCATAGTGTAAACATAGCAAAGCACCGAAAGCCCAAGAAGTATACAGCACCAAAAGGCAAAAACAAAATATTCCTGTGCCGCGAACAGCCCGCTGTTTGCGTTAAAAAGAAGTACCGACGACAAGACGGTGCATACAGGTGCAAAAATGGTTGTTTTTCTGATTTTTAATCTATCTTCCGCGCCAAGCACATACATAGCCGCAAGCACCATAAGCGGCATCAATATATATGCAAGCGCCTTTATACCTATTACCGCACAAAATACCGTCAATACTGCAAAAACAAAAAACACGGCGCCGCTTTTTACCTTTGAAAGGTATTTTTTCTTGTCCCTTTTGCCCTTTAAATAAAGATAAACGCCAAGCTGTGCAAATGCAATATAAGCCGCCGATTTTGCAATATCCAAAAGTACGACCAAAAACGATGGGCTGTTAAGCTTGTCAATAAAGCGCTTGTTAAACTCCAGAATAGGCAAAGATTCCTGCTTTGATGTGGTTTGAACCACTATACACCCATCCTCGACCAAAACGTCATCACTGTTGTTTAAATATTTTTGTTTCAGTTCGTCCGCAGTATAGGTCTTTATTAATATACCCTCGTTATAAAGGCTAACAGCTTTTATTTTTGCCCTTTTATCCGCCGCGCGGTTAGGCACGATACGCAGTCCCTCTACCTCGCTTACCGTAAAAAAAACATTTCTGCCCGTAAGAGAATCTATCTTTGTATACTTTGAATTTATCTCTCTGAAACCGTTATCATCATAATCAAAATATACCGTTGAGTTATTTCCCGTAAGGTCAGTTTCGTAATCCACAGCAAGCACATAACCGTTAAAGCTGCGCAGCGATACAAAAAGCAGCAAAAACACAAAAAAGCCAAAAATAAGCCTTGCGCTGTATTTTTTTAATATGCCCTTTAGTTTAAGATCCTTTGATATAAACAACTCAAGCAGATTTAAAAATATTAAAAACAATATTGTAAAGATCAGGGACGCAGCCACAGCATACATCACCGAGTTATCCTCTGTCTTTTTGATTTTATCTATAAATTCGGGTGAAAAAACAAGACGCGGGTACGGATTTTGCTCGGTATACCTAACGGTAAGCATATAGTTTTCGTAAACTGCCGTATTTTCTTCCCTGTTGGAATATACATATTCGTTAAGCCTGTCCCCCTCGACACTGTACAGCGTAATAAAATCAAACATCAGCTTAACAGCCTTTATATGCACTTCCCTGCCTAACTCACGGTTTGGCACAATAAAAATCTTGTCATATCCGGCGTTGTAATCAAAAATAGCTCTACCGTTTTCTACATAGGTATATATGCTGTTTTTTTCACTAAATTCCTTTTTGGCACGCGCATAATACATGGTTGCGTCACCCGTATATTGGTCGCTGTCGTAACACACGTCTATATGAAAGCTTGCACCGGATATAAATACCGTAAGCGACAGCATAAATACCAGCACCGCAGTTATCACCTTTGATTCCAAAGTGTTTTCCTCCAATATCGACATTTTTAACGGATCTATCAAAACTTATTATTTACATATTTTTCGTAGATGTCATCAAAATGATTATATCAAAAAACGACAGGTATATCAATATAAATTTCATTTTTGACTTTTTCCGTTTTTAGGCACAGCATTTTAGTGCTTTCCGCCGTAAAAAATTCAAAATTCTTCGTTTTTACATTCGCCCCGCTCAACGGCCGAGCCTATTATGTCAGTAAAAATCCTATAGCCGTTTCATGATCGCTTTCGTCAAAGCCGTCAATTTTTACCCAAGCCGCTTTAAAAACTATTTCCCCCGTGCTGTTGTGTACCGGCTTAAATATAAAGCCGTTTTTGTTTTTATTTACCTCCAATATATAGCGCTTTGGCCTGTCGTCATTGGGGTCATAGCAGCCTATACCTACCGCATAATTATTATTGACCCAGGAAAAACACACCGTGTCCTCGTCCGAGTCGTTGTATCTCCACACGCCGTCGGAAAATTTGATTTCATACTCCCGACCTGCGGTAAGCTTGCCGATATCAATAACTATTTCGTAATTGTTTTCCACGACTATATCGCCCAAATAATTGTTGTCCTTGTCACAAACGCCCCACGGCCTGTCATAGCGATTTTTCCTTACGGAAAAGCTGATATTTTCTTTTCCGCACCAAACCGAAAAATACCCTATCGGGGTCTCAAGCTCGGTTATATCCTCAAATACATACATTTTTTTGCCCCCTTTGTAACGGCAGCCGCCCTTACCGGCAGACTTAATATACCTTACCGAAAGCAGCAAAATATTAAGATTATATGTCCACGCAAAAATTATTGACATCAAATCATCCATTATCCAAGCCAGGGCACACAGCAAATTTATTATATTTCCAATTATTATTGCTGTCCTTGCTGCCCCGAAGATTCTCGGCGAGACCTTTTTAGGATAAAATCCCACTATTACAAGCGAAATACAAAATATAAAAAAGCCGGCTGAAAAAGCCCAAAATGCATACTTCCCGTATCTGTCAAAATATGGGATATTGTTGTAAAGCCATTTCATAGACAGTATTCCCGAAAGAAAGGCATACAATAACGCACCGTATATTATCCCAAACATCAAAAACGGCTCAAATCTTCTTGTTCCGAGTATACTGTTGCCAATGTTTATAACGGTAAGCAAAAGCGGCAAATATATCAGCATAGTTAAAACTACAGCTACAACCATATCAAAAAAAGCTATACACACAAGAATACATATGGATATCCAAAACAGCCAAAAGCCTACAAGTCCTACATTGTATCTGATATCTTCATCCATATAACTGTCTCCTTATATAGTTTTATTATTCATACTGTAATTATACCAAATCTCACCTTATTTTTCAACAAAAAAACGGCTTAAAAACCTTACGATACAAACCGTACTGTTTTTAAACCGTTTTTTACTTTAAAATCAGAATACAAACACTTGACATTTTATATATCATCCTAATGTCCATGCGAAGTCAGTTTTACTGACTATCTTTTTGGACAAGCCCTCGATTTATTAGTATCGATCAGCTGAACACAT
>CAMVJD010000056.1 GCA_947167715.1 uncultured Eubacteriaceae bacterium
AAATAGAATAATGATAATGTGCAACTTGATCAGCGTAGAAAAACGGTGCGCATGACTACTCACGCACACCGTTTATTAAGTTTGTGTTAATTGTCAACCACACCAGTTGACAAAGAACCTTTTTTTATCTTACAAATCTTTCCATTAAACGGCAGATGATAAGCAGCATATTAATATCAAATGTTGCCCACTTCTGATAACGCTTGTGCGTGGAAACCACAAACAGACCGTTCAGCTTTCCTTCCTTGTCATTATCCGTAATTATCATCATGGAATAAAGACCCGTTGCAACCATATAATCATACAAGACCTTATGCTCCTGCGCGGCATTTTCGTAGTTGCCGATGGTCAGATAGCCCTTTGAGCCTATCTCATCCTTATAGCCGTCATAAGTATTGATAAGTGCGCGCGAATCAAGCACCTTGTAGCTTGTAGTTTCATATGACGGTTTATTTTCGTCCACGGGACAATACTGCACACCGTCTATATCGTAATAATACAGCAATTCAAGCATGACCTTTTTAAGCACTATCTGCTGTATATCATAATCCCTTGCACTGTTAAAGCGTTGTATCACCGACAAAAGATGCTTGGATTTATGTGCTTCGGAAATAAAGTTTGCCATTTGTATGACCGTACCGCTTGAAATTATCTCTTCAAGGGTGCCGTGTATTTCCTTGGTATATATAATAAATCTGTCCCTGCCCTTTGATTTTGCAACATACAGGCAATGGTCGGCAAGCTTGAACAGGTCGTCGTAATTTTTGGCATCCTGCGGGAAGGTTGCCGTACCTACCGAACAGGTCACTCTTATATCATCTATCTTATCCTTAAAGCACCACTCAACATGCGAACGGATGGAGCGGATGAGAGGCCTTATAGACTTGTCGCCGTCATCAAAATCGGTAAGCACTATAAAAAACTCGTCCCCGCCTATACGTCCCACAACGCCGCGGTCGCCTACCGCCTCATTCATAACGCGGGCAACGCTTACCAGCGTTTCGTCACCGAACATATGTCCGTAGGTGTCGTTTATGGTTTTAAAATTATCCAGGTCTATCATTACAAAGGTAACATTTTTACCTTCCTTTTCGGCCCTTACAAGTGCCTCTATCGCATAGTCCTTACTTGCCTTTTTATTTAAAAGGTTTGTCAGCGGGTCAAGATTGGCACGGTTTGAAATATAGCTGTCCGCCGCGCTGCCAACTGCACCGCTTGAGAATATGCCTATAACAAACATCGCTTCGCCGTCAATATTTAAAACCGAATAATTAGCATTTACCTTATAATACTTGTCGTCATCTTTTCCGTTAAAAAATGTGGCATCAAAGCTAATGCTGCCATTTTCCTTTGCAGCCTTTACATTGCCGCAAAATTCATCAAACACCTGTACTCTGTCGGACGAAATGCACTTTTGCTCAAGCATAGTGCTGCGGTATTCGTCTATACTGCCCTCAAAAAGGCTGTCACGTCCGTTATATACATACATTTTATTTGATGCTATCTCATATCTGAAAAAAATCTTATCAGACATTGTAATTATTTCGTTAAATATTTTGTTGCTTGCAATAAAATGCTCGTACTGTTTTGTCATATACAAAATATCAAACATTTCAAGCTTTATTTTTTTATTATCCGCATCACGATACATTACCAACGACAGCTTTACAAGCTTATCGTCACGGCGTTTAAAACGGCATACAAAATACACAGGGTCAGCCGAACAATTTTTAATATGTGCATCAAACATATCCTTGTCCTGCGGATAAACATAATCCGACATAACAAACGGCAGCTCTGCGCCAAAAAAAGATAACACCGCTTCATCAGCAAAAACTGTTTCCGCACCGTTGCTGATAATGGCAGAACCTATTAAATTGTCTATGTTATTTTCAGCTGTTAAATTATTTTCCGCCATAACAACACCTCTCGAAAAAAATTACACTTTTATACACATTCATTTTATAACATTTTGTTTAGTTTTGCAAGTGTTTTTTTAGTTGATTTAAAAACACCGGTATTAAGCGCGTAATAAAGTGTAAACGATGTACTTATGCGATACGTTTATTTTTTCCGATCATAAAAATTTATCGTAAACTTATAAGTCAACAAAGTAACGACGTGACTCAAAAAAACTAAAAAAAACACTTGACAATTTATCCGCCTTATGATAGAATGTAATAGTTATTGATATAGGGGTGTGGTCAAATGGTATGACAGAGGTCTCCAAAACCTTTAGCGAGGGTTCGATTCCTTCCACCCCTGTTGTACAGGCTGTCTTTTGACAGCCTTTTTTTTGCGCCATATCGGGCTTTTTTACGGCTGCAAATATATTTGCGTTAAAAATTTTTGTTTATTTTTTATTTTTTATTGCATTTTGCCCGAAAATATTGTAACATATTATATAAGAATGAGTTTCTATGTGCATTTCACATTGAAGCATCATATCAAATTTTAAGAAAGGGGCGTTAATTAAATGAATCTTCACACATTTAAACGTGGTATTCATCCGCCTGACGGAAAGGCTTTCACCAATCAAAAGCCTATCGAGATACTTATGCCCAAGGAAGGGGCGCTTATGGTATTTCCCGTAAGCCAGCACATCGGCGCACCGTGTGAGCCTATCGTGCAAAAAGGCGACAGAGTACTTTTGGGACAGAAGATAGCCGAGGCAAAGGCGTTTGTCTGTTCGCCGATACATTCGTCCGTATCGGGTACTGTGAAGGACATCAAGCCTATGCTTACACCAAGCGGGGCTATGGTACAGTCTATCATTATTGAAAATGACGGCAAGTTTGAGGAAGATCCCTCTATCGGCAAGGAGACCGACGAAAACGATTATAAATCGCTTTCCAGAGAGGAAATTCTCGAAAAGGTTAAAAATGCGGGCATCGTTGGCCTTGGCGGCGCGGGCTTCCCTACGCATATCAAGCTTAATCCCCCGCCCGGACAGGAGATAGACTCCATAATTGTAAACGCTGCGGAGTGTGAGCCTTATCTTACCACCGACCACCGTGTTATGCTTGAAAAGACCGACCGCCTTGTTATGGGTCTGGATGTTATGCTTCAGCTGCATCCCAAGGCAAAGGGTTATATAGCTATAGAAGTTAATAAAATGGATGCTTTGGAGGCCGTTACAAAGGCTGCCGAAAAATATTCCAATATCGAGGTCATTGCGCTTAAATGTAAATACCCGCAGGGCTCAGAAAAACAGCTTATCTATGCCGTTACGGGCAGAGAAGTGCCAAGCGGCGGACTTCCCGCAAGCGTTGGCTGCATAGTGGACAATGTCGATACCGTGCTTGCCATAGAGCGTGCGGTAGTCAAAAACCGTCCCCTTATGCGCCGTATCGTTACCATTACGGGCAACGGCGTTAAAAACCCCGGCAACTATCAGATAAGAATAGGTATGAATATAAAGGAATTTATCGAGGCGACCGGCGGTCTTACAGACGACTGCGCAAAGGTCATCGCCGGCGGTCCCATGATGGGTCCTGCGCTTTACAATATCGATGTTCCCTTTGTAAAGACCTCGTCTGCGCTTTTGTGTATGACCAAGGAAGAGGCTACCCTGCCCGAGGAAAGAAACTGTATACGCTGCGGCAAGTGCGTTGGCGCTTGTCCTATGGGTCTTATGCCCCTGGAGCTTAATCAGGATGCCCTCGCAAAGGATTATGATGCATTTGAGGCACACAACGGCGTTGACTGTATAGAGTGCGGCTCATGCAGCTATGTATGTCCCGCAAAGCGCCATCTGGCGCAAAGCCTGCGCATAACAAAACGTACCGTTATGGGCATTATAAGAGCAAGGAAGGAGGCCGAGAAGAATGGAAAATAATTTAATGGTTTCCTCCACGCCGCATATCCGCTCAAAGGACAGCATAAGCTCTGTAATGCGCGATGTTGTTATTGCGCTTATCCCCGCTGCGATAATGGGCGTTGTATACTTCGGCGCACGCGCTGCGGCAATAATTGCAATTTCGATAATTTCATCGGTTATTTTTGAGGCACTTTATCAAAAGGCAGCTAAGCAGCCCGTTACCGTTTCCGATTTTTCGGCGGTCATCACAGGCCTTTTGCTTGCAATGAATCTTCCGTCTACGGCACCTTTCTGGGTACCCGTTGTCGGTGCGTTTTTTGCAATTATAATAGTTAAGCAGCTTTTCGGCGGCTTGGGTCAAAACTTTATGAACCCCGCTTTGGGCGCAAGAGCATTTTTAGTTGCTTCCTACCCCACACATACAACGGGTGCCGCATTCGGCGCAACAAGCTACGGCGTTATAGGCGCGCTTGATGCAACAACACAGGCAACACCGCTTGCACAGATAAAAGAGGGTGCGATAACCGTTACACAAAACGACCTTATCAATGCCCTTGTCGGCAATATCGGCGGCTGTATCGGCGAGACCTGCGCTATTGCGCTTATTCTTGGCGGTATTTACCTTATCGCAAGAAAGGTCATCAGCTGGAAGATACCCGTTACATATATTTTAACGGTGTTCCTGCTTACACTTATATTCCAGGTTACGGGCATCGCCCCCAACAGAGTACCCGTTTACGAGCTTTTCACGGGCGGTCTTATGCTCGGTGCTTTCTTTATGGCAACAGACTACGCATCCTCTCCCGTTACACCTAACGGTCAGATAATAATGGGTATAGGCTGCGGTATTTTAACAACACTTATCCGTGTATTCGGCGGTTATCCCGAGGGTGTTTCGTATTCTATCCTTTTGATGAACCTTTGTGTTCCTCTTATCGACAGATATACAAGACCTACTATCTTCGGCGCCGTTAAAAAGGCAAAGGAGGCGAAGAAGTAATGAATCCTATAGTTAAAACGGGCGGTTCGCTTCTTGTTATCGCAGGTATTGCTGCGGCTGCGCTTGGCGGCGTAAATGCGGCTACCGCACCTACCATTGCCCAAAAGAAAGAGGCATCCACACAAAAGGCTATGAAAGCGGTATTTTTACCCACAACGGCCAAGGATGAGGAAATTGATGCGCTTCCCATCACCTTTGACCAGCCTGTCGAGGTGCCCGAAAGCGATATCATCAATTCCTACAGTAAAAACAGCGACGGCGGCTATGCCTTTTCAATTACGACAAAGGGCTTCAGCGCAGGCCTTAACCTTATGGTGGGCATCGACAAGGACGGCACCGTAACGGGCGTTAAGGTGGTTTCCCACTCCGAGACCCCCGGCCTTGGCGCAAATGCCGAAACAAAGCTCTCGCCCCAGTTTGATAACGGCAAGCAGGCTCCCCTTACGGTTTTAAAGGGCAGCGGCGCTTCCGATACACAGCTTGAAGCAATAACGGGCGCGACCATAACCTCAAATGCGGTTGTAAATTCCGTAAACGAGGCTTATGATTATTACGAGAAAAATCTGAAAGGAGGGAAAAAGTAATGAATCCCGTAAAAATAATTAAAAACGGTATTATTGACGAAAACCCCACCTTTGTACAGGTTATCGGTATGTGTCCCACACTTGCCGTTACCTCCAGCGCGATAAACGGCCTTGGCATGGGTCTTTCAACACTTGCGGTTTTGGCTTGCTCCAACCTGGTTATCTCGCTTATAAGAAAATTTGTACCCGACGAGGCGCGTATACCCTGCTATGTTGTGGTAATCGCCAGCTTCGTTACGATAGTGGAAATGCTTTTGAACGCATATGCACCCGCCAGCCTTGTAAAGGCGCTGGGTGTATATATCCCGCTTATCGTTGTAAACTGTATCATTCTTGCCCGTGCAGAGGCTTTTGCAGGCAAAAACGGCCCTATTGCATCGCTTTTCGACGGCATCGGTATGGGTCTCGGTTTTACCTGCGCGCTTTTCCTTTTGGGCGCAGTGCGCGAGTTTCTCGGCAACGGCTCATTCCTCGGTATGACCGTTCTTCCCGAAGCTTTCCCGAGAACACTGGTTATGATACTGCCTCCGGGTGCGTTTTTAACGCTTGCTTTCCTTATGGTACTTGTAAATAAGCTGCGCAGCGGCAAGTCGGAATAAGGAGGTAGGCTGAAATGAATTTATTTTTGATTTTACTTAGCGCTATCTTTGTGCATAACTTCGTACTTTCGCAGTTTTTGGGTATCTGTCCTTTCCTTGGTGTTTCCAAAAAGGTAGAAACTGCAAGCGGTATGGGTATTGCCGTAGTTTTCGTTATTACGCTTGCTTCGGCTGCAACATGGCTTGTACACAAGTTTATACTTGTACCTCTTCATATCGAATATTTGTACAATATAGCATTTATTCTTATTATTGCATCGCTGGTTCAGCTTGTTGAGATGTTTATCAAAAAATCATCTCCCTCGCTTTATCAGGCACTTGGCGTTTATCTTCCGCTTATTACCACAAACTGTGCGGTTTTGGGTGTTGCCGTTAACAATATGAACGACGGCTACGGCTTTATCGCATCCGTTGTAAACGGTATCGGCGCCGCTATAGGCTTTGCTATTGCAATTATCCTTTTTGCGGGCATAAGAGAGCGCG
Organism: uncultured Eubacteriaceae bacterium; assembly: GCA_947167715.1. Taxonomy (GTDB): domain Bacteria; phylum Bacillota; class Clostridia; order Lachnospirales; family CAG-274; genus RGIG4310. The sequence goes on from CAMVJD010000056.1 coordinate 6,487, forward strand.
TTGCAAAATGCAATATCCCCAAGTCGCTTGAGGGCTTCCCGATAGCACTTATAACAGCAGGTTTAATGGCGATAGCCTTTTTGGGCTTTTCGGGTATGTTATAATAAGGGGGTATGTAAAAAATGGATATAACAAGTATACTTTATCCCGTACTTAGTATAGGCGGTATGGGCGTTATTTTCGGCGCAGGCCTCGGCTTGGCATCTATCAAGCTTAAGGTCGAGCAGGACCCGAAGGTACCCCTTGTAAGAGAATGTCTGCCCGGTGCTAACTGCGGCGGCTGCGGCTTTGCGGGCTGTGATGCCCTTGCCGAGGCTATTGCAAGCGGTAAGGCACCTGTTAATGCCTGCCCAGTCGGCGGTTCTGCCTGTGCGGCAAAGGTCGGTGCTGTAATGGGCATCAAGGCAGAGGAAGGCGAAAAAATGGTTGCCTTTGTTAAGTGCAACGGTAACTGTGACGCCGCAAAGACAAAGTTTGAATATTACGGCGAGGCCGACTGTGACCTTGAAAACGGCGTATCGGGCGGCAGAAAGGCTTGCTCCTACGGCTGTCTCGGTGACGGCAACTGCGTAAGGGTCTGTAAATTTAATGCACTTAACATTGTAAACGGCGTTGCCGTTGTAAACCCCGATAAATGCGTTGCCTGCGGCGCTTGTATCAAGGCTTGCCCCAAAAAGCTTATCGAGCTTGTGCCCGAAAGCAAAAAGGTGCGCGTAGCGTGCAGCTCGCACGATGCTCCCAAGCAGAGCAAGGACAACTGCTCAAACGCTTGTATGGGCTGTAAAATGTGTGAAAGAAACTGCCCCAGCGAGGCCGTTAAGGTCGATAACTTCCTTGCCAAGGTAGATTACGAAAAATGTACACAATGCGGTATCTGTACCGAAAAATGCCCCACAAAGGCAATTACAAAGCGTGACGGCAATGTCGTTTTAAACGAAGAAAGCGCGTCATAATAAATATTTACGACCAAAGCCCCCGGATGTATTATTCGGGGGCTTTTTTTCGGCCGCAGTAAGCAATATTGCCAAAAATAAAAGTTAAAAATCGGCAAATTTACACTATAAAACGTGTAGGAAATATGTTATAATAACTATATATTGTGACGAGGAGAATAAAAAACTAAAATACGGCTTTTTTAAAAGGAGGTTTTATTTTGAAAAGATACTTAAAGACATTTATAAGCGCCGCAATGGTAGCGGTAATGTCAATGACAAATGCCGTTGTTCCCGGAATTACGCTTTTCGGAACGGTCGTTATGGCCGACGGTACCGATACGCTGACAGACCTTTCGTTCAGCTTTACGGACGGAAGCATTGTCCCGACAACAGTAACAAAAAGTAATGCGGCAACAGCAGACACGGTAAGCGGCAATATTGCAATAAGAGGTACGGGCTACTATTTCAACGATGCATCTCACGGCTGTGTATTTTTGGGCAGCAATACCATCGAGATAAATGTTGCGGGACCGGGTACGCTTTACATAGAGGGCTGCAACTATAATCCCGATACAAATATAACAGTCACGGGTACCGACTACAGCTGCACCAAAAGCTTTAAGGGCTCGAAAAGCAACGGTCCGTCCTCATGCGGTGTTATGACCGAGTTTGACAAATACACCGGCGGGGCAGGCACTCTTACGATATCCTTAAACAATTATGCATATATCCCCAAAATTGAATATAAGTATCAAAAGTCGGCAGCCGTTGTTCCGCTTGAAACGCCTGTGCTTGACAAGGTTTATTCCGAAAACTTTGCCGCGACCACACTTTCACGGGGCACGTCCGTTGACAAAACAAAAATATTTGATGACACGGTATATTTTAATACACCAAATGGCGTTGCCTGGGACGGCGGCCACGGCTATAAATTTTCTACCGGCGACGAGTTTAAGATAAATGTAGCCGGAAACGCAGAGATCAGCCTTGGTATGTGTGCATATTCCGACGGCGGCTCAACGGCAGAGCTTTACAACCAAAACGGGGACAAGATAGGCGAGCTTAACACAAGAGGGGATTCCGACGGCAAGGTCGCATCGTTTGTTTATTCGGGCGGCGCGACCCCGAATGCACCCGAGCAGCTTACCTTAAAGTTTACGGGTAAAAATGTTTATATACACAACTTCAGCGTTGTAAGCTATACAACAAAATCTGTGGCAATATCAGGCTGCACAACACCCGATTATGCAAGCGTAAGCACGGTGGAATATACGATTTACGATAAAACGGCGGATGCGGCTGCGGCAGTTATTACAGCCGACTCTTCGGTCAATCTTGCCGTGGGTCACACCTATGAGGTAAGCAGCAGCGACCCTGCGGTCATTGTTACGGTAAGCGGCACACAGGGCAATACCTTTACGGTATCCGACAGCACATCCGCTGTTGCCCTTGCACTTGAAAAGGCCGCAAGCTCAACCGTAAGCGGCAGCTTTATCACAAAGGGCGGCGCCCCCGTTACCAACCTTTCGCCGATAACCGCTATACAGTTCAAGCATAAGGAATCCGGCGCACTTTACGACGGCACTATCACCGATACCGGATATACGGCAAGCCTTAACCCCGGCGAATATGAGACCATTGTGACATCGACCTCATACACGACCTCCGACCGCGTTTCCGTTGCGGAAGGCAGCAATACAAACGATGTTTATCTTGTGTCGCAAAAGCAGACAAAGTTTATTTTGCCCGAGGTGATAAAAAATGCCGAAAGCTACGGCTTTGCATTTACAAAAGCAGAGGCCAACAACGATACCAGCATCTGCTTAAAAACAGGCGGTACGATAACCGTTCCCGTAAGCGGCAAACAAAAGGTCACCGTTGCGGGCTGGTACAGCGGCGATTGGAACATTAACGGCGCCGAGGGAACAGAGGGTCACGCCGACAGCGGCACAGGCGCAAGTGCACCCGCTACCAGCAGCTACACTACAAACGGCACAGAAACAAGTGTTACCGTTAACATTACCTCATCACCCACATATCTGTACTGGATAAGTGTTGAGGATGCAGCAGATTTCAAAAGCGAATTGACCGTACCCGGCGATTACGCTACCGTTACGGATGCAATAGCCGCAGTCAAGAAAATGAACAGGCCAAGCGGCGAGGCAGGCAGAGTAACTATCACGCTTACCGATAATATTACAGAACAGATAGTTGTAGATGCACCTTATATAACGATCAACGGCGATAACACCTATGAAATAAACTGGTATTACGGCTTTGGCTACAAGTATTATTCGGCAGGCAGCGACGGCCTTTTCGATGAAGCGCTTTTTTATGATAAATACGAAAAGCACGGTGCAAAGGAATCGCTTTGGGGCGGCGTTGTCATAGTCAGAGGCGACCACTTTGTTGCGGATTCCGTCACTATCAAAAACACATTTAATTACGAGCTTACAAATAAAGAGGTGCTTGACGGTGTAGAGCCCGTGAGCGGATATTCAAACGGCAAGACCATGCCCGACAGAACAGCAGAGGGAGCAGATGTTACCTCAAGAGCGTATACCGAGCGTTCAAATGCGCTTTATATAGAAGCGGATGATGTGGAAATAACAGGTAGCAGCATACTTTCATCGCAGGATACCCTTGGCCGAAACGGCGATGCATCCAAAAATTATCATGTATACGCCGCAAATTCTGTAATAGGCGGTAATGTTGATTATATCTGCGGCGATTTTTACGCAGTATTTGATGATTGTACCCTTTTGTGGAAGTCTTACGGCAGCGCAACATCGGAGAACGAAAATGTCGGCTATATAGCAGCACCGAGAACAAAGCCGTATATCTTTTACAACTGCCAGATCGGCAGCGACGGCGACGGCAACTCCAAGGGCCTTTACGGCAGAACATGGAGCAACGGCTCGACGGCCTTTTTCCAGGCCACTCAAACAAACGGCCTGATAAATGCTGCGGGCTGGGGAAGAATGAGTGTCGGCGACAGCGGAGAAAAGTTCTACGAGCTTAATAACTTAAACGGCAATGATGCGTTTGTTTCGGACGACAGCGGCAAGGCCGCAAAGTCCGAGCTTACACAGGACATTATCAACGCTTATGCAACAAATGCCATTATAGCCGATGGCGGCGTTTTGGGCTACGATCCCGAGAATGTGGCATTTACGTCCAGATGGGGAGATCTTAACTGCGACGGTATAACCGACAGAAAGGATGCCCAAACAGCACTTAAATATGTAAGCGGTATCGCAACCGTTATAGCCCCCGCAAACTACGGTCTTTCGGAAACATCTACAATAAAAGATGTGATCGACTATATGCAGGAATATTGATTTTTCTATCGGCAAGGAGCCTTTATGGCTTCCTTGCCTTTTTTTGTATGTTATCCCCAAAAATGGAAAAACTAAATTGTAAATTTTATGTTAATTACCTATTTAAGTTTTGCAGAATTTGTGGTATACTAATTTAGTATGGGATATTACAAACAGTTTTAGGATATATCTATTTTAGGAGATGTTGAAATGTCAGATGAGAAAAAATGCCCGGTCGGCGGCAAGGGTATCGGCGGCCAGGCTGTTATAGAGGGCGTTATGATGCGCGGCAAGACACTTTACGCAATGGCCGTGCGCGGGCCCGAGGGTGATATAAAATTAGAGAAAACATTTTTTACAAAACAGCGCCCCGCCTTTTGGCGTCTGCCGCTTGTGCGCGGCGTGGTAGCGTTTATCGACAGCATGGTAATAGGTATGAAAATTATCGGCCGTTCCGCGGAAATGGCGGGCATGGAGGATATGGAGTATAACCGTGAAAGCAAGTTCGAGCGCTGGCTGGAGGACAAGGTCGGCGACAAGCTGACGGATTATGTTATAGGCATAAGCGTGGTTTTATCGCTTATACTTTCTATCGGGCTTTTTATGGTACTGCCCACCTTTATTGGCGGCTGGGTAAACGGCTTTCTGGGCGATAATGCCCGTGTACGCGCCGTTATAGAGGGCTTTGTGCGCATAGGTATTTTTCTTTTATATATCGTGCTTGTATCACAAATGAAGGACATAAAGCGTGTTTTTATGTACCACGGTGCCGAGCATAAGACCATAAACTGCTTTGAAAGCTATGAGGAGCTTACGGTCGAAAACGTAAAAAAGCATACCCGCCTGCACAAACGCTGCGGCACAAGCTTTTTGGTGCTGGTTATGATAGTAAGTATGTTTGTTTTCTTTTTTGTAAATACAAACGTGCTTTGGCTTCGAGTTATTTCAAGAATTTTGCTTGTTCCCGTTATTGCGGGCATTTCATACGAGCTGATAAAATGGGCAGGCAGCCACGACAATATTTTTGTAAGGATAGTAAGTGCGCCGGGTCTTGCCCTGCAGCATATAACCACCAAGGAGCCCGAGGATGATATGATAGAATGTGCCATAGCATCCCTTAAGGCCGTCCTTGAAGAAGAGCCCGAGGAAGAGGGCATTTACACCGCAGACAAAATGTCAAAGGAAAAGGCCGCGCAGGAAGATACCGCGCAAGAAAATACCGATGAAAACAGTTAAGGAAATTCTTTTTGATACAAAAAAAAGACTGCGCGAAAGCGGCGACGAGACCTGGGGCATAGATGCCGATTTACTTGTTATGCGGGCTTTGGGGCTGACAAGGATGCAGCTTGTTACCCGCGATACGGACGAGGTCTCGTCGGAGAACACGGCAGCGCTTGAAAAGCTTTTGCAAAAGCGCCTTTCAAATATGCCAATGCAGTATATTTTGGGCAGCTGCGAATTTATGGGGCTTGAATTTAAGGTAAACGAAAATGTGCTTATTCCCCGCCCCGATACCGAAATACTGGTTGAAGAGGTATTAAAGCACAGGCCCGCTTCCGCGCTGGATATCGGCACGGGCTCGGGCGCGATAGCCGTTTCTTTGGCAAAATACGGCGTTAAAAGTGTTGTTGCCTGCGATATTTCGCAAAAGGCGCTGGAAACAGCGGAGCAAAACGCAAAAAACAACAATGTCGATATTAAATTTATAAAAAGTGATTTATTTTTGAATATAAGCGGCAAATTTGATGCGGTGGTGTCAAACCCGCCTTATATAGTTAAAAGTGTGATACCCACGCTTATGCCGCAGGTAAAGGACTATGAGCCTTTAACGGCGCTTGACGGCGGCATTGACGGGCTTGATTTTTACCGCAGGATAACCGCAGATGCGCAAAATTACCTTAATAACGGCGGTCTTTTGGCCTTTGAGATAGGCTACGACCAGGGCGAAAGCGTAAGCGCGCTTATGCGCGAAAACGGCTTTACAAATATTGGCGTAATAAAGGACCTTGCAGGGCTTGACCGCGTTGTAACGGGCATTTTTAAATAGATTAGGAGATTTTTTATGTTTTCCGGAATTGAGGAGCTTGAAAGAAAATTTATTGATTTATCGGACAAAATAAACGACCCCGATATCATAGCGGACAATGCCGTTTGGCGCAAGCTGATGAAGGAACACAGCGACCTTGCACCGATAATTGAAAAATACGGCGAGTATAAGCAGGCGCAAAGCGATATTGACGAGGCCAAGCTGCTTTTGGAGGAAAATGACGAGGAAATGCGCGCCCTTGCCAAGGAAGAGCTGGCGGAGGCGGTGCAGCGCCTTGAAGATACCGAAAACGAGTTAAAGGTGCTTATGCTGCCCAAGGACCCGAATGACGACAAAAACGTCATTGTGGAGATACGCGGCGGCGCCGGCGGCGATGAGGCAAATATTTTTGCCGGCGACCTGTTCAGGATGTATAGCCGCTATGCCGATGCAAAGCGCTGGAAGGTCGAGGTAATGTCCGCCAACGAAAGCGAGGCAGGCGGCTACCGCGAAATTTCGTTTATGATAATAGGCCGGGGCGCATATTCGCGCCTTAAATATGAAAGCGGCGTTCACCGCGTACAGCGCGTGCCCGCTACCGAATCAAGCGGCAGGATACACACCTCCACCGTTACCGTGGCTGTTTTGCCCGAGGTGGAAGAGGTGGATGTAAAGCTTGATATGAATGACTGCAAGTTTGATGTTTTCCGTGCATCGGGCAACGGCGGCCAATGCGTAAATACCACGGATTCGGCGGTGCGATTGACCCATATCCCGACAGGCATAGTTATTTCCTGTCAGGACGAAAAAAGTCAGCTTAAAAATAAGGATAAGGCATTAAAGGTGCTTATGAGCAAGCTTTATGACCTTGAACAGCAAAAACAGCACGACGAGGTTGCGGCAGAGCGCAAAAGCCAGATAGGCCGCGGCAACCGAAACGAGCGTATACGCACCTATAATTTCCCGCAGGGGCGTTTGACCGACCATAGGGTAAACCTTACCATTTACCGTCTTGACAGCGTTATGAACGGCGATCTGGACGAGATAACGGATACGCTGATAACCGCCGACAGGGCAGAAAAGCTTGCGGCGGGGGTATAACCGAGTTTGGCAAGTTACTTTCTCAAAAAGTAACCGAGGGCGTGGGGCGAGTAGCCCCATAGAAAAAACAGTTAATGTAAGCAAAAACCTTTTTGCTTTTGAATAATTTCTTTATAACAAGAAGGAGGAATGACAATGAAAATTGATAAAGCAACATTTAAAGCACAGCTTATTGCAAACGTAAAAACTTTATCAAGAAAAACCATTGAAACCGCTACCAAGGAACAGCTTTACGAGGCGCTTGTATTTACCATGCGCGACTATGTTACCGACAAGTGGTTAAAGACCCACGAGACCTATGACAAGGTTGGCTGCAAGATCGTAAACTACCTTTCCATGGAATTTTTGATGGGCAGATTTCTGGGCAACGCTATCTTAAATATGACAATGCTCAACGAGGTCAAGGAAGTCCTTTCGGAGCTTGGCATCGACTATAACGTCCTTGAGGAAGTTGAGCGTGACCCCGGTCTCGGCAACGGCGGTCTTGGCCGTCTTGCGGCCTGTTTCCTCGATAGCCTTTCCACACTCGAGCTTCCCGCTTACGGCTGCGGTATCCGCTACCACTACGGTATTTTCGAGCAGAAAATAGAAAACGGCTATCAGGTAGAGCGCCCCGATAACTGGCTCCAGGACGGCGATATGTGGGGTGTTAAACGTCCCGAATACGCCGTAGAGGTCAATTTCTGCGGTACAGTTCGTGCCGTAAAGCAGGACGACGGCCAGTATAAGTTTATACAGGAAAACACACAGGATATAATCGCTATCCCCTATGACTACCCCGTTATCGGCTATAACAACAACACCGTTAATACCCTTCGTCTTTGGGACGCAGAGGCTAAAAACAAGTTTGACCTTAAGAGCTTTAACGAGGGCAACTACCAAAAGGCAGTTGAGGAAGAGAACATAGCAAAGAACCTTACCGAGGTGCTTTACCCCGCAGACGAGCATTACGCAGGCAAGGAATTAAGACTTCGCCAGCAGTATTTCTTTGTTTCGGCAACATTACAGCGTGTTATCCATAAGTTTAAGCTTAAATACGGCAACGATTTCAGCATCATGCCCGAAAAGTACGCTTTCCAGCTTAACGATACACACCCCTCTATCGCCGTTGCGGAGCTTATGCGTCTTCTTATCGACGAGAACGATGTGCCGTGGGACGAGGCTTGGGAGATCACCAAAAAGTGCTGCGCTTACACCAACCACACAATTATGAGCGAGGCGCTTGAAAAATGGCCTATCGAGCTGTTCAGCCGTCTTCTTCCCCGTATCTATATGATAGTTGAGGAAATCAACAAGCGTTTCTGCAAGTTCCTTATCGACCGTTTCGGCAACGATGCGGAAAAGATAAGAAAAATGGCTATAGTTGCAGACGGCCAGATAAGAATGGCTTGGCTTGCCATTGTAGGCTCGCACTCGGTAAACGGTGTTGCCGCACTTCATACGGAAATTCTTAAAAATCAGGAGCTTCGTGATTTTTACGAGATATTCCCCGAAAGATTCAACAACAAAACAAACGGCATAACACAGAGAAGATGGCTTGGCCACGCAAACCCCGAGCTTGCAGAGCTTATCACATCAAAGATAGGCGACGGCTGGTATACAAACCTTGACGAGCTTAAAAAGCTTGCACCCCTTGCAGAGGATAAGGATTTCCGCAAGAAATTTATGGAAATAAAGCACAACAACAAGGTAGAGCTTTCAAACTACTTCAAGGCAACAATGGGTATCGAGATAAACCCCGATTCCATTTACGATATTCAGGTAAAGAGACTTCACGAATATAAGCGCCAGCTTTTGAATATACTTCACGTTATGAGCCTTTACAATAAGCTTAAGGTAAATCCCGGCCTTGATATTGCGCCCAGAACATTTATCTTCGGTGCAAAGGCTGCCGCAGGCTACCGCCGTGCAAAGCTTATAATCAAGCTTATAAACAGCGTTGCAAATGTTGTAAACAACGACCCGACCATAGAGGGCAAGCTTAAGGTCATCTTTGCGGAAAACTACCGCGTAAGCCTGGCAGAAAAGCTTATCCCCGCCGCAGATGTTTCCGAGCAGATATCCACAGCCAGCAAGGAGGCTTCGGGTACGGGCAATATGAAATTCCAGCTTAACGGCGCAGTTACCATTGGTACAATGGACGGCGCAAATGTTGAGATCTGCGAAGAGGTCGGCAAGGATAACATCTTTATCTTTGGTATGTCCTCCGACGAGGTTATTGCACAGTACGCAAGAAACGACTATAACCCCTGGGATGTTTACAATATGAACAGCGACGTCCGTGCAGTTATGAATATGCTTATAAACGGCACGCTCGACCCTAATACCGAGCTTTTCAGAGAGCTTTACGATGCTCTTCTTAACGGCTGCGGCAACAGAGCCGACGAGTACTTTGTATTAAAGGATTTTGCATCCTACGCAGAGGCACAGGAGCGTGTTGACAAGGCTTATAAGGATAAGGACAAATGGGCTAAAATGGCTATTCTCAATACCGCAAACAGCGGCAAGTTTTCCTCCGACAGAACTATCCGTGAATATGCAAACGAGATATGGGAACTTAAGCCCGTTCATATCGAAATGCCCGAGTAATAAAAATTGTTATAACAAAACACCCGCAGTTTGATTGCGGGTGTTTTGTGCTTGGCGGCATCCATAAGTTTTGAGCGAACGGACTACAACAAATGATTTAATATTATTATTGCTTTGCAGGGAACGACCTATGTGTCGTTCCGCTGCCTCTTATCCTTTGTGTAAAGAAGCTTAAGCAGCACGGGTGTTAGTACGGAGCTTATTATAATAAGCAGTATAACTGCCGTAAAAAATTTGCTTTCCACAAGGTTTGCCTTTAAGCCCCTTTGGGCTACTATAAGCGCCACCTCGCCGCGTGTCATCATACCTACGCCTATTTTAAGGCAGTCGCTTGCTTTATAGCCCGCCATTTTGGCGCTTAAGCCGCAGCCGAGCACCTTTCCGACAAGGCCGACAAGCACAAATGCCAGCGAGAAAAGCAGGATAGTTGTGTCTATCTCCTTTAAATTTGTTTGAATACCTATACTTGAAAAAAATACGGGGCCGAATATCATATACGAGTTGATATCGGCTTTTCTTTCTATATATTCGCTGTCGTCAAGGGAGCTTAAAATAACGCCTGCGCAGTATGCGCCCGTGATATCGGCGACCCCGAAATATCGGTCGGCGATATAGGACAGCCCGAACGCAAGCACAAAGCCAAGTATGGGGATGCGTCTGGTGTGGGGATACTTGCTGTCAAGCTTTTTCATAATAAGAAAAACCATATAGCCCACAACGCCCACAAAGGCAAAAAACAAAAGCACCTTAAGCGCCAGCAGCCCGAGCCCGACTGTTGGATCTTTCAGGCTTATTACCATAGTCAATACCAGTATGCCCACAACATCGTCGATTATTGCGGCGCTGACTATTGTGGTACCCACCTCGGTGGACAGCTTTCCCAGCTCCTTAAGCGCCTGAACGGTTATGCTGACGCTGGTTGCCGTCAATATCGTTCCTATAAAAAGCGCCCTGACAAGATCCGCCGTACCGTAAAAGCCCATAAATAACAGAGTACCCAGCGCCATAGGCACGGCAACGCCAAAGCAGGCTATGACGGTTGCCTTAAATCCCGAGCGTTTAAGCTTTTCAATATCGGTCTCAAGACCTGCGCTGAACATTAAAAGTATAACGCCTATTTCCGCAAGTGCCGTAAGCGTATCGCTTTTTGCCACTATATTAAGTATGCTTGGGCCTATGATAAGTCCCGCGATTATTTCGCCTGCGACCTGCGGCATTTTAATTTTTCTTGCAGCTAATCCAAAAATCTTTGCAAACAATATCATAATTGAAAGATCTTTTAAAATTTCCATATTTTCTGCCTTCTTTCACATTATTTCGCTTGAAAACGGGCTGCCGGAAAAGTAGGTTTTGTCAAACAGCCCCGATATCTCCCTGTCGGCAATAAATTCCGCCGCGGGGATATTTTTGTTTTTGGTTATTATTTTATAGTCGGTCTCATTAAGATGTGTCAGCATAAGCGAGATTTTTGCGTTTATCGTGTTTTCCGCAATATCTCTTTTTACGGGCGCAGCAAACTCCCCGCTGTCTCCGTGGGCGGCAAAACGCAGCTCACCCTGCCACTTGTTTGTGATATTTGTTTTATCAAAAATATTATAAGCCAAGGGGGCAAATTTATCCTCGTATAAAAGCTTTCCCGCGCCGTGGCGGGTAACGTAGGAGCGGCTGATATATATTACCTCGGTATCGGCGTGAGAAAGGTTTTTAATAAGCCTTGCGGGCTCATAAAGTCCCGTCCTTGACGAGGTAAGGTTGGGGGCATATTCAAGATTGTTCTCGTCCAGCATCAGCCCTTGTGCGCCCTCAAATATCACCGTATCAAATTTTTTCAGCATATCGGTGTTTTTTATTTTTACATACTTAAACGCGGCGCACATAGTTTCCGCCGCGTTATACAGTATATTTTTATTTTTCAGCATTTCGCCGTATTCGCCCGCGCTGTCAAGACTTAACGAAAGCTCATCAAGGCGGCGCGGCATATATTCGCGCCTTATGCTTTCAAGCACCCCGAAAAGCTGTTTTGCGCTCATATCCGCAATATCGCCAAGATAAAGCGGCGCGGTTTTTGACCTTACGGCGGCCTCGTTTATGCCCATACCGCAGGAGCCGTGGCGCTTATCCCCGCGCAGGGTCTCAAGCAGCATATTTATCAATACATCATCAATAAAGATGCAGCGGCAGTTTTTATCCGCATAAATATCGGGGATAAAGCCCGATACCGCCTTAAAGCCCCGTATCTCCTCCGAAAGCTTATACATATCGGGCATAAAGCTGTCTGCCCAATATGTGGGAAAGCCACGAAAAGACGCGGAGGACAGCTGTGAAAAAACAAAGCGCCTGTCGGGCAGATCTACGGTGTGTCCCGCCTGCGCGCCGCCGTTATGCCGCACGCAGATACAGTACATACCGCTTTTTTCGGCTTCCTTGGCAAAATAATCAGCCGCAAGGCCCTTGCCCTCGTCACCGAAGTTTTTGCCTATGATTATTTTTACTCTCATTTTTTATTTTTATCAAAAAGGCAGGAGAAAATATTTTGCTTTTCTGGTGCGATATTTATTGTGGAAAGCGCATATTCCACAACGGAGCGTGTTTTGTCGTCCCATTGCTTTTCAACGTCCTTTTTGGACATTCCCGCGCAAAGCTGCATAATTGATATCATTACCTCGGCCAGACAATGTATGTTTTGGGATTTTATTACCGCATTTCTGCCCGGAAGAAGAGGCTCCCACGATTTAAGCGCGGTGTCAACGTGGTTTCCTGTGATGATATGGAAAACCTCGTACCTTTCGCCGACCTTTTTTGCAAGCCCCGGGGTGGTGTACTCGGCCTCTGCCTTATCGCCGAATACGCTCTTTATCTCGTCCGAATTTAAAATGGTCTCGTTTACGGCGCTGCCCACTTCGTCGCCTATGCAGAAAATAAAGCCCTTTTTGCCGCGCTTTTCAAAGCAGTCGGTGGATGTGTGCTTTAAAGCAAAATACCACACAAGCGCATCATAGCTGTAGCGGTTGCCGCCGTCAAGCTGAAAGTCAAGCAGCTGCTCCACAACGCGGATATCTGCCTCAAACTGCGTTACCTGAAGTGCGGGGTACGAATAAGCGTTGGGCGCCGTAAAGGCCGCGCACATAATATGCGGATCGGGCACGGGGCGCTTTTCAAGTATCATAGTCGCCGTTTTATTAAGCGAGTTTTTGGCTATCTCCGCCGCAAGGTAGCCCATAGAGCCCGTGGAGTCAAAGCCAATGATTATAGGCGTTGATTCCGGGGAATCCTCGCTGTCGCGGGATTCGCGCATATTGATAAATTGCGGCAGGTATTTCTCGTTTGCCTTGTTTTTGCTGAAAATGTCGTCAGCAGTCGAGCTTGCACTGATGCCCCTGCTGCCCTTAAGCCTGTTCCAGTCCGCTGCGTTGTAACTTCCTCTTCCCATAAGTGATACCTCCTTTAAAAAAATCCGATGCTTTGCGGCGCATTTTTTTGTTCCTTGAGTCAATGATATTCGTATTCCGCAGAAATAAATTTCTGCTACACAAGCCGAAACGCGCGACTTAGTCGGGATTTGCTAAAGCAAACCCGATCCCCTTCG
>CAMVJD010000057.1 GCA_947167715.1 uncultured Eubacteriaceae bacterium
ACCCGACCTGCTGCCTGCGGATCTTACGGGTATTACTTATTTCGATCCCAAAACAAGTGAATTTATTTTCAGAAAAGGTGCGTTATTGACAAATGTTTTGCTTGCGGACGAGATAAATCGTGCAACACCGCGTACACAGTCGGCCCTGCTTGAAGCCATGGAAGAAAAGCAGATAACCGTGGATGGCGTTACATATAAGCTTGAAACACCGTTTTTTGTTATTGCAACGCAAAACCCCGTTGAAACACACGGTACCTATCCTTTGCCGGAAGCACAGCTTGACCGCTTTATGATAAAAATGAGTATGGGCTATCCCAAAACGGAGGAATATATTAAGCTGATAGAAACGCACAGCGCAGGCAATATTCTTTCAAAAGTATCGCCTGTATGTACCTCAAGCGATATTGAGGCGGCAAAGCTTGAATGTGAAAAGGTATATCTTCATAAAGATCTTGCCGATTATATCGTCAGACTTGCCGAGAGGACAAGAACGGCGGACGGCGTTTTGCTTGGGCTCAGCACCCGTGCTATACTTTCTGCCGTAAGGATGTCAAGGGCATTGGCGGCGGTAAGGGAGCGTGCGTATGTTACACCCGATGATATAAAATATATTTTCCCGTATATTGCCTGTCACCGACTTATACTTGCCGGAGGCTACAAGCATAAACAGGGCAGGGCGGAGGAAATTATAAACGCCGTTGTTTCGTCCGAGCCGGTGCCGAGTGAGAATTGGGAAGAATGAGGGGACTTTTAATTGGAGATACTTATTATTTTGTTTACAGCCCTGTTTTTGTATATTTTAGAGGGCGAATTTTATAGACGCTTATGGAGCAAAAATCTTGATGCAAGCGTAAGTTTCTCCACAAAACACGCATTTTGCGGTGATAAAGGGACGCTTGATATAGAGCTTGTAAACAGAAAGCTTTTGCCTTTGCCCTGGCTTTGGGTAAAGCTTCATATCAATGCATCGCTTAAATTTGAAGGCAGCGAAAACAATAAAAACGAAAATATGTATTATAACGCTCTATTTTGCATTATGGGGTGGCAGAAAATAACAAGACGTCTGCCTTTTAAATGTACAAGGCGTGGCTATTATCCCATAAAGGCCTTTGACGTTGTCGGAACAAGCGTATTATTTAACGGCAAATACAGCAAAAGCTTTGAGGGCAGCGCAATTACCGTTTATCCCTTGCCCGCAGACATAAGGAATATTACGGATGTTTTGGAGAAAATAGATGGCATGGCGGAAAGTGTCGGGTTTATAGCCCCCGATCCGTTTGAATTTGCCGGCGTGCGCGAATATATGCCCTATGACAGTTTAAAAGATATTAATTTTAAAGCTTCGGCGCATACGGGCGTATTGATGTCTAATAAGCATAATCCCACGGTTAAAGGCGAAATAGCGATAATACTGTGTATGAAGCTTTTAAAGCAAAATTTTGAGGAAGAACGCTTTGAATATTCAATTTCGCTTGCCGCTGCCCTTGCGGAGCATTATATATCGCGCGGATTTACGGTTGCGCTTTATTCAAACGGTATAGACGGTATGGACAAAAATACCGTTAAAATAGAAGCGGGAAACGGAGAAGGGACCCTTATAGACATTTACGAAGCGCTTGCAAGGATCGATTATTCATGCTCCGAAACGCCGGAGGTACTTATGCCCGCAGGCGAAAACGATGCCTTGTGTATTTTTATTTCACCGACGGTCGATTATCCGATAATTGAATTGTTTAAGGAAGTTAAGGAACGCTATGCTTGTGTAAAATGGCTGTTTCCCGTAATGGAATTTGATGCTCGCTTTGCCGAGGCGCCTGCCGAGGAGGCTGAAATAGTGCCTGTACCCGCGGGCTTTCTTGAAAGCTACAAATGATAAAGAGGGTGGATCGTATGTTAAGGGTCAGAAAGTTTTTGGAAGCAATGGCCGAGGATTGTTTTTATTTTAATCTGCTTATTATTCCTTTTACTGTGATACTTTGCGCCCTTACGGGAGATCTGCGGGATACGCTTATGCTTTTTTACTTCCTGCCTATCCTGGTCTATCATTATATTTTAAGAGCAAGCGCAGGAAAGCTTTTGCCTTTTTTGGTGCTGACATGGCTGCCGTGTATTATAGGCTTGTTTACGGGGCATTATATCATATATACAGCTTTTATCGCAATGCTTTGCTCGCGGAGCGTAAGACGCAGAACGCTTGAAGAAAGCCGATTAAGGCTCAGCTTTGAAACGCTTTGCTTTCCGCTTATTTTTTTGTCTGCGCTGCATATTGGCGCGGATTATCTTCGGGTGCCGCAGGTAAGGACTATGTTTCACATACAGGCTGTAGCGGTGCTTTTGCTTGCGTTGGTCTATGCACATTTAAGCGGTATTAATGCGGAATTGGAGCTTTCCTCTTCAAACTCTCTCCAATCCACAAAAACCATAACAAATTTTGCCGCAAAATATACCGCGGTTTATATAGCGGGCTTTTTTATAGTGCTTTTTTTGTTTAAATATGTGCCTTTCGGACGTGTTATCATGGGCATCTTGGTTATGTTTATGCATATGCTTAAGCTGTTGCTGTCGCTGTTTAAGGGGATTCCAAACGATATAGACGGCGATGCATCATATGTCAGACGTCTGCCGGATGCCACTCCCGAGCCGGACGAGGCACCCGCCTGGGCAAATGTTATAGAAAACCTTATGATATATCTTTTTAATATAGTAATGCTTATTCTTTTGATAATTTTTGTTATATGGTTTTGTTTAAGGCTGTATTACGGCTTTTATCGCAAAAATAAAACCAAAATGATATATCATGATGAGATATCCGATGTTACACCCGCAAAAAAAAGAAAAAAACGCGGTATAAAGGATATTTCGGATCCGATAAGACGCAGGTTTTACAAAGCGGTTATAAAGCATTTTAAAAAACAAAGACTAAAGTCTTCCGATACGCCCGAGGAAATGCGGCAAAAGCTTAAGGACTATACCGATATATCCGAATTGACGGGCTTATACGAAAATGTGCGCTACGGTAATAACAACATATAATAAAATGCCGTAACTCAATTATTGACATATTTATACAAATTGTGATATAATAAATAAATGAATATGTAAACTACCTTTGAGGTGTATTTTATGGCAAACCAAAAGACCAAAAAAGCTAAAATCAGTCCCGTGCGTAAAGCACCGTCGGCTCCCAAAAGGCAGCAAAAGCCAACGGGATATAATGACGATATATTGCTTAGTTTAAAGGGTGTAAAAAAGCGCTACGGCAATAAATACGGCGTAAATGATGTTACCTTTGATATTGAGCCGGGACGTATAGTTGCGATACTCGGGCCGGACGGCAGCGGCAAAAGCTCTGTTGCGCGTATGATATGCGGCCTGACAACGGTAAGCAAGGGCGAAATAAAGGTATGCGGCTTAAAACCGTCAAGAAAAACAAAGGATCTTATAAGCTTTTTACCCGAGATACCGTTTGTAAACGATTATACAAAGGTATCTACCGTTTTAAGGAAATATAAAGCCTTTTATAAGGATTTTGACGCGGAAAAAGCCGAAAAGCTTATTAAATATGCGGGTATAAAATTATCGGATGTTTTTGGCAGGATGTCATCCACTGCCATGCAAAAGGCACAGGCTATTTTTGTTATGTGCAGAAAAACAAAGCTTTACATTCTTGACGAGCCAATGACACATATTGAGCCCAAGGCAAGGGATTTTATTGCAAAGCTTATTTTAAGCAATATGCAGGATGATTCCAGCGTACTTATTTTTTCGCGTATCCCCAACGAGCTTGAAAAAATAATAGATGATGTAATGTTTATACATCGTGGGCAGATAAAGCTTGCCGGAACAGTCGATGAGGTAAGGGCGGAATACGGCAAAGAAGTATCTTCTCTGTACAGGGAGGTATATAAATGCTAAAATTTTTAAATATATTTTTCAAGGATTTTTGCAGGATATTTTTAAGGAGTATAATTTATGTAATTATTGCCGTTGCAGCTTCTTTAATAACCGGATATCTGTGGAACAGCGGTTTTGCATCGCATTTTACCGCACAGACAGCCTACAGGATGAATGCCGCACGTTACTGCATGGCGGGTATGTGGGTCATACTTGTCATTTTTGCGGCTGTCATGGTGGTTGTGGCGGCATGTCAATGGTTTGGTGAGGATATTTTAACAAACCGAAGCTATCTTAATCATATGCTTCCCATATATACATGGGAGCTGGTAGTCAGCAAGGCACTTGCCGGACTTGCCGTTTTATTGTGCGCAGCCGCTATATTGACATGGGATGTATTAAAGGTTGCAAACAGCATAAGTATTGTCGGCGATCTTCTTGCGGTGATCCCCGATCTTTCAAAGTCCGACGGCGTAAATTTTGATTTGGCGATGTTTATTAGGCTGGGTGTTTATTTTATGCTTATGCTTTGCCTGATAGTTATGTCAACGGCATTTATGTCGCAGACGCTCGGACAATTGGCATCAAGGGGCTTTGCAAGGAATTTCCTTATATTTATGGGCTTTTTTGCACTTTTGTTTGTCAGCGGCACCGTACTTTTGACTGTATTTCGTGTTTTTGGCATTACCTTAAATTTTGCCGAATTAAACAATTTACAGGGAATATTTGATACAGCCGAAAATATTTTAAGATTGATAAGCAATACAAATCTTGTGCTTTCAATATTGTATATGACAGGCGCAAGCCTGATATTAACTTATAGACTAAATGTATAAAAGGGGGTCATAATATGACTTATGCAAGATCAAGAAAACACTACCGCGCAGCAAAAAAAGAAATAGAACGCAATCCGGTAAACGGCGTTTTTATCCCCAATAAAGATAAAACAAAGGTTGCCGCTGCTGCAGGTGCTGCAGGTGTGATCGTATTTGTAATGGGACTGCTTATAGGTCTTGTTGCAGGCGATAATTAAGATCAAGGGCTGCTGTGCAGCCTTTTTTTTGTAATGCAGGCTTATATTTTTAAATAAGGAAAGAGGGTATTTTTATGGAAAATGTAACTGTTTTGGATCATCCGCTTTTAAAGCATAAAATATCGATGCTGCGTGACAAAAATACGGGAACTATGTTTTTTCGCATACTTGTCGAAGAAATAGCTATGCTTATGGGTTATGAGGCTTTAAGGGATCTGCCGACCGAGCTTGTTAATGTGGAAACACCCATTACCGAGGCCGATGTACCCGTTATTGCGGGTAAAAAGCTTGCGGTCGTGCCTATACTGCGTGCAGGTCTTGGTATGGTAAACGGCATACTTGCGCTTGTGCCTACCGCTAAAATAGGTCATATAGGCCTTTACCGTGACGAAGTAACGCATCAGCCGCACGAGTATTTCTGCAAGCTGCCCGAAAATATTGAGGAACGTTTGGTCATTCTTCCCGATCCTATGCTTGCTACGGGCGGTTCGGCAATAACTGCGGTGGACTTTTTGAAAAAACGCGGCTGCAAGCATATAAAATTTATGTGTATTATCGCTGCTCCGGAGGGTCTTGAGGCGCTTCACAATGCTCATCCCGATATTGAGATATATGTAGGAAACATTGATGAAAGACTCAACGAAAATGCTTATATAGTTCCGGGTCTCGGTGATGCGGGTGACAGGATATTCGGTACAAAATAATAAAGCGGTAAAGCGATATTTTTTTGTCGGCAGTTATAATTTTATTTTCCAATAAAAAATAGGAAAAATATTGAAAAAAATACTTGAAATAGTATTATTAATATGTTATAATACAAACAGTTGACGAAGTTTTGAGAGAGTGGGTTATATGCCCGCTCTTCTTTTATGATAGGACAATTGCTCCTTAATGCGGGATTAGAGGTGATTTTGTGCAGGCAAAGGAAATAGTCGGCTATACTGAAAATGCGGCTATGCCAATACTTGAGGAAAATGGATTGGAATTTGTGGATTGCGAGTTTGTAAAGGAAGGCGCAAACTTTTATTTAAGGTTATATATCGACAAAGAAGGCGGTGTTTCCATAGACGAATGTGAGCTGGTAAGCAGAGCACTTGACGAAAAACTGCCCGAGGATATAACCGATAAGGCCTATATACTTGAGGTAAGCTCTCCCGGTATAGACAGAATACTTAAACGCGAACACGAGTATATTAAATACAAGGGCAGAGATGTTGAGGTAAAGCTGTTTAAGGCCGTAGACGGCAAAAAAATGTACGAGGGTACGCTGGTCGGGCTTAAAGACGGGAATGTTGTTATAGAATGCGGCGGAAGCGAGCTTTCTTTTGATAAAAAGGATGTTGCATCCACAAGACTTGCCGTAAAGTTTTAAATTAAAAATATACCGTCCTTGTGTTATACCGCTGCATGGTACGGGACGAAGAAAATAAGGAGGATAAAAAAACAAAATGGACAGCCGAGAACTTATTAAGGCGCTTGACCTGATAGAAAAGGAAAAAGGTATTGACAAGGAGGTCGTTTTTGAGGCGATAGAAGCATCACTTGTGTTTGCCTGCAAGAAAAATTACGGTACATCCGACAATATCCATGTGGATATCAACAGAGAAACGGGCGAGATAAAGGTATTTGCCCGCAGAGAGGTAGTTGAAGAGGAATATGACCGTTTCCTTGAAATTGAGCTTGAGGAGGCAAGAAAGATAGACCCGCGTTATGAGATAGGCGATTTTATCGACTTTGAAATAACTCCAAAGAATTTCGGACGTATTTCCGCACAGACTGCAAAGCAGGTCGTTGTTCAGAAAATACGAGAAGCCGAAAGAGAAAAAATTTACAACGAGTTTATCGAAAAGGAACGCGAGATAGATACTGCGATAGTACAAAGAATAGAACGCAGAAATGTTATAGTATCACTTGGCAAGTATGAGGCTATTCTGCCTTTTAACGAGCAGATACCCGGGGAAACATATAAGTTTGAGGACAGGATAAAGGTTTATATTATGGAAGTGCGTCAGACAACAAAGGGACCGCAGATCACGGTCTCAAGGACGCATTATGAGCTTGTAAAACGTCTTTTTGAGCTTGAAATGCCCGAGGTAAAGGATGGCACGGTAGAGATAAAGAGCATAGCAAGAGAGGCGGGCTCTCGTTCCAAAATGGCTGTTTACTCACAAAATGATGCGGTAGATCCCGTTGGTGCATGTGTAGGTAAAAACGGCGCGCGTGTAAATGCGGTCGTTAACGAATTAAAGGGTGAAAAAATTGACATCGTACCCTGGAGCGATGACCCCAAAAAATTTATTGCATCGGCTCTTAATCCCGCGGATGTTATTTCTGTGGATATCCTTAATGAGGAGGAGCATTCGGCAAGGGTAATAGTTCCCGATGACCAGCTTTCGCTTGCGATCGGCAAGGAAGGTCAGAATGTAAGACTTGCCGCAAAGCTTACGGGCTGGAAGGTTGATATCAAGGCAAAGTCACAGGCAGAAAAGCTTGCCGAGGCCGAAGAGGATATCAATGAAGAAATTGATGAGAATATAGAAGAAAATATTGAGGATGCGGCAGCTGTTCCCGCGGAAGATGCTATAGACGAGGAGAATTAAGGTATTATGATAAAAAGAAAAATACCTTTAAGAAAATGCACGGGTTGTCAGGAAATGAAAAGCAAAAAGGAGCTTATCCGTATCGTCAAAAGTGAAGACGGCGAATTTTCGCTTGACCTTACCGGCAAAAAATCTGGTAGAGGAGCCTATATATGTCCTAATACAGATTGTCTTTTAAAGGCTCAAAAATCAAAGGGACTTGAGCGCTCGTTTAAATGTGCCGTACCCAAAGAAGTTTATGAACAGCTTAAAAGCGAGCTTGAGGGCAATATAAATGGATAGACAAACGGCATCCATGTTTTCGCTTTGCAAACGCGCAGGCTGTATGCTTTCCGGTGAGCAGGCAGTCGAATTAGCCCTGAAAGACGGCAAGGCACTTCTGGTAGTGATAGCGCAGGACGCATCGGAAAACACAAAGAAAAAATTTTTTAATAAATCAGAACATTATAATGTAAATGTAGTTGTTTACGGCAGCAAAGAAGAGTTGAGCCAAGCAATTGGCGAGTATAACCGCAGCGTTTTTGCAGTGGTGAAAAATAAAAGCTTTGCCGACAATATCTATCGGTTTATTACCGGATAACGATCGGCTTTTCAGTAGCTCTCTGCCGTGGATCTTTTAAAATAAGAAAGGGTGGTTGATTTGTCAAAATTGCGTGTACACGAATTGGCAAAAGAATTTAATATTACCAACAGAGAATTACTTGAAAAACTTATAGAGCTTGATGTGGATGTAAAAAATCATATGAGCGGCGTGGATGACGAGACCGTTAAAGTGTTAAGGGGCATATACGGCAAAAGCAAGGCTCCGTTGAACGAGCAGCCCGCAAAGCCCAAAAAGCCCAAAACAGAGCACCCCAAAGAGCAGCCCAAGGAACATTCCAAGGAGCAGAACAAAAAACCGGCAGAAATAAAAACAAAGGATAAAAAGCCGGCAGAGAATAAATTTAAAACCGAAAAGAAAAAACCCGATAATAAGGAGCGTTCGGAACAGCACGGCGACAAGAACAGCCGCGACAAGCAGTCGGGCGAAAGAAGAGAAAACAGACGTCCCGCCGATAAAAAAGCTGCTGCCGATATACCTAAAGCCGAGGAAAACAGAAAACAGGAAAAGCGCGACAAACGCGAGAATAAAGAAAAATTTGACAAGCAGGATAAGTTTGACAGAGAAGACGGCGTAAAGCAGGGCGGCAAAAAGCAGAAACAGCAGCAGCCCGAGGAAAACAAAAACGCCAATAAAAAGAATAAGAAGAACAAAAAGAATAAGGCAGAACAGCCCGCACCCGTTGTTGAAAGCAGCCCCGCAGATGACGAGATAAAGGAAATTCAAATCAGCGACAGCATAACTGTTAAGGAGCTTGCCGAGAAGATAGGCAAAACGGGCAGCGAAATTGTTATGGCGCTTATGAAAAAGGGCGTTATGGCAAGTATGAATCAAGAAATTGATTTTGAGACCGCAGAAAAGGTTTGCGAGGACTTTGATGTAATTGTTGAAAAGGCAGAGGAGATAGACCTTCTTGAAGAGGAATTCAAAGAGGTTGAGGATGCTCCCGAGGATCTTAAGGAAAGACCGCCCGTTGTTGTTGTAATGGGTCATGTCGATCACGGCAAGACATCACTTCTTGACGCTATAAGACATTCGTCCGTGACCGAAAAGGAAGCAGGCGGCATTACACAGCATATAGGTGCTTATACTGTCTCGATCAATAATAAGCCTATCACATTTTTGGACACACCCGGTCACGAGGCATTTACTGCAATGCGTATGCGCGGTGCGCAGGTGACAGATATCGCGGTTTTGGTTGTTGCTGCGGATGACGGCGTTATGCCCCAGACTATCGAGGCTATCAACCATGCAAAGGCTGCGGGTGTTGAAATTATTGTTGCAATAAATAAAATTGATAAGCCGTCGGCCAATCCCGACCGCGTAAAGCAGGAGCTTGTGGAATACGGCCTTGTAAGTGAGGACTGGGGCGGTGAGACTATTTGTGTGCCCGTAAGTGCGGTAAGCAAAACGGGTATCGACCAGCTGCTTGAAATGATACTGCTTGTTGCAGAGCTTAAGGAGTTAAAGGCTAACCCCAACAAGCGTGCAAGGGGCAATATTATCGAGGCACAGCTTGACAAGGGCCGCGGCTCGGTAGCTACGGTGCTTGTACAGGACGGTACGCTTAATGTGGGTGATCCCATTGTTGCGGGCGGCGCCTACGGACGTATCCGTGCCATGATGAACGACAAGGGTCAAAAGGTCAAAAAGGCAGGCCCGTCAATGCCCGTTGAGATACTCGGCCTTAACGAGGTTCCGCACGCAGGTGATATGTTCTACGTTGCTCAAAGTGAAAAGCACGCAAGACAGGTCGCAGAGAGCGTTATAGCAAAAGACAGGGAAAGCATGATCAAGCAGACGCCGCAAAAGGTAAGTCTGGACGATCTGTTCAGCCAGATACAAAGCGGCAGCATAAAGGAATTGAATATAGTTATAAAGGCAGATGTTCAGGGCTCGGTAGAGGCTGTTCGCTCTTCGCTTGAAAAGCTTTCAAACGAGGAAGTACGCATACGCACCATTCACGGCGGTGTAGGCGCAGTAACCGAGTCTGACGTAATGCTTGCAAGTGCATCAAATGCTATTATTATCGGTTTTAATGTTCGTCCCGAGGCTTCCGCAAAGGCAGTTGCAGACGATCAGAAGGTCGATATAAGGCTTTATCGCGTAATTTATAACGCAATTGAAGATATAACCGCGGCTATGAAGGGTATGCTTGACCCCGTATACGAGGAGAAGATAATAGGCCACGCAGAGATAAGACAGCTTTTCAAGGCATCGGGCGTGGGTACTATAGGCGGCTCCTATGTAACGGACGGCAAGTTCCAGCGTAATGCCAAGGTAAGGATCGTGCGTGACGGTATAGTTGTATACGACGGTGAGCTTGCGACATTACGCCGTTTCAAGGACGATGTCAAGGAAGTAAACGCAGGCTACGAGTGCGGTCTTCTTTTCAATAAGTTTAACGATATCAAAGAGGGCGACAACGTAGAGGCTTACGTTATGGAGGAAATTAAACGCTGATGAAAAAAGGCTCTAACAGAATGATACGCATTAATGACGAGATACAAAAGGAGATATCCGCCATTATTCGCGGTGATTTAAAGGATCCCCGTGTAGGTGTTATAACCAGCGTATTAAAGGTCGATACTACAGCCGATCTTAAATACTGCAAGGTTTATATAAGCGTTCTCGGGGACGACAATAAAAAAGAAGAGGTCATGGGTGTGCTTAAAAATGCGGCAGGCTATATCAGAAGCCTTATTGCACAAAGGATAAATCTGCGCGTTACACCCGAGTTAAAGTTTATTCTTGATGACAGTCTTGAATACAGCTTCAGAATAGACAGTATTATAAAGTCCGTTGTTAAAGATGATGAAGAGGAAAAGGCGGATGATAATGATGGATTACAGCAATAATATTTTAAAAGATATAGAAAATGCCGAGAAAATTTATATTGCGGGACACGTTAATCCCGACGGCGATGCTGTCGGTGCGGCCTTTGCTTTGGCGCTTTATTTAAAGCGTCTGGGCAAGAGTCCGCGTGTTTTGCTTGAATGTATACCGGATAGGTTCAGCTTTTTCTTTGGCACTGATATGTGGTATAACGGTTCCTATGACGATATAGCGCCCGATATTTTCTTTGCCGTGGACTGCGGCGATCTAAAGCGGCTCGGCAAGGCAGGCGAGGTATTTCAAAGGGCAAAAATGACATATTGTATCGATCATCACAGGACTAACGAAGGTCTTGCGCAGGTGGATATAATAAATGCCGATGCATCATCGGCAAGCGAGATAATATACGAAATTTTAAAGCAAAACGACTTTGATGCCGAGAAGGATATTGAGATAGCAAGCAATATTTACGCGGGTATGGTGTTTGATACGGGCGGCTTTAAGCATAACTGTACAAGCAGACGTACACACGAGATAGCGGGCGCACTTGTCGAGGGCGGTGTAGATACCTCTACTATACATTCAAGGGTATTATACGAGCATACCTTACCGCAGGCAAGGCTTTTCGGCAAGGCACTTTGCAATATGCAGCATAAAAGCGGCGTTACATATACCGCACTTACAACGGCGGATATGGAGGCGTGCGGCTGTACCTCACAGGACCTTGACGGTATAGTGGATTTTCTGCTTAACCTGGATAAAAGCGAGTGTGCTGTTTTAGTGACACAGCGCAGCGAAAATACCGCAAAGGCCAGCATCAGGTCAAAACAATTCCCCATTGCGGATATTGTGGTGGCTTTGGGCGGCGGCGGACATAAGCTGGCGGCAGGTGTGACCTGTGACGGCAGTCCGGCCGAGGTCGCGGAAATGATAGTAGAAAAAATAATCGAAGCAAAGTCGTAATGTTTTTCTGGGGGCTATACGCCTTTCTCCGCAAATGTACATTTGCGGAGAATTTAAGAACCGCGGCAAAATGTTGTGTTTTAAATAATTTTGTCCGCGGGAAATGCTTTGGTTACATGTGAGGGATCCTTTAGCATCCCTCATCCCGAAGGGATTTGTTTTGCTTTAGCAAAACAAACAACTCAAAAAGTAACCGCGGGTGTGGGACGCGTAGTCCCACAAAAAGAAAAAACATAGATAAGGATAAAATAATGGATGATAATTTGTCGGGCGTAGTTTGTATTTATAAGGAAAAGGGCTTTAGCTCGCATGACGTGGTAAATATAGTGCGCCGTGAATTCAACCGCATAAAGACAGGTCATACGGGTACACTTGACCCGCAGGCCGAGGGCGTATTACCGGTATGCATCGGCAAAGCGACCAAGCTGTGTGACACCATAGCGGCTGATGTAAAGCAGTACCGCGCCGAAATGACCCTGGGCATCACTACCGATACAGAGGATCACACGGGCGAGATACTTACTCAAAACGAGGTTACAAAAAGCGCGGAGGAAATAAAGTCAGCCATACTCTCCTTTGTCGGGAAATACGAGCAGATACCGCCTATGTACTCCGCCGTAAAGCACTACGGCAAAAAGCTGTACGACCTCGCCCGCAGCGGCATTGAGGTAGAACGCAAGCCGCGTCTTATAAATATTTTCTCCATAACCGATATTGACTTTTCGCTTTTAGCCGCAAATAAGGTCAGCTTTACCGTTGACTGCTCAAAGGGTACCTACATCCGTACCCTTTGCAAGGATATAGGCGAAAAGCTTGGCTGCGGCGCTATTATGTCCGCGCTTTTGCGTACAAGAAGCGGCCAATTTTACCTTAAGGACAGTATTAAAGTGGACGAATTCCGCGCGCTTATGTCCGCAGGTGAGATAGATAAGGTGCTTATCCCGATAGAAAAGGTCGTGGGCGATTGCAAGCAGTCAAAGGTAGCACCCAAGGCAAATAATTACCTATATAACGGCAATAAGATAAATGTCGGCTTTTTATTTAATAAATCCAATATTCAGGACGGCGACAGAGTGCTGTTATACGATAAAGACGGCAAAATAGCGGGACTTTACAAGGTGCGTGACGGCTTTGCCTATCCCGATATTATGCTTTGCTGATAAATCACACAAAGAGGTGATAACTTGATAATTTATAACACGGATGATTTTATTATAGAAGAGCCAACAGCGGTAACGCTTGGCAATTTTGACGGTATACATCTGGGACATCAAAAGCTTATAGAAACTATTAAAAATAATAATAAGGGTCTTAAAACGGTGGTGTTTTCGTTTTATCCGCATCCCGTTGCATTCTTCGGCCACAAGGGCAAGTTTCAGACTATGCTCGATCAGCGCGAAAAATGCTTTGTGCTTGGCAATATGGATATAGACTACCTTGTTCAGTATCCGTTTACGGCGGAGTTTTCGTCGCTTTCGCCCGAGGAATTTGTAGATTTTATAGTTAAAAAAGTCAACTGCAAAATGTTGGTAGTAGGTGAAAACTATAATTTCGGCAAGGGCAGGGCAGGCAATTATGAAACGCTTAAAAGGCTTGGTGCAAACTACGGCGTTGAGGTAATAGCCATTCCCTCGCTGACCTACCGCGATATGCGCGTCAGCTCTACCAGAATACGCGGCCTTATCGACTGCGGCAGGCTTAACGATGTTATCCCTATGCTTAAAAAACCGTATTTTATTATAAATAAGGTCGTCGAGGGCAACAAACGCGGCAGACAGATGAATTTTCCCACAATAAATCTTATACCGCCCGATGAAAAGCTTTTGCCTGCGGATGGCGTTTATGTATCCCTTGTAAATGTCAGAGGCACGGTATACCGCGGAATTACAAATGTAGGCTATAACCCCACATTTGACAGCGATATACGCACCGTTGAGACCAATATAATCAATTTTGACGAGGATATCTACGGCGAAGAGGTGCTTGTCGGCTTTTACGACTGGATAAGGACCGAACAGAAATTTTCAAATATGGACGAGCTTAAAGAACAGCTTGGCAGGGACAGACAAACAGCTATGTCCTTTCCGTTCCCGTTTCTTGATTTTGAAAATAAGTTCTGTAAAAAGTAATTGGAGGGTTTAATTATTTTAATTCGGCAAATAATAATATTGTTTGTATTAATGTTTATTAAAGGCTGGGCTACCGCTATTTCAACGGCGTTAAGAGTCCTTGACCTTAAAAGAGCAAAATATATATCCGAAACAGATAAAATAACGGAGGAAAGGCTGACCGCAGCGCTTGAAAAAATAGAAAGCTATACCAATACCGCAGGTGTTGTTACCGGCGTTACGGGCATACTTACGGGTATAGTGCTTGCATATTCCATAGTTTCCGAGATAAACTATGCGCTTTTTAGAGCGATAGATTATACTTCCTGGGACAAAGCCATACCTATAATATTTTTGCTTGTTTATATTTATTTATATACCTTTGTAAGCATAGTTCTTCCTAAATTTTTGGCAGATCGCTTTGCTGATAAGCTGGTATTAAAAACGCTTTGGGGTCTTAAATTTTTTCATATAATTCTTTTCCCCATAGTTTGGATAGTTGATATTTCCTACATTATCATAGATAAGCTCTTTGGCGATAAGGGCACCGACAACGAAGAGGTCAGCGAGGGCGAGATACTTATGATGGTAGATGCGGGCGGTGAAAGCGGCGGCATTGACGAGGCAGAGAAGGAAATGATAAATAACATTTTCGACTTTGATGATAAGATCGTCGGCGAAATAGCTACCCACCGCAAGGATATTATCGGTCTTGAAATAAACACCGGTCTTGACGAAATAATCAAAACCATTACGGCCGAGAAATACTCGCGTCTTCCCGTTTATGAGGAAAATATCGACAATATAATCGGTATTTTAAATACCAAAGACCTTATGACATCGCTTATTGTACACGGCAATGAGAGCTTTGACCTTCGTGCGCTTTTGCGTGAGCCCGAGTATGTGCCGTTTAACAAAAAAACAGACGAGCTGTTCTCCGAAATGCAGAAAAATAAATTTCACCTTGCCGTTGTTGTTGACGAGTACGGCGGTACGGCAGGCATAGTCACAATGGAGGACCTTATCGAGGAGATAATGGGCAATATCCAGGATGAGTATGACGAAGAAGAACAGCCCGAAATTGAGATACAGGAAGACGATTCTATTTTGATAGAGGGTAAGACCCCTCTTGAAGATGTGGCGGAGGAGCTTGAAATAGAACTTCCCGTTGACGAATATGACACCCTGGGCGGCTTTATTATAGGCCAGATGGGACACATTCCCGAGGAATACGAGGATATAGTTATTGATTACGCAGGCTATACCTTTACTGTAGAAAAGATAGAGGATAAGCGTATTGTGGCTGTAAAGGCCGAAAAATGTCAGGTTGAAGAACCGGACGATCAATAGATCATAAAAAAATAATAATTATTGAGTCGGGCAGATGTTCGCACGCTTGCGTGAGGAAAGTCCGGGCTGCACAGAGCAAAGGTGCCGGATAACGTCCGGTGGAGGCGACTCTAAGGATAGTGCAACAGAAATAAACCGCCCGTTTTTAACGGGTAAGGGTGGAAAGGTAAGGTAAGAGCTTACCGCGCCTTTGGTAACAAAGGCGGCTCTGTAAACCCCACCTGCAGCAAGGTCATTGGGACATATGGGCTGCTCGTCCGTTCCATAAATCGACCGCTAAAGCCCCTCGGCAACGACGGGCTCAGACAGATGAACGTCAAATACAGAACCCGGCTTATAACCCGGCTCAATTATTGCGGTGTTTTTTTGCACCGCAAATTTTGTTATAGGTGATAATATGATAATTGGATATTGTATAATGCAATTTACGGCAGAGTGGGTCACTTCACTTAAAGAAAAGCGTATGGTTGTAAAAAGCCTTGTGGAAAAGACTAAACATAAGTTTAATGTTTCCGTTGCCGAGATAGAAAACCAGGATGTACATCAAAGCATAGTTATAGGTATTGCTTGTGTATCCAACGATGCCGTCCATGCGCGGCAAATGACAGAGAATATTATTGACTTTATGGATTTTTCAACAGATGCTGTACTTGATACGGCTAATGTTGAAATAATAAAAGTGTAAAAATAGATCATGAAATGATAGGAGAGTGATGTATTTATGCGATATTTGCAGTATAATTTATCCGAAAAAGCTGTTAGCGCCGTTGAGATATCAATTAAAGCGGCCCAAAACATGGCCTCGTCCTATGTTGGCAGCGAGCATCTTCTTTTGGGCTTTATACTTGGGGATAAAAACTCGGTTGCATATGGTGTACTTACACGAAAAATACAGCCCGATCCCGAAGCATTAAATAACTTTATAAATAAGTTTTCGGATAAGAAAAGTAAAAAAACAGTAACCGCGGATGATTTTACGCCAAAATATAAGGCTATTTTGGATCTTGCGCAAAATAATGCGGCAAGAGCGGGACACAGCGAAGTAACTACAGATTTTCTTTTGTATGCATTATTATCCTGCGATATTAATGAAACGGTAAAAAAAATAATAGAATATTTTAATTACAGCGAGGCGGAGCTTATGAACGAGTTGGAGATCTTGATGCATCTCGGCTCGGAGAATACAAATACCTTGGAGGAACCGTCATTGGATTTTGAAGATGACGAATTGCCGCCAAAGTCTGCCGAAAATATAATACAGACTTACTGCCGTGACCTTAATCAGCTGGCTAAAGAGGGTAAACTTGACCCCGTTATCGGCAGAGAACGCGAGATAGAAACTGTTATAAGAATACTGATCCGACGTACAAAAAACAATCCCGTGCTAACGGGCGATCCGGGCGTTGGCAAAACCGCTGCCGTTGAGGGGCTTGCACAAAAGCTGGTTGCGGGGGATGTGCCGGAAATGCTAAAAAATAAAATAATTTATTCCGTAGATATGCCTGCAATGGTCGCCGGAACTAAATATCGCGGCGAATTTGAGGAACGAATGAAAAACCTTATAGAGGAACTGCGTGAAAACCCCGACAGTATTCTGTTTATAGACGAAATACATTCTATAATGAATGCAGGCGGCGCAGAGGGCTCGATAAATGCATCAAGTATTTTAAAGCCTGCGCTTTCCCGAAATGAAATTCAGGTAATAGGTGCTACTACCTTAACGGAATATCGCAAATTTGTTGAAAAAGATGCTGCCTTTGAAAGACGTTTTCAGCCCGTTGAGATCGAGGAACCTACGGTTGAAAATGCTATAAGCATGCTTACGATATTAAAACCGTATTACGAGCAGCACCATAGGGTAGAAATAAAGGCCGAAGCGGTGGAAGCCGCAGTAAAGCTTTCAAACCGCTATATCACCGACAGATTTTTACCCGATAAGGCTATTGATATGCTTGATGAAGCGGCGGCATTTGTTGATATAAAATATGCAAACAAAAAAACCGAAAGCGAAAGCATTTTATCTCAAATCAATAAAACAGAGCAGCAAATGGATGAATTTCTTATAGAGGGAGAATTTCAAAAGGTAAAAAGAGCGCGTACAAAGCTTGAAAAATTACAAAGAAAAATCAGCGAAACAGATGACAGCGCTCATTTGATAAAAAATGTCTGCGTTACTGCCGATGATGTTGCCGCTGTAATAGCCAACCATACGGGTGTCCCTGTAAAACAGCTTAAAACAAATGAAATGAAGCGCCTTAAAAACATGGAAAAAGAGCTTCATAAGCGCGTTATAGGTCAGGATGAAGCCGTTAGTGCTGTTTCCCGCGCCATAAGAAGGGGCAGGGTAGGTCTTAAAAGTCCCAAGCGTCCTATTGGCTCATTTCTTTTTCTCGGGCCTACGGGTGTAGGTAAAACGGAGCTGTCAAAGGCTGTAACAGAGGTGCTTTTTGGCAGCGAGGATTCCATGATACGCGTTGATATGTCCGAGTTTATGGAAAAACACAGCGTTTCGCGTTTTATAGGTTCACCTCCCGGATATGTGGGTTTTGAAGACGGCGGACAGCTTTCCGAAAAAATACGCAGAAAACCATATTCAGTTGTACTTTTTGACGAAATAGAAAAAGCACATCCAGATGTATTTAATATCCTGCTTCAGATATTGGACGACGGTTATATTACGGATGCAAAGGGCAGAAAAATTAATTTTAAAAACACGGTTATTATAATGACATCAAATGCCGGGGCAAGAAATATAAGTGCGCCTAAAAGGCTGGGCTTTATATCGGGCGATGTACAGGAGCAAAACTATCAAACAATGAAAAACGGTGTTCTTGAGGATATTAAACAAATATTTCGTCCCGAATTTTTAAACCGTATTGATGAAACCATAGTTTTCCGTCCGTTAAGCAAAGAAGAGATAACAAATATTGCAAAACTGCTGCTTAATGAGGTAAAACAGCGTATGGCCTTAAACGGTATAGATGTTGCGTTTGATAAAAAGGCAGTTGATAAAATTGCCGAGGAAGGCTTTGATACGGTTTATGGTGCAAGGCCGTTAAGACGTGCTATACAAACCGGTATTGAGGATGTGCTTGCCGAGGCAGTCCTTAGCGGACAGATAAAAGCCGGCGATAAGATAAAGGTAAATTATAAGGATAATTATTTTATCCAAATTAAATAAAGACAAAAATTTAAAATAGTTCAAAAGTTTTACCCCAAAAGGAGGTGCGGAAAATGAATGACAACAATAATTCGGATTTTGACCGTTTTGTAACGCTGTATCTTGCCGAACAGGATAAACGTAACGAGGAAATACGCGAAAGAGATTTCCAGATAAGAACATTACGGATAGTCAATACCTTGCTTACGATATTGCTGTTGACATCATTGACCGCACTTGGGTGGGTATACTTTAGCAACGGCCGCGGGATATTTAAGGAAAGTGCCCCAAAAGACGGACAATATATTCATATAACACTTGAAGAGCTTAACAATACCCGTAAAGGCAATGTTGCAAAAGCAAAATATGATTATGAAAACGGCTTCTATAATATAACAGGAAATATAAATAAGATAAATGACGATCTTAAATATATAACCTTGTTAAACCCTGATAATATGACGGATATTACAAGATATAAGTTTAATATAAAAGATGACGAGGTCAAGGCAGCCGTTGCCTCGTATAATGCGGGCGACCGTATAAGCCTTAACTGTAAATGTGTTTCGGTAGGCCGTTTTACAGGATTTGAATTTGATATAATAGAACTTGCCGAAGAAGAAAGTGAATATACCGTAGTACCGCTTGAACAGCTGTATAATGCTTATAAAAATGATTTAAACGAAGCATCACATCTATATTACAATAAAAGCATTATTACCGAGGGCAAGGTCGATAGTATAGATAAAAATTTTGCCTATTTTACATTATCCGATATTTATGAACCTGCCGACGGAACAAAATATAAATTTTATGTACCAAGCGAGCTTAAACAGCAGGCTATTATATTAAGCAAGGGACAAAACATCAGGGTAAAATGTAAATGCACAGGTGTCAGTTTATTACAGGGCTATAGCTTTGTGCTTGATGAAATTTTTACAGACCCGACAGAATATGAAGATATAACAATATCAAAGCTTTCGTATGAATTTTCGGAAAATTTTGCACAGGCTTCCAAATATAAAGATTTGTTTTTAAAATTCAGCGGCATATATGATTCGGCTTCAAATGATATGAGTTATATTATATTAAAAAATCCCGAAAATAAATTTGATAAAACAATATATAAGGTTTATCTTAATGATAGCGAAAAGTTTAAAGAATATATAAATAATATAAATACTGGTAAAGAGATTACCGTAATGTGCCAATGCCGTAATGTATACAGACTTAAGGGATATGAGTTTGATTTAAAAGAAATTGACGAAGAATAGGCAAACTATTCGTAAAATGGTTTTGGATTTTGCGAGCAGTTATATTTGAAGGTTCTTTGTCAACTGGTGTGGTTGACAATTAACACAAACTTAACAAACGGTG
>CAMVJD010000058.1 GCA_947167715.1 uncultured Eubacteriaceae bacterium
ACACCGTTTGTTAAGTTTGTGTTAATTGTCAACCACACCAGTTGACAAAGAACCAAGATATTTGTTTGGCGCAGCAGCCTTTTTTATCTGTAACCCATTTTGCTTTCGTAGGCGGCAATAAGGTCCTTGTTTGCTTTTTCGTATTCGTTAAAGACGGACTCGGAAAAACTGTCGGCATCCGTGGTGGGGGTGTACCAGCTTTTTGAGTCAAAGTAGCTTTGCAGTCCCGCATCCTTGAATTTTCTGCCGTGGCGTGCAAATATCTCGTTTCTTGCCTTGCGGCAGGTATCGGCATCAAAGCCCGTAATATCGGCCTCGGTCAGGTATCTTGAATTGCTCTCGGGCAGTATGTATTCGGAAGTATCCTCGGCTGCCGGCGGCTCTTCTTCGGTCAAAACAGGAGCCTCTTCGGCGGGCTGTACGCTGCAGCCGTCATCGGAGGTACATATAAAGTCTTTCTCCGTACAGGTCAGCTCAATACCGTAATGCTTTATAAAATAATCCTTTATATCGCTGTTATGGTAATCGGTGAGCTTTACGGTAACGCTGTCGCCCTCTTTAAGGTCAAAATTATTCAAAGCTATATATTCCGCATCACTTAAAGGACCGCTTGTCGGCCCCGTAACAAAGACGGTACCGTTATACGCATCAAAAGACACTTTTACATCTTCAAACGGATCGACCTTCTCGCTAACAACGGGAGTATCCGCGCTGCCTGCAATATCCTCGTTGTCCGCAATATTCCCGCCGTTTTCTGCGGCCTGATTTTTTTCGGCATCAACGGTATTGTTCTCCCATTTGGCAGGCTCGTTTGTCTGCGTTTTGTTTTTTGTGTAATACCATATTCCAAATGCTGCACATGCGCCCAAGGTCAAGACTAAAATAACGGGCAGTACAGGGCTTTTTTTCTTTTTTGGGGTGTTGCTTTTTGCTGTGTCGGCTGCCTTTGCAAGCTGTCCTTGCGTTGTTGCCCTTGCAAGCTGTTCCTGCGTTAATACCTTGACGGGCTCGCCGCAATGCTCGCAAAATTTTGAATCATCTTCTATTTGATTTCCGCATTTTGTACAATACATTAGTTTTCCTTCTTTTTATTTAAATAATCTTCTATTCCGTCGGCTATTGCTTTTGCAATAAGCGTTTGCTGTTCCTCGTCGGCCATACGCAGATCCTCTGCGGCGTTTGTCATATACCCAATTTCAACTATTGTGGTGGGTACGGCCGCCCAATTTATGCCGCTCATGGTATCCGTTTCCCAAAGCTTTTCGCGCGCTGCGCCTGTCTGTGCGGTCAAGCTGTCAAGTATACACCCCGCAAGCAGGTGGCTTTGGGGATATAAATTTCCGTTATATGGGTTTTGCGGTGTCTGGCATATGGTCATTGCACCGTTTGCGGACGGGTCGTCGCTGCCGTTTGCGTGTATTCTTACAAAGGCCGCGGCATTTGCGCTGTTTGCTATCTGCGCCCTTTCCATATTGCTTATATCAACATCATTTGTCTGTCTTGTCATTACAACACTATAGCCGCGCTTGGTAAGAATATCCCTTAATTTAAGCGAAACTGCCAAATTAAGCTCGTATTCGTTAAGACCGCTTGCTTTGCCGCTTGTGCCCGATGAGACCTTTGCCTTTGTTTCCAAGGCACCGGGGCCTATGGGCTCATGTTCATTGTTGCCGCGGCTTTGGTGGCCGGGGTCTATAGCTATAATGTCGCTTTTTTGCTCTGTTACAGCCTCGGTCGTTATATAAACGCTCTCGGATGTGCTTTCGGTCGAAATTTCCGTTTGGGTGCTTTCGGCCGCGGCGGTTGTGATAGCTTCGGTTGTTAAGGCAGCCTCGGGAAAAGGCGTATTGTCTGCCCGCTGCTGTATCATACAGGCGCAAAGCGAAAATGCTGCCGTAAGACCGAAGGGCAAAAAAATAATTTTCATTTTATCCTACCCCCGTGACAAAGCTTAAATATCGTTTCTTATTGCTATGGCCTTTGGCACATAATTGCCGCTGCGCCAGCGCTTTTCCTGACTTTTTATAAGGCCGTAGCCTATCGCTACCAGTATAAGCCCCGCAATAAAGCCTATCAGCTCGGGGGTTGGGATATTTGCGCTTAAACAGCCGTAATATCCGCCGAAAAGCCCTATCAAAAACATAACAAACGGAAAACCGTACATTATAAGCACGGCCTTTATAAAATCGGTCTCTTCAAGGGCTATCTCCACCTTGTCGCCTATTTTTGCACCGCAGATATTTTCGGCGCGTATAAGCATTTCCTCGGCCTTAAGCCCCGCCGAGCAGGCGCGGCATTTTGCACAGGCTTCCTTGCGCTCCAGCGAGACCACGACCTTGTTTTTTTCTATTTCTATTACCTTGCCAATTTCAGCCATTATTTATCTCCTTTGCTTGCAGCCTTGATAAGTAAAACTATACCTATCCATATAAGCGCGGACGGGATGACATAAAGCATATATGTGCGCCAATCCGTCATTTTAAGCAAGCCCACTATAATTAAAAATATACCCAGCTGTAAACGCGAGGTATAGGCGTAGGTGCCGCCCAAAAGATAGTCAAGCGCAAACGCCATACCAATGCAGATAAGCAGCGTGCCTATCGCATCAATGCCCGTAAGGCAGTTTAAAAGCGTATCTATGCCCAAAAGCGCAAACAGGCAAAGCCAGGTGAGCTGCCCGCGCTTGTGCTGCGTAAGGTACAGAATAAGAAAAATTATAGTGGGGATAAAAAATATGGCGCTCGAGGCAAGTGCGTTATACATAATACCGTCAAAGCCTACTATATGCAGCACGCCCCAATAGGTAAAATAGCTGCCCAGAATAAGCGCCAAAAGGCTTTTGTTTAAAAAATGCGCCGTTAAAAGCTCTATGCCCGCAATGGTGATAATTATCGTGCCAAAGCCTATCGGCAGTACGTTCCTGAGTAAAAACAGCACACCGGCAAGTATAAAAAATATACCCGTGAGTATGCCGTTGGTGCGTTTTGTCATATATATCTCCCCCTTTGTATTTTATACGGGATATTCAATTTTAAGCGTTTTGCCGCCTACCGAAATGCCCTTTGACAAAGTTATTTTCAATTTTTGGTCTGCGGTAAAGCCAATGGTTTCGCCGTCTTTAAGGGTGACATCATCTATAAGTACATAGTTCACTATATCGCACATAAATGCCCTTACATCATTGATATCTATATCCTTGCCGACATAGGTCTCCATTTCCTCCTTGCCGAATTTTCTCATACCAAAGGTGTAAATGCCCCATTCGTCGCGTCCGTAACCGCCAACGCCAAACCACACCAGCGCGGGGACGGGAAGACCGCCGCTTTTTAAGATCTCCGTACAGGCATTGTAAAATTCGAGCTCGTATACCGCACCATCCGAATATACGGCTATTGCTTTATCCTGCTTCAGGGCGCTTGAAACGGACTTTACAAGCAGCCGACCCTTTTCGTCGGGAGTACCGCCGCCAAGCACAGCTATCATTATCTGCGCCTTGTGTGATGCAGTGACCTCGACAGCGTTTTTCCACATATAGTTTAATGCCGCATAATCCTCGGCCTCTTTATTCGGGACGGGCATACCTATATAGCTGACTGCAAGGCGCATATCGCCTATTTCGTCAACTATCATATCCTTATATTCTTCGTCATCGTCAACGTTTACGGTAATATCCCAATCGGCCTTAATATCGGCAATGTACCTCTCCCTGTCCCATTCGGGCTCGGAAAGCAGTACAAATGCCAAAAAATCGCCGTTATCCGTGTTGTCGCTTTCAGTTTTCTTTTTCTTCTTAAAAAAATCAAATAATCCCATATTCAGTATTTTTTCAAACTCCTTATATATTTAAAGGTCTCCTTCTCGCCTTTTTCGGCCAGCATACGCAGCAGCCTTTCTATCAGCTCCGAGGTATCGGGGTGAATTTTTCTTCTTGCCTTGGCCTTTAAAAAATAATCGAGTGCATAGCCGTCGTGATATTTTTCGCCCGCATATATCTTGCTTGCGGCAACGCGGTCGCAAAACATCTCCTTAACGTATCTGACGGGCATTTTAACGGGCGACATAAGCTTTGTCTGCGGGTCGTAGTCCGTCCAGTATTCAAAATGGTGCTTGTTGCGGCCCTTGTGGTGCATCCACGCCTTTGAATAGCCGTAGGCCTCTCTTTCGCCCTCGTTGGGACTTCTTGTGCCCTGATAGTATTTTACCCCAAGGAAAAATTCCTCGGGGGAGTATTTTGAAAGGTCGTGCAAAAGTCCCTGCCAAAAGATGCCCGCCTTCAGGCAGTGGGAAATTACCCTGTGCCTGTGGCGGGTTATTGTAGTAAAGTGACCGATAAAATTGGATATCGGTATCATAGCTGCTCGCCCTCTACCGCATCGGTATGCTTAGCGGGCTTTTCCTCGGGCTGCGGCTCGGGTGCGGGCTCGGGCTCGGGCGCAGGCGGCGTAAGCATCATATCGTAAAGCTTGATATACTTTTCGGTGGATGCCGTCCAGGAATAGTCCTTGCGCATGCCGCGCTTTATCATATCCCGCCAAAGCTCGGGCTTTTTGTAGTAAATTTCCTTTGAATATTCAATAACGTGCAGCATATCGTGCGCGTTGTAGTTTGTAAACGAGAAGCCGTCGCCCGTGTTGTCGTACTCGTTAAGCGGAATAACGGTGTCCTTAAGACCGCCTGTTTCCCTTACGATAGGCAGGGTGCCGTAGCGGAAGGCAATAAGCTGTGTCAGGCCGCAGGGCTCAAACGCAGACGGTATAAGCAGGCTGTCCGCAGCCGCATAAAGCTTGTGTGCCAGCTCGTCCGAATAGAGGATATTTGCGGAAACTCTGTCCTTGTATACCCAGGCATAGTGCTTGAACATATTTTCATAGCGCTCCTCGCCCGTGCCTATTACAACAAGCTGGATATCGTCATCCTGCAAAATTTCGTTTATAACGCAGTTGATAAGGTCAAAGCCCTTTTGGTCGGTAAGGCGCGAAATTATGCCCACCATATATTTGTCCTTGTCAACAGGCAGCCCAAGCTGCTCCTGCAAAGCGGTCTTGTTTGCGGCCTTGCCCTCTATTGCATCCTTTTTGCCAAAGTTTTTATATATCTTTTTATCTGTTTCCGGATCGTAGATAGAATAATCGATGCCGTTTAATATACCGAAAAGCTGATGATTTCTTGCGCGTAAAAGTCCGTCAAGACCCTCGCCGTAGTATGCCCACTGTATCTCGCGTGCGTAGGTCTTGCTTACGGTAGTGATATAGTCCGCGTAAACCAGACCGCCCTTAAGCATGTTTGCGCCCTTGTTAAACTCCAGCTTGTCGGGAGTGAACAGATAGTCGGGCAGGCCCGTAAGGCCGCGGATATATTCTATATCCCAAACGCCCTGGAAACGCAGGTTGTGGATAGTCATAACTGTTTTTATATTGCGGTAAAACTCGCTGCCGGCAAACTCTGTTTTGATATAAACGGGGATAATGCCCGTCTGCCAGTCGTGACAATGTATAATGTCCGGCTTAAAATCTATCATTGGCAGTACCGAAAGCACAGCCTTGCAGAAGAAACAGAAGTTCTCGATATCCCAGCATATATTGCCGTAGGGCTGTGAGCCGCCGAAATGTGTCTTATTATCTATAAAATAATACTTTATACCATCGTACTCGTACTTCATAACGCCGACGTATACCCATTGCAGCATATAACCCGCACTCATATAAAAGTGACCGACATACTCAAACTCGGACTGATATTTTTCGGGTATACAAGCATAATTTGGGATTATGACTCTTACATCATATTCGTTTTTGTCAAAGGCCTTTGGCAAAGCGCCCACAACATCTGCCAGACCGCCCGTTTTGATAAAAGGAACACATTCGCTTGCTGCAAATAAAATTTTCTTCATAGTCATCACCCTATCCTTTCGCTGCATTATTTTATTATTTCCGATATCCGAAGAAATACCGATCAATAGGATACAAAAATAATTTTGTATGTTTTTTTTACGTCACGGGTTTTAATTGATAGATATTTCCCTAATAAAATAATTATAACATAGTTTATAAATAAACTCAATAAAAATTTATTTGCCAAATATATTTTTTGCATATCTTTGCAATAAAAAAAGCCGCCCGCGGCAAACAATGTCATTTTACCGACGATCGACATGATGACATTGTCGGGCAACGCTTTTTGCGCTGCGCACGGACGGCCGGAATTTATTTTTTTGTAAGAAAAACCGTTTTTAATGATCGGGGCTTATCTTGCCGTGTTTGAACCGCATTTTGTGCAGCCGCATCCGCAGGAACAGCCGCAGGAGCAGCCGGGATTATTGTTTCCCACGGGAATGTTTGAGCTTATGCCCGCAACAAACTCCGCGCGCTGCGGTGGTGCAAAAATATCCATGGGGAAATCAAGGCTGTTAAAGAACTCGCAGGCATCTACGGACGAAATGTCTTCGCACTCGCCGGGGATGCAGAAGCCTTTGCTCTCGACTACAAGATTTACAAGCCTGAATAATTTTACAATGGCAAAAAGGCCTATTGTAACGTGGATATCCGCGTTGTCTATAAGGCTTTCCTCGGTCTCGCAGCAGCAGCGGTTGTAGTGGATATCCGCGGCAAGGGCAACGGCCTTGCTTTCCACAATAACAAAGGGGTCTGCGGGCAGGTTTGCGTTATCTGTGGCAGCACCTATGATATCGCTGGAGATAAGGGTCTCGGTCGCAATAGAGCCAAACAATGTCATACGGCTGTTATAGGAGTTTTGTGCGTTTACAAAGCATATCTCGTTGCCGTTTACATCGTGGAACACCAGTCTGTAGCAAAAAACGTATTTAAGGTCAATATCCCAATATCCGGGCTTGAAAGGATTGGGGGTCTTGTTTAAAATAACTACCCTTTGCACAGCAAGGTTTTCTACCGTTACCGAGCTTGTTGCACTCGGGGGTACGATTATATCTCCCTCGTTTACCGTCCTGTCGCAGTATGTGCTGTCGGCCGCAGCGCGTGAGGGACCGAAATTGTCTGCGGTAAGACACTCCTGCATACGGCAGAAGTCGTAAACCTTAAATGCAATTATACACTCGTCCTTTACCTTATTGCCGGATGAACCGGTAACGCCGCCAACAGCGTCTCCGCTGCCGCCCGAGCCACAGTTAAAAATATCAAATGTCGGCATATATGCCGCCTCCTTTTTAGTTGTTTTTCTAATAACAGCATATTGCAAAAGGGGGATTTTGTTACAAAAAAAATAAGAGGGTGTCGCATTAAGCTCCACCCTCTGGCGAAAAACAGGTTTTTCGCCAATTTCGCAGTCATACTGCGCGCCTTGTTGCGAATTCTAAAGAATTCGCAATCCCTTTGGGATTTGAATTGCTGAAGCAATTCAAACATAGCTGTCACTTGATGCCTGTAAGGTTTGAAAGATCAAGTTTTTCTCCTCGGCGAAAACGCGGTTTCCGCCTGCGGATTTAAGCCTGCGGCGCTGATAATGTTAATAAAACTGTTAAAAGGGGCTTAATTGCTAATTCTCAAGTTGAATTTTAATGCGACAGCCCCTTAATGCTCAATTAAGTATTTTTTTTGCTGTTTCGGCCATTGTGCGCCCCGTTTCCATACTCTTTTTTTCAAGAAAGCGGTGCGCCTGCGGCTCGGTCATATTATAGTGCATTATTAAAAATTTTTTTGCCTTATCAATTAACATCCTGTCGCCGTCGGAGCGTTTTCTGCTGCTTTCGGGCAGCTCGGACCTAAGCATATCCATATAGCATATAAGCTCGCCTGTGTTTATCGGTACGGCAAGCTTTACGGCGCGCTCGCTGTCGCAGTAGGCAAGCTGGGCGGGCGTGCCTATCAAAATAATATTAAAGCCCTCGGGTATCTCATCCAAAAGCTCGTTTATGTTTTCGTCGCTGAATTGGCACCCGCATATCACTATGCCGCTGCCGTAAAAGCCAAGATGCTGTTTAAGCCCGCCTGCGGTAAGCACGGCGCAAACAGCGTTAAACCCCGAGGAAATAGCCGTTTTTGCGATGGATAAGGATGTTTTTTTATTTGAAAAGGCGATAAATACATCGTTTCCCAACATTCATATACACACCCTTTTGTCTAAAAAACGGGCTGTCTGAAAGGCAGCCCGTTTTATTAATAATTTGAAAGGTATTCCTGGATCTCCCATTGACTTACGAACATCCTGAACTGATCCCACTCGGCCTTTTTAGACTTAACAAAGGCCTTATAGCAATGCTCGCCGAGGACCTCTCTTACAAGGCCGTCCTCCTCCATGGCAACGATAGCCTCGTAAAGGCTGCCGGGAAGATTTTTAACGCCAAGGGCATCGCGCTCCTCCTGTGTGGAGCGGTAAAGGTTGATATCAACGCTTTCGGGCGCCGACATATTGTTTTTGATGCCGTCAAGACCTGCCGCAAGGCAAACCGCAAGACAAAGATAGGGGTTTGTAGCGGGGTCGGGGCTTCTTAACTCAACTCTTGTGCCCGCACCTCTTGAAGCGGGGATACGGATGATATCCGTTCTGTTTGAAGCGGACCATGCGATATAGCAGGGAGCCTCATAGCCGGGTACAAGACGCTTATAGCTGTTTACAAGCGGGTTTGTAACTGCCGTAAAGCCCGCAACGTGCTTTAACACACCTGCAATAAAGCTGTAGGCCGTGTTTGAAAGGCCGAGTGTGTCCGACGGATCGTAAAATACGTTCTTTCCGTCCTTAAACAGCGACATATTTGTGTGCATACCCGAGCCGTTTATACCAAAAATGGGCTTGGGCATAAATGTAGCGTGAAGGCCGTATTTTTTTGCGATAGTTTTAACAACAAGCCTGAATGCAACAACATTGTCGGCCGTCTTTAAAGCGTTTGCGTATTTAAAGTCGATCTCGTGCTGACCCTCCGCAACCTCGTGGTGAGATGCCTCTATCTCAAAGCCCATCTCCTCGAGTGTAAGACAGATATCACGTCTTGCGTTTGTACCAAGGTCAACGGGGTCAAGGTCAAAGTAGCCTGCCTCGTCATTTGTTTTTGTGGTGGGTCTGCCGTTTTCGTCGGTCTGGAAAAGGAAGAACTCCAATTCGTTTCCTACGTTAAAATCGTAACCCATTTCCTCTGCTTCTTTAAGCACCTTTTTTAAGATGCCTCTGGGACAGCCGGGGAAAGGCTCGCCCTCGGGTGTGTAAACATCACAGATAAAGCGTGCC
This sequence comes from uncultured Eubacteriaceae bacterium, assembly GCA_947167715.1. Classification (GTDB taxonomy): domain Bacteria; phylum Bacillota; class Clostridia; order Lachnospirales; family CAG-274; genus RGIG4310. The sequence continues at coordinate 9,196 of CAMVJD010000058.1, forward strand.
ACCTTACCCTGCTGAGGTCTCCAGGGGTAGATAACAAATGTATCCAAATCGGGTTTTAAGTACATATCGGATTCCTCTATTCTGGCAAAGCCCTCGATAGAAGAACCGTCGAACATCATACCGTCCTCAAGTATTCTTTCAAGCTGTGAAAATGTGATAGCAACATTTTTGGGTATTCCCAAAACGTCAATAAATTGCAGACGGATAAATTCTACATCCTTTTCTCTGCACTCTTTAAGGATCTGATCCTTTGTGTAGCTCATTGCAAGGTCTCCTTTCAAAAATGAATGCTGTTTAAAAAAAGGCGCTGCACAGACGGACTTATACCGTGGTGTGAGCGCCCTTGTTCTAAATTTATTATATAACCTAACGGCGGCAATGTCAACCCGCGGCCGCGTTTTTTTTTACTTTTATGAATATTGTAAAAAACAGGGCTTATATATCATTTTGATTTGTCTGTTTTGTCAATCGTTGATATTGATAGTCCTTGTATTCTGGTCCCAGGTCACCTTGCAGCCGACGCTGTTTGAAATGGCGCGAAGGGGTACCATGGTGGAGCCGCTTATTATCTGCGCGGGAACGTCAAGCGGCTGCTCGGCGCCGTTTACAAGCATTTTTGTCTTGCCTATGGTAAGGGAAATGTTTGTAACGCCCTTTTTGCCCGTAACGGTCTTTGTTTCGCCGTCCCAGCCCACTATAAGACCGAGTGCCTCAAAAATATCACGCATTGGCACAAGTGTTCTGCCGTCTACAATAACAGGCTGTGCGTTTTTAAATACAAGCTCCTCGTTGTTTACAAAAACGGTGATATGGTCGGGTATAGCCTCCTCAACTACGGGAGCCTCGCCGTCAATTTTGTCGGCAACCATAACGGGTATTTTTTTGTCAAGCGCATACTGCTGTGCATAGGTGCCGTTTTTGCAGTAGATAACTACATTTTCGCAGCCGTCGAAAGCATTTTTTGAAATGTTTTTAACGGTAGCGGGAATATATATCTTTTTAAGACTGCTGCAATTGCCGAAAACACCGTTTTCAATGGTTTTAAGGCCGTTTGGAAGCGTAAGCGAGTAAAGGCTTGTACAGCTGTCAAAGGTATTTGACTTTAATATTGTAAGGCCGTCGGGAAGTGCAAGGTTTTCAAGTGAGGAGCAGCCCTTGAAAGCGCCGCCGCCTATATCGTTTATATTTTTGCCAAGGCTTAATGATTTAAGGCTTTTGCAGTTTTCAAAGGTACCCTGTCCTATGCTTTCAACGCTGTCGGGCAATTTGATGGATCTGATGCTTTTGCAGTTTTTAAAAGTAAAATCACCAATGGTTTTAAGGCCGGAGCCAAGGCTTACGCTTGAAAGCAAATCGCAGCTTTCAAAAGCGCTTTTGCCTATTGACGTAACGCTGTTGGGTACGGTTATCGAGGAAAAACTGTCGGCACCCCAAAAAGCCTTTTCGCCTATTGTCTGCAAAGATGACGGCAATGTTACCTTTGATATTTCGTCACGGTCTGTAAAAGCGCCGCTGCCTATGCCTGTTATGGGCATAGAATCGATGCTTTCGGGGATATTGATCTCGACATACTTTACTGTGGCGGATACTGCCGTGTCCGAGTTTTTCTGACCGTGATTTTTGGAGAATATCTCGTGAGAAACGGTGTTTATTTCTACCTCATATCCGTTGTCAAGCTTGTATTCGTGCATTTTGTCGGCAGCCGATACGGTTGATGCCGATGCAAACATTGATATCATTGCCATAAATAATGCTGTTTTTCTTTTCATTTTGTTTTCCTTTCCTTTAAAGGCGCACCCGTTTCGGTGCTGCCGTATATTTTAAACGACGGTTTTATTGTTTTGTTTTTTTGCGTTTTTGCACTGCATAACAGGCATCCATAACAAGCTTTTGCGGCAAAAGACGCATGGCCGCTGCGGTGATTTTGTTAAAAAGCCCGGGGATTATGACGGTACGCCCTTTAAACATACCCGCGATACCCTTTGCCGCGCAATATTTGCTTGATATGGGCTTTATACTGAAATTTACGCCTGCGCGCTCGTTAAAATTGGTGTTTACGGGACCGGGGCAAAGCACGCTTATTTTTACGCTGCTGCCGTTGTGCTTAAGCTCGTGCGCCGCTGCAAGGCTTAAATTGTAAACATAGGCCTTGCCTGCGTAATATCCCGAAAGAAGCGGACCGGGGGCAAAGGCCGCAAGGCTTGCAACATTTAAAATGTGTCCGCGGTCCTTTTTGCACATATCCTTTAAATATAAATAGGTAAGCGTGTGTACGGCACCTGCGTTAAGGTCCAGCATATTAAGCTGGCTTTCAAGCGAAGAACTTGTAAATTCTCCGAAAACGCCGAAGCCCGCATTGTTTATCAGTATCTCCACATCCATATTGCGTGTGGCTTCATATAATTTAAAGCAATTTTCCCGCACCGAAAGGTCGATCGGGACTATGGTGCAATGCGTTTTTGCCATATGCGCCGTTTTTTCAAGCTCGGCTTTGCTGCGGGCCGCCAAAACCAGGTCATATCCTTTTTTTGACAGTATAAGCGCCATACTGCGCCCTATGCCGCTGCTTGCACCTGTTATTACCGCTGTAGGCATATAAACCACTCCTTGCTGCCGGCTTGGCTGTAAATTATCTTGTTTCTTCAAAAAGTCTTGCTATTGCGTAAAGGCCTATTTCGTTTGAAACAGTCTTATCTATCGGCATAAGCTCATAAACATCGTTCAAGGCCGTGGCTTTTTTGCCTTTTTTCTTTAATGCGGCCTTAAGCATATTTACGGCATCGTTGCCGTATATTTCGTTTTCGGGCTTAAAGCTGCCGCTTATATAGCCGGGAGCAAGCTTAAGATTTTTAACGGTCAAAACCGCGTTATAGTAATCCTTGCCCTTTGTCACATCCTTGAAATTTTCGCCGCTTGTGTCGCTTACGCCCAGCACAGCGACCATATCTCTTGTAAATTCTCCCCTTGTAAGGGTATCCGCCTTTGAGAATTCGGCCTCGTTTATATAGGTTTTAAGCGTTGCGGAGGAGTATTTCATCATACTTACAAAGGTGCGTGCCAATGTGTCCGCACCAAAGTCGTTAAGGCGGTTTCTTTCAATGCCGTTTTTGCTGTCTATTGCATTGAATGCCTTGCTGCCCTCTGCGCCCATTTTGTTCCAAAGCTCGGCAGACTGTCCGTTCATATCCACAAAGTAAAGATAATTTTCAACGGCTGTCTCCCTTACGGCTGTCGAATAGCCGTCAAGACCGTTTACGACGCTTTCGCCCTTGAAGTTTGCATCGACCATAGGCGTTGTCATAATAACAACTGCGTTTTTGTCGTGCAGCGGCTTAACATAGCTGTTGTAAAGTATATTTTTAAACGAGCCGTCCTTTTCAACACCGCCGTCAAGGCCCGAATATTCGTCAAGTATCCTGTCTGTTGATGACTTGTCGCTGTCGGTGCGGCCAAAGGCTAAAATTACATAGTCGCCGGGGTTTACCTTTGTCATAAAGTCGCTGTATTCCTTTGACTTGCTGAAGCCCTTTGCCGTGCAGTCTGCCTTTGTGTAGTCAATAACGTGTATTTTATCGGCAAAATACCGCGGCAGCTTGTCCGCAAGGCTTGCCGATCTAATTACCTCTGTTTTTGATGTCTTGTCCGCAAGCACATCGCCAACCACAAAAAGATTTGCCTCTTTAAGTGCATCAAACTTGCTGACATAGATATTTGAATTTTTGGTGTCCTTTGCAATAGCGATATTCTGTGCCTTTAAGGACTCCGCCATCTTGCTTGCAATTAAGTTCGCGCCAAACTTGTTGTAGTGCGTAAGGTCCATAGAGCCGTCGGCCTTGACATTGTGCAGCACCTGTGTTGACAGCTCGCCGTAGCTTTCATATAAAGCCGAGGTTATGTCGTACATATCGATAAGTGTGCAGTTGTTTTCCTTGGCTATCTGCCTTACTGCCTCTATATAGCCGTTGTCCTCGCCGAAATGCGGGGTGATTTTACCGTTTTCGTCAAAGAACACGCGGCATACGGGGGTAATAACAACGGGTATCATGCCCTTTGCCTTTGCCGCATCGATATACTGCTGATAATACCATTTAAACGTACCCGATTCGTAGGGATAGAATGTATCGCTGTAGGGGTAGGGGTCATTCTTGTAAAAATCAAGTATATACTGCGGTGTTTTTGTCTTTTGCGCGGGTATCGAGGGGTAAATGCCGTCCTCATCGGGAGTGCCCAGCATGACCTTGTGCTCCATATCCGCCGCATCGTCTGTTCTTGCATCGTTGTGACCGAATTGTATAAACAGGTAATCGCCCTCTTTGGCAAGAGAAAGTATCTCGTCAAGACGTCCCTGATTAAGGTAGGAACGTGTGCTTCTGCCGCCCTCGGCCTTGTTTACCACAACAACATCATCGGTGAAATAGTCCTTTATAAACTCGCCCCAGCCGCCTATAGTGTTGCTTGAGCCGTAGTCCTTAACGGTGGAATCGCCTGCAAGATAAACGTGTATAGCGTTTTCCTTTGCCTTGTTGTCGCTGTTTTCAAGGCTTAAGGTGTCAAGCTGCCATACATTTGCCTTGCCCGAAAATTCCATATAAAGGCTGCCGCTCTTTAAGGGCGAAGTATCGCGGCCGACCAGCTTGCAAAGGTCGTTTGCCGCACCGTCAAGCTTAAATACCGCGGTAAGCGTATCCGCATTTTTATAAAAATCAATATAGAAATAGGGATTGTTTTCGCCGCTGTTTTGGTTTACGTTGTTTTTAAGCGTTTTGTCGTCGCTTGCAAGCAGCTTTTCGCCGTCTGCCGTAACCTTGTAAATAAAAAGCTTAAGGCTTTGCATATTGCTGCCGCGCTGTATGCTTAATTTGTAGCCGTCCTTGTCGTTTTGGTTCAAATAAATATTTGCATAGTCCTCGGAGGAAAGACCCGTACCCTCGGGGTTAAAACGCATTTTAAGGCGAAGATAGGGGTTTTCGGCAGAGGCTGCATATTTAAGTGTAGAGGGAGCCTTGTCCGTGCAGTTCGCCGTAATAAGCGTATTGTCGGCTTTTTTGGTCACAGTCCAGTTGTCGGAGGCCTCAAAACGCTTGGTGCCCTCGTTAAAGCCGGTCAAAATTTCGGCGGAAACGCTGCCCTGTACGATGCTTTCGTCCGTTGCGCTGACAGCCTTGCCGTAATCGCCGTAGCTTGTGACGGTGGCGGGCTCTACAACTGCCTTGTATTTGCCGCCTACCTCGCTTGACTGTACGGTGTAGGTCTTGTATGCCGCACCTACGCCCTTTTTAAGCAGTATCTCGTCGCCGTCCTTTAAAAGATACCAGCTTATCCTTGCAGCATCCGAGGAATTGTCGCTTTCAAGCGCATAGCTGTAATTTACAGTCATTGTGGTGCCGGGCGCAAAGGTGCTTATATGGTCTATTTTGATATCCTTTACAGTGGGTGCCGCCGTTCTGGAGGCCTTGACCTCGACCCTTGCGGAGGCCTTAAAGCCGTTTTCGCCCGTGGCGGTGATATCCGTGCTGCCCTGTGAAACAGCGGTTATATTGCCGCTTGCATCAACTGTGGCTACGGATGTGTCGCCCGATGTAAAGCCCTTTATCTTGTTTCCGACGGAAAAGGCCTTTATTTTGCCGCTTTCGCCCTGGGGGATAGCTAAAGAATATTTGTCAAGAGTAACGTCCATTACGCTTGACTCATCCTTTTTTAATTTAAGCGGGTTCCAGTTGTCGCTGCCGCTTAAAACGGTGTAGGGGTTAAAAAGCTTTGCCTGCTCGGCCGTAAGCACGGTGCAGATATTTTTGTTTCTGCCGGAGATATCAAGGGGTCTGCCCTTTAAGTCGGTCGAGCCGTATTCGTAAAAGCGTACCTTGTTTTGTATGGTTTCGTCGCCCCATATGCTAAAGCCCGCCTTGGGGATAAGGCTTGACATTTTGCTGTTTAAAATTGCCGTATACGAGCCGCTGTTGGGGTAGCTGGAGTTTGCCTGCCAGGGTCTTCCAAGGTCGATCTTTGCGGCTGCCGCAGAATCGGAATTATACTTTTCGTCCGTTAAAAACTGACATTTGTCAAATACATAGCCTATATTGAAAAGCGTTGTATTGGGCGCCGTAAAGTGTCCGCCCTTTTCGTGGTAGGCCATAAAAAGCTTGCAGCTGTCAAAATATGCGGTTGCATCACCGAAGATAAAATCTATCGTACCCTCGATATAGCAGTTTTTAAGATAAACTCTTGCGGGGTTTGCGCTGCCGTAGGTATCCTTGCCCTTTGATGCGCCCTTTAAATAAAGGGTGTCCTGTCTGCCTATAAACGAGCAGTTTTCAAGAATTACCTTGTCTGCAAGGCTTTCAAAGGCAACTGCCTGTCCGTAGTCAAAGCTTGTGCCTATGTTGTAGGTGTTTTTAAATACGATATTGTCCGCGGAAAAGCCCGCTGCCTTTTCGGTCACTATAAAGGTGGCCGATTTGTCCGTACCCAGCTTTTTGGCAGGGTCGGTGTGTGCGGGGCCGCGGTCGTAGGTTATGATAACTTCCTTTGATTTGTTGTTGTTTACAAGCCTTATATTTGGCTTGTCTACCACAACAGCCTCCTCGTAGGTGCCGGGAGCGATGGTGATAACTGCGCTTTGACCTGCCTTTACGCTGTCTATGGCCTGCTGAACGGTCGCAAAGCCGCCGCTGCCAACGCTTATATTAACGCTGTCGGCTGCACAGGTCGGAAAGCTCATTACGCTCATGGCGATAATGCCGCTCATCACGCCCGATATCAATCTGCGTATCTTCATTTTATTACCTCTCCTTTTAAGTCGTTTGGTATTTTCAGAAATTCGGCGGCGGTCTTGCCTATATCGCTGTAGGTAAGGCGTGTGCCGATATTTCCCGTTATATTGCCGCCGACACCGAGGATAAAAATATATTCCCTCGAATGGTCGGTCGATGCCGTGGTTGGGTCACAGCCATGGTCGGCTGTAATAAATAATAAATCATCGGGACGTAAATTGTCAAGTATTTCGGGCAATTTTGAATCAAAATATTCAAGTGCGCGGGAAAAGCCTAAGGGATCGTTGCGGTGGCCGTAAAGCATATCCGTGTCTACCAGATTTGTGAAGATAAGGCCGTCAAAGTCCTGTTTCATAAATTTTATCGTTTCCTCTATGCCCTGTGCGTTGCCGCTTGTTGGCGCATGCTCGGTTATGCCGCGGTTTGCGAATATATCCTTTATCTTGCCTACGGCCTTTACCTCCATACCCGCCTCTTTTACATAATCCAAAAGCGTTTTGCCCGTGGGCGGCAGTGAAAAATCGTGCCGCTCGGATGTGCGCACAAAGCTGCCCTCTTCGCCCTCAAACGGACGGGCAATGACCCTTGCCGCACAATGCTCGCCCTGCAAAAGCTCCCGTGCGATACGGCAGTATTCGTAAAGCGTTTCAAGCGGTATAACACTTTTGTGCGCCGCTATCTGAAAAACGCTGTCCGCAGAGGTATATACAATAGGGTAGCCTGTTTTTATATGCTCCGCACCGAGGATTTTTATTATCTCTGTGCCCGAGGCGGGGTAGTTGCCGAGGGTCTTTCTGCCTATGCGCCTTTCAAATTCCTCTATAACTTCTTCCGGGAAGCCGTTTGGGTAGGTCGGGAACGGCTTTTCAAGACAAAGCCCAGATATCTCCCAATGCCCCGTTGTGGTGTCCTTGCCCTTTGATTTTTCTGCTGCCTTGCCGTAAAAGCCAAGGGGCGCATCTTCCTTGTCGTAAATGTTGCCGCAGTCCTCGATAAGCCCCAGCCCCATTTTGCACATATTTTTTAATACGGTTTCGGGCACGGCGGCTTTGACGTGCATTAATGTGTTGCTGCCCGCATCGCCGTATTCCGCCGCATCCGGCAGCTCCCCGATGCCGACAGCGTCTAAAACTATAATTATTGCTCTGCTCATGTTTACACCTCGCTTTGTGGTTTTTTATTGATAATGTGTCTGTGTTGCCAATGTCAACAATTTTTTTCGGAAATGTATATGCCACACAAATTTCAATTTGGCGGGGTGATTTTGAGCGGACGGACACATAGGTCCGTCCCTACAACGAATAATCTGACATATCACCGTTTTGTAGGGAACGACCTATGTGTCGTTCCGCTGTTTCGTTTCACAATAACACCCCGTCAAATTGAAATTTACCGACTGTCATTTCTTAATTTAGTGACATTACCCTTGTTACCTATTGCAGTTTTTCCCTTAATTCGTCGGCAAATTCACGGAGCAGCGTATGTTTTGGCTCCGTATCTTTTATAAGCTCGTACACCTGCTTTTCAAAGCCCATTTCCGCAAGTGATTTTGCAAGGCTATAGTGCAATCCCTTGCAGCCCTCCTCATAAGGTGCTTTACCATTTAACATCAATTCTATAGTATGCTCCTTGCTGTCAAATTTATCAAGCCTGTTCAGTATTTTATTAAGTGCTTTTTCTATTTGCTTGAACAATTTTTTTTCGTCCGTATTTTCGTCTATATTCCACCATTGTTTAAATATATCCGGCCACTGGCGCCTTCTTATATGACATTCGTATTCTTTAAATTTTTTGTTTGTGATTTGTTCGCCCGCTTCAAAATATATGCCGAAATTAAACGTAAAATCAATGCTTTCTTTAGTGTTCCAATGGCTTTTTTGCACGTTTATTATTTTGCATAGTCCGTCCGCATCGAACTTTCGATAGTTTGCGGCCTCTTTTTTGTAGCCGAAGGGCTTTAAAACGGTATATATGTCGCTTAAAAGCAAGGTGAATTTTTCCTGTGGTGTCATAATGATATTTCCTTTCTTGCAGATCATGTCTTTATGCGCGTTGACCCCTCCACCATTTACGCCATACCCAATATATCAAATATCCACAAAAGTACGAAAGGGCCGAAGAAAAACAGCCAAAACAGAACCGATGCGATATGTCCGTAAAGGTCATATTTATCTATTACAAATTCTAACGGCTCGTCCTCAAGGTAGTGTATATCAATGCCCGATTTTTGCAGCTTTGTTAAATGCCTTTTGGTAAAACCGAATTTACTGTACCATTTTAGCTTAAGTCCTCCCTTTGTCTTGTATGTAATGAGCGGGTAATATGCACCGCGTATTTGTAAGCCCGGGAAGTCTATTTTAGCCCTACAGGCCTTACCGTGTTTCATTACGGTAAAATATTTTTTCAGCCCCCTCAATATGTAGGCAATAAAAAACCATATCAGTATAAATACAAGGAGGGTAAAGACCAGCATTCCGTCAAAATCGTCCATTTATCGTATCACCTCAATAACGGGGTCTATTTTACCGCATTTTTCCGCGCCTATTGTTACCGCCTCGGTAAAGATCTCCTCCGCATCCTTGATTTTATATTTATCGTCCGAATACATCACCGCAAACGGTGTACTTTTATCGTATTTATCGCCTATTCTGTAATTTACGACTATACCCGCCGAATAATCTATCGGCATATCATAGCTTGTTCTGCCCGCGCCGAGTGCGGCGGATGCCCTGCCGACAGCCTCGGTGTCAAAGGCGTGTACATAGCCCTCGTCAAGGTAAATTTCCTTTGACAGCTTTGGCTGCTTGAACCTTGAATAATCATCCAGCACATATGGCGAGCCGCCCTGTCTTATTATAAGCTCCTTGAATTTGGCAAGCCCCTTGCCGTTTTTGATATTTTGGTCAAGCATTTCCCGTGCTTTTTCGGTGTTTTCGGCTATGCCGCCCAGAACGAGCATCTCACTTCCAAGCGTAAGCGATACCTCGTAAAGGTCGCCCTTTAAATTGCCCTTTAAAATTTCCGCCGCCTCGATGACCTCCAGGGTATTTCCGATATTATTGCCGAGCGGCTGATTCATATCGGTTATAATGGCGGTGACGCTGCGCTTTAATTTTTTGCCTATCTCGACCATTTCCGCCGCAAGTGCGCGGGCATCGTCAAGGTTTTTCATAAAGGCGCCGCTGCCGCATTTTACATCCAAAACAATGGCATCCGTGCCCGCCGCAAGCTTTTTGCTCATTATGCTTGATGCAATAAGGGGGATGCTCTGCACCGTGCCCGTAACATCGCGCAGCTTGTACAAATAGCCGTCTGCGGGACACAGCTTGCCCGTTTGTCCCATTATCACAACGCCCATTTCGTTTACCTGCTTTACGGCCTCGCTTTGCGTAAGCGAGATATTAAAGCCGGGTATGCTCTCCAGCTTGTCAAGGGTGCCGCCCGTATGGCCGAGACCGCGCCCCGACATTTTAACAACGGGCAGACCGCAGCTTGCCGCAAGCGGCGCAAGCACAAGGGTAGTGGTGTCGGCAACGCCGCCCGTGCTGTGCTTGTCCACCTTTACGCCCTCTATCGCGTTAAGGTCTATTATATCGCCCGAATAAAGCATAGCACCCGTCAGGTCGGCAATTTCGCGGTGTGTCATACCGTTAAGGCAAATCGCCATTAAAAGCGCCGAAAACTGATAGTCGGGCGCCTTGCCTATTTGGTCGATAAAATAATATATCTCCTCGGTGGTAAGCTCTTTATTTAAACGCTTTTTATTGATTATGTCAATAAAGTTCATACTGTCCCCTCCTGTTTTAAACCTATGGAAACGCTGATTAAATTCAAAAAAACAAAAATAATTTTAGCCGATGGCGGC
>CAMVJD010000059.1 GCA_947167715.1 uncultured Eubacteriaceae bacterium
GTACTGATATTTGTTGACGATTATTTCAACTGCCTTACGGTAGGTTCGGTCATGCGCCCCGTTACGGATAAATTTAAAATATCGCGCGCAAAGCTTGCATATTTTATAGATGCGACCGCTGCACCCGTTTGTATAATAGCGCCGATATCCTCGTGGGCAGCTGCGGTAAGCGGCACGGTCGAAGGCGTAAACGGCATTAAGCTTTTTATCAGCACGATACCGTATAACCTTTACGCGCTTTTAACGCTTGCTATGGTAACATTTATGTGCCTTAACACCTGTGATTACGGCCCGATGAAAAAGCATGAGGAAAACGCAGCAAACGGTGACCTTTTCACAACACCCAGGCGCGTAAATGCCGAGGATGTTGCTGCCATTGGTCTTCACGGACGTGTTATTGATCTGGTGCTTCCGGTGGTGGTGCTTATTGTCTGCTGTATTACGGGTATGGTATACACGGGCGGTATTTTTAAGGGCGAGACCTTTATAAATGCCTTTGCAAACTGCGATGCATCTTACGGTCTTTCAATGGGCTCGATATTTGCACTGATAATTATTATGATATATTTTATGATACGCGGCTCGCTTTCATTCCATGTTATGATGGAGTCCGTGGCGGACGGATTTAAGCAAATGGTCCCCGCTATCATGATACTTACCTTTGCATGGACACTTAAAACAATGACAAACCTGCTTGAGGCGGGACCCTATGTATCGGGCATAGTTGCAAACGCCATGACGATCAAGATCCTTCTTCCCGTTATCCTTTTTGCGGTGGCTACGGGTCTTTCCTTTGCTACGGGTACCTCGTGGGGCACCTTTGGCATACTTATACCTATAGTGACAAATGTATTTTCCGCGGAGCTTGCAAACGCTTCGGCAACGGGTCAGATACCCCAGATGGTCGTTATCTGTATATCCGCCTGCCTTGCGGGTGCCGTATGCGGCGACCATTGCTCGCCTATCTCGGATACTACGATAATGGCAAGCGCGGGCGCGCAGTGTGACCATGTAAACCACGTTTCCACACAGCTGCCATATGCCATGACGGTTGCGGGTGTATGCGCAGTCGGCTACATTATATCGGGATTTGTACAAAACCCCGTTGTGGTGCTTGGCAGTTCACTTGTTATAATGCTTGCGGTACTGTTTGCAATTAAATATTTTGCAAAAAAGCCGGTCAAAAATCAATAATAGGCTGCAAAAATTTTTGTTCTTGACATATACTGCAGTAAGTGATATTATAAACATATATGGGCAAAAAACTTATATTTTGCCTTTTTGATAAAATTTTTCCGGCAAAGGGCTTATGTCTTGATGCTCGGATAGGTCTATATATATTTGATAGAGGCGCGTTATTCATCAGTACCTGCGGAGCAGACGGCAAGGCGTTTTATGCCGCGGCGAAAGGGGATAATGCCGAGGGTCGCCTGACTTTGCAAAGGGAGGCTCGGTCGCTGCGGCAAATAACCCTGTGACTGTCATCTTAACGATGGAGTGCTATCATTGATTATATACTTTCTGTGTGTGATTAATGGGTCGGCATTTTGTCCGACCTGTTTTTTTATATATTGGTAACAGTTAAAAATTTTTATAATATACTATTTAAAGGAGCAATTAAAATGAAAAAGTACAATGTTGGTATTATCGGCGCTACCGGTATGGTAGGTCAGCGTTTTGCGCTGCTTTTAAGCAAGCATCCCTGGTTTGATGTTAAGGTAGTGGCTGCAAGCCCCCGCTCGGCAGGCAAAAAGCTTAAGGATGCTATCGGCTCACGCTGGGCTATGACCGAGCCCATGCCTGCAGAGGTCGCAGACCTTGTGGTTATGGATGCTGCGGCAGATGTTGAAAAGATCGCATCTATGGTTGATTTTGTTTTCTGTGCGGTAGATATGAAAAAGGACGAGATACGCGCACTTGAGGAAAAATACGCAAAGGCAGAGTGCCCCGTTGTCAGCAACAACTCGGCACACAGAGGTACACCCGATGTTCCCATGGTAGTGCCCGAGCTTAATCCCGAGCATATCGAGATCATCGCATCACAGAGAAAGCGCCTCGGCACAAAGCGCGGCTTTATCGCAGTTAAGTCAAACTGCTCTATACAAAGCTATGTTCCCGCGCTTCATCCCTTAAGAAAGTACGGCATTAAAAATGTTCTGGCTTGTACCTATCAGGCAATTTCGGGTGCAGGCAAGACCTTTGAGACCTGGCCCGAAATGGTTGACAACCTTATCCCCTATATCGGCGGCGAGGAAGAAAAGAGCGAGAACGAGCCATTAAAGGTTTGGGGCAAGATAAACGGCGACGTTATCGAAAATGCAACAACACCCAATATCACAACACAGTGCTTAAGAGTTGCCGTTTCCGACGGTCACACAGCGGCAGTTTTTGTAAGCTTTGACAACAAGCCCTCAAAAGAGGAGATATTAAAGGCTTGGAAGGACTTTTCGGGCGTACCGCAGGAGCTTGAATTACCCTCGGCACCCAAGCAGTTCTTAAACTATTTTGAAGAGGATAACAGACCGCAGGCCAAGCTTGACCGTATGCTTGAGGGCGGTATGGCAGTTTCTATCGGCCGTTTAAGAGAGGATAAGCAGTACGATTATAAGTTTGTATGCCTTTCACACAACACATTAAGAGGTGCGGCAGGCGGTGCTGTCCTTCTTGCCGAATTACTTGCCGCAAAGGGTTATTTTGACTAATGTCTGGCGAAAAGCAGGCTTTTCGCCAATTTTGCAGTCGGTCGGCGCGCATCGAAGATACACTTGACCGCCTGTAAGGTATGCAAAAGCAAGTTTTGCTCCTCGGCGAAAACGCGGTTATAGTTGCTGTGAGCTAAAGCTCACGCAATCCCTCCGGGATTTGTTCAACTTTAGTTGAACAAACAAGCCTGCAGATATAGTTGCGATTACTGAAGTGATCGCAATCCCTACGGGATTTGAATTGCTTTAGCAATTCAAACAAAGTCTGCGACGCTTTATTACTTAACGCGGGTTGTTTTATATGGAAAAATATTTTTCTTATGTACCCTTACCGCTTGCAATAGGGATCAATTTTATAGGAGGAATAGTGTTGGCGCAGGCTGTCGGCGTATTTCCGATATTGGGATTGATTTTGGGTATTCCTGCGATAATTGGTATATTGGCAGTAAATTATATAATATATAGATTTTGTAAGTATGCAAATACAGATACGGAAAAAGATATTTCTCCGGCAAGAGCTTATGTGTATGGCATAGGAATTATTATTATGGTTATTTTTACTGCGAACTTTTTTATCAGAATAATATAAAAATAATTTAAGGAGGTTTTTATATGGCTAAGAATACATTATTCACAGGCGCGGGCGTTGCCATTGTTACACCGTTTAATCAAGACGGCAGCGTAAATTACGATGCGCTTGGCGAAATGCTTGAATTTCAGATAGCTAACAGTACGGATGCTATCATTATCTGCGGCACAACGGGCGAGGCTTCCACCCTTACCGATGATGAGCAGATAGCTGTTATCGAATACACCGTAAAGAAAGTAAATAAGCGCATCCCCGTTATTGCGGGCGCAGGCAGCAACGATACCGCACACGGTATGCAGCTTGCAAAGCGTGCCGAGGCTGTCGGCGCAGACGGACTTTTGATAGTTACGCCTTATTACAATAAAACAACACAGCGCGGCCTTATCAAGTATTACAAGGATATGGCGGGCGCAGTTAAAATACCTATCATTATGTACAGCGTTGCGGGCAGAACGGGCGTTAATATCGCTCCCGCTACCGTAAAGGCACTTTGCGAGGTTGAAAATATCGTTGCTATTAAGGAAGCAAGCGGCAATATTTCACAGGTTGCGGAAATTGCGGCGCTTTGCGGCGATGAAATGGATATCTACAGCGGCAACGACGACCAGATAGTACCCCTTATGTCACTTGGCGGCAAGGGCGTTATATCGGTGCTTTCAAATGTTGCGCCCAAATATACGCACGATATGGTGCAGAGCTACCTTGACGGCGATGTTAAAAAGGCCTGTGATATGCAGCTTGGCGCAATAGACCTTATTAAAAACCTGTTTATTGAGGTAAATCCTATCCCCGTTAAAGAGGCGCTTAATATGATGGGCAAAAATGCGGGTGCTTTCCGCGCACCTCTGCTTGAAATGGCAGATGAAAACCGCGAAAAGTTAAGAGAAAGCATGAAAAAATTTGGACTTATTTAATAAAAACCGTATCAAGTAATGCAAAAAACAAAATTTTAAGGTAGCCTTTTGGCAATTTCCTAAAAAAATAAAGCTGTCGGGCCGAAGAGATCTGATATGATCATCATTTTCGGTCCGACAGCTTTTTGTTGTTTTTGCGGTGTATAGACTGTCAGTTATACATAAGTTCAAAATACATTTTTATATTTTCGTCAAAGTCTTTGCCGTAGGGCTTTAGCATACCAAGTGGAATGTCGCTGCCGGGCCCCGAGGCGGATATCTCGTCAAGCCCCAATTTATGTGCTGTACCCGAGGCAAGCTCGTCTGCGTTCGGGCCGATAAGCTCCTGTATGCCGTCGGGATAGCCAAGCGCATAGGTGTCGGAGGTCTTATAGGCAAAGCCTCCCAGGGCTTTTAACATTTTCAGCTGTTCTGCCCAGTATTCGCTGCTGCGGACGAGGTGCGGCCGCTTTTTAAGCGCATTTTCGTAAATTTTGTTTAAAAAAGGAATGTCGTCTGCGCAAACCCGTATTATATTTGCGGGATGCGCTTTATATACCGCGTTTTTAGTAAAAAAAGCCTTTTTATAGCCAAAACGCGCATAAAAATCAAACAGACCGCTGTTTGCGGGGATAAGAGCCGACCCCGCCTTGTTGTTTTTTTTATCTGTTTTAAAGCTTTCGTTAAGCAGGGCCGTCATTACGCCGCGCCCGCGAAATTCGGGCATAGTGGCGGCACCGTAAATGTAGCTTATATTCCCAAACCCGTGTATTGTGTATTCAAGCATTTGTGTCATAGCCGCAAATTTTCCGTCAATTTTGCAGATAAGCGTTTTACTTGCATCAAAAATATTTTTAAAATAGTATTCGTTAAAATCCTTTTCGTTGCCAAACGCAATATCCCAAAGCCTGCGTATTTCGGGGATATCGGAGGCCTCGGCAAATTTAAAACTTTTCATTTATTTTAACTCCGCCATATAGTTTTCGCTTAAAAATTCGGGGAAATAGGACAGCTTTGATTTGCGCAGACCCTCCAGCCCCAGATCCTCCTCGCGGTTTATATAGGTATAGTTTTCAAAATTATGCAGGGCAAACTGCTGATTTATCATTTGATAAGCACCCTGAATGGTCGGGTCGGCCTTTTCGATATGCACGGTAAAGGTGTCCTTAAAAGTCTGCGAACCGAGGGTGACGGCGATTATCCTGCCGTCAAGCCGTAAAAGCCCGCCCTTTATATTAAGTGCGGTCCGGTTTTTAAGTGCGGTGGAAACGGCGCAGGTCTCGCCCAAAAATTCGTCGGGCTCGTCGGCGCACCAGTTAAGCTGGTAATCAAAAAACTCCTTTGTGTTTTCGTCGTTAAGCTCTTCGTAGCACCAGTTTTTATGCGTAAGCAAAAATTTATTTATATGGTTGCGCTTGGCGTGCAGCTTTTTGCCCTTTAAATACATAAGCTTTTCCGCGGAATAAATATAATTTGCCGCAGCCCGGTTTTCGGTAATATTAAAACGTCCGGGCATCGCTTGCTCTATAAGAGCCTTGTATTTGGGCGGTATAAGCCCCATTAAAAGCTTGCTGCCGTTTGCGGCGGTATATTCCGTAAGCTTTTCAAGCGCCGTTTTATAGTCGCCCGTGCCTATTGGCGGCAAAAATGAATCGCTGTTATCATCGCTGAAGCGTATAAACAAAAAACCGTCCTCGCAGGCGTATTTTGTGGCATACACGTTGCGCCAAATATATACGTTTGCAAAACAATAATCGCTTATATAAAAGTTTTCTTTATCAAAAAAGCTGTCAAAAAGCGGTTTATCCGATAATTCTATTTTTTTGAATTCAAGCATATTTTCTCCTGTAATATTGTTTTATCGGATTTAATGATATCAAATTTTTAAGGACTTGTCAACATAATACAAATTTACCTTTCCCCGTTTTTTTGAACTTTTTTTGATGGCGTTTTTGCCGCGCAAGTATATTTCCTGCGGTACGCTTTATATAGTGCAATAAAAAGGCTCTTATGCTGTGTACAGTAATATAACAAGCAAAACGTATAAAATAACGTAGTTAGGCAAAAACGCAAATGTTTTTTGGCGTCAGCGTATGCCGGTCATCCGCTGTAAGCCAAAATTATTTGCGGGGCTTGCCGTCAATTAACAAGGCAAGCGCTTGTTAAGCTCAGTTTCTTTATAGTGCAAATAAAAAATCTTTTTGGGAATTTCGGCGGAAATTGCCTTAAATAGAAAATTAATCTTGAAATAGAGCTTGTTATATGTTAAAATATTATTATAAGTATAGCTATTTTTTATTAAAAGGCGGTGATGACAATGACCGACAATACAAAAACAGAAGCAAGATTTACCGTTTTATTCAGACAGCTTATAACTGTATGCACGGATAATGAAAAAACGGATATAGTTCGGATAGAAAACATTTTAAATGAGATGTCGGTCCTGTTTCGTCTTTCACGCACGGAGATATGCAATTATCGCACCCCGGAGGAAGAAAAAAACGGCGGCGGTGATGTTATTTGCAGCTATGATAACGGTACGGAGCATGAGCTGGCAATAAGCATGCGTGTTGAGACCAGTGTGATGTCAATAACCACGGTAAATGTATATATGACCTCGGGCTCGGAGCCGCTTTCTGCGTATGAGCGCGAAAGGGTAGAGCTTGTAATGCGTACCCTTGTCAGCTATGTAAGCCGCAAAAGACTGCGAGAGCTTACGGAGCGGCTTGCGCTTTATGATGACAGCGGCTACCGCAACCAGCGCAGCTTTTGGAATTATATTGCAAAAAAACTTGCCTGCGGAAGGCTTGGCGGCAAGGTGGCTATTTGCTATAATCTTATGCATTATTCGCTTGTCAATCAGGAGCTTGGCAGAAAAGCGGGCGATATCATTATGCGCCGACACTATAACGGTGTAGGAAAGCTTGTAGGTGATGACGGCTGTCACGCAAGGCTTGGCGGCGATAATTTTGTGCTGATAGTTTCGGCGGATAAAAGCGAAAAAGTTATTAACTATCTTACGGAGGCTATTATACCGTATGACGGTGACTCGGTCAGGATAGAGGCAAGCATAGGCATATTTGTTATGCCGGACGGCTATGCCGCAGATGACCCCGGCGATGTGCTGTCAAATATTATAGCTGCTTCACGCGCGGCACAAACGGGCGGCAAGGAGCATATTGTTTACTATAACGACGAGCTGCTTGCAAGCCGCGAAAAAAATATGCGTGTACAAAAGGCATTTCCCGAGGCGCTTGAAAACAGGGAATTTCACGTTTACTATCAACCAAAGGTCAATATTGAAACGGGCGAGCTTTCGGGTGCGGAGGCGCTGTGCCGCTGGATAAAGCACGGTAAGGTTATACCGCCTCTTGATTTTATACCCGCGCTGGAGGAAACAACGGATATTTGCAGGCTGGATTTTTATATGCTGGAGCGTGTGTGTATCGATCTGCGCCGCTGGCTTGACGAGGGCCGCCGCATCGTGCGTACCTCCGTTAATTTCTCGCGCAAGCATATGATGAATAAGGATATGCTTGAAAAAATAATCAGCATTACCGATAAATACAATATACCGCATAAATACATTGAAATAGAGCTTACAGAAACCACAACGGACGTTGAGTTTCTTGACCTTAAGCGTGTGGTTGGCGGCCTGCAGCAGCAGGGCATCTGCACATCCGTGGATGATTTTGGTATAGGATATTCCTCACTTAACCTTATAAGGGCTATCCCGTGGAATGTCCTTAAGGTAGATAAAAGTTTTCTGCCCATGGACGAGGACGAATCGGACAGTGTACGCAGCATAATGTTCAGACACGTTGTTGCCATGGCAAGAGAGCTTGGGCTTGAATGTATAGCGGAGGGTGTGGAGACAGGCGCGCAGCTTGAAGTGCTGCGCGAAAACGGCTGTGAAACGGCACAGGGCTATTACTTTGACAGGCCGCTGCCCGTTAATGAATTTGAAAACAGGCTGGATATGCAGCACTATAGTATAAAACGGTAAACTTATGGCCACCTTATCGGTGTCCTTATAGAATAAAATAAATTAAAAAGGAGAATTTAATCAATGAAAAAATTTTTAAGCTTTATTTTAACGGCGACCCTTATGATGGGCTTTGTAGGCTGCGGTCAGAGTGCAGATACAGAACCTGTGACAGACGGCGGCTCGGGCACGGGCACAGATAATACGCAAACATCGGAAACAGCAGAGCTTCCAAAGATAGACGGTAAATTTATCGTTGGACTTGATGACGAGTTCCCGCCTATGGGCTTCCGTGACGAAAATAACGAAATAGTGGGCTTTGATATAGACCTTGCAAAGGCAGCTGCAGAAAAGCTTGGCTGTGAGGTAGAGTTTCAGCCTATAGACTGGGACACAAAAGAGCTTGAACTTGAAAACGGCAATATCGACTGTATCTGGAACGGCCTTACAATGACCGAGGAAAGACAGGAGAATATGGAGTTTACAAAGCCTTATCTTAAAAATAAG
Organism: uncultured Eubacteriaceae bacterium; assembly: GCA_947167715.1. GTDB lineage: Bacteria > Bacillota > Clostridia > Lachnospirales > CAG-274 > RGIG4310. Next base: position 8,677 of record CAMVJD010000059.1, read on the forward strand.
CAGATAATTATTGTAAAAAATTCCTCCGAAATTCAGTCCAAGGATGACCTTAACGGCAAAAAGATAGGTGTTCAGGCAGGCTCATCCGCTCTTGATGCGGTCGAGGGCGATGATATCTATTCAAGCCTTGGCGAGGTAAGCACCTATGATACAAATATTCTGGCCTTTACAGACCTTGATATCCAGCGCCTTGACGCAGTTGTTGCCGACGAGATAGTTGCAAGATACTACCTTGCAAACAACAAAAACGATTTCAGAGTTGTTGAAAACGGCGACTTTGGCGATGAGGTCTACGGCGTTGCCGCAAAGAAGGGCAATACCGAGTTTATCGAAAAGCTTCAGGCTGCACTTGATGCAATGTCAAAGGATGGCACAGCTGCCGATATATCAACAAAGTGGTTTGGTGAGGATATCTACCAGCACTAAAATTTCAGGGCGTTTTATACGCCCTTTTTTATTGCGGCGGAAGCGGCATTTGTTTATGTATGTGGTGATGTAATAATGATTTTATCTACGGTATCTGCATACATCAGATATTTGTGCTGAAAAACAGGGAAAACAAAATATTCAAGGACTTGACGAAAATACCGATAAATGGTATTATTATAGCAGGGAGTTTATACCGATCGGAGGAAAATTTTATGACATTTTTGCAATGGCTGCCGCAAATGCTTGAGGGCTGTCTTATTACAATAAAGCTGTTTTTTATTACTATTATTTTTTCAATGCCTTTGGGTCTTTGTCTGACATTTTTATATACATCAAAAAATATGGCGGTAAGAAAAATAATATCATTTTACATACTTATAATGCGCGGTACGCCGCTTTTGTTACAGATATTTTTTGTATACTTCGGCCTGCCGTACACCCCCGTTATAGGCAAATATCTCACCATAAGCGACCGTTTTACCGCGGGTGCGGTGGCATTTATACTTAACTACGCCGCATACTTTGCCGAGATATTCCGCGGCGGTCTTTTATCCGTTGACAAGGGTCAGTACGAGGCGGCAAAGGTGCTCGGCCTTACCGATATGCAGACACGCGCGCATATTGTCCTGCCGCAGATGTTCAGGATATCGCTGCCCGCCGTTTCAAACGAGGCGATAATACTTATAAAGGACACCGCGCTTATAACCGCCATCGGCCTTTCCGACCTTTTAAAGGTGACAAAGACCATTGTAAACAAAACCACCAATATTTCCGCGTTTTTGGCAGCGGCGGTCTTTTATCTGATAATGAGCTATGTTTTGACTATAGTATTTAAACTGCTTGAAAGAAAATTCTCGTTTTAAGTAACACAGAAATGCTTGGCTAATGAATAAAAAATGCGCCCTACGGTCGGATTTTTTAAAAGGAGGTAAATTTTTGGATCAGCTTATAAAGGTGGAACACCTTAAAAAAAGCTTTGGCAATGTCGAGGTTTTAAAGGATATAAATTTAGATGTGGAAAAGGGTGATGTTATCGCCATACTCGGTCCGTCGGGCAGCGGCAAAAGCCCATTTTTGCGCAGCCTTATCGACCTTAACGCGGTAGACGGCGGCAGTATTTACATAGAGGGCAGGGCGCTTTGTGAAAACGGCGTTTACCCCTCGGCAAAGGAAAAACGCAGCATACTTGCCAAAACGGGTATGGTTTTTCAGCATTTTAATCTTTTCCCGCATAAAAACGTAAGGGATAATATGCTGCTCGCGCCCTTGCTTGCCAAACAGGGTACAAGGGACGAGCTTAATAAAAAGGCGCTTGAACTGCTTAAAAAGGTGGGTCTTGCCGAAAAAATAAACGAAATGCCCGCCAATCTTTCGGGCGGTCAAAAACAGCGTGTGGCTATTGCAAGGGCGCTGATGTGCAGCCCCGATATACTGCTTTTTGACGAGCCGACCTCCGCCCTCGATCCCGAACTGACGGGCGAGGTGCTTAAGGTAATACGCGACCTTTCAAGGGAAAAAATGACAATGCTTATCGTTACCCACGAAATAGGCTTTGCAAAAGAGGCCGCAAATAAGGTAATGTTTATGGACGAGGGCTATGTGCTGGGCTTTGGCACTCCCGAGGAGATAATAGAAAACAGCGATAATGTCAGAATACAGAACTTCTTTGCAAAAATAAAGCATTAGGGGTTGAGGAGTTCGGACAGCGCGGAAAAATGAGGGACTGCGTATGACGAAAAGGTTTATTTTTGCATCATTGGTATTGATCGCGGCCATAAGCGCATATCTTTATTACCTTGATGCAAGGGCGGAGTATTTTGACTATGGCTATGTGACACTTCTTGCGGACAACAAGAAATTAAATTCAAAGGGAAGTATGTCACAAAACAGCTATGAGCTGCAATATAATGTAAATGCCAATGAGGCAGAGCTGACATATAAGGATGACGAATATTATTATATCACATCCGGCTTCGATTGGGAGCTTGACAAGGACAACGCGCAATATGTTAAAAATGCGTGTAAAAAAATTACCGTATTTGAGGCGGTGCTTTTGCTTGATTATGCGGAAAAGCACGGTATAAACGATGCGCAGGATCTTTCGTATTCGTCGGGACTTATTAAAAACACACCGTTTGACAAGAACTGCTATTGGGTAAATATGATAAAAAGCAGATACGACAGCTCGCAATGGACGCACAAAAGGAAACGGGGCACAAGCCCCAAGGATATTGATTATATATATCCCATAGCGGCGGCCGTATATTTTTTGCATAAGTATATTTTTGTTATTGCCGCGGTGTGTTGTGTTTTGCTTTACTTGTATATTAAAAAGGGTGTTCGTTTGTAAGAGAGGAGAAAGCAAATGGATCTTAAGGGGTTTGTGGATACGTTCCATTCCGTTGCTTGTATAATATCGGTGGAGACCTACGATGACGGAAGCTACGGCAATATATGTGTTGAGGCGGGAAACGAGGGGTATTTCAACGCCTTGAAAAAGTACGGCAAAAAGTTTTGTGCAGGCAGGCCGTATACCGATTTTTTCCTGCGCGACCTTAATTTTGAGGATTTTTGCTACCGCAGTGCGGTTTTAAAGCAGCCGCTTCACGCCTATGTGGATTCAAGTGAACTTGGGCTTTGGGTAAATATGTTTTTACTGCCTTTGGTATCGGAGGAGAAAAACAAGGGCTACTGCGTTTATTCCTTTGAGTCCACGGCCAAGCCCGATTTTGAAAAGGTAGCGGATATCTCGGTGGCGACAAGCGCCTATGTTTTAAAAACAATGATAAAATTAAGCGAAAGAAACGATTATCAGGAGTCAATGAATTCCATAATCAAGGATATCCGCGCTTTATGCAATGCAAACCGCTGCTGTATCACGCTTACGGACTTTGCCGCCGAGACCTGCTCGGTGTTGTGTGAGGATCACGCCCCCGGCGTACCCGAGCTTGATATACCGCAGTTTTCGGGCGCAAATTTTTACCCCGTTGCAAAGACCTGGCCTGCTACGGTCGCAGGGTCGAACGGCGTTATAGCAAAGGACAGGCACGAAATTGAAAAAATAAGGCACCGCAACCCCGTTTGGTTTGACTCGCTGACAAGCAAGGGCGTTAAAAGTGTTATTCTTTTCCCGCTTAAAACCGATAATGAGACAGTGGGCTTTATCTGGGCGACAAATTTTGAGGTGGAGGACGCCGTTACAATTAAGGAAACTCTGGAGCTGACCGCCTTTCTTATCGCGCCCAAAATAGCAAATCACAACCTTATGTGCCGTCTGCGCAAAATGAGCGATACCGATATCCTTACCGGACTTATGAACCGAAATGCAATTAACGGCCTTTTGGATAAGCTGGACACATCAAGACCCTACGGCATAATTTACGCCGATATAAACGGACTTAAAAGAACAAATGACAGCCTCGGTCACGCTGCGGGCGACAAACTGCTTAAGGATGCCGCGGCGGTGCTTAAGGAAAAATTCCCCGATGACCCCGTGTTCCGCACGGGCGGTGACGAATTTGTAATTATCCTGCGGGATATCACAAAAGAGGTTTTTGATAAAAAGCTTAATGCCCTTAAGGAGTTTTCGCGCGGCGGCAGCGGCCTGAGCTTTGCCGTGGGCGGCTGCTACGATGATAAGGAGCATAACCTGAATACCACAATGCAGACCGCAGACGAAAGAATGTACGCCGATAAGGCCGAGTTTTATAAAAACGCCCCGAAGCACTGAGCACGGGGCGTTTTTATATTAGACCCCCGGTTTGATAGGGGGTTATTTATTTAATTTAAGCTTGTTACTCCGCTGCCCGCGGTTTTTGATGCAAGACTTGTTCCTCCGGTCAATGTACCGCCTGTGCTGTATACATCTTCGCCGCCGCTGTAGGTGCCGCCCGAATAAAGTGTATAGCTTGAACCGCTTTTTATATTGCTGCCCGCGGCCATAACAATGTTTTCCACGTTATTTACGGGAACGAGTGTCATTATAACATTTCCGCTGCCGTCGGTAAGCGTAAGCCTTGTTCCCTTTGAAATAGTGTTTGCGGAGCTGTTGCCGCTTTGCTGTCCGGGTCTGCCAAAACCGCCCGAGCTGCTTGAAAGTCCGTAGGTAAGTACGGGATTTGAGGCTGTCAGACCGCTTGTTATCTCGCTTGCCATAGAACCGCCGCCCGTTGCGAACAGATAGCCGCCCGTATATGTAAATTTACTGTCATAGTCAATGGAGCTGTTTGAGGTGTTGCCCGCTATGCCGTTTACTATTACCGTACCGCCGTTTATTGTGATACTGCCGTTTGAATCTATACCGTCGCCGCCGTCACCGCTTTGTGTGGTATTTACGCAGTACAGATAGCCGCCGTTTATGTTTATATTGCCGTTTGCGCTTGAGCTTTGCGGGTCGCCGCCGGGACCGCTGCTTGACGAGCCGTCATTGCCGCCTGCGGCGTTTACCATATCATCGGTGGAATAAACATTCATAACGCCGCCGTTGATATTTATCGTCAAGGCTTCAAGACCCTCGTAGCTTTCGGAAACCGTCAGCTCACAGCCGTCGTTTATCGTAAGCGTATCATCTGCGTGAACGCCGTCATCGCCTGCGGCAAGCGTAAGCACCGCATCGTCAATGGTTATGCTGCCGTTTGCGTGTACGCTGTCATCGGTGGAAACAACGGTTAAATTTGCTCCGCCCTTTATAAACATATCCGCATCCGTTTTAATGCCCTTTGCGGAAATATCATTTTCCGTTGTTGTGCTTTGCTGCTGCCACGGATCAAACGGCTGTCCCTGTCCGCTGCCCGAAGATGAGGTTATTTCGCCTGTTGTTGTTACATTTATGACTGCCGCGCCGTCTATTGTCAGATCGCCTGCCGCCTGTATGCCGTCACAGTAGATCTCGGCGGTCACTGTGCCGCCCGTTATGCTTATTGCGCCCAGCTTGGTATGTATACCGTCATAATTACAGTTTTCGGTATCGGCATCACCGTCGGGTTTTACATTGATATTTACCGTGCCGCCCGTTATGCTTATATCGCTGTTTGTTTCGCTGCTGTCTGCCTTTGTGAAAATGCCGTTGTCCTTTGCATTTATCGTTACGCTTGTGGCAGTCTCCGCATCATCCTGCGATATGGAAACATAGCCGTTTGTACAGCGTATGCCGTCACCCTGCGTGCTTGTCAAATTAACTGTGCCGCTTTTTATATTAACATAGTCCTTGGCCTTAACGGCGTTATTTACCGCATTTACCGTAAGACCAAGCTTTTGTATGACGACCTCATCTTTGCCGCTTATGCCGTTTGCATAATTTCCGTTTATAACAAGACTGCCCGTACCCTTAAGCTTTATGCCGTCATGCGAGAAAACACAGCCGTTTGGATCCTCCGTTGTCGTTTCGTTTCCGTTTTCGTCGGTCTCCGTTTCAAATACAGCAGGGGTGCCGTCCGTAAGTGTATTTACCGTGCTTTTCTTTGCACTTATTTCAATATCTCCGCTTATGCCGTATATTGCGGGGCCGGCGGAATTTGTTATCGTTACACCGTTTAAATTAAGCTCTGCATTATTATTGTCGTAGGACTCGGGGATATCAACTATTATTTGTCCGTTGGAAAGCGTACCCGAAATATTGTATGTACCCGGACTTATTATTTTTATTGTATTTGCCGTATTGTTGATCTCGGCGTAAACGGTATTTTGTACGGCGCCGTCAAATGTAATGGCATTGTCGCTTAACACAATGGTGTGCTTTGCCTCGTCGGGTATGGTATACAGCCCCGATACGGCCTTTAATATATATGATGCATCTGCCTTATCAACAGCGCCGTCATTGTTTACATCGCAATAGGAAAGATTTGCAAATTGCGTGCCCTTGTCAACATAGTTCATCACGGTTATTGCATCCAAAATATCTAAATTGCCGCTTTTATCCGCATCACCGCGCACTATCGTTGTCGCCGCGGATACCGAAATGCCTGCCGTTATAATTGCAGCTGTGAATGCCGCAATACCAATTAATTTTCGTTTCATACCGAACCTCCCGTAAAAGTAATTATAGTTCATGCTATAATGTTAAAAATCTTTTATTAAATTTGGATTAGATTCGGATAAAATTTGTATGAAAAAAAGCGAATATCCATAATGAACATTCGCTTTTGTTTTAATAGTAATCGTCTGCCTCACCCGAGGTGCTGCCGTCATCGTATACAATTGTCCATTGCGCTATTGCGCTTCTTTCAACAAGCAATTTAATAATACGTTTTTTTACGGCCTCGGTAAAACCTTTTTCTGACCGTGATTTCATTGTTTACATTTTTTTACATAATTCTATTGTTTTTTTTGCGTCATTAACGCAGGCGCCGCAAAGTACACCCAAACGCATTGAACGCTCCATCTTTTCAAAAGTGTCACAGCCCTCGGCTATGGCTTTTTTTATATCCTTTACGCGGATGTTATAACATTCGCATACCATTTTATTTTCGTCCATAATTTTTCCTTTAGTGGTGTGCTATCTTATTTACATACTGGTTTTTATACTTGGAGTAAATTATTTTTTGTGTGCTGTAAAGGCCGTAATAACCCGAAAGCATATAGCTTACCGCAATAGCCAAAAGATAATAATGTATACCCTCCATGCCGAAAAGCTCAAGACTGATTATAAGCGAGGCAATAGGGCAGTTTGTAACGCCGCAGAAAACAGATACCATGCCTATGGCTGCGCAAAGTGACGGCGAAATGCCCATATATCTGCCGACAAAGCAGCCAAGTGTAGAGCCTATGTAAAATGACGGCATTATCTCGCCGCCTTTAAAGCCGCAGCCAAGAGTTATTGCGGTAAAAATAATTTTAAATAAAAAGGCCTCGGGCTCGACCTCGCCCCTGAACGCGCGTTCCATTACTGGAATGCCTACGCCGTTGTAGTCGGTGGTTTTAAGCAAAAGCGTAAGCACAACTATTATAAGACCGCCCGTAAAGACCCTTAAATATTGATTTTTTATATATTTTTTAAAGTGATATTCGCAGTATTTAAGCGATACCACAAAAAGTATGCTGACAAGGCTTGCTATAATGGCCATAATAAGTGCCTTTATACCCGTATCAAATTTAAACTCGGTTATATATAATACATGAAATTGCTCGCCGCGGCAGTCAAGTGCCTTGGCCACGGTATTTGCCGTAAGCGATGCTATGGCGCAGGGTACAAGGGCAGAGTAGTACATAATGCCTACGCTTACCACCTCTATGGCAAAAATCGCCGCCGCTATGGGCGTACCGAAAACTGCCGAAAACGCCGCGCTTACACAGCACATTGTAAAAACACGTCTGTCAAATTCGTCAAGCTTTATCAGGCCGCCAAGGTAATATCCTATGCCGCCGCCTATTTGTACGGCTGCGCCCTCGCGTCCCGCCGAGCCGCCGAAAAGGTTTGTTATTATTGTAGAAATAAAAATAAGCGGCGTTATTTTAAGCGGTACATTGGTGTCGGAGTGGATGGCGCTTAAAATAATGTTTGTGTTAAGCCCGTCATCCTTTGCCATACGGTACAGAAAAACTATTATAAACCCGGAAAACGGCAGAAAATATATTATCTGCGGATGCTCCGTGCGGAAGGCGTTGGCCGCTGCAAGTAAATGATAAAATGCCGAGCCGATAAGCCCCAAAAGCAGGCCTGCTCCCATAGACACTATCAGCCATTTTAAAAATATGGCGCCGTTTTTCGCCATCCTTGAATAATAAAATTTTAATTTATCCATTTTTGTCTGCTCCGTATCAGTTATTTTATGGTACCCTTAAAAACCGCTTTTTGGCATTTACGCAATTATATGCACGGTTATAAAAGTACAGATTGATCCTACGATAGATAATTTTATATATTTTTTTGATATTTGTCAAGGGATGTTTTTTGTTTTCCCTGTTTTACAAAAATAAACGTGCGTAAGAGTATATGGTCTCAACTGCTGCCGCATAAGGTGCTTTTCGGCGGCAAATATTGAGCTTGTATGCGCTTGCGTGCGTTTTGTTAAATGCCGAGATCCCTACCGAAATTTTATATAAAAAAATTTTACTTGAATATATAAAGTATTTATGATATTATAATAAGATAGGATTGGAGGCAAAGAAATGAACAACAAAAATAATATGTTCAGAGTGCTGGGTTTGTACTGTACTATTGTGCTTATAATTGTTATCGCAGTAGTGGGCAAGCGTATGATGCTTGGCGGCGGTCCCGCATCGCAGCAGACGGCGGAATATACTTACAGCACCATGTTAAAGGACATAAATAAAGGAAAAATTGATACTGTTACCCTGCAAAGGGATTCGGAGATAAATGATGTTGGCACCGCGCTGGTAAAAACCAAAGAGGGTGAGGAGCATCGTATTTCAATTTCATCCGTATCCCAGTTTTTGGATGAGGTAAGTGAAAGCAGCCGCGACGGAAAGGTGGATATAAAAACCGTTTCTCCGTCCAAAACGGGCAGCATATTCTCGGCAATAAGTATAATTATAACTATAGTTATTGCAATTATGCTGTTAATGTTTATCTTCCAGCAGATGAACGGCGGTGGTGGCGGCAAAGTAATGAACTTTGGCAGGAGCCGCGCAAAATTAATGTCCGACGAGCGCAGAAAGCGCGTTACATTTGAAAACGTGGCGGGCCTTAAAGAGGAAAAAGAGGAAGTAGCCGAAATAGTGGACTTTTTAAGTGCGCCCAAAAAATATGTTGATATAGGCGCCAGAATACCCAAGGGTGTTTTGCTTGTGGGCAGTCCGGGTACGGGAAAGACCTTGCTTGCAAAGGCCATTGCGGGCGAAGCGAATGTTCCGTTTTTCTCGATATCGGGCTCGGACTTTGTGGAAATGTTCGTAGGTGTCGGCGCATCGCGTGTGCGCGACCTTTTTGACAACGCAAAAAAACACTCTCCCTGTCTTATCTTTATTGACGAGATAGATGCCGTTGGCCGCAGAAGAGGCGCTGGTCTCGGCGGCGGTCATGACGAGCGCGAGCAGACACTTAACCAGCTGCTTGTGGAAATGGACGGCTTTGGTGCAAACGAGGGCGTTATAGTTATTGCGGCAACAAACCGCCCCGATATACTTGACCCCGCGCTGCTGCGCCCCGGCCGTTTTGACAGACAGATAGTTGTGGGTATACCCGACGTCAAGGGCCGCGAGGAAATATTAAGGGTACACGCAAAGGGCAAAAAGATCGCATCCGATGTTGACCTGGCCGAGGTGGCAAAAACAACTCCCGGCTTTACGGGCGCAGACCTTGAAAACCTTATGAATGAAAGCGCGCTGTTAGCCGCAAGAAATAATAAAAAAGCCCTTGATGCCGAGGATATCAGGCAGGCATTTATAAAGGTCGCCATGGGTACGGAGAAAAAAAGCAAGGTAATTACCGAAAAGGAGCGAAAGCTTACCGCTTATCACGAGGCGGGTCATGCTATTTTGTTTGAGGTGCTTTCCGAGCTTAACCCCGTGCATATAGTTTCAATTATTCCCGTAGGCCGTGCAGGCGGTTATACAATGCCCGTACCAAAGGAGCCCTCGTACCAGTATAAAAAGGCTATGGAGCAGGAAATAGCGGCTTGCTTTGGCGGCCGTGTGGCAGAGGAACTTGTATGCGGCGATATTTCTACCGGTGCATCGGGTGATATACAGCAGGCCACAAATATGGCAAGGGCTATGGTCACAAAATACGGTATGAGCGAAAAATTAGGCCCCATTCTTTTTGGCGACGACCAACAGGAGGTATTCTTGGGCAGAGATTTCGGACATACCAAAAACTACAGCGAAAATATAGCTACCCTTATCGATGAGGAAATAAACCGTATTATCAGCCAGGCCTATGACCTTGCGGAAAAGACGCTTACCGCCAATATGGATGTACTTCATAAGGCTGCGAAAAAGCTTATGGAAAAGGAAAAAATAACGGGCGATGAGCTTCGTGATATTATGAACGGCAAGGACACAGAAGCCGAGGAAACTGCCGAGACTTTGGCAGATACCGAAAATACAGAGGAAACAAATTAATACTTATATTTAAAGCACATACCTTGGCATGGACCGATGGTGTGTGCTTTTTATTTGCTATGTAAATATAACCAACTAAGGATGTCCCCCGCTTCTAAAGCGGGGGTGCTTACTTAAAATTCAGTGGGAG
>CAMVJD010000060.1 GCA_947167715.1 uncultured Eubacteriaceae bacterium
TTTAAGTAAGCACCCCCGCTTTAGAAGCGGGGGACTTCCTTAGTTGGTTAAAAAATATAAAAAAAACACCCCATAGAAACTATGGGGCTAAACAAAATAGCGGGAGGGGGATTTGAACCCTCGACACCGCGGGTATGAACCGCGTGCTCTAGCCAACTGAGCTATCCCGCCATATATATGGGTATAAAAAAATATACCCATTTTTAAAATGGGAACAATAGGGCTCGAACCTATGACCCTCTGCTTGTAAGGCAGATGCTCTCCCAGCTGAGCTATGCTCCCATAAATTGTCTTATTTGCCTGACAACAGAATTAATTATAGCACTTTTTTTTATGCTTGTCAATACTTTTTTTTATTTTTTATAATTTTATTGATAAAATAGGCTGTCGATCTTATCGACAGCCCCCTGATATTTACATAATTTCCGAAAATACCCTGCCGATACTGTCGTGAATAGCCAGCTTTGCAAGGTGGTCATAGGTTGTTTCGCCCTTATTTATAAGCACAAGCTTATTTCCCCTGTAAGCGCTTACAAGGCTTGCCGCAGGATAAACCACAAGCGACGTGCCGCCGACTATAAGCACATCTGCCTCGGAAATAGCCTTATATGCCTTATTCCACACATCATTGTCAAGCGGTTCCTCATAAAGTACCACATCGGGCTTTATTGTACCGCCGCATTCACATTTAGGCACGCCCTCACTGTCTATTATATCCTTTAAGGGATAAAACTTACCACATTCCATACAGTAATTTCTGTAAACCGAGCCGTGAAGCTCCAGCACATTTTTACTGCCCGCAAGCTGATGCAAATTGTCGATATTTTGTGTTACAACAGCCTTAAGCTTGCCCATTTCTTCAAGCTTTGCAAGGGCAAAATGCGCAATATTGGGCTTTGCCTCGGGATACACCATATTTTCAAAATAATACTCATAAAAAGTTTCGGTATGTCGCATAAAATAGCTGTGACTTATTATTTCCTCGGGTGATGAACCGTATTTTATTTTTGTATTGTAAAGACCGTCGGCACTTCTGAAATCGGGTATGCCGCTTTCGGTGGAAACACCCGCACCACCCAAAAATACAATATTATTGCTTTGCTCTATAATTTCTTTTAATTCATCATACATATAACCTGCCCCCTTTTTTACCTTTTTTCTGACTTTAATTTTTCCACAAAAGCGGTTATTTTAACAAGTGCTTTTTTGATATCCTCTATAGAATAAGCGTAGGAACAGCGTATAAAGCCCTCTCCTGCCTCACCAAAGGCATTGCCCGGTACTACCGCCACTTTTTCCTCAAACAAAAGTCTTTGGCAGAATTCCTCGGAGCTTAATCCCGTAGATTTAATGCAGGGGAAAAGATAGAAGGCACCGAGTGCCTCGAAGCACTCAAGCCCCATATCAAGAAAGCCCCGGCGCATTACACGGCGGCGCATCTCATATTGCCTGCGCATTTTTTCCACTTCGCCATCGCAGACCCTAAGTCCCTCGACAGCGGCACGCTGACTTAAGGTAGGCGCACACATAATAACATACTGATGCACCTTTGTCATTTGCTTTATTATAGCCTCGGGACCCAATGCAAAGCCAAGGCGCCAGCCCGTCATAGCAAAGGATTTTGAAAAACCGTTTATAAGTATGGTCTTATCCTTAAGCTCGGGGAACTGTACGGGTGAAACGTGCTTGTTTCCGGTATATGTAAGCTCCGAATAGATCTCATCGCTGATTATAAGTATATCCTTATCCTTTAAAGCTGCCGCAATTTTAGCCCAGTCGTCATATTCCATAACGGCGCCCGTGGGATTATTGGGGTAACAGACTATCATAGCCTTCGTTTTATCGGTTATTTTTTCAAGTATCTGCTCGGGCTGCAAACGAAAATCATATTCCGCAGTGGTATTTATAACAACGGGTGTTGCACCCGTAAGCGTAACACAGGGCTTATAACAGACATAAGACGGCTCTACCACCAAAACCTCGTCCCCGGGGCCTGCAACAGTCCTCATCGCCGCATCGACAGCCTCACTGCCGCCTACGGTAACAAGTACGTCCGTTTTGGGCGTATATTCAACACCCAAATTTCTTTTTATATATTTACATATTTCCTGACGCAGTTCCAAAAGGCCGGCATTTGATGTATATACCGTCCTGCCCTTTTCAAGGGTATATATAGCCCTTTCGCGTATAGCCCAGGGTGTGTCAAAATCGGGCTCACCCACGCCAAGTGAGATAACGCCCTCCATTTCGCTTGCAACATCAAAAAATTTTCTTATGCCCGAAAAGGGCATATCCATAACACTTTTATTTACATAATCTTCGGGTCTTTTCACGGTGAAACTATCATCCTTTCGTCGGCATCGCTGCCTTTGTCAAAAATAACGCCGTGTTCCTTATATCTTTTAAGCACAAAATGCGTTGCTGTGCTTAAAACGCTGTCAAGCGCCGATAATTTTGTGGAAACAAAGCTTGAAACTTCCTTAAGGTTTTTGCCCTCTATCATAACAAGAAGATCGTAGCCGCCCGACATTAAAAATACACTTTTTACCTCGGGAAAATTGTAAATGCGCTTTGCCATATGGTCAAAACCCATATCTCTTTTGGGCGTTACCTTTACCTCTATCATAGCCGTAACCATATCGTCCTTAACGCTTTCCCAGTTGATAAGGGTCGAATAGCCGCAAATTACGTTATCCGCTTCCATTTCCGCAATGGCCGCCGCAACCTCATCCGCAGGTTTGCCAAGCATAAGTGCTATATCGTCAACAGTTTTTCTGCTGTCATTTTCCAAAATTTCAAGTATATCTCTTTTCACAGATAACACCCCTTATCAAAATTATTACTGTAAGTATTTATTATACAATTTTATTATAACTGTTTTTTTGCTTAAATACAAGTATTATTTTTAATTAGACTCTCCCTGTTTTTTATTGTTTTTAACAAACATATCGCAGGAAATGTCTTACACGGCAAGCCCCGCAAATAATTTCGTCTTAAAGCGTAAAATCTCTTTTATTTGCATTTTTGCCGATATAGTTTTCGTATGCGTTTCCTAATTTTTCACATTTTTTTATAATTAAAAAAATTTTACTATACAAATACTTAAATTTGTGTTATAATAAAATTTGGCTTAAAAATTAAGAAAGGGTACGGTGATAATATGCGAACACCCAATACCGCCCCGACACAGGGGGAGTTGGAGCGTCAGAACCAATTTATGCAAAAAATTGCGGCGCTTAACGAAAAAATGGAAAGAAAACCGCGCTTTTTTATAAACACCTTTGGCTGTCAGATGAACGCCCACGATTCCGAAAAGATAAACGGAATGCTTCAAAAAATGGGCTATGAGCCGTGTAACGAGGAAAAGGATGCGGATCTTATAATCTATAATACCTGTTGTGTGCGTGAAAATGCCGAAAACAAGGTTTACGGAAACCTTGGCTATTTAAAGCACGCAAAAAAGGACAATCCCAATATGAAAATAGCGCTGTGCGGCTGTATGATGCAGCAGCCCACCGTTATTGAGACCATCAGAAAAAAATACAGACATGTCGATATAGTTTTCGGCACATTTAATCTTTACAAACTTGCGGAGCTTATCTGGACAAATATAGAAAGCGGCTCGCCCGTTTTTGATATCTGGGACAAGCACGGTGAAATAGTGGAGGATCTTCCGGCTGTACGCAAATATAAATATAAGGCAAGCGTTAATATTATGTTTGGCTGCAACAATTTTTGTACATACTGTATAGTGCCTTATGTACGCGGACGCGAAAGAAGCAGACACCCCGATGATATTTTAAAAGAGGTGCGCACTTTGGCGGCGGACGGCGTAAAAGAGGTAATGCTTTTGGGACAAAATGTAAACAGCTACGGCCGCGGACTTGATACAGAAATAACCTTTGCTCGGCTTTTAAGGATGATAAACGAGGTTGACGGCATAGAGCGCATACGTTTTATGACCAGTCATCCCAAGGATCTTTCGGACGAGCTTATATCCGCTATGGCACAATGCGATAAGGTCTGCGATCATATCCATCTTCCTTTTCAGGCGGGCAGCAATGAAATTTTAAAGCGTATGAACCGCCGCTATACAAAGGAGCATTACCTGGAGCTTATAAATAAAATTAAAACGGCGATACCCGATATTGCCATAACCACGGATATTATAGTCGGCTTTCCGGGCGAAACGCCGCAGGATGTTGACGAAACTATAGATGTTGTTAAAAAAGTGCGTTTTAACGGCGCTTTTACCTTTATATATTCAAAAAGAACGGGAACTCCCGCCGCCGAAATGCCAAATCAGGTACCCGAGGAAGAGGCAAAGGCAAATTTCAACCGCCTTTTGGATGCGGTAAACCCCATTGTTTACGAGCTTAACCAAAAAAAGGTGGGCAATACCTATAAAATACTGGTTGACGGCGTAAGCAGCGATCCTTTATATGTAACGGGCCGCACGGAGGACAACACCCTTGTGCATTTTAAGGGCTGCAAAGAGCTTATAGGCGAAATAGTAAATGTTAAAATAACAGACTGCAAAACATTTTATTTGATTGGAGAATTACAATGAGCAATTTAGGAACTATTTTTGAAAAATCAAGAGAATTGGCAAAAATGCTGCTTGAGACCGAAGAGGGTATGGCACTTAACGATGCGCGCTATATTTTCGAAGGCGATAACGAGGCACAGGCTTTAATGTCCGATTACAGCCTTTACCGTCAGAATGTAAATAACAGGATGGCAGAGGGCAGCCTTTCAAAAGAGGAAATAGAGGCGGAGAACGATATTCTTGCGGCAAAAATAAAGCAGCTTCAGGAAAACGAGGTAATAAAGCAGTATTTTATTGCCGAAAACAATTTTAACAATATAGTAAACCACACAATGAATGTATTTAATGCAACCATAGCAGGCGACGACTTTTTGTCGGGCGGCGGCTGCAGCGGCAGCTGTGCTACCTGCGGCGGCTGCCATTAACGGCTAAAATATTGCGCCGAAAATACGGACAGCTTAAATTTATCAAAACTTATATACTATCGAAAGGAGCATAAAAATGGCAAAAGTCACACCAATGATGGAGCAGTATTTTCAAATTAAAAATAAATATAAGTATGCTCTGTTATTTTACAGACTTGGCGATTTTTACGAGCTTTTTTATGACGATGCAAAAATAGCTTCAAGAGAGCTTGACCTTGTGCTTACGGGCAAAAATGTCGGCACCGAGGAGCGTGCGCCTATGTGCGGCATACCTTATCATGCCGCAGATAATTATATCGCAAGACTTGTAAACAACGGCTTTAAGGTCGCAGTCTGCGAGCAGGTCGAGGATCCCAAGCTTGCAAAGGGTCTTGTAAAGCGTGAAGTAATAAGGGTCATAACCCCGGGTACAATAATGGATACCAATGCCCTGCAGGCAGATAAAAATAATTATATAATGTGCATTTTCGGCTGTAAGGCCGGCTTTGGCGTTTCGGCCTGCGATATAACCACGGGCGCTTATTTTGCAACGGAATTTGAAATAAACGGCTTTAACAAGGTAATAGACGAAATTGCAAAATTTTCTCCGTCGGAGATAATATGCAACAGCGGCTTAGGCGAGGAAAAAATAAAAAAAATAGACAATATTTTTTCAATAAGACCGGGTATTTTTGAGGAATATAATTTTGACCTCGGCAATGCGGATACGGCGCTTTGCAACCATTTTAACGTACTTAATCTTTACGGCTTCGGTCTTGAAAAAAAGATATGTGCGGTATCGGCAGCGGGCGCACTTTTAAGCTATGTTAAAGAGGCACAGAAAAACGGCCTTGAAAACCTGCGTTCAATAAAATATTATGAAAGAACGGGCGGTATGGTTTTGGATATCGGCTCGCGCAAAAACCTTGAGATAACCTCTTCAATAAGGGATAATTCAAAAAAAGGCTCTCTTTTGGGTGTGCTTGACGATACAAAAACGCCAATGGGTGCAAGATTGCTGCGTTCAAGGCTTGAACAGCCGCTTACCGATAAAGCAAAAATAGAGCAGAGGCTTGACGGTGTGGAGCTGATGAAAAATGATATGCAAAAACGCACCGAATTAAGGGATAATTTAAAACAAATATACGATATGGAGCGCATTATGGGCAAGCTGGTATACGGCAGCGCCCACGGCAGGGATATGGCGGCTTTGCGCACATCAATTTCGTTTTTGCCAAAGCTGCGCGGTATACTTGAATGCTTTGACTGCGCCTTTGTAAATGAGCTTCTTTCAAGGTGGGACGATCTTAATGATATTTATACGCTGCTTTGCGACAGCATAGCCGAGGAACCGCCGCTTGGCATAAAGGATACGGGCGTTATCAAAAACGGCTACGACCCCGAGCTTGACAGGTTAAGAGAGGCTATGGAAAAGGGTACGGGCTGGCTTATGGAAATGGAGGCCTCCGAGCGTGAAAAAACGGGCATCAAAAACCTTAAAATACGTTTTAACAAGGTACACGGCTACTATATAGAAATAAGCAATTCCTATCTTGACAAGGTACCCGATACATATATACGCCGTCAGACCCTTACCACGGGCGAGCGTTTTATAAATCCCGAGCTTAAGGAGCTGGAGGAAACGCTTTTGACCGCGGAGGAACGCCTTACGACCCTTGAAGCAGAGCTGTTTGCAAAAATAAAACAAAAAACGGTGCAGGAATATTCAAGAATAATGCAGCAGGCGGCACTTGTATCCGAGGCGGATTTTATCCAGTCATTGGGCGCCGTTGCCGATAAATACAATTATTCAAAGCCCGTTATATCAACCGAAAACATTATTAAAATTACAAACGGCAGACATCCCGTTGTAGAAAGACAGGACGGCTGTCAATATATACCAAACGATACCGATATAGACGGAAATTTAAATACCGTTTCAATAATAACAGGCCCGAATATGGCAGGTAAATCCACATATATGCGTCAGGCCGCACTTATTGTTTTAATGG
Source organism: uncultured Eubacteriaceae bacterium (assembly GCA_947167715.1). Lineage (GTDB taxonomy): Bacteria > Bacillota > Clostridia > Lachnospirales > CAG-274 > RGIG4310. The sequence continues at coordinate 6,966 of CAMVJD010000060.1, forward strand.
CACAGACGGGCAGCTTTGTGCCGGCGGATGCGGCAGAAATAGGCATAACCGACAGGATATTTACCCGTATAGGCGCATCGGACGACCTTGCTACGGGACAGTCCACCTTTATGGTAGAAATGGTGGAGGTAGCTAATATCCTTAATAATGCCACAAGCAACAGCCTGCTTATACTGGACGAGCTGGGCCGCGGCACATCTACCTTTGACGGTATGAGCATTGCCTGGGCGGTAATTGAGCATATTGCCAAAAAAATTAAAGCAAGGACGCTGTTTTCCACCCATTATCAGGAGCTTACCGCACTTTCCGACCGCCTTGAAAGCGTTAAAAATTACTGCGTAAGCGTTATGGAGCAGGGCGATGACGTTATATTTTTAAGAAAAATAAAAGAGGGCAGTGCAGATAAAAGCTACGGCGTACATGTTGCCAAGCTTGCGGGTGTGCCAAAAAGTGTTGTAAGGCGTGCAAATCAGGTGCTTTCAACGCTTTGTTCATCGGGGATAGATATGACCATAAACGATAACGGCGAATATGTGGATCCCGAGGTATGCAGCGACGAAAAAATTAAAAATTACATTGAAATAGCGGAATACCTTGAGGATCTGGATATGGATGAAATTTCGCCGAAAGAGGCGTGGGAAAAGCTTAACACACTTTGTTATATGGTAAAAGCCGGTAAGTAAGAGGTTTTAAAATGTCAAAAATACATATACTCGATAATTCACTTATAAATAAAATAGCGGCGGGCGAGGTTGTTGAACGTCCTGCTTCCGTTGTAAAGGAGCTTATGGAAAACTCCGTTGATGCGGGTGCGGATACCGTAATTGCGGAAATACAAAACGGCGGCATAAACCTTATTAAAATAACCGATAACGGCAAGGGTATACCGTCGGACGAGACCGAAACGGCCTTTTTGCGTCATGCCACCAGCAAGCTTAACAAATTTGAGGAGCTTGGCAATATACTTACGCTGGGCTTTCGCGGTGAGGCGCTTTCAAGCATTGCGTCCGTCGCACAGGTGGAAATGCTCACAAAGACTGCCGACGAGGAAACAGGTACAAAAATTAATATAGAGGGCGGCAAGATAATAGGTAAAAGCCCCTGTGCCTTGGCGGGCGGCACCGTATTTACGGTAAAAAATTTGTTTTACAATACCCCCGCAAGGCGAAAATTTCTTAAAAAGCCCTCTACCGAAAGCGGCTATGTTTCGGAGGTTGTTTACCGCCTTGCAATGGGACATCCCGAGGTATCGGTCACCTTTATAAACAACGGCAGCACAGTTTTTCGCACAAACGGCAGCGGCGACCTTAAAACTGCTGTTTTATCCCTTTATGGCAGCGAAATGGCACAGGCGCTTATACCCGTGCTTATTGAAAGAGACGGCTATAAAATAGAGGGACTTATAGGCAAGCCCGAATTTAACCGCGGCAACCGCAGCTATGAAAACTTCTTTATTAAGGGAAGATATATAAAAAGCAGTCTTGTCAGCCGTGCGGTGGAGGATGCGTACAAGGGCAGGCTTATGGTCGGTAAATTTCCCGTGTTTATGCTTAATATGAGCGTTCCGCCCGATACGGTGGATGTAAATGTGCATCCCACAAAGCTGGAGGCGCGTTTTTCAAATGAAAACTTTATTTACGACCTTTTATACAGCGCGGTTTTCAATACACTTAAAAAACAGGTGCTTATACCGAAAACCACATGGGATGCACCTAAAAAAGCGTTTGAGCCCGTACCGAGCATAATTGAGGAAAAAAATGGACCGCAAAAAATGCAGGAAACAGCTGCCGAAAAGGCGGAGCTTCCCAAAAAGCTTATAGATGAGGATATCTTGCTTTTTAACGAGCCTAAAAAGCCTGCAGAAAAGGCAGTTTTCAGTCCGTCTATGCACGATGCCATAAATAAAATAATGGACAGCATCCCGCAGGATAACGAGGATAATATACCGATTAAGCCCGAGCTGCCGCAAAGGTCAGAGGAAAATAAGGATATAAAGCCCCATACCCAGCAGGACTTTTTGGATAAGATAGACGACACACATATATTTTTCAATAATTACAAAATAGTCGGTCAGCTTTTTTCCACATATTGGATAATTGAGCAGGGCAGCAGCATGTATATGATAGACCAGCATGCCGCACACGAAAGAGTGCTTTACGAGCAGCTTGTAAACAAGGTATCCGATGACGGGGAAAGGAATGTAAGTCAGCTTTTGCTGCAGCCCATAGCCGTTAATGTTACGGCGGCGGAGACCGATATAATTGAAAATAACCGTGAGCTTTTTGAAAAATTCGGCTTTGATATAGAGCCCTTCGGCGCAAATGCCTATGCGCTGCGTGCCGTGCCCTATATTTTAAAGGAGCCCTCGGGCGCCGCATTTTTTACCGAAATAATCGATATGCTGCGTGAACAGCCCGTTTCTACACCCTATCAGGCTCGCCTTGACGCAATAGCGACTATGAGCTGCAAGGCGGCGGTAAAGGGCAACGATAAATTAAGCTATTCCGAGGCAAAGGAGCTTATAGAAAGCCTGTTAAAGCTTGAAAATCCGTTCAGCTGTCCGCACGGCAGGCCGACGATAATAGAAATGTCAAAATACGAGCTGGAGAAAAAATTTAAGAGGATACAATAATGCAAATACGACTTTCGGGTATAGTAAACGACAGCATAGTTGACGGCACGGGCATAAGAATGACGGTTTTTGTGCAGGGCTGTACGCATAATTGCAAGGGCTGTCACAATCCGCAGACTCACGATTTAAACGGAGGATATCTTGCTGATACCGACGATATACTTGAAAAAGCACTTAAAAACCCGCTTTTGGAGGGTCTGACCTTTTCGGGCGGCGAGCCGTTTTTACAGCCCGTGCCTCTTGCGGATCTTGCAATAAAGGCGCATAAGGCGGGGTATAATATATTTTGCTATACGGGCTTTTTGTATGAACAGCTTTTAGAGGACGGCGAAAGGAAAAAACTGCTTGAAAACGTGGATTTTCTTGTTGACGGCCCTTTTATAGAGGAGCAGAAAAGCCTTATGCTTAATTTCCGCGGCTCGAAAAACCAAAGGATAATAGATGTTAAAAAAAGCCTTGAAACGGGCGTACCCGTGGTTTTAAATATGGATGATAATTAAAAAAAGGGGTATTGTATGGATATTCAATCTGTAATAACAGTAGTTTTAAAGGCTGCTGCTATATTGTTGGTTTTATATGTTTTTGAAATTACAAAGGCTGTTGTCACGACCTTGCAGGGCGATGACCTGCCAAAAAGAAACGGTATGCTTACCTTGAATATTTTTAAATATTTCGAGCCAATAGGCTTTTTGCTTACTTATTTTTACGGCTATGGCTGGGGCAATCCCGCACCCGTTTCCACGCGCAATTACAAGGACAGGAAAATAGGAACTATCGTTACCTATATTTTCCCGATACTTTTGTCGCTGCTTTTGTCGGTGGTTTTAAATATAGGCTTTAATGTGCTTAATAATAATTATAACGGCAGTGTGGTGTTTTTGTACCTTGGTACATTCATATACTTTTTGGCGCAGTATTTTTTAAGGATAGCGGTCTTTAACCTTATCCCCATACCGCCCATGTGCGGCAGCGAGATATTAAAGTGCTTCCTTTCGCCCAATGCGGCATTTCAGTATGGCCAGAATGCCCCGATAATACAAATGGGCTTTTTGTTTTTGTGGTTCTTCGGCCTTGTTACCCCGCTTATAGACAGTATTGTGGCGGCTATCAGCTCGGTACTGTTTTGATAAATACAGGAAAGAAAAATGGAGATAAATTTTAAATTGGACGCCTTTGAGGGTCCTATGGAGCTTCTTTTGCACCTTATTGCAAAAAACAAAATGAATATTTACGACATCCCCATAGCGGAACTTACCGACCAGTATCTTGAATATATAGATATGCTTGACCTTACCTCTATGGAGTCTATGAGCGAATTTATTGTAATGGCATCTACGCTGCTTGAAATAAAGTCGCGTATGCTTTTGCCCAAGGAGGAGACCGAGGAAGAGGAGGATATAGATCCAAGAGAGGCACTTATCAACCGCCTTATCGAATACAAGCGGTTCAAGGATATGGCGGACGAGCTTAATTTCCGCCAAAAGTATGCGGGCTACAGCTATTACAAGCTGCCCGATAAGGAGCTTATTGAAAAGCTGCGAAAGGATGCGCCCAAAAGCATTGACGATATCCTTTACGGCGCAAATATGGAAATGCTTGCCGCGGCCTTTGAGGATGTGCTGCGCAGGCAGGAAATAAAGACCGATAAGGTGCGCGCGGGCTTTAACTCGGTAACGCGCGAGATATTTACAATAGAGGATAAGAAAAAGCATATAGCCAATTTGCTTGCATTAAATGCACAGATAACCTTTAAAAGCATATTCCGTAAAAAAGCAAGTAAAAATGAGATAGTTGTGACCTTTCTTGCAATGCTTGAGCTTATAAAAATAAAGGAGATCTTTATAAAGCAGGAGGGCTTGTTTGACGAGATATTTATAACTACCTATGATAAGGCGGTGGCGATTTGACGATAGAACAGCTTAAATATGCGGCCGAGGCCATACTTTTTGCCTCGGGCGAGGCGGTGGATATAAAGGATATCGCATCTGCGCTTGAACAGGATGTAAAAACCATGGCCTCCATTATGGCGGAGCTTATGGATGATTACGAGGATCGCGGCGTGCAGATAATACAGGTGGACACGGCATATCAGATGTGTACGCGCAGCGAATATTTCGACTGTATTAAAAAGCTTTATCAGGCGCCCAAAAGAAAGGTGCTTTCGAACACCCTGCTTGAAACGCTTGCTATAATAGCCTACCGCCAGCCCGTGACCAAGGGTCAGATAGAGGAAATACGCGGTGTCAGTGCAGACCACGCGGTCAACAAGCTTGTGGAATATAATCTGGTGGACGAGGTGGGACGTCTTGATGCGCCGGGCAAGCCTATTTTATTTGGCACAACGGATGAATTTCTGCGATATTTCGGCTTTAAGGCACTTGAAAATATGCCCGAGCTGCCCGAGGCAGGCGATCAGCTTCGCCTTGAAATACAGCAGGAATTGGATTTTATAAAGGAATAAGTATTTGTAAAGGGTGTATAAATTAAGTAATAAAAACTTAATATTTTAGCCTAAAATTCACATTGACCGTAAATTGGTTTTATGCTACAATAGTTTGAAAGTAAAAGTTTTTTGATTTTATTCTGAAAGGAAGTTGTTTGATATGAAAAAACGTGTTTTCTGTCTTTTGTTATGTATGCTTACCGCGGCTAACTGTATGCCCGCTTATGCGCTTACGCAGGACAGCAATGTTACCTTTACGGTAGGCGGTATGAAGCTTGCAGAGGATATGTCGGGCTACAACGTGGACGGTAAAAATTATATGCCTCTTCGCGCTTTTTTTGAAATGCTGGGCGGCGATGTTGATTATAACGAGGATAAAAAGACAGCAAAAGTGGTGCTGGACGATATGCGCATCATTATAGATACGGATAAAATGACATCCGAATTAAACGGCGAAAAGGTCGATCTTGACCTTAAGCTTTTTAACGGCCGTGTTTATCTTCCCGTGCGTCTTTTGGGCGAGACCCTTGGTTTTGTGGTAAACTGGGACCCCGAGACCAGAAATATAGATATTAAAAAAGCGGACAGCGAATATGTTTTGTTTGATACAAAGGCTTATGTTGACGAGAATACCCGTGTGCTTACCTTTGAGGAGGCCAAGGCGCTTGCGGAAAAACGAAGCTCAAATATCAAAAATATAAAAGATAATGTCGATTATTTAAAGGATACAAGAGATACCTTAAGCGAGACCCTTACCGCCGTTGACAAAACCTACGGCACCTTAAGCCAGATGCTTATTGCCACCTTGCAGCAGGCAGGCGATGCGCTTGCGGTAGAAATGCAGCTACAGACAGCTATAGATACAAGCATAGAGCTTGCAAGAAATATGAAAAACGTGGATGTTCAGTCCTCGCTTTTAAAGGTAAACGAGCAGATGGTAAAGGATGGCGTAGAGCTTACGCTTGTCAGCCAAATATGCGCAATAAAGGGCACCGAGGCACAGATGCAGCTGCTTGAAAGCAGTATTGCGATAGGCGCAGAGGGCGTTGAAAATACACGCCTTAAAAACGAGCTTGGCTATGCCAGCGATGTAGAGCTTAAAAAGGCTATTCTTGCACAGGAGGAACTTGAAAAAAATTATGACCTTCTTACCGAGAGCCTTGCAACGCAAAAGGAAGCACTTAACTATACCCTTGGCCTTGATGCAAAGGATAAGGTCTATGTTATTTATGACCAGCCCGTTAAGGACTATTCGGATTTCAATGTTGATAAATTTATTTCAAAGCAGCTGATCACCGCCCCAAGCATAAAAATACTTGAAGGCGATGTAACTATAGCCGAATATGCAAAGCGTACCAATCCCGCACTTATCAACGAGTCGAGCAAAAGCGTGCGCAACAAAATGAATACGGCAGCCCGTGCGCTTTCGGACGGTAAGGATAATCTTGAAAAGACTATCCGTGCAAGCTATCATCAGATACAGCAGCTTGTTTTAAAGGATAAGCAGTTAAGGCTGGATGTAGAGCAGGCCGTGACAGATTATAACTCGGCTGTGGTAAGCTATAATGCAGGCCTTGCAACGGCATTTACGGTAAAGCAGGCAAGGCTTGGCGTGCTTAATGCCGAAAAGGCGCTGGAGGATAACAGAATAAATTATATTCTTCTTACCGAAAGCTTTGAAAAATCATATTTGTCGGCTATGAACGGAAAATAATAACGCAGTTTGGTTTATTTTAGAATTACGATTTTTGTGTAGGTGTAAATATGAGCAGCAAATTATATAAAGCAGGTATTGATATAGGTTCCACAACAATAAAGCTTGTTGTTATGGATGAAAACAATAATATCTGTTTTAAGGATTATCAAAGGCATTTGTCAAATATACAGGAGACCCTTCTTGCGCTTATCAAATCCGCGCGCGAGGCAATGGGCGATGTTTCCTTTACGGCTATGATAACGGGCTCGGGCGGTCTGTCCATTTCAAATTGGATAGGCATACCCTTTATTCAGGAGGTAGTTGCCGTTTCGGGCGCTATCGACAGGATAATACCCACGACGGATGTTGCCATTGAAATAGGCGGCGAGGATGCAAAGATAATCTATATCACAGGCGGACTTGAACAGCGTATGAACGGTATCTGCGCAGGCGGTACGGGCAGCTTTATCGACCAGATGGCATCGCTTTTGCAGACGGATGCCATGGGCCTTAACGAGCTTGCAAAGCAGTATAAGGTAATATATCCTATTGCTGCGCGCTGCGGCGTTTTTGCAAAAAGCGATATCCAGCCCCTTATAAATGAGGGTGCGGCAAAGGCCGACCTTGCGGTATCTATTTTTCACGCCGTTGTAAACCAGACTATAAGCGGTCTTGCCTGCGGCAAGCCTATCAGGGGCAGGGTGGCATTTTTGGGCGGTCCGCTGCATTTCCTTACCGAATTAAAGGCAAGGTTTGTGGATGTGCTTGACCTTAAAAGCGATGAAATAATCGAAACCGAAAATTCCCACCTTTTTGCGGCTATGGGTGCTGCATTCAACTCAAACGAGGAAAAAATATTTACATTTGACAAATTGATAGAAAACCTTACGGGCGAAAAGCACCTTACAATGGAAATATCCCGCCTTGACCCGCTTTTTAAGGACGAAGAGGAGTATGATTCATTCAGGGAGCGTCACAGTAAGGCTGTAGTTAAAAAAGGCAGTCTTGCCGAGTATAAGGGCGATGCGTTTTTGGGCATCGATGCAGGCTCCACCACAAGTAAGCTTGCACTTATAAGCGATGACGGTACGCTTTTATATTCGTTCTATGCAGGCAACGAGGGAAACCCCCTTAAAATGGTAATGAATGCCTTAAAGCAGATATATCGTATGCTGCCCGAGGGCGTTACAATTAAAAAATCCTGTGTTACGGGCTACGGCGAGGGTCTTATAAAAGAGGCCTTTATGATAGACCTTGGCGAGATAGAAACGGTAGCTCACTACAAGGCCGCTGCATTTTTCGACCCCGAGGTGGATTTTATCCTCGATATCGGCGGTCAGGATATGAAGTGCATCCGCATAAAGGACGGCGTTATCGACAGCGTACTTCTTAACGAGGCCTGTTCTGCGGGCTGCGGCTCGTTTATAGAAACTTTTGCAAAAAGTCTTTCCCTGCCCGTGCAGGAGTTTGCAAAGGTGGCGCTTTTTGCGAAAAGCCCCATAGACCTTGGCTCAAGATGTACGGTATTTATGAACTCCCGTGTTAAGCAGGCACAAAAAGAGGGCGCCGAGGTCTCCGATATTTCGGCGGGTCTTGCGTATTCCGTAATTAAAAATGCACTTCAAAAGGTAATTAAAATTACCGACCCCACGGAAATGGGTAAGCATATAGTTGTTCAGGGCGGTACCTTCTATAACGAGGCTGTTTTGCGCTCCTTTGAAAAAATATCCACCCGTGATGCTATACGCCCCGATATAAGCGGCATTATGGGCGCTTTCGGTGCGGCAGTTATCGCAAAGGACAAGTATGTTCAGGGCGAAAGCTCGACACTTTTGTCCGCAGACCAGCTGGAGGAGCTTGAAATAACTACCTCGCTCACCCGATGCAAGGGCTGTACAAACAACTGTCTTTTAACAATAAACCGTTTTAACGGCAACCGCCGTTTTATCACGGGCAACCGCTGCGAGCGCGGTCTTGGCAAGGACCCCTCGAAAAGTTGTATACCCAATTTGTTTGACTATAAATACAACCGCCTTTTCGGCTACAAGCCTATCGACCCCGATAAGGCAAAGCGCGGTGTTGTGGGTATTCCCCGCGTACTTAATATGTACGAGGACTATCCGCTGTGGTATACCTTTTTTACCGAGCTTGGCTACAGCGTAAGGCTTACGCCCAAGACAAACCGCCGTATTTATGAGCTGGGCATAGAATCCATTCCCAGTGAATCGGTCTGCTATCCCGCAAAGCTTGTTCACGGCCACGTTAAGTTTTTGATAGACGAGGGCATTAATTTTATTTTCTATCCCTGCATAGCCTACGAGCATAAGGAGATACAAAATGCGGACAGCTGCTTTAACTGCCCCATTGTAACAAGTTACCCCGAAAATATCAAAAATAACCTTGAAGAAATAAGGACTAAAAATATAGATTTCCGCAACCCGTTTTTCAGTCTTGCAAACCCCGAGCATTTTATCAAGCGCTTGCAGGAGGAATTTTCCGATATAGACAAGGACGAAGTTGCAAAGGCTGCCCGTCTTGCCCTTAAGGAGCAGGAGCGCTACCGCGAGGATATGCGTAAAAAGGGCGAGGAAACGCTTGAATATTTAAAGGAAAACGATATGACGGGCATTGTTGTGGCGGGCAGACCCTACCACACCGACCCCGAGATAAATCACGGTATACCCGAGCTTATAACCGGCTACGGCGTTGCTGTTCTTACCGAGGACAGCGTGGCACATCTCGGCGATGTTCAAAGACCGTTGAATGTGCGCGACCAGTGGGCTTATCATTCGCGCCTTTATGCGGCGGCGACCTTTGTCGGCACACGCGACGATCTGGAGCTTGTTCAGCTTAACAGCTTCGGCTGCGGCCTTGATGCCGTAACGACCGACGAGGTAAGCGATATTTTAAAGGCTCACAACAAGGTCTATACGCTTTTGAAAATAGACGAGGTATCAAACCTCGGCTCGGCGCGTATCCGTATCCGCTCGCTTTTTGCGGCGCTGGAGGAAAGACGCAGTAAAAATATAAAGGCAAGAGAGGCTCAAACCTCAAATTCCCGCGTGGTATTCACCAAGGAAATGAAGAAAAATCATACCCTTATAATGCCGCAGATGTCGCCGTTTCATTTTGAATTTATCAAGGAGGCGTTCAGGGCATCGGGCTTTAATGTGGATGTTATGCCCGCCTACGACCGCGACTGCGTGGATATAGGCCTTAAATATGTTAATAATGATGCCTGCTATCCCGCGCTTATCGTTGTGGGACAGGTTTTAAAGGCGCTTTTAAGCGGAAAGTACGACCTTGACAATGTATCCGTGCTTATCAGCCAAACGGGCGGCGGCTGCCGTGCAAGCAATTATATCGGCTTTATAAGGCGCGCCCTCAAAAAAGCGGGTATGGAGCATATCCCAGTTGTTTCCGTAAGCGCACAGGGGCTTGAGAAAAACCCCGGCTTTAAAATTTCGCCCAAGCTTGCTATATCTATGGTGCAGGGCGTTCTCTACGGCGACCTTTTAATGCGCTGTGTATACCGTGTTCGTCCATACGAGCTTGAAAAGGGCTCGACAGAGGCACTTTATCAAAAATGGAACGAGATATGCAAGGATGCGGTCAAGCGCTGCCGCTACGGTGAATATAAGAAAAATATAGCAAAAATAATTGAGGATTTCGATAATCTTCCTATAGACGAAAACCTTGTAAAGCCAAGGGTCGGTGTTGTGGGCGAGATATTGGTCAAATTTCACCCCACAGCAAACAATGATATCGTAGGCCTGCTTGAAAAAGAGGGCGCCGAGGCCGTTGTGCCCGATCTGCTTAACTTTTTGACCTATTGCTTCTATAATTCTACCTATAAAGAGAAGTATTTTGGTATGAAGCATTCGGCTACGGTGGTTTCAAATATCGGTATAAGGGTGGTCGAGGCCTATCGCAAGCCTATGAGCGATGCATTAAAACGCAGCAAGCGCTTTGAGGCGCCCGCCAATATTGCGGAGCTGGGCGAAATGGCAAAGGATATTGTAAGCCTTTGCAACCAGACGGGCGAGGGTTGGTTCCTTACCGCCGAGCTTGTCGAGCTTATCCGCTCCGGCGTTTATAACAATATCTGTACGCAGCCCTTTGCCTGCCTGCCCAATCACGTTACGGGCAAGGGCATTATAAAGGAATTAAAGCGTCAGAATAAGTACAGCAATATTGTTGCCGTGGACTATGACCCCGGCGCAAGCGAGGTAAACCAGATAAACCGTATAAAACTTATGTTAAGCGTAGCGGAAAAGAATCTTCATTATATAAATGAGGAAAAAAATAAAGCCGCTTCCGCAAAACAGGCATAAAATTAAAAATATTCAAAAAAGGTATTGACTTTTTAATTAATATGTTGTATTATAATTGGTGTGCCGCTAATGGTGGTACACCAATTATATATGCAGAGGTGTCCGAGTGGTTTAAGGAGCCGGTCTTGAAAACCGGTGACTCAGCAATGGGCCGTGGGTTCGAATCCCACCCTCTGCGCTCTTTTTATGTAAACCTTTTTTAGAGGACATTTGGAGATGTACCCAAGTGGCTGAAGGGGCTCCCCTGGAAAGGGAGTAGGTCGTGAAAGCGGCGCGAGAGTTCAAATCTCTCCATCTCCGTTCTTTTTCAAAAATTTTTTTGAAAAAATTAAAAAAAGGTATTGACAACGACTTAAAGTTGTGTTAATATTATTAAGCTGTCGCTTGAAACGGCGGCAACAAAAAAGCTTGTACATTGAAAACTAAATAATCAAAGAATTAATACTCAATCCCTTA
>CAMVJD010000061.1 GCA_947167715.1 uncultured Eubacteriaceae bacterium
GAGCAAAACTTGTTTTTGCTACAGATATTCGGGCAAGTGTATCTTTGATGCGCGCGGCCCGAATGCGATTTGACGGAAAATGTCAATTTTCCGTCAAGGCTGTCGACTTTGTCGACAGCCAGAGGGGAGGAAATCCCTCCCCCTGAATTTTAAAGACTTCTTAAAACCTTTACCAGTTTATCGACATCTTCATAATTGTTGTAAATACCAAGCGTTGCCCTTACCGTGCCTTCAAGTCCCAGGCTTCTTAAAATGGGCTGTGCACAGTGGTGTCCTGCTCTTACGGCTATGCCGTAGTTATTGAGATATTCGCCGACATATTCGTTTGAATAGCCGTCAACGATAAGTGAAAGTACGCCCGCCTTATTTGCGGCGTTGCCTATTATATGTACCTTATCGAGCTTTTGTATCTGCTTTGTTGCATAAAGCAAAAGCTCGTGCTCGGCGCGGCCTATATCAGCTATGCCGATATTTGATACATATTTAAGCGCTTCACCAAGGCCTACCGCATCGGCGATACTGCCCGTGCCCGCCTCAAATTTATTGGGTGCGGGATTGTATATGGTGCGCTCAAAGGTAACATCCTTTATCATATTGCCGCCGCCGTGATAGGGTCTTGCGGCTTCGAGAAGCTCCTTTTTGCCGTAAACTGCGCCGATACCGGTGGGACCGTAAATTTTATGACCCGAGAATACGAAGAAATCCGCATCAAGTGCCGTTACATTTACGGGGATATGTGCAACCGACTGCGCGCCGTCTATAAGTATTCTTACGCCGTGTGCGTGGGCTATTTGTATAAGCTCCGCAACGGGTGTTATTGTGCCGAGTGCATTTGACACCTGTGTAACGGAAACAAATTTTGTGTTTTTGGTAAACAGTCTTTCGTATTCCGAAAGTATCAGCTGACCGCTTTCGTCAACGGGAATTACTTTTATAACAGCACCCGTTTCCTGTGCCACAAGCTGCCACGGCACGATATTTGCGTGATGCTCCAAAAGTGAAACTATAATTTCATCCCCCGGCTGCAAAAGCGGCTTTACATAGCTGTGTGCCACAAGGTTTATGCCCTCGGTGGTGCCGCGTACAAAAACTATCTCGTCCTTTGACGATGCACCGAGAAAATCGGCGGTTATCTGTCTTGCGTTTTCGTAAGCGTCCGTGGAACGTGCCGCAAGTGCGTGTGCGCCCCTGTGTACGTTTGAATTTTCGTGCTTGTAATAATAGCTTAACCTGTCTATTACCTGAATAGGTCTTTGAGTGGTCGCGCCGTTGTCAAACCATACTAAATCGTAGCCGTTTATTTTTTCCTGTAAAATAGGAAAATCGGCTCTTATGGAATCAAGTGTTCTTGTGCCGACGATAACGCCGCCCGTTTTGGGCTGATCGTTTGCCGCGGTGCTTGTCTGCGCCGTTTCGGCCTGTGCGTGCGATACAACGCTGGGTGAATATGAAACGGGCTCCTCCGCCGAAAATGACGGGGTATAAGCCGCAGGCGCGGTCAGCGCATCATTTGCAAAGCCCTCGGTGTATGGCAGACTTTCGCCCGCACCGCCGTTATAAGGCGATGTCTCGGATATACCGCTTAATGACGATGCCTCGCTCACGCCGCCGATATAGGGAACGGGCTCACCGAAGGCAGCCGCATTTTCCTGACCCGCAAGCTGTGCTGTGCCATAGTCGCCCATAAGTTTGTTTGCAAGACATTCAAGCTTGCTGATATCGGGCAGACCGTAAGCATCAAGATTATCAATAGTCATAGTACTCACCAACCTCTACATCTTCAAGCACTGCGATAGCATCGTCTGCTAAAATAGCTGCCGAGCAGTACAAAGATAAGAGGTAAGATGCAACACCCTTGTTGTCTATTCCTCTGAAACGGATAGAAAGGCCGCGGGAGTGCTCGTTCTTCATACCTGCCTGATAAAGACCAATTACACCTCTCTTTGCCTCGCCTGTACGCACAAGCAGGATATTTGTTTTGCCGCTTTGGCTCTTGGGGTTCTTTAAACCGTCAACAAGCAGCTTATCCGTAGGAATGATAGGAATTCCTCTCCAAAGAATAAATCTGCCGCCTGCGATGTCTGCGGTTACCGGCGGAACGCCGCGCTTTGTACATTCTCTTTCAAAGGCAGCTATTGCACGGGGATGTGCAAGGAAGAACGAGGGCTCTTTCCATACCTTTGTGATAAGCTCGTCTAAATCGTCGGGTGTAGGTGCGCCCGTGCGTGACTGGATACGCTGTGAATCGGCAATGTTTTTAAGTAAGCCGTAATCATCGTTATTGATAAGCTGGCTTTCCTGTCTTTCCCTTAAGCTCTCAACGGCAAGTGCGATCTGCTCCTGTGCCTGATCGTAGGGTGAGCTGTAAACATCCTCAACTGCTGTGTTAATGTTTACGATGGTTGAAATGGAATTAAGCTGATATTCTCTGGGCTCTGTCTGATACTGAACAAAACCCTCGGGGATAATATCATCCTTTTTTGTTGCAGAGCATAAAACATCAAGCGGTGTTTCGCCCTCAACTACCTTGTTTACGCGGTAGATACCTGTTTCAAGGCCCTTGAATTCAAGCAGCTTTGTAAGCCACTTGGGTGTAAGCGCACCAAACTGGGGCTTTGTTTTTGTGACATTGGCAAGGTTATAAGCAGCCTGCTTGCCCAATGCGTTTGTGATAAAGTTTTCTTCTTTTGCCATTTTGAGATTTCCTCACTTTCTTGCTTTTTATATTAATACTGAGGCATGGTCTTATCGACATCACGCGCCCAAGTATTTATACCGTCCTTTAAATTGTACATCTGACCCTTGTAGCCAGCCTCGCGCAGGGTATTAACGGCAAGTATGCTTCGCTTGCCCTCCTTGCAGATAAACACCGTGTCAATATTGGGGTTTAATTCGTTCTGACGCCTTGCAAGCTGGCCTATGGGAATGACCTTTGCATTCGGGAATTTAACTATCGCCCTTTCGTGCGGCTCACGCACATCAACAATGGTTATTTCCTCGCCCGCCTCTATGCGTCTGTGAAGCTCCTTTGCGGTTATGCTTTCAACGGGAGCCTCTTCCTCCTGCTGCTTTTTGATGCCGCAGAATTCCTCGTAATCGTATTCCTCAAGCTCGGTTATGGTTTTGTGCTTGCCGCAGATAGGACAGTCGGGGTCCTTGTCTATTTTTAATTCGTGAAAACGCATTTTCCACGCATCAAGCACCATAAGCCTGCCGACAAGGCTTTCTCCGCCGCCTACAATAAGCTTTATTACCTCGTTTGCCTGTATCGTGCCTATAATACCTGGCAAAACGCCGATAACACCGCCCTCCGCACAGGACGGAACAAGTCCCGCAGGCGGGGGAGCAGGATACATACAACGATAGCACGGGCCCTCCTTTGCGTAATAAACGCTTGTTTGACCCTCAAACTGGTACATAGCACCAAAAACATCGGGCTTGCCCAAAAGCACGCAGGCATCGTTTACAAGATACCTTGTTTTATAATTATCCGAGGCATCGGCCACCACATCATACTGCTCGATTATTTCAAGCGCATTTTCTGCCGTAAGCATGGTATTATAGGTCTCCACCTTTACAAGCGGATTTATTTGTTTAATGCTGTCCTTTGCCGATGCGACCTTTGGCCTGCCCACATCCCTTGTGCCGTGGATGACCTGTCTTTGAAGATTGGAGCTGTCCACCTCGTCAAAATCTATAAGACCGAGCGTTCCCACACCAACGGCGGCAAGATACTGCGCAAGCGGTGTTCCCAGACCGCCAAGGCCAACTATAAGCACCTTTGCGGCCTTTAATTTTTTCTGACCTTTAATGCCTATCTCCTTTAAAAGAAGATGACGGCTGTAGCGCATTATCTCGTCATTTGTAAGCTTTTCGGCGCGTTCCTCGCTTATAAGGCTTTTTTCGGGTGCGCCGCCCGCAATAGCAGGGATAAGCATTACCGTATCGCCGTCCTTAAGCTCGGTATCGTAGCCGTTAAGCTTTTTTATATTATTCTCTCCAACAAAAATATTTACGAAAGGACGCGGTACGCCGTTTTCGTCAAATATTGCTTTTTTCGTGTTCGGGTATTCGTCGGCAAGCGCCGATATCACCTCTCTTACCGTTGCACCCTCCAGCTGAAGCTCCGAGTTCTGGTCGGTAAACGAGCGCAGAGTGGTCGGTATCAAAACTTTTATCATAATTGATTCCCCATTTTTTTATTCTGCCGATATTTCCTCGGCAGTAAATTTATTGTCCGATAATACATAGCTTGCCGTTATATCGGCCCTTCCCGTTTTTACGGATGTTATTAAATAAGAATACACGGGCAGAGCGTGATCCCTGTCATAATCGGACGGTATGGCAGGATGATCGGGATGCGAATGATAAAACCCGATTATATCAAGCCCGTTTTGTCTTGCGTAAAGCTCGCCCCGCATCATATCCTCGGCGGTTATAAGAAAGCGGTGATGCTCCTCGCCGCTGCCGAAATTGTTTACAATGCTTTTGATCGAATGTGCAAGCTTTTCGTTTTTTTCTATACTGCCGAAAATTATGCCGCAGCACTCAAAGGGATAGCTTTTTTCGGCTTCTGCTTCTATTTTTTCAAGCAGGCTTTTTTCAATTACTATCATTTATATCCTCCCACAGCGGCTCCGAAAAATATCTTGTGCCGCTGTCGCAAAGCACGGTAACTATCACCGAATTATCCGGTGCTGTCTCGGCAAGTCTTTTGGCCGCCTCAACATTTGCGCCCGCGCTTATGCCGACAAACAAGCCCGCCTCGCGCACAAGCCGCCGACACATTTTATATGCCGCCTCGGTGCTTATGTCTATCCTTTTGTCAACCAGCTGCGGCTCGAAAATATCGGGCTGCAGGGTAGAGTCAAGGCTTTTAAAGCCCTCTATACCGTGAAACGGCGAGTCGGGCTGAACAATTACCGTTTCTATATTTGGCTTAAGCTCCTTCAGCTTTTTGCTTGTGCCGGTAAAGGTGCCCGTGGTACCGGTTCCCGCAACAAAATGAGTGATCCTTTCGTCCGTCTGGTACCATATTTCCTCGGCCGTGGTCTTATAGTGGGCTATAATATTTGCCCTGTTGCTGTACTGGTCGGGATAAAAATATTTGTCGGGCTCCGCGGCGGCAATACTTCTTGCCGTCATTATCGCCCCGTCAATACCCTCCAGAGGCTCGGTCTCTATTATCCTTGCACCGTATACCCTTAAAAGCCTTTTTCGCTCTATACAGGCATTTGACGGTATGCAAAGCTTGACCTTATAACCAAGTGCGGCGCCCATCATCGCAAAGGCTATGCCCGTGTTGCCGCTGGTGGCATCTATTATTGTTTTTTGCTTTGTAAGCAAGCCCCGTTCAATGCCGTCAAGCAGCATTTCCTTTGCGGCCCTGTCCTTTACCGAGCCGCTGGGGTTCATAAACTCCGCCTTTGCGTAAATTTTTACATTTCTTTGGGTATTTAAAAATTTAAGCCTTATAAGCGGCGTATTGCCGACATTATCCAAAATACTCATAAAATAACCTCAAATTTGATAGTTGTAGCTGTCGGGTACTCTGTAATCCGAGGGTGTGACACCGTATTTTTTCTTGAACAGCCTTGAAAAATAGCCCATATCCTTATAATCAAGCCTTTCCGCGATATCCGTGACCTTAAGCGTTGTATTGCGCAAAAGCCAGGCCGCACGGTGAAGCTTGACATTTGTAAGATAGTCCACAAAACGCAGCTGCGTATGCGCGGTAAAAACCGTGCTTAAATAGGAGCTGTTCATATAAAGGACGGCGGCAATGCTTTTTTGCTTCAGATCGCTTTCGGGGTTATTGAGGATATACAAAATAACACTCCGAATTTTTTCGCTTTGAATATAGGGATAAAGCTCGGAAAAACCCGAAAAGAAATTTGTAAGTGCCGTAACAAAATTATCGGCGGTATTTCCCGTATCACCGTATGATGCAACATCCTCTTTATTTATGTACAGCTCAAGCCATTCGTTTTGTTCAAAAACATTATCGGCTATATCCGAAACAAGCTGCAAAGCCGTTTTGTCCGCGGGCACCTTGAAAATATCATCGGATATTTCCTTTAGTCTGTTTAAAAATGCCGCATCACGGCTGTTAAAAAGCTCCGACAGCTCGGCTATATAAGTATTTACTTCTTTGCTGTCCTTAACAAGGCCCTGCCTGAATGCCGTAAGCGTTTCAATAAGCCTTGAAAGGCCGTCATCCGAAACCTCGGTAATTATAAGGTCGATGTCTTTGGCTTGAAGGCTTGCATCCCAAGCCGATGCGGGGATAAGCTCAAGCCCCGATCCTTTATTCCGGATATCAAGACCCTTAAGCGTTGAAAGCAATTCTGCGTTTTCCGTTAAAAGAAGAGTTTTATACATAGCCGTCATCCCTTATATACAGTAGTCGTATACGCCGTCAAGAGTTTTTTCGTTTTCTATCAAGTCATATATGGTCGTGCTGTTAAGATAGCTGTCGAGGGTCTTGCAAAGGCCGTCCCAGAAAAGCGAAAGTGCATTTACGCTTTCTATATAATCCGAGGACACTTCGCCCTCCATAAGCTTTATGACCTCACCGAGGGTACAGTCCTTTGCCGCCTTTTCAAGGTGATAGCCGCCGTTCGGGCCGCGCCAGCTTTTTATAAGCCCCGCCTTGCAAAGCACGCAGCCTATCTGTTCAAGATATTTTACGGATATGCCTTCCTTTTTTGCGACCTCTTTTATTGTGGTATTGCCGCTGTCACCGTTTTTGGCAATGGCCACAAGTAAAATTATCGCATATATCGTTCTTCTCGATAATTTCATTCATATCAGTCCTTATCAGCAAACAAGGGTGTCGAAAGGTATCTGTCGCCCGAGTCGGGGAGAAGCGCAACTATTGTTTTTCCCTTGTTTTCGGGTCTTAAAGCAAGTATCTGCGCTGCCTTTAACGCCGCACCTGCCGAGATGCCCACCAAAATACCCTCGCTTACGGCAAATTCCTTGCCCTCTTCAAAGGCATCCTCGTTATCTATTGCAATTACCTCGTCATATATCTTTGTGTTAAGCACATCGGGCACAAAGCCTGCACCAATTCCCTGAATTTTGTGTGCGCCCGCTGTTCCCTGTGAAAGCACGGGGCTTGCGGAGGGCTCTACGGCAACTATTTTAACATCGGGCTTTTGTTCCTTTAAATATTCGCCGACACCGGTTACAGTACCGCCCGTGCCTACGCCCGCAACAAAAATATCAACTGCGCCGCCTGTCTGCTCCCATATCTCGGGGCCTGTTGTTGCCTTATGCACAGCGGGATTCGCTGGGTTTGAGAACTGTCCCAGAATTACCGAGCCCTCGATCTGCTCGTTAAGCTCGTTTGCCTTTGCGATAGCGCCCTTCATACCAAGCTTGCCCTCGGTAAGCACCAGCTCTGCGCCGTAGGCCTTTAAAAGATTTCTTCTTTCAACACTCATAGTCTCGGGAAGAGTAAGTATAGCCTTGTAGCCCTTTGCAGCAGCTACAGCCGCAAGACCTATACCGGTATTGCCCGATGTGGGCTCGATGATGGTTGCGCCGGGCTTTAAAATGCCCTTTTTCTCCGCATCCTCAATCATGGCAAGGGCTACTCTGTCCTTTACCGAGCCTGCGGGGTTAAGATATTCCAGCTTTGCAAGAAAGGTAACATCCTTTATGTTTCTCTTTGCCGCATATCTGCTTGCCTCAAGCAGGGGTGTTTTACCCACAAGTTCCAATGCGCTTTTTTTAATATCGCTCATAATTTATCAGTCTCCTTTATTTTTTTTTGTTTCCTATTTATGTAATAGGATTATCGTGCTTTAATTATATTCCTACTTTTAAAGTATGTAAATAGGAATATATTTTAATTTTTTTCATATATTCGATAAAAATTCCTTTGCAAGCGCCGCTGCACCCGCACCGTCCGCGGCGGCCGTAATAAGCTGTTTTAAAGCCTTTTTGCGGCAGTCGCCCGCGGCAAATACACCGCTTATATTTGTTTTTAAGCCATGCGCAAGTATAAAGCCGCTTTCGTCAAGCTCTACGGTGTTTTTTATAAGCTCGGTATTCGGGGCAAAGCCTACAGCGACAAATACCGCATTTACGGCTATTTCGCCTGTGCTTGTGATAAGCTTTTCGATGCTTTTGCCGCCTTTTGCCTCAACGGGTAAGGTATTGTAAAGCACTTTTATATTTTTCTTTTGTGAAAGGCGCTTTATAAGCGTTTCCTCGGCCCTTAATCTATCCCTGCGGTATATCAGATATACCTCGGAGCAGATGTCCGAAAGGTAAAGAGCCTCGCTTACCGCGGTATTGGCACCGCCTATCACGGCAACGCTTTTTCCCTTAAAAAATGCTCCGTCACAGACCGCGCAGTAGGAAACGCCCTTGCCCGCAAATTCTTCCTCGCCCTTAAAGCCCGCCTTTTTGTGCGATGCCCCAAGCGCAAGTATCACCGTTTTGCCCGTATAGGTGCTTTCCTCGCAGACTGCCTGCTTTATATCATTGTCAAGGCTTAAAGATAAAATATTGTCATAAACTATCTCTGCACCTGCGTTTACCGCCTGTTCCTCGATCTTTTCGATAAGCTCAAAGCCGCTGCCGCAAAAGCCGGGGTAGTTTTCTATTTTATCAGCAAAAATTGCCTGACCGCCTGTCTGCTCTTTTTCTATAATAACGGTTGTAAGTCCCGAGCGTGCGGCGTAAATAGCCGCTGTCAGGCCTGCAATACCGCCGCCTGCTATGATAACATCATACATATTTATTCTCCTGTCGGAAATTCGCTGTTCACATATTCAAGAGCCTGTCTGAAATCGTCTAAAATATCGCGTATATCCTCTATACCGACACTTACCCTTATAAGGTCGTCATAAACGCCTGCCTTTTCCTTTTCCTCCGTCGTGCTGTGTGAATATATCGTTGAGGACGGATGTATTACAAGTGTTTTTGTATCGCCTACATTTGTTATGTTTATTGCATATTTAAGCCTGTTTATAAAGGCAAAGGCGCGCTGCTTTGTATAAAGGCGTATGGTAAGTATACCGCCGCCGTTTTCACCGAACTGCTTTTTTGCGGTGTCGTAATACGGGCTTGTTATCAAAAGCGGATAATTTACTTCCTTTATGCCCTTAAGCTGCTCAAGTACCTGTGCAAGCTTTAAGGCGTTTGCACAGTGCCTTTCCATACGAAGCCCGAGTGTTTCAAGCCCCAGGGTATTAAAAAACGCATTCATCGGGCTTAAACAACAGCCGATATTTCTGTATGTATCGTTCCGAAGCTTTGCGGTAAATGCAAATTTCCCGAATTTGATATACTCCCTCATAACGGGATATTTTTCGGCTGTCCATTTGTAATTGCCGCTGTCGGTTATAACGCCGCTGATCGAATTGCTGCTGCCGTTTATGTATTTGGACGAGGAATTTATTATTATATCCGCGCCAAGCTCTATTCCCTTGACTACAAAGGGTGTAGCAGTCGTATTATCAAGGATAAAGGGCAGACCGAAGCCGTGTATTATTTCCGAGGAGGTTTTTATATCCGTTACATCAAGCTTTGGGTTGCCGATCGTTTCGGCAAATACAGCCTTTGTGTTTTCGTTTATAAGCGGGCGCAGCTCCTCTTCGGTCAGCTCGGTAACATAGTGTGTTTTTATGCCTAAATTTTCCAGATCCTTAAAAAGGTCTATCGTGCCGCCGAAAATAGAGGATTTTGATATTATCTCATCGCCTGCCCTTAAAATATTGAGAAAGGCTGCGGTAATTGCCGCCATACCCGACGAGACAGCGACCGATGCTAGGCCGCCCTCAAGAAATGTAATTCTTTTTTCAAAGGCCGCAACGGTGGGATTGCTTATGCGTGAATAGGCAAAGCCTGCCGCTTGGTTATTGAAAATTTTTTCTATCTTTTCGGCGCTTTCCTGGCCGAAGGCGCTTGACTGATAAACGGGGGTAAGCGTAGCTCCCGTGGTTTCGTCTGTGCCGAAGCTTCCGTGGAGCAAAGCCGTATCAAAATTCATATTAAATCCCCCTTATAAATTTTTGCCGTGCTGAGCTTCCTTGCATTCCTGCTGCTCGTAGTCGATAAGCTCGGTTATGGTGGGGTCGTCGCCGCATACGGCACAGTTTTTCACTCTGCTCGGAAGCTTTATTGTGCGAAATTCCATTTTAAGCGCATCAAAGGTCAAAAGCTTGCCCGTAAGCAGCTCGCCCACGCCTGTTATGTACTTGACTGCCTCCATTGCCTGAAGACTTCCGATAACACCGCCCATAGCGCCTATAACGCCCGCCTGCTTGCAGGTGGGTACGGCATCCTTGGGGGGCGGATTTTTAAATACACAGCGGTAGCAGGGACCCTCGCCCGGCACATAGGTCATAAGCTGACCCTTAAAGCGTATTATGCCCGCGTGTGAAAAGGGCTTTTTAGCCATAACACAGGCATCGTTTATCAAAAACTTTGCGGGGAAATTGTCCGTGCCGTCTATAATAAAATCGTAGTCCTTTATAAGGTCCGCGATAGTTTCGGAATCCACAAAAATGCGGTAGGTATTAACCTTGACATCGGGGTTCATAGCCTCCATAGTCTCCTTTGCGGACTGTACCTTTGCCTTGCCCACATCGGCGGTGGAATGGATTATCTGCCTTTGCAGATTTGAAAGATCTACCTCGTCCGCATCGGCTATGCCTATAGTGCCGACACCCGCCGCCGCAAGATACATTGCTGCAGGTGCGCCAAGGCCGCCCGCACCGATAATGAGTACCTTTGCATTAAGCAGCTTTTTCTGACCCTTTACGCCTATTTCCTTTAAAATTATGTGTCTTGAATATCTTTCAAGCTGTTCGTTGGTAAATGCCATTACTTACAGCCCCCTCCCATAAAGTAAAGAAATTCTATGCTGTCGCCGTCCTTTAAGCTTATTTTTTCAAACTCGCTCACATCGTACAGCTCGTCATTTACCGAAACGGTAACATATTCGGGGGTCTCTACATTTTCATTTTCAATTACATTGTTTATTGTTGCGGCATCGTCATATTCCTTTGCCTGTCCTTGTATAATAAGCTTCATTTCTTCTCTCCTTTTCCGAATAAGAAAAAAACTGTAAGAAAAATTTTATTTATTCAAAATTTTCTTACGCTACGCAGTTTTTTTGCAAGCAAAAAATTCTGCTAAACGCTAAAATTTTGTCCTTAAAAGGCACATAAACAAAATTTTTCTTTTGAATATAATTCTTATTCTAAACCTTTCTCAACATATAACTCATAAGTTCCGTCGCCGTTGTCATCAAGCTTTAACACCTTGTGACCCTCTTCCTTAAGCGAACGGGGTACATTCTGCACGGGCTCGCCGTCATTGATATGTACCTGCAATATCTGTCCTACCTCGATCTCTTCAAGTGCTACCTTTGTTTTAACAAAGGTGACGGGGCAGTTTACATCCGTGATATCTACAAATTCGTCTGCATTTATTTCTGCCATTTTATTTTACCTCCAATTCTTCCTTTGTTGAAATATCCCCCTCTATATGAAAGGAATTAAGCACGGGATTGCCTTCCTCCATAAGAGAGATTATCATATAGCTTGCGTTTTTGTCATACGCAAGACGTTTATCCTCATCCGACGGCCTTGACGGGCTTTCGGGATGAGAATGAAAATTCCCCAGCGGCTTTAAACCGTTTGCGCGCATATCCTTGACTGCCGCAAGCTGATCCTTGGGCGCCATAGTGAAATGTTCGTTAGAGTGGTCGATGTTTTCAAGCACATAGACCTTTTTTATTGTTCTTACGCCGTTTTCCTCGGTGCCGCCGATAAGACCGCAGGCCTCCTCAGGGAAAACAGCTTTTGCCGCCTGATATATTTCTTTGTATAATTCTTCGGGAAGTATCACCTTCAAGCCAATACCCCCTTTATTATTTCCTCCAGCTCGGCCTTTTTTACAACGCCGCGTCTGCGCTCCGCTTCCTCGCCGTTTTTAAAAAAGATAAGGGTGGGGGAGGCGAGTACCTCGTATTCCTCGGCAACCCTGCTGTCGGTGTTTACATTGTATTTCGCGACCTTAAGCCCAGGATGCGTTTCGTCTATGTCTGCCAGTATCGGCGACATCCTTTTGCAGGGTATACAGCTGTCGGAATAAAATTCAAGCAGTACCGTACCCGTATAGTTTTTAACTTCTCTTTCAAAGCTTTCATCTGTAATTTTGACCATAATGTGACCGCCTTATATTTCGTATCAGTTTAATAGGTAAATAGAATGTATCATATTATTTAATTAAAGTAAATATGAATTTTTTTGGATTTTTGGATTTTTTGAAAAAATTTTATGCAAATATTTATATAAAAGCGTGAGATTAAAATTACTCTCACGCTTTTGTTTTATTATTTAAAAGGAATTACCGCACCGTCGTAGGTATCGTTTATGTAATTAAAGATATCGTCGGATTTAAGCACATCCACAAGCGCCTTTACGCCCTCGTTATTTTCATTGCCTTCCTTTACAACAATAACATTAACATAGGTCTTTGCAGCCTCGGAGTCGCTCTTTTCATAAGCAACAGCATCCTTGCCTACGGAAAGACCCGCCTCAAGTGCATAGTTGCCGTTAAGTACCACAAATGCCACCTCGTCCTTTACCCTTGATACCTGTGCGGCCTCAAGCTCCTGGATCTCAAGATTATGTGGGTTTTCGACAATGTCGTTTACCGTAGCGGTAAGGCCTGCGCCGTCTGCCAATTTAATAAGGCCGTTATCCTGCAAAAGCAAAAGTGCGCGTGCCTCGTTTGTGGTATCATTGGGCACTGCTATAACTGCGCCGTCCGAAATTGCGGAAAGGTCGCTTTCCTTGCCGGGGTAAATACCAAAGGGCTCGTAGTGTATGCCGCCCACATTTACAAGATGTGTGCCCTGTTCCTCGTTAAAGCTTTCAAGATAGGGAACGTGCTCAACGTAGTTTGCGTCAAATTCGCCGCTTTCCACAACGAGGTTGGGCTGAACATAGTCCTCAAATTCCACTATATCCAAATCATAGCCCTGCTTTGCAAGTATGGGCTTTGCCTGCTCCAGTATCTCTGCGTGAGGGGTAGGGGAGGCTGCTATTTTTATTGTGCCCTTTGATTCTGTGTTTTCTGCGGGTGCCTCGGCCGCAGTTTTATTGTTCTGTGCGGGTGCGGGCGATTCTGCATTCTCTGTACTTCCGCAGCCCGATACCGCGCCTGCAAGTAAAATTGATGTTAATACAAGTGATAAAATTTTTGTTGTCTTTTTCATTTTTAAGATCTCCTTTTATTGTTTTGATTTATATTTGATTTATATTTTATCAATGCCTTTGCATTGTTATTTTATACGCCTTTTGTCTGTCAGCTTTGATAATGCCATACCGATGTACTGCATTATCTGTACCAGAAAGACAAGTATAACTATCGTTACCACCATTATTTCCATATCATAGCGGTAGTAGCCGTAGCGTATGGCGATATCGCCAAGGCCGCCGCCACCGACTATGCCCGCCATTGCCGAGTAGCCAAGTATGGTGCCGAGCGCTATTGTAACGCCGACTATAAGCGAGGTTTTTGCCTCAACTATAAGCACCCTTGTTATTATGGTAAAATTATCTGCGCCCATACTCTGCGCCGCCTCTATAACGCCCTTGTCAACCTCCTGTATGGAGCCCTCGACCATTCGTGCAATAAATGGTGCGGCGGCTATAACAAGCGGAACGACCGTAGCTGACGAACCGTAGCTTTTGCCGACAATAAGCTTTGTTATGGGGCTTACAAGTATTAAAAGTATCAAAAACGGTATGCTTCTTGTAATATTAACTATAAAATCAAGCACCCCGTAGACCGCCTTGTTCGGCGCGATACCCTTTTCACCCGTTACCGCAAGCACTATACCCAGCGGCAGCCCGAGCACATAGCCCATAAGCGTTGAAACAAGGGTCATATAAAGTGTTTCCCATACACCGTCTACTATCATTTGGTTGACCTTTGGCGTAAACACCGACCAGTCAAAACCCGAAGACAATATCATATTCCCTCGCCCCCTTCGGCTATTGTCACATCACGGTTTCTGCGGTAAAGCACAAGCTTTTTGGCCTCCTCGGTCTTCGGCGAATCAAAAATATCATCCACCGTTCCCTTTTCGACTATCCTGCCGTTATCGACTATCGCAACATGTGTGCATATCTCCCTTACGACCGCCATTTCGTGTGTTATTATCACTATCGTTATGCCGTAGCGGGCATTTATTTCCTTTAAAAGTGATAATATGGAGGTCGTTGTCTGCGGATCCAGCGCGCTTGTTGCCTCGTCGCAAAGCAGTATTTTGGGATTGGTCGCCAAGGCCCTTGCTATTGCTACCCTTTGCCGCTGACCGCCCGAAAGCTGTGAGGGATAGGCCTTTGCCTTGTCGGAAAGCCCGACTATCTCCAACAGCTCGGCACAGCGCTTGCGTGCGTCTGCTTTTTTCACCTTGTTTATGTAAAGCGGAAAACAGATATTGTCCTCAACATTTTTTTGCATCAGCAAATTAAAATGCTGAAATATCATTGATATCTCTGTCCGCTCCCTGCGAAGCTCTCTGTTTGAAAGTGCCTGCATATCCTTGCCGCGTACAATGACCCTGCCGCTTGTCGGCCTTTCAAGTAAATTGATACATCTAACAAGCGTGCTTTTGCCTGCACCCGACATACCGATAATGCCGTAAATATCGCCCTTTTGTATATCAAGACTTATATCGTCAAGAGCCTTGAGCGGATCGCTTTTTTCATTATATATCTTTGTGATATTTTCTAAGTGGATAATAGGTTCCATTTCAAGACTCCTTTGGTAAAAGATAGATTTGCTTGTTTTCCTATCTACTTGATATGTTTTTATTATAGCAGGGAAATTTTGTTTTGTAAAATATATAAAAATAATTACCGGCTATAAGTAAAAACTATAACAACGGGACTGCACTTAAAACGCGGATAATTGATTTGATTACGAATAATTATACAGAGAATATTTTTTGAAAAAATATTTTATTGGTATTTTTTTGGACATCGATAATTTTATAATTACATCAAGCAAGGTAAATATGCGGTGATTTAGGTGAATATATAATAGCTTTATATTATTTAGTTTAAATAAAGCAAAAATGTAATAGCTTTATAAATTTACATTTTACTGTATAAAAATATGTATCAGCTTTACATATTTTTATTTTATAAACAAAAAAACACGACAGCTTTACACACCATAAGAGTTTCACATTTCACCATTAACAGCTTGCATAAAAAAGTGAGCTTTCTTATTTTTTCGGCAATTAGTTTTTAAAAATTACTTCTTGACAATAAATAATTACGGTGCTATAATTATTTTCGTTAGTTAGCCTTAACTAATATATTGGCAAAGAAAGGAAAACAGACTATGAAATTTAAAAGAAATGCTGCTTTTACGCTGCTTATTTCGGCAATTATGCTGAATAGCTTAAGTGTACCTGCGGCAGAAAAAAATGTTTTTAAAGGTCCTTACATAGGCGCCGATGCGGCAGTATCGGAGGGGGCGCTGGTATACACATATGAGGATGTGGTCCTTGAGGGCAGCGGAACGGTGGAGGCTCCGTACAAAATATCATCTGCCGAGGAGTTTTCGGCAATAAGAAACGACCTTGCCGCACATTATGTGCTTACGGCGGATATAGACCTGTCGGCGCGCAGGGGCGTGGAAATAATAGCGCCCTCGGGGAAATTTTGTATCGCAATACCTACGGCAAGCGCCATAGCCGCTGTTTTTGTCATACCCGAGGTATGCGCCAAAAGTCCCGCATAAACCACACCTACCGCCATTCCCTCGGGAATATTGTGCAGCGTTACCGCAAGCACAAGCATTGTTGTTTTTTTCAGCCTGCTTTTTATTCCCTCGGGCTCCTTGCTGTTGATATGAAGATGCGGAATGATATTGTCAAGTGCAAGCAAAAACAGTATGCCTATCCAAAAGCCCGCCGCTGCGGGAATAAACGAAAGTCTGCCAAGATGCCCGCTTTGTTCAAGTGCGGGAATTATAAGGCTCCAAATACTTGCAGCGACCATTACGCCTGCGGCAAAGCCCATAAGCGCCTTTTGCACAAGTGCGCTCAATTCCTTTTTCATAAAGAAAACGCAGGATGCGCCAAGCGCCGTTCCTGCAAACGGGATAAGCAGTCCCGATATTATCTCGTTTGTCATAAGCCTTACCTCTTTTCCGCACAAAACCAAACCATTGGACCGTCGGTGTCAAATGCCGTTATATTATAATCAGCGCTTAATCTTGCTTTCAGGCTTTCTTCCGTTTCAAAGGGTGGTGTAAACCAGCCCTTCGGCGCAAGGATATGCTTTACAAGGCTGTCGGTCATATGCGATCTTCCCTTTATATAAAAGCAAGCTATCAGCCTGCCGCCGACTTTAAGCACTCTATACACCTCGGGAAATGCCCTTTCCTTGTCGGGAAAGGCGTGAAAGCCGTTCATGCTTAATACAATATCAAAGCTTTCATTTTGATAAGGCAGACTGCCCACATCACCTTGAACAAGGCTGATATTATCAAGCCCCGATAATCTTTGCGCCGCAAGCTCCAGCATATCCTCGCTGTAATCAAGGCAGACTATATCCGCATTTTTTAATTTTTTGTATTTATCCTGTGTAAAAACTGCCGTTCCCACAGGCACATCCAGCAGCCTGCCCGAAAAATCATCGGGTATGCGGGAAAGTACATCCCCGGCAATTTTATTATCGTCAACGCCGCCCCAGAACAGACGGATATAAAGCCTGCTCCAAAAGCTGCCTTGTGTAAGCACCCTGTCATAAATATTTTTTGAATTTTTGTAAGATTTTTTTATTTTATCCATTATTCTGCTCAATAAAGTTTATTGTTGGTTTGTTTTAACTAACGCAATTATTATACAACTTAAAAATTTTATTGTCAATATCGTGTGTATACAACCACAAAATTTCCTATTGCCTTTTAAAAAATGTTGTGCTATAATTTAGTTAGTTAGTAATAACTAAACAAGAAAGGAAAAATATATTATGAATTTAACATTTGGTGATGTAGAGGAGACCGCACTTATACCGCTTGCAATAAAGGCAAGCGAAACGGCAAGAGAAACGCCGCGGATAATCGACAAAAAGGCAAAGGAGATAATTGATGCCCTTGGGGTAGATGTAAGCAAGTATGACCCGTTTTTATCACACGAGGGTGTTGTGGCAAGGACGATAATGTTCAGGGACAAGCTGAATGAGCTTATAAAAAAATATCCCGATGCGCTGTATATAAACCTTGGCTGCGGCTTTGACGATAAGTTTTCGCAGGTGGATAACGGTAAAATAGTATGGTTTGATGTTGACCTGCCCGACCAGATAGAAAAGCGCAGAAAGGTATATGAGGACAGAGAAAGATGTACTATGCTCGGAGGCAGCGCCCTTGACGGCGAGTGGACAAAAGCACTTCCGAAAGACAAAATGACGATAGTTGTTATGGAGGGCGTGCTTGAATATTTCCAAAAGGCGCAGGTACAAAAATGTCTTAATATGCTTTGCGACAGCTTTGAACATGGCTATCTGCTTGCCGAGCTGCATTCGCCTATGCTTGAAAAATACGGCAGTAAGCACCACGATGCCGTTAAGTACACAAACGCAAGCTTTGGCTGGGGCACGAACAGCGCCGAGGAATATTTGCCGCTCGAACCGCGTATGTCGGTGGTATCCGAGCAAAGTTACAACGATGAAATGAAGAAATATTCAATTCGCGGCAAGCTTTTTGCAATAATAGGCAAAAACTTAAATAACAGACTTGCGGTTTTTAAATGGTAAAGGAAAGGAAAAAATATGAAGGATAAAAAACATCTGCCGCTTTTCGGTGTCGGGCCGATATATGTTGTGTCCATATTGCTTATTACCGCTTTGGCGGCTGTATCAAGCAGCAAGGAGCTTATACCCAAAATTGAATTTTTTAAGCCGCTTATGCTGACTTTAGGTGCGGTTTTAATAATATCGGGCATAGGTATATGGTGTTCGGCGGTCTTTGGCTCGCGCATGGATAAAAACATAGTCGAAAACAAGCTTGTTACAACGGGCATTTATGCTTATGTGCGAAACCCAATGTATTCGGGCGTTATGATGACCTGCACGGGCGTTATTTTCTGCTGCAATAATATTATTTTGCTTGTACTGCCGTTTGTGTATTGGGCTTATATGACCATACTTATGAAAAACACGGAGGAAAAGTGGCTTTTGGCACTTTACGGCAAGGATTACGAGGATTTGCGCTCACAAAAAAGGGCGCACAAGATATGATAACGGCAATAATTTCCGTGACTGTATCAAATATCGTGCTTATGTTTCCCGTGGGGCTTTTGTATTCTTTTACCGAGGACTATCTCAATAAGGATATAACTGCCGACAAAACAAGGTTTTATAGTCAATGATATTCGTATTCCGCAGAAATAAATTTCTGCTACATAAGCCGAAACG
>CAMVJD010000062.1 GCA_947167715.1 uncultured Eubacteriaceae bacterium
ACACTTGCGGGTCGGACTTCTACCGAAGTCCTCGACCCCTCCACCAAACTGCGTTTGGTCCCCCATGTGCCTGTCAGCTAAAGCTGACGGCATCCCTTCGGGATTGCTTTAGCTTCAGCTAAAGCAACAAACTTTCAGGGGAGGCGCGGTCGCTGCGCTCCCTCTGTCTAATGCAACGCTTACTCTTTACGCAAGGCTATTATATACGATACGCAAGTGTATATATACAGTAACTTGGCGTCGCAGACTTAAATCCGCAGGCGGAAACCGCGCTTTCGCCGAGGAGCGGACTTTAGTCCGCATACCTTACAGACTTGCAAGTGACAGCTTTGCTGGCGCGCAGACAAGGCTGCAATTTGGCGAAAAACCTGTTTTTCGCCAGACGGCGTCAGCTCGTCAAATTTCAATTTGTCGTTTTTTAAAATATGTATAAAAATAAAAATAATAAAGGAGAGCAAAAGATAATGTCAAATTCAAAGGTAACAGACAGCGTAAACTTTTTTATGGGTCACGACCCGAAAAAGCTTGTAGAGGAATACGGCAGTCCCCTCTATGTGTATAACGAAAAAATACTCCGCGAGCGCTGCCGCGAGATAAAAAATCTTGTTTCCTACCCCAACTTCAGCGTAAACTACTCCACCAAGGCAAACAACAACCTTGCCTTTTTGCAGATAGTCCGCGAGGAGGGTCTTAACGTAGACGCAATGAGCCCCGGTGAGGCGCATATCGAGTTTATGGCAGGCTTCAAGCCCGAGCAGATATTCTTCATCAGCAACAACGTATCCGAAGAGGAAATGCAGTACGCTATCGACCATAATATCACATTAAGCGTGGACTCACTTTCACAGCTTGAGCAGTACGGCAGGCTTAACCGCGGCGGCAGGGTCGCAGCACGCTTTAACGGCGGTGTCGGCGCAGGCCACCACGAAAAGGTGGTAACGGCGGGCAAAAAGACAAAGTTCGCCATTAACCCCGAATATATCCCCGAGTTTAAGCAGATACTTAAAAAATACGATCTAAAGCTTGTGGGCATAAACCAGCATATCGGCTCGCTTTTTATGGACGGCGACAAATATATTGAAGGCGTTAAGGCAATTTTAAATATCGCAAAGCAGTTTGACGACCTGGAATTTGTTGATTTGGGCGGCGGCTTCGGCATCCCCTACGAAAAGCTTAACGACCAGCCCCGTCTTGACCTGAAAGACCTTGGCGAAAAGCTTTCAAAAATACTTTTCGACTTTGCGGCCGAATACGGCAAGCAGCTTACCTTTAAGGTGGAGCCCGGCCGCTATATCTCCGCAGAGTGCAGCGTGCTTTTGGGCACCGTACACGCGGTTAAGCAAAACAACGTACATAAGTTCGCAGGCACGGACATTGGCTTTAATGTGCTTATCCGCCCCGCTATGTACGACTCTCACCACGATATCGAGGTATATAACGACAGCACCGAAAAAGAGGAAATAACAGTTGTGGGCAATATCTGCGAAAGCGGCGATATAATCGCACACGACAGACTTCTGCCCAAGGTGACCGAGGGCGATATAATCGGCGTGCTTGACGCAGGTGCCTACGGCTTTTCAATGGCATCCAACTATAATAACCGCCTGCGCCCCGCAGAAATACTTATCCGCGAAAACGGCGAGGTCGTTCTGACAAGAAAGCGCGATACCTTCGAGGACCTTACAAGAAATTTGATACCGCTTAAATAAAAAAACGACCCCCGGTTTTCAACGACCGGGGGTGTTTATTTAAGCCTTAAAGTGTTATTTTGCCTTTCCGAGTGCATCATAAACGGCCTCGTTAAGCTGGTTATAATTTTCGGTAGCGCCCGATATCGCATCTACCGACGAAATATCGCCGTATTTTACAAGTTGCTTTTCATATTCGGGGACAGAGGCAACGGCAGCGGCGGCCTCGTCCGCAGATTTGGCATATTCCTCGCCCTTTACCTCGCCGTTTGATTCGTAGGTCTTAAATTCGCAGGCTGTAATAAGGTTGTCCTGCACGGTTATCTTTACGGTGGAATATTCGCCGTCCTCATCGGGCGTGCTTTTTCCCTCGTATGTGCCGTTTTTATAGCCCGATGAGCAGCCTGCAAACAAAAGCATTGTTAAAGCAATAAGAATTATTTTTCTTTTCATTTTATTCACCCTTTTAATCCTTGAAATTTTCGTTTACTATTTCCTTGGCAAGCCTGCCGTGTTCAAGCACTATTGTCCTTTGAGCCACCTCCGCCACCTCGGGGTCGTGCGTAACAACTATAAGTGTTGTTCCGTCCCTGTGCAGCTTTTTAAAAATATCAATTACCATATTTTCATTTGCCTCGTCAAGATTGCCCGTAGGCTCGTCTGCAAGCACTATTTCGGGGTAGTTTATAAGCGCCCTTGCTATACACACCCTTTGCTGCTCGCCGCCCGAAAGCTGACTGGGCAAATGCTTTGCACGCTCGGCAAGGCCGACACGGGCAAGCGCCTCCATAGCCTCCTTTTCATCAGGCATGCTGTGATAATACTGTGACACCATTACATTTTCAACGGCGGTCAGATAATTTACCAGGTGAAACTGCTGAAATATAAGGCCTATCTTGTCACGCCTTATATTGGTAAGGCTTTTGCTGCTTTCCTTGGATATATCCACTCCGTCAAGAAGCACCTGTCCGAGCGACGGCTTATCCATACAGCCTATAATATTCATCATAGTACTTTTGCCCGAGCCCGAGGGGCCCATTATTGCCAGCCATTCGCCTTTTTCCACCTTAAAGCTCACATCGTCAAGGGCCTTAAGGTCTCCGTATATCTTTGAAATGTTTTTTAATTCCAAAAGACTCATTTTTATTCTCCTTTCAGTACAACAGCGGGGTCTACATCGGTCGCATTCCTTACGGGCAGCAGGCACGCAAGTCCCGTTACCAGCACGGATATCAAAACCGTTACGGGCAGGATAAGCGGACGGAAGGATATAGAGCTGTTAAATACATTCATACTGACGGCCTGCGCAAAGGCATAGCCAAATACCACGCCAAGCAAGCCGCCGACGCCGCCGAGCAGCAGTCCCTCGCCCATAAACTCTGCGATAATACTGCCGTTTGAGGCGCCGAGGGCCTTTCTCAGGCCAATTTCCTTACGCCTTTCGGCAACCACCGCCATCATAGTTGTGGCAACGCATATCATAGTAAGCAGCAAAACTACTGCCGTAACCAGAAACACCAGCGCCTGAAGCTTTGTAAGCACCGTTGTTTCCGACTGTGTAACACGTTTTACAAGTCTGGGCGAAACATTGATATCAAGGGCCGATATTTTGTCGGCATAAGCCTTTAATTCGTCCTGTGATGCCGAAACGCTTAATTCCACCGCATCAAGCTTTCCCTTGACCCCCGTAAGCTCGGCCATATCGTTAAGGGAGATAAAGATATAATCCTCCTCCGTGCCGCCCGTTTCAAGTATGCCCGACACAACAAATTCCCTGCCCTCATCCGCGGCATTTTCCTTGGCCTTGCTTTTATCGTCATCACCTTTATCGGCTTTTTCTTCTGCGGTCTCGTTTTCATATACCACATTTACCGTGCCGCCCTGCTTTATGCCGAGGGTCGCGGCAAGCGTTTTTCCCACAAGCACCTCTTTATCGACCGACGGCCAATCTCCGTTTACAAGCCAGTACGGGCTTGCGGCCTTTGCCCCGTCCATATCCGCAGCGGCGGCAATAACGGGCATAGTATTAATTGTGACCGATTCATATCTGTAGGGTGCGGCACCCACCAATTTTTCCTTATCTATTACATTCAAGGCCTTGTCTGCGCTTTCCTCGCTTAATTTTTCGTCTCCGTCGGGGAGCAGCAGCATATTTGCACCGTAATTTCTGAATTGCGCGCCCATTTGACGGGGAACATCATAATATATGGTAACAAGCCCCGACAATATGGTTGCACCCACGGCAATAGCCAAAAGTGCCACCAGCATACGCGAGTGCCGCCGTATAAGCGAGGCCGTTATCATTCGGAAAAACATTTTTTGCTTTTTCATTTTGTGTGCCTCCTATCTTCCGTGCAGTACCTCTGCGGGTCTTAATCTTAAAAGCATCCTTATGGCAGGTATGCTGCCCGCAAGCGTAACAAAAACAACAAGTACGGCCACAATGGGTATTACAATGGGCTTCATTTCCACCGCAGAGCCGAAAACGGTATGTCCAATTATCTGTGCAAAGCCAAAGCCCGCAAAATAACCCACAAGGCCGCCTGCCACCGCAGTTATTATTATTTCCGTTAAAACCAGCATGGTTATTGCGCCGTCATGTGCGCCCACAGCCTTTATAAGGCCTATCTCGCTGCTTCTTTCCATTACGGAGGCCGTGACCAGGTTGGATATGCCAAGCGCGGAGCCAAGCAGACTTAAAAAGGTTATAAGCAGCATTAAAAGCTTTGTTTTTTCAAGTATGGCGCCCTCCGATTCGGCCACCTGTCTTACGGGTGCGGCAACGCTGTTTGTTATTACCTCCTGTATCTGATAGCAGATAGAGCTTACATACGCCGTGCAGTACCAGGTCTCATAGTCCGCCGCGCCAAGCGATTTGGGGCCGTTTTGCGCCGCCTTGCGCGCAAGGTCGTTATCGGGCGTTGTAAGTGCGCTGACCTCTATGCTTGTAAGCAGTCCCTTTGCATCGGAAAGCCTTTGTACTACCGCTAAAGGCGCATATATGCGCTCGTCCTCGTCGCCGCCCGCATCAAAAATGCCCGCCACCACAAGCTCCTCGCTACCGTGCTTTGTCGTCAGCTTGATGCGGTCGTTTGCTTTGATATTTTCCTTTTCGGCAAGAACGCTGCCTACCATAACTGCGTTTTTGTCACCTGTCTGCTCGTCAAGCCAACGGCCGTCCTTTATTTCCCACCAGCTTCTTAAATTTATCATACCCGTATTGAGCGTTTCGCCTGTCGGCAATTCAAGATGATGGTCGAACCAGCTGCCCACCACCAATACCTCGCTGCCGCCAAGCTTTGCGTGGGTATCTATAAAGGGCGCAAAGTCCACTATATTAAACGCCCAGAAAATAGTTTTTATTTTTCCGAGCTCTTCCTCTTTAAGATATGCGCCCGACTCATCGCTTTTGTCAAGACCGTATATCTCATTAAGCACGGATGCCTGCTTCGGCACTACGGTTATATTGGCACCGTAGGTCTTTAACTCCTGATTTACCTTGTCGCCGACATCCATCATTACATTAAGCATCGCGGTCGCAAGTGAAGCTCCCAGCGCAATAGTAAACGCTATCATCAGCATTTTTGTTTTTTGCCTGAAAAGCGCGCGAATTATCATTCTGAAAAACATTCTCTTTGCTCCCTTCTACTTAAATTCCTTTTCGTGCTCTAAAAGTCCGTCTATCGGCACGATGATATTTCCTTTTTCGACCTTATATTCTATGGGTATGGGGTTGCACCCGCCCTTAAAGCCTATTGTGTTTATATTCATAACAACGTCACAGCGGCTGCATACCACCTGATCGCCGCGCTCGTAATAACCCGCCTTTCCGCATATCTCGCAGGCATCAAGGCCAACACCGTAGGCGCTTGAATTTGGCTTTTTGATAACTATAAAGCGTATCTCCACGCCGTTTTCGGATGTGTATGCAAATCTGTGCAGATGTCCGTCCGCGACCTGCTCAAACGAAACATACATACAGTTGTCCTTTATCTCGCACTCTTCCACGGGCTTTACCTCGGGCTTTCTTTCACTAAATGCCTTTACGGCGGTTAAATTCAGCACCGAAAGCAGACAGCATATTGCCGCCGCACTTGCCCAGCGCCGTCTGTTACGCCATTTGGCGCGTATTTTTCTATGCTCTGCGGGGTTGTCGTAGGGCTCGTTTACCTTAAAGCCGCGTATCCATATCGTTAAGGGTACAATAAGCATTACCGCCATTACTGCATATATAAATACCTCACTTTTATTTGAAACAAATTGTGTGTAGGCCCTTGCAAATTTCGTTCCCGTAATATTTGATATAGTGACCGCAGCGGGACCCTTTATAAAGCCCGACCTTACGCGCAGCTTTAAAAGCGACATAATCCTGCCCAGCTGTCTTGCGGCATTTACAAAAAGCACGGCTTTAAGTACGCCCGCCTTTATTTTGTCGCTTGATGCGTTTGCGCCGCGGTTTACGGCAAGCGTGATTATAAGCATAATTATAAGGCCGAAAATAAGGCCGATGCTTTTTAATATAAAATTGGTGGACATCACACTTTCACCCGCCTGCACAAAGCCCCATGGGTAAAGCATCACCGTCGGCAAAAACTCTGCAAAAACAGAAAAAAGAACGGCCGCCGCCGAAACAGATGTGATATATTCGCCCGCCCTTTTAGTCGCTTTTTGCATAAAGGGCAATGAAAAAATATAAAAAACAAGAAGGGAAACAAGCGAAATGCCAATAAAATATGCATTCCATTGCTCTATATTTATTTTATTTGTCGTTTGCCTGAAATAGGCAACAACAGCCGAAAACAGCACCGTAAATGCCATACCGATATTTAGTATGATATTTCCGCGCTTTTCGGCATATCGCATATATGCGTACATAAGTCCCGCGATAACACAGGGTACAAACAGGTCCTGTGTTATCTGGATAAGATATTTTAACATTTATATGCTCCTTTTTATAAAATCCATAACGCAAGAATTGCGCCGCCCAAATCCCGGGCGACGCATTCCAAGGGAAATCTCATAGGGCATCTCTAAAAATTGCTTTGAAGCAGAACGCAGAGGTGTTTTTCAAGAACAAGGAAAAGACTCGAAAGCATAACAGAAAAGTTATGTTGAGAGGCTTTGACGCAGCTATTGGAAAACACATCAAGTTATGCGAATAATGAATATTTAGAGGTTCCCATTATAAAGACGTGATAAAGACGTGATCTTTTGTCACTTTATAATGCTTTTTTATTTTGCTAACGGAACATAATCCCAGTCATAAGTTAAAACAACGGGGTCGCTCCATAAGCCTGTACCGTCCTTACCTGCCTCAACACCGGTCTCGGAGTCGGAGTGGAGAAGGTAGCCGTTTTCTGCGGGGCTGTGGATAGTAAGTTCAAGAGTATATGTGCCTTCACCGGGCATTTTGATATTGTCGCCGTAGTGAGGACCGTCATCTGCGTTCATAGGCATAAATGTACCGCTTGCAACGCTTGCGCCGCTTGTGTCCTTTACATCGTAATCAACGGTAAGGTAAGGTACCCAAGCACCGAGACCAAAGCCGTAGTAATCGTCGATAGTGGAGATATCGGCTTCAAGGTGTATATCTGCCTCGCTTGCGGGCATCTGGTCTGCGGGAAGCATATCAACAGCCTGGAAATAAACCGCAGCTACATTGATATGAGCATCTGCGCTTTCCTGCTCCTCGCCGATAGGTACCTCTGTAAAGCCTGCATCGCCGGGTGCAGCTGCTGCATCAGCCTCTGCGGGTGCTTCCTTGTCGGGTGTTTCGGCTGCTGCCGCTGCGTTTTCTGCGGGAGCCTGTGCAGCATCCTGTGTTTCTGTCGAACCGCAGCCCGACAATACGGCTGCTGCCATCATTGTTGCTGCAGCAAGTACAGCAATTTTCTTGAATTTCATAGTTATGTTTCCTCCTTGATCTTTCGCTTTTGCGATTTTACTATGTGTGTTTTTTATTTTTATACGGCAAGCTCTTTTTTGAACTCCTCCTCGGTCTGACAAAGTATGTGTACACCCTCCGCTATGCCGAGTATTGCGGGAATAAATGTCCAGCAGAATACTGCGTATATCATCCCCTTGCCGTATTTGCCTACATAAAATTTGTGCAGTCCCAATCCTCCGAAAAGAATTGCTATAATGCCTGCCTCGGTTTTACTGTCCCTTTTCCACTTTGTCATAACAAAGATAAGCAGGGTCAATGTCAAAAGCAGCATCTGCGGTATAAGTGTTTCAAGGCAGGGATAAATGCCCAGCACATCAAACACATCGTTGGTCGGTATTATTGCCGCAAGCCAATCGGGAGAGGTCATCATAATGACGTCACCCTCTATAAGCTCCTTTATGCCCGAGCCCAGGAATGATATGCTCATAACGAACATAAGTATGCTTGTTCCCAGAAAGAACGGTTTTATAGGCAGCTTTACGCTTAAATAGCGTATTGCAAGATATACCAGTACAAGTATCACACAGCCCGCCGCAAAGCCGCCCCATACCATAGAGGGGTTGCCCTGTGCCAATAAGGGCTGATAGAAAAGTATTACCTCCGCACCCTCGCGGAATACTGCAAGAAACGCCGTAAAGCCAAGTGTAAAAAGGCTGCCCTTTTCAACGGATGCGTTTACCTGACCCTTGATATATTTATTCCATACCTCGGCCTCGGCCTTTGATACCATCCAGTTGCTTACATAGAAAAGCACCAATACTGCGATAAGGGCTGTGATACCCTCGATTATTTCCTGATTTGCGGTATTTGCAAGCTTTAATGCATTAAGTAAAAGCGCCGCCGCAAAGCTTGCCAGTATAGCCAGCACGGAGCCCATATATACGGCACGCAGCTTATCCTTATTGCCCGATTTGACAAGATAAGCGATTATGGCACCTACTACCAATATAGCCTCAAAGCCCTCTCTTAAAATTATGCCAAAGCATCCAAGAAAAACAACAGCCGCATTTGCACCCGATGCAAGGCCGCCCGATGAGCTGTCGCTCTGTGTGGCATTGTTCTGTGCGGTATTGCTTTTTGCGGTGTCTTCCGCCGTACCTTCGGTGCTGTAGCCAAACTTTACATCAAGTATGCCCGCATCTTCTTTAAGCATTGCAATAAGTCCGTCCACATAGCCGTTTACGGCATCAAGCGGCTCGCCCTTTTTTATGCCCGATTTACATTTGGTAAACTGTAATTCCACCTCTGTCTTACGGGAGCTTTTTATATAAGACTTTGCGCTTTTTTCAAAGCCCTCCACCTCATAAAAATTGTAATAGGCACGGTTCATCTGGTCGTAAGCCGTATCCGCATCACCGTCCGCGTAATACTGCTTTACTCCCTCGAGGACCTCTTCCATTTTATTGGCAAGCTCCGTCCAGTTTGCGTAAGTTCCCTCGCTTTGACCCCACGCTGCAAAGGCCTCGGCGGGCATAAGCGAAAAAAGCATAAACACAGTCAATATTAAAGCAGGAATACGCATAAGTTTATTTTGTATTTTCATACTGCGCCTCCATAGTGATTAGTTAGTTAAAACTATCTTAAACATCAATGAATATGTTAGCACAGACTAATCGTTTGGTAAAGTGCCAGATTAAAAAAAATAAATGGTGCCAGCACTTGACACCATTTGGACTGTAAAATAAAAAAAACGGGCGGGAATTTTTATCCCCGCCGCGTTTTTTACGACATTTTTAAAATTTTAATTGCATCAAGAATATCGGGTACATCCTTTGTGTTGTCGGTAACCTTTGCGGCAATAAACCCAACACTGTCAAGCGATCCCGTACCGTCCAGATATAGATCCATTGCTCCCGTGCCGTAAATAGTCAGAGTTTTGGCCGCGCTGTCATAGCTCCACGCGGACTTATAATTTTTAAAGCTGTTGCTGCTTGCATAAGCTGCGCCCGCGCTGCCGGGTACGGCATATATCTCAAAATTTTCTACCGCTGTACTACTGTTAGTATAGCCGAATGCTCTTGTTGCAAGCGTGATAACATTTGGCGGTATGGAAACACACTTTAACCCCGTGTTTATAAACGCACCATTTCCAACCTTAAACCAAAGCCGCCCGATAATTTTTTCTCCATTGTTTTCGCCCCTTTCTCCATTGGAAATATACCTTTTCTTTTTTTATAAAGCTTACTGCAAATCTCTGTACGCCTTGAACCCAAACATACCCTCCGCATTTTTAACGGCATTAATGCAGGCCTTTTCAAGCACATCCGCCGCAAGAGTGCCAACGGTATTTATATCCGCCGCAAAATCGCCCGTACTCATTGCGTAAACGCTGTCGCCGTCTGCGGTGGTATTTACGGGTGATACCGCACGCACAAGGCCGTTTGATGCCATTGCCGCAATTTTATTCATCTGCGCCTTGTCAAATTTTGCATTGGTAACAACACAGCAGATAGAGGTATTGCCCGTAAAACGGTTTTCAACGGGGGCAATATTTTTATACATACCCTCGCTTGTGGAAAACTCCGAAAGTGCGGTATTTTCCTTATTTAAAATGCCCGCTATCCTCCTGCCGTTTTCGTAGATATCGCCAAAGGCATTTATCACCGCCGCCGCGCCCATTTTAAGGCCGTTTACCTCCACGGCATAAAAGCCTATACCGCTTTTCATTGCCCTTTCCCTTAGAAACAGCTTGCCGACCGAGGCGCCCGTGCCTGCGCCGTAATTTCCCTGCCTTGGCTCGGTGTCGGAAAATGCATCCTCACAGGCCTTATATCCCATATCCGCATCGGGTCTTGCCTTGCAGTCGCCTATAGCCAAATCAAAAATACAGGACTGGCATACAAGCGGCACTACCGTCACGCCCACATCAAAGCCTATTTTCTTTTCCTCAAGATATTTCATAACGCCGCCCGCCGCATCAAGGCCGAAAGCCGAGCCGCCGCTTAAAACAACAGCGTTTATCTTGTCCGCCGCCGCACGGGGTTCAAGCAAAGTAGTTTCCCTTGATGCAGGACCGCCGCCGCGCACATCCACGCCCGTGTAAGCCCCGTTTGGCGCAATAAACACCGTACAGCCCGTGCCGCCCGTTCTGTCCTGCGCCTGTCCTATTTTAATGCCCTCTATATCCGTAATTTTAATTTCTTTCATAAAAACCTCCCGAAATATACCTTTTTTTACAAATATTATATCACAGCATTAAAATTAAAGCAACAAAGTTTATGTTGAAAAGATAATATAGAAAAAAACAATACAAAAAGGGGGCAGCACAAAAACGTACTGCCCCATTGTATTTTCGGATATTATAAGGGAAGCACTGATTAAAAGGATGCCAAAAATAATTTTGCACATTTGCTTAACGGCTCTGATTGCTATTTTCCGCTTTTCAAGCGGGAAAATACGCATGGTCGCCTACAAATGTGCCGCCTCGGGCTAAAATTATTTTTGCCTTTTTGATTTAATCAGTGTTTTCTAAGATTTTTTAATTCACAAGCACGCCCGTATAAGCGTTTATATAATATATCCTGTCCCAATTTACCGCAATGCGGTAGCAGGGTATGGCTATTCCCTCATCCTCGGGCACGTCCTGAAGATAATAGCAAAGCTCCACATCGGTCACGGTAAGCTCCTTATCGGTGCCCTCATATTCAAGTATAAAGGGCATAGCCGCAAAAAGCGCCTCGTCACAGGGTATAACATTCATTTTGTCGCCGTAATGCTCACCCGTCTGCAAATAGCTTAAGCCAAGGCGCAGTCCCCCGTCTTTATACAGCGATATCGAGATAATGTTGTTATATACCTTAAGCCCCGCCGCTTTTTCGGTATATCTGAATATATATGCATTATCGTTTTCCTCTGACGAATACATATAAAATTTTCCAAAATAGGTCTGTATATTTTTAACCATTGACTTGGCTATGTTTTCCGCCGCTGTTTTATCGGATACCGCTGCCGAGCTGTCCGTATATTCAATATGATTTCCCTCTACTGTCAGCGTTTGTGTCTTGTTTGAGATAGTTACCTTATCTGTAGCATCTATTCTTTTAAGGCTGTCCGTACTGTCAAAAAAAATTTTTTGAAGCCTTAAATAATCAAACTCCACCCTTTTTAAGGTAAGCTGGCTTTCCGCAGACCTTTTATCCGGCAGCTCACAGCCGACACTTATACCGTTTTGCCGCAGAATATTTGTAATATCCGCCTTTTGCGCCGCCGTCATTTTTTTACCCGAAGCATTAAACAAATTCATAACAAACAAAAATATATTAAGCAGTATAAGGGCAGCTACGGTATATTTTCTTGCTCTTTCCCAATTCATTTACGCAGCCTCCCAAAATGTTTTGTTATCAATAGTAATTTTCCAGCATACAGACACATCATTTTGTCGGCCGTTTATTTTATATGCAAGATCGATATCGTCAACAAGCATTTCGTTGCTTTCAAGTGAATTATAGACATTGTCTATGGCTTTTACAAAATCGCCGGTGATCTCTTCCTTGCTGTGGCTTTGCTCCATAACGCATAAATAGCGTTTGTATTTTACAACATTGCCATGCGACACCGTCACCTCTATTGCGGAATGCATACCAAGGCCTTTTTTCATTTCGTCACTCATAAACGACGGAATGCCGTTGACCGCATAATCAAAATAAAACTGCGACCTTTCCTTATTAAGGTTTACCTTGCTTAAAATAATATCGTTTTTTATGCCCTTGTCTTTTTTAAGAAATTCAAGCGCCGCCGCATAATTGCCCGCAGGGTTTTCCTCGTCACCGTCGTCCACGAAATTATATCCCGAATACTCCAGCACACCGTTAAGGCTGTATTTAACTACGTTATATTCATCGCTGTAGCTGTAAATGCCGTTTACCACACTGCTCCACTTAACAGCGGGATTATCAAAGAAATTATTTGCAATATTTTCAAGAGCATCCGTATCTATCATAACGCCGTCGGTAACGGGATTGGTAACATTGATATTATTTATCCCGCCGCTTACAACAGGAATAAACGTATTGCCGCTGAATATATTAAAGCCGCTTGCCCTGCTTGATATACAGCTGCTGCCCGTTTCGGAAAAGCTTTCTATAGTATCCGCGCATTTTTGCGTTATATCCGTGCGCTTAAGCACATAACAAACAGTTTCTCCGTCGTTTTCAATATATGTCCTTAAAACATTTTCCGTTGTGTTTGGCACAATAACAACGCTGTCTATCATTTTTATCTCATTCATCTTTCCCGACCCTATACCAAGGCCCTTTTTAAAGCTTTCCGCCGCTATAGGCTGCGAAAAGTTATATACCGCACAACGGTTATTAAAAATATGCGGCCAGTCAACCTTTTTAATTTCAATATCGCCCTTATTTACCGCCGCAGCAATAAGCTTGTCAAACTCCTTGCGGTATTCGTTGTCAAGCACATTTTCCCGATGTATTATTGCCGACGTATTCTCGCCGCGGTTAATGACGACCCCATCAAGACCATAAAGCTGCGCCTGCATAAATCCACTGTTTTGCTGTAAAATAAACGAAAAAAAGTTATGGCTCGACAAATCGTCAAACCATAACTTTGTAGTTTGGTAAATAGCTAAAATCATTAAAAATGCGATGAATAAATTTTTACCAAAATTTTTCATATTTTCCCCCGCGAATTACTTGTTCTGACCGGGCAGCGCTATGTACTGTGATAAAACAGCCTTTATATTACAGCTTTTTCTGCTTATAGTTGCGCTGACCTCCGAATATCTGTTGCCGTTTTCGGCAGCAACAACGGCATAATTCTTACCAACGGCAAGATCTATGCTCTGGCTGAATATGCCCGAAGAACCGACCGTTATTGTATAGCTGCTTTCAAGCTTTTTATATTCGGGATCGGTAATGTCATAAACGCTTATTGTAACCGTAGTGTCCTTTGGGGCGGTGCCGGTGATAAGACGTGTTGCATCAAAGGTAATGTCACACGCTTTTTCGGTGTTGATACCGCCTGTAATGGCAAAACGCTCAACGGGAAGAGTCTCGGCAGCAAAAACACTTAAACTGTGTAAAGTGATAACACTTGCTGCAATAAGAAAAAATGCTAACAGTTTTTTCATTTTCGGTTCCCCCCTTCTTAAATAATATACAAGATATTCTGTGTATCTTTTTTCTTGTATATATTATACTATACTAATGTTACAGAATCATTACAATGACCTTTCAAATATATAACATATTTTATTTGAACACGGCAATATCGGAAATTTCCTTTCTTGCGGGCGCATTAGGCTCGGCAGCGCGCTTTCCAAGCGCCAGAACGGCTGCTATCTGTTCGCTGTCTTTTATGTCAAATGCGGCCTTTAACGCCTTTTCATCCCTGATACCCATTATAAGTGTATCATAGCCAAGCTCCCTTGTCTTTAAAACAAAGTAGGCATTTTGCAGACCCAGATCATAGGCCCCCCACATATCGCCAAGCTCGTTTACCTGTGTACCGTCGGGCATAAAGCCTGCCGTACCCTTTTCA
Organism: uncultured Eubacteriaceae bacterium; assembly: GCA_947167715.1. GTDB lineage: Bacteria > Bacillota > Clostridia > Lachnospirales > CAG-274 > RGIG4310. The sequence continues at coordinate 14,131 of CAMVJD010000062.1, forward strand.
AACGCCGTTACGATAAGTGCGGCTGCATTTAAGGAATTATTTTGGTTAAACTCGGGCAAAGCCGCGCGTACCTCTTTGATCTTTTCGGGTGAAAGCGCCACATAATATCTGCCCGTCTGCGAATTTTTCCAGGACGGTGCCATCTGTGCCGATGCAATTATTTTTTCAATGTCATTTTTATCTATTGAAACGCCCTCGGCATATTTACGAATACTTCTTCTTTCGGCTATCAATTTTTCAAATTCCATACACTTACTCCCTTTCGTCCCATTTTATTGCATCATAAATAGCATCCTCAAGTGCAAACTGCGGTTTCCATAAAAGCGTTTTATCCGCAAGCTTAATATTTGCATAGGATCCGCTTATATCGCCGCGTCTGCGGCTGCCAATACGGGTGGATATTTTTTCGCCCGTAACATTTTCAAACGCCATAATAAATTCTTTTACAGTAACATCAACGCCCGAGCCGATATTAAGGCTTAAATAATTTGTAAACATATCCCCCGCGCGTTCAAAAGCATTGTCAAATTCCGCCGCGGCCTTTACATTTGCCTGTGCAACATCCCAAACGTGTATATAATCACGCACGCAGGTGCCGTCACGGGTATCCCAATCACCGCCCGATATCATAAAAACATTATCCTCGCGGTTTAATATGCGTATAAGCCTGCTTATAATATTAGACGAGCTTCTTGCAAGCCCGCAGCGGGTTTTGGGGTCTGCGCCTATGGGATTAAAATAACGCAGCGTTATACATTTCATATTATATGCGTTGCAAAAATCCTTTAATATCATTTCGGTAATATATTTTGTCCTGCCAAAAGGACTTCTTGGCTTGATCGGGCTTTTCTCCGTCACCATATAACCGGGCACATTGTCATAAACCGCCGCAGAAGAGCTGAATATGACCTTATTTAATCCAAGCGCATGAAGATTTTTATAAAACTCCATGGTCTTTACAACATTTATCGAATAATACTCGTAAGGGTTTTCTACCGAAAGTGCAACACTTGAAAGCTCTGCACAATGAATGGCAACTTCTATATCGCGATGATCTGCCATTACCTGTCGCAAACAATCAAAATCCACTATATCTCCGCGATAAAAATAAGTATTTGGTATGTCGCATTTTGCATCGACCGCCTTGTCAATAACCACACATTCATGCCCCGCATCAGCAAAAGCATAACATATGGTCTTTCCAAGATAGCCACAGCCTCCTGTAACAAGAACTTTCATAATATCACACCTACTTCCGAATAATAATGGTTACTTTATATTCTAAACCAAATCGACAGATTTTTCAAGTATTATTTTGGTTTATTTAATAATTTTTATTCAATAATATTGGTTTAATAGAGCCCCGCCCTGTCATTGATAACCAGCATCCTTAGCATCGTATAGCTTATATCTATTCCCCGGCCGTCACCCTTTAACGCACCCTTTTCCACAAGCTTTTTTACCGTCTCTCTGCCCCATTCGGGTACATCATCAAGGTTTTCAAAGTATTTTTCCCTGCTATCCTCGATTTCCTTTCTTAACCCCTGTATTTCTTCTTTAAGCTTTTTCAATTCATCCATATCTATGTACGCCCCTTTCATAACCTTTTCAACATCACGTTTAAACTCTGCAAACTCCTGCGGGTGCCTCACCCACCAAAGCGGGCACGGCTTACCGCTTACATCATAGTGCCTTATTATGTCCTTTGTCGGGTGCAGACCGTATCTTTTGCAAAGGTCGGCACAAAGCTCCATAAGGCTTTTAAGCGTTTTTTCGTTAAACCTTCCGTCCTCGTATTGGTGGCAGTTCTCGATGCTTATGCTATAGCTGTTTGCATCGTTTGTCGCATAGCTTATCTCGCTTTCGGGTATGCACTGTATTATCTCCCCCTCAAGGCCGATAATATAGTGGCTCGAAGCATAAATAAGGCGCCCGTTTCGGTCGCGTTTTCCCTCTTTAAGGCTTTCAAAATAATTTCTGTTGCCCCTTGCACTGCTGCCCGCGTTTCCCACATAATGCACCGCTATTTTATTTACCTTTTTAAGAGGTATCTGCGGCCGCGAATACCTATTCGGGGTCAGAAGCATCCTTGTTATCTCCATTCTCCTCGCTCCCTTCCTTCAAAACATCAATAGCTTTTATTATTACCTTTGGTATCGGCACTCCCATAAGTCCCGCATTTTCAATTATGCTTATGGCCTCATTCACAATAAAGGCTATTATTGCCGTATTTTTAATAAAATCCAGTCCCGTTACTATATCAAGCCTGTATGCCACCAGCACAACCAAAAGCATTACGCCCTTTTTACAAAGTCCCTTTAGCCCCGCGTTACTTTCAAGCGCGCCGTTGTCGCTCTTTTTTGACTTGTGGAAGATCCCCGCCACGATCAGCCCCGTTATATAGTCTATCGCCATAAAAATTATAAGCGTAGATAAGGCACTGTCCCAACCTCCGAACAGCTTTGCAAATATGCTTCCCATAACGCCCACTAATGTGCAAACGCTGTATTTCAAATCAATCACTCCTTTTTATCTTTATTATTGCAGGTACTGCCGTACCGTTTTCAAACACAACCGTTCCGTCGGTCTCGGTCCATGCTCCGTTTTTTAATATTTTTATAATATCCCCTCTTTGCCTGATAGATAAATATCCCGTAGGCCACGGATACCCTTCATTTTGAGCATCGAGTTTCCATGCCGCCCAGTTAGTGGGGTACCCGTCAGCATCTTTTTCAAACTCGTCAAACTCTATGGCGTCATATGCAATTATTCGTGCATAATTATCATTTTGACCGTCTACCGTCCATAACGGCACATAATCAACATCCAATATCATTTCGGCGCACGCAGAGGCATTTGTTATCCACCCGATAGTTGTTATTTGTGTCGTATTGCCGTAATAAATATTTGTTGTTCTGCCTGTGGCAAGTGTTGCAACGATAGCTACGGTATCTTGCGCATTTATGGTTAATGCACAATTTACGGAATAGGGGTGTATATCAGTATCATCTCTATAACCGATAAAAGTTCCAGTAAATGCAGATGTCCCGTTGACTACTACCTGTATGGTTCCCGTCCAAGTATCTGCCGAAATAGTGTTACTTTTGCCTTTTATCGTTATTCTATTTATGGTATGTTGAGTATATGATGTATAATAGCAGCTTGCAGCGGCGGGCTGGTCGTTCCAACCACTATCATAGCTCGTTGAGTTTTCATTAATATATAAAGTAGTACTTACCATACCCTCACCACCTTATATCGGGAAACCATGTGCACGCAGCCAATTTATACTTTGTAATTCTGCCGTTGTCGCACTTCCGCAATTTGATGGGATAGTTAGTCCTGCCGCGGCTGCCTTTGTACTATCTATATAGCTATTGATAACCGTATCAGGAGTTGCCAGCGCTTGAGTCGCGCTATTCACAATACCTATGCAATTTATGGTATTCCCGAAGCCAAAAACTACAGCTGCATTTGTTCCACGAAACTCAGAATTTAGTGTAGCGCCATTATTACCATAACATTTTATTCCAATACCCGCTGCTGAATTAGGATGAACAAAATCCGCAACGCATAAGCAATTAATTACACTACATCCTCCGTTATATCCATGTCCCACAATACCATGGACGTGCCCTGATGTCGATGCTATTTTTAACGTACCTGAAAATGAACAGTTAATAATTGTAGAATTATTGCCCGGCCTACCAACTATACCAGCGACACAGTTATTGCTTGTATCAAAGTTGCCGTCTGTTCTCGTGTTCTCAATTTGTCCGCTTACATGGCAATTTTGTATAGTGCACCCCTCACCGATGCTTGCAATGCCGCCTACTCCTCCGTCAGCATTACCGCATTGAGCCGCAACATACATATTGGGTAGATTTAAATTTTTAACAATCGAACCACTTTTTAATACACTAAAAAAGCCCCAACGGTTAATGCTTCCCACATAATAAATATTATCTATTGTATGTCCTTGTCCGTCAAAATTTATATACCAATCCCCCGTACATCCAGACCATACATACGGCATATCATACTCGGTCAAGTCTGCGAAATCAAGGTCTGCCCCAAGCTCAACATCCAAATAGTCGCTTGAACTTCCGTATCCGTATTGCCCCGATGCGAAGGCAAGCAGATCCTGTATACTGTTTATTACTACATCTGCCATTTATTCAACCCTCTTTCTTAATTCTTTTTTATTATCCCGACAG
>CAMVJD010000063.1 GCA_947167715.1 uncultured Eubacteriaceae bacterium
CACACCGTTTGTTAAGTTTGTGTTAATTGTCAACCACACCAGTTGACAAAGAACCGAAACTATTTATTATCTGATTTTGCCAATACTCACCGACTTCTTTTCTGTCAGCAAATTCAATATACCTTGGAAAACCCTCCGCATTATTTGATGAATAAGTTAAATGATATATCCTCCACGGACCATTGATATTTACAAATAAAACATCATCGTTGGCTGTACACTTAGCAACAGCCCAAACATCATCCATTATAAAAGCATCATTATCGCCTAATTCTTTCTTTAATTCATTGACAAAGCTTTTGTTACTAAAAGAGATAAATTGCCAGTTGAATTTACTCTCTCCATACTCTTCGTATAGCCTGCTAAATATCTCTTCTATTGTCATATAGTCTGTAATAGTCATATTTTTCTGCTCCAAATTGTAAAAATAGCCGCAGTTTTTAACTGCGGCCATAACATTATTCTTCCGAACTATCGTCTATTACCTCGGCATTTTCAAACATATCCTCTTCGCTGTTTTCGGCATTTTCTTCCTCTATATCTTCCTCGGATATCTTTGCCATACTTACAACAGTAACATCATCGTTAAGATTAATAAGCTTAACGCCTTGGGTAACGCGTCCGACTGTGGAAATATCGCGTATTCTGATACGGATAATAACGCCCTGACTGGTAACCATAATAAGCTCTTCATTATCATTTACCATTGCAAGACCGATTATATTACCTGTCTTTTCGGTTATCTTATACGCCTTAAGACCCTTGCCACCGCGGTTTTGTACCTTAAAGCTGTCACTTTCGGTACACTTGCCGTATCCCTTTTCGCTGACTATAAGCACCTTTTTATCCTCGCTGATAATTTCGGCGCCGATAACGCTGTCGCCCTCGTTAAGGTTTATCGCCTTAACGCCTGCCGCAGTTCTGCCAAGGCTTCTTAAATCTTTTTCGTTAAATCTTATCGCCATACCCTTGTAGGTAACAACAAAAATATCCATATTTCCGTCTGTTTTCTGTACGGAGATAAGCTCGTCATTATCACGCAGGTTTACCGCAATAAGACCTGATTTTCTGATGTTATTGAACATATTTATCGGTGTCTTTTTGATAATACCGCTCTTTGTTATCATCATCAGATAGCCCGACTCATCGTTATAATCCCTTGTCTGGATAACTGCGGTTATCTTTTCATTCTCGCCCATTTCAAGCACATTTATAATAGGCGTACCCTTTGCATTTCTGCCCGCCTCGGGTATCTCCCAGGTTTTTATTCTGTAAACTTTTCCCATATTTGTAAAGAAAAGCAAATAAGAATGATTTGAGCTTAAGAAAAGATTTTTCACAGCATCCTCGTCGCGGGTCTGCATACCAATAATGCCCTTGCCGCCGCGGTGCTGACTCTTGTAGGTCGAAAGCGGGATACGCTTGATATAGTTAAGATGAGTCATTGTTATAACGCTCATTTCATCCTCGATAAGATCCTCTATATCAATTTCGCCCATATCCTGAATAAGTCTTGTACGTCTTTCATCACCAAACTTGTTTTTAATTTCAAGCAGCTCGTTTTTGATAACGCCGAAAAGCTTGTTTTTGTCGGCAAGAATAGCACGCATCTCCTCGGCAAACCTGGTAAGCTCCGCAAATTCGTTTTGCAGCTTTTCCCGCTCCATACCTACAAGCGCCCTTAAACGCATCTCGCAGATAGCGTTTACCTGCAATTCGGTAAAGCCAAAGCGCTCTATAAGGCGCTCCTTTGCCTCTGGCGTTGTCCTTGACGAACGTAAAATGCTTATTACCTCGTCAATATTATCAAGCGCCTTTAAAAAGCCCTCTAAAATATGCAGTCTTTCAAGTGCCTTTTTAAGGTCAAACTTTGTTCTTCTGGTTATGACCTCTTCCTGGAATTTAAGGTAATGCTCAAGCATTTGCTTGATATTAAGCACCTGCGGCACACCGTCAACTATTGCAAGAAGATTGACACTATAAGTTTCCTGTAACTGGGAATACTTGTAAAGATTGTTTAAAACTATCTCGGCAGATGCATCCTTTTTGACCTCGATAAGTATATGAATACCATTTCTGTCATTGGTGCTGTCCTGAATACCCGAAATGCCCTCGACCTTCTTTTCCTTAACAAGGTCGGCAATACCTACTATCATTCTGTTTTTGTTTACGCCGTAGGGAATTTCCGTAATTAAAATTTCCTCGCGGCCGTTTGGCTTTGTGATTATCTCGGCCTGTGCGCGTACCCTTAACTTGCCGCGGCCTGTTCTGTAGGCACTCATTATGCCGTTTCTGCCTAAAATATTACCGCCCGTAGGGAAGTCGGGACCCTTAATATAGTGACATATTTCCTCTATATCCGTGTCACGCTGCTCCTCTACCTTATTGTCGATAATTTTAACAATGGCATTAATTACCTCGGAAAGGTTATGGGGAGGGATATTTGTTGCCATACCTACAGCAATACCCGTTGCACCGTTTACCAATAAATTAGGTATACGAGAAGGCAAAACCGTGGGCTCGGTAAAATCGCCGTCATAGTTGGGTACAAAATCCACCGTGTCCTTGTCTATATCGGCAAGCATTTCAAGCGATATCTTTGAAAGACGCGCCTCGGTATATCGTGCGGCAGCGGCGGGATAGCCGTCTATCGAGCCAAAGTTGCCGTGGCCGTCCACAAGGGTATATCTCATTGAGAAATCCTGTGCAAGTCTTACCAAGGCATCGTAAATGGCGGCATCACCGTGGGGATGATACTTACCCATGGTATCGCCCGTGATTCTTGCACATTTTTTATGTGCCTTGTTGGGCGCCAGACCCATTTCATTCATAGAATATAAAATACGCCTGTGAACGGGCTTTAAACCGTCCCTTACATCGGGCAATGCACGCGCAACGATAACACTCATCGCATAGTCGATATAAGACGAGCGCATCGTTTCCGATATTTCCGCATTGACTATTTTATCAAATTCTTTTTCCATAAATTACCTCTTATTATACATCAAGCGTTGCATATTTTGCCTCACGCTGTATAAAATTACGGCGCGGCTCAACATCATCGCCCATAAGCATACTGAAAATTTCGTCCGCTATACGCGCATCATCAATAGTTACCTTAACAAGTATACGCCTTTCGGGGTCCATTGTGGTCTCCCAAAGCTGTGAGGCATCCATTTCGCCCAGACCTTTGTAACGCTGGATAGGCTTCATACCCTCGGCGCCAAGCTCGGCAATAGCCTTGTCGCGCTCGTCATCGGAGTATGCATAAATCACTCTCTTGCCCTTTTCAAGCTTGTAAAGCGGCGGCTGTGCAAGATATACATAACCCTCGTCAATAAGCTTTGGCATAAAGCGGAAAATAAAGGTCAAAAGAAGTGTTGTGATATGCGCACCGTCAACGTCGGCATCCGTCATAAGCACAATTTTGTGATATCTTAATTTTGAAATATCAAAATCCTCGTGTATACCCGTACCAAAGGCGGTTATCATCGACTTGATCTCCTCGTTGCCGAGAATACGGTCAAGCCTTGCCTTTTCAACATTTAAAATTTTACCTCTAAGCGGCAGGATAGCCTGTGTTTTGGCATCCCTTGCCTTAACGGCCGAGCCGCCCGCGGAATTACCCTCGACTATATATATCTCACAGTTTGTGGGGTCCTTTTCGGAGCAGTCCGTCAGCTTGCCGGGCAGCTTTGAAGTCTCGAGAGCATCCTTTCTTCTGACAAGCTCTCTTGCACGCCTTGCAGCCTCTCTTGCACGCTGCGCAAGTATTGATTTTTCAAATATAGTCTTTGAAACGGCAGGGTTTTCTTCAAGGAAGTATGTTAATTTTTCACCCAAAACCGTTGCGACCGCTGTTGCCGCATCCGAATTGCCAAGCTTGTTTTTAGTCTGGCTCTCAAACTGCGGGTCGGAAATCTTAATACTTACAATGCTTGTAAGACCCTCGCGGATATCCTCGCCCGAAAGTTTTTCGGTGTCCTTTAAAAGCCCGAAACGCTTGCCGTAATCGTTAAATGTTTTTGTAAGCGCCGTCCTGAAGCCCGCAACGTGCGTACCGCCGTCAATAGTATTAATATTATTTACATAGGAAAAATTGCTTTCGTTATAGCCGTCATTATGCTGGAAAGCTACCTCTACGGTTATATCGTCTTTAACGCCCTCACAGTAGAAAATATTTTCATAAAGGGGCGTTCTGCTCTCGTTTATATGGCTGACAAATTCCTTTATACCGCCCTCGTAGTGGTAGGATGCAAAATTATCGTCGGGATCTGCCTTTTCACGCTTATCGCTTATCGTTATTTTAAGACCCTTTGTTAAAAATGCCGTTTCCTGAAAATGCTGCTTTAATGTATCAAACGAAAAATCGACCGTTTCAAAAATTTCGTCATCGGGCATAAAACGTACATAAGTACCCGTTTTATCGGCATCACAGGTGCCTACCTCTTTAAGGTCCTCTATAACATTGCCTCGCTCATAATTCTGCTCGTATATTTTGCCGTCGCTGTATACGCGCACCACAAGCCATTTGCTCAATGCGTTTACGACCGATGCACCAACACCGTGCAGACCGCCGCTGACCTTATATCCGCCGCCGCCAAACTTGCCGCCCGCATGAAGCACGGTAAATACGACCTCTACCGCAGGTCTGCCCGTCTGCTGCTGGATGCCCACGGGAATACCGCGGCCGTCATCCTGTACGGAAATACTGCCGTCCTCTTCAATCTCGACCATAATATGCTTGCAAAAGCCCGCAAGCGCCTCATCAACGGAGTTATCCACTATCTCATAAACACAGTGATGAAGACCTACAGCCGATGTCGAGCCGATATACATACCCGGTCTTTTCCTTACAGCCTCTAACCCTTCCAATACCTGAATTTGATTTTCATTATATTCCTGCATATAATTTACCTCGTCGCAAAAATACTAATTTTAAAAAATTTGCCTTTATTTTGGGGTTTTGTTATTTTTGTGTACTACACCATTTAAAAATACCACCAATTCAATATATAACCATTATAACATAAATTTGGGGTATATTCAATATTTTTTTTTGACTTTTCCTATTTTTTTGCTCAAAATATGAACATAAGAAATACACTTGCGGTACGCTGTTTTTCTCGGCAAGCCCCGCAAATAATTCCGCTCTAAAGGAAGATTATTTGCGGGTTTGCCGAAATCCTTATTCCGTCAAATTGATATTTGCACAGCATAAAAACTCAAAAAAAAATCAAATAACTTTATAATTGAAAAATCCGTGCAATTATGGTAATATTAAATCAACAATATAAAGCATTTCCATAAAACATAAAAAAATAAACGGGAATGCTTGGTCAAGGAGAAAAAATGCGCCGCAAGGCGTCGGATCTTTTTAAGGAGGTATTTTTATGGCAGCAAAAATAATTGCGGCGGTTCTTGCATTTCAGTTGGGATTAGCCCCATGTGCAGCTAATATTGCGACTTATAGCAACAGCGCCGACACAGCGGCGGTCCAAACCGATATTGCTCAAAGTGTGATAGGTCACAGATATGCCGACAAGGCCGAGGGTATCGCATATTTTGAAAAAAACGATACTTATTACAACAATTTAAGTCAGCGTGACCTTAACTGGCGTATGAAAAGAATCGGGGCAAATACGGAAGAATTAAGGGAATATGCAAAAAAGCAGGTAATGGATTTTACCGACGAAGAAAAGCAGTATATTGACAACAGCCTATCGCGTATTTCGCAGCGCTTTGACGAAATAGGCTTTAAATATCCCCTTGATAAGGATATTGTATTTGTAAAGACCACTATGTCCGAGGAAATGGATGCGGGCGGCTATACCTTTGAAAATTACATATTTTTGGGCGAATCTATGATCGATGATTATTTAAAAAAGGGCGAGGACTATTTCAACGCAATGGATGAGATACTTGCACACGAGATTTGTCACGTACTTTCAAGAAACGACAGGGATTTCCGCGCAAAGCTTTATAAGTCCATAGGATTTGAGCTGGGCGATGAGCCCGAATTTTCGGACGAGGTAAAGACAAAAATACTTTCAAACCCCGATGTTGAAAAATACGACTGCTATTCCTATTTTACCGTTGACGGCAAAAAGAAAAAGGGTACCGTGGTAAGTGTATTTGACGAAGATTATAAAGAGGGCGAATATGCTTTTAAATATATTGTGCCGTATGTGGTATTTTATGACGAGCCGGATAAAATTTATCCGATAAGCGAAATATCCGATTTTTACGATGTTTTTGGCAAAAATACGGAATATATCATAGCCGCCGAGGAATGTCTTGCCGATAATTTCAGATTTGCGGTGGTCTACGGTGATAAGGCAAATTATCCAAGTCCCGAAATTATCAAATATATTTTAAAGGTTATGTCAGAATAAGGCAGGTGTACCTATGGATAACAACATAGAAAAAATAGTCAAGCAATGTCTTGACGAAATAAACAGCAAAATAAAAAATTTGACAAGGCTTAATATTATGGTGATAGGCAAGTCGGGGGTTGGCAAAAGCACGCTTATAAACAGCCTTTTTCGCGGTAATTTTGCCGAAACGGGGCTTGGCCGTCCCGTGACAAGGGATATACGCAAAATAGAAAAGGCGGATTTTCCGCTTACCGTTTACGATACCCCGGGGTTTGAGCTTTCCGACAGTCAGCAGCGCGAGGTCAAAAAGGAAATTATTGAAATAATCGACAAGGGCTTTCGCACGCAGGATATAAACGAGGCTATCCATTGCATCTGGTACTGTATAAACGTAAACGGCAACCGTACCTTTGACGACAGCGAGATAGAGTGGCTGCGCGAATTTACGCAAAGCAATACCGCTGTGCCCGTAATGGTTATTTTAACGCAGGCCTACCCAAAATCAAAGGGTCTTGAAATGAAAAGCCTTGTTGAAAAGGAAAATCTTAATATTGCAAAGGTAGTTCCCGTATTGGCACAGCCAATTAATTTTGACGATGAATACACCGCAAAGGCCTACGGACTTGAAAGCCTGCTTGAAATAATGAGCGAGGCGCTTTCGCCCGAGCTTCAGGACACATTGCAAAATCTGCAAAAGGTAAGTCTTGAGGCTAAAAAAAAACGTGCCCGTGCGGCAGTAGCGGCAGCGGTAACGGCAGCCTTTGGTGAGGGCGCCGCACCCGTTCCCTTTATGGATGCTTTTATGATAGTACCCACACAAATTACAATGATAGCCACAATAACCGTTATTTTCGGTATTGACGTAAGTAAAAGCCTGCTGACAAGCTTTGTTACCTCGGTGCTTGGCACGGCGGGCGCAACTATCGCGGGCAGAAATATAGTTACAAATATTCTTAAAATGATACCCGGTGCGGGCACCGTGGTCGGCGGCACCATATCGGGCGCCACCGCAGGCCTTATAACCACCGCTTTGGGCGAGAGCTATATTAAAATTATGGAGCTTGTTTATTTGGGCGAGCTTAAAAAAGAGGATATCTACAGCAATAAAAAACTAATGAGCGATATTTTCAAGGAAAATCTAAAAAAATTAAAAAGCAGGAAAAAAACAAAACCCGAAGAATAAAAAAGGTGCCGCGAAATACGGCACTTATTTATATTATACAGCTTGCGTGTCTTGTCACATGGCAGCTGATATTTACCGCCAGCGGCAAACCTGCGATATGTGTTGCATAGGTCTCTATATTAATGCCCAAAACGGTAGTATTTCCGCCCAGACCCTGCGGGCCAATGCCAAGGTTATTTGCCCTTTCAAGCAGCTCCTTTTCCATATCGGCGATATATTCTGTTTTTGAGCTTTCATTTATAGGCCTTAAAAGTGCTTTTTTTGCAAGCTTGGCGCAAAGCTCAAAGTTACCGCCTATTCCAACGCCTACCACCATAGGCGGACAGGGATTGGGGCCTGCCTTTTCAATACAGTCTATTACCGCATTTTTTACGCCCTCTATACCGTCGGACGGCTTAAGCATATAAACCTTGCTCATATTTTCCGAGCCAAAGCCCTTTGGCGCAAGATCTATCTTAATTTTATCCCCCTCCACTATATCATAATGTATAACAGCGGGAGTATTATCCTTTGTATTTACCCTTAAAAGCGGGTCGGAAACTATGCTTTTGCGCAGATAACCGTTTATATATCCCCTGCGCACGCCCTCATTGACGGCATCGGTAAGGCTGCCGCCCACTATATGTACCTCCTGCCCTACTTCCATAAAAATAACCGCCATACCCGTATCCTGACATATAGGCTTTTGCTTTTCCTTTGCAAGGTCGGCATTTTTAATGCATTGTTCAAGTATATCCTTGCCCACCGCCGATTTTTCACAGCCCGCACATTCCCTTAAACGTCCGTAAATATCATCGTTCAGGTTACAGTTTGCGCTAATGCACATTTTTTCTATTTTATCAATTATCTCGTTAACATTAATATCACGCATATTTATCATCCTTTTTTATGTCAATTATCAAATTTTAACAATTATATTATATCACAGTGACCATAAATTTTCAAACAAAAGCTAAAAAAATATCTGTCTTTTTTTTTAATTTTATGTTATAATTAGTAAGGTTGAAATTATAGTAAATATAAATAAAAATACAATTATTTTACTGTTTATACAATATTTTTCTTATTTTTAAGTTATAAACATTTTACTGACATTTAAATTTTAAGTATAAAAGCGTTCTGTCGCTGAATATCAACATTTATGTGAATAACTTAATATATTTATCCACATTTTAAAACAATTTGTGGATAAATCGGTGGATAAACAAATATTTTCACATAAAATATGCTTGTTTTTCCACATAAAACGCACTTATCCACATAATGTTACTGCTTTTTTACAAAAAATTTACATCTAAAAGGAGTATATAAATGAATATAAAAGATATTTGGCAAAACACCCTTTCCTTACTTGAAGGCGAGGTTTCTTACATAACATATCAAACCTGGTTTTTGGCAATGGATCCCGTATCTTTGGATGATAAGGAATTTTTGTTTGAGGTAAATGACGGCTTTGTTAAAAGGACCATAGATACAAAATATACAAACCTTATACAAAATGCCGTTGCGCAGGTAATAAACAGAAACATAAATATTGTGACCTATATAAAAGGCAGCAAGCCCGATACCGAAGATAAAGAGAAAAAAAGCCTTACAAAGGAGATAAACGACCGTCAGATACGCGACCTTAACGGTCTTACAAAAAAATATCGTTTTGATAATTTTGTCGTAGGCGGCAGTAATAAGCTTGCATATTCCGCGGCTGTTGCGGTGTCCGAAATGCCGGGCGATGCATATAACCCGCTGTTTTTATACGGAGGTGTAGGTCTTGGAAAGACCCATCTTATGAATGCCATAGGCAACGAGGCTTTTGATAATGCAAAGGATCTTAAAATAGCCTATCTTTCGTGTGAAACATTTATGAACCAGCTTATAGAGTCTATCCGTACAAATAAAACGGCGGAGTTTCGCTCCAAATACCGCGAGCTTGATTTTCTTCTTATCGACGATATACAGTTTATATCCGAAAAAACACAGACACAGGAGGAATTTTTCCATACCTTTAACGAACTTTTGCTTAACAATAAGCAAATAGTTATTTCAAGCGACCGTCCGCCTTCGGAGATAAAGCAGCTTGCCGACAGACTTGTATCAAGGTTTCAGGCCGGACTTGTGGTTGACCTTAAGCTGCCCGATTTTGAAACAAGAACGGCTATTTTGCAGTCAAAGGCCAAAAGCCTTAATTATGAAATACCCGACGATGTTATACAATATATCGCCCAGAATATAAAAAGCAATATCCGTGAGCTGGAGGGCGTGCTTAACCGCGTTATTTTCTATTCAAAAATATATCCCGGCAATATTACCATTGAAATGGCGGAAAATGCCGTTGAGGATATTATTAAAATGAATAAGCCCAAAATAACCATAGAATATATACAGGAGATCGTTGCGGCACACTACGGCCTGACGACCGACGACCTTAAGGGCAAAACAAAAACAAAAAAGCTTGCAACCGCAAGACAGGCAGCTATGTATCTTTGCCGTAAAATGCTTGATATAAACTATAAGGAAATAGGCAAAAAATTTGGCAACAAGGATCACAGCACGGTAATAAATGCGTACAATAAAATAGAGCGTATGCTTGACGAGGACGAGGATATGAAAAATACGCTTTTAAATCTTGAAAAAAAGATAAACGACCAATAAGTCCCGAAAAAAATGTTATTAAATATGTGGATAAACTGTTATTTAAAGGTTATTTTTAAATTTGCAACATTTATGCATGTGATTTTATGTTTATAGAAGGTGAGATATTTTTCTGTTTTTCCACATAAAATTTACATTTGCCTTAAGCCTTAACAGCGGCTTCGACGGGCTTATCCATAAAATAACACATACTACTGCTACTACTACTGATAAAATAATAATAATATTTATATATAAAAAAACGGAGGATAATTTTCAATGCATATATCTTGTGATAAAAAGGTGTTGATAGATAATATCAATATAGTTTTAAAATGTGTTTCTTCAAAAACGACCTCTCCTATACTTGAATGTATACTTTTAAAGGCAGACAGAAAGGGCTTCAGGCTTATAGCCAACGACCTTGAACAAAGTATAGAAACGTCAAATATAGAGGGTACAAACGTATACACACTTGGCGAGGTAGCCTTAAATGCAAAAACATTTTTTGACTTTGTGCGCTCTATGCCCGACGGCCTGATAGATATAGAATGTGACGATAAATTTATTACTACAATAAAAAACAAGCGCATAATAAAAATATCCGGTCTTGACGGCAGGGAGTTTCCCTTGCCAAAGGAGATAGAAAACGGCGAAACATTTTCCATTAACGGCGGTACGCTGAAAAATATGATAAGAAAGACCCTGTTTTCGATTGCCGTTATGGATTACAGACCCGTACTTACGGGCGAATTGTTTGAGTTTGACGGCCACAGACTTAATATAGTTGCTATAGACGGCCATAGAATAGCCTATAGAACACAGCTGCTTGATGAAGAACGCAGCAAAAAAATCATTGTTCCGGGTAAGGCACTTAACGAGTTTATCCGCCTTGTTGACGAGGAAGAAACAGCACAGCTTTATTTTAACGAAAAGTTTATACAGCTGAAATTCAAGACCTCTACACTTACATCAAGGCTTATCGAGGGCGAATTTATAGATTATAAAAATATGTTCACCAACGATTTTAAAACCTTTGTTTCCGTAAACCGTGATATGTTTTTAAACAGCCTTGAATGCTGTATGCTGCTTATTGCGCGTGAAATTAAAAAGGTAGAGGTAATACTGGAAATTAAAGACGGTGTAATGAAAATAAGCGCCGAAAACAGTATTGGTAACATAAACGACGAAATACCCATAAATTTTGATGGTGAGGAGCTGCGCATAGGCTTTAGCCCAAAATATTTAATTGACGTTTGCAGGGCTATAGACGAGGAAAATATAAATATGTACTTTATAAGCGGCCTTTCGCCCTGTATCATTAAAAGCAGCGTAGGCAACGATGATTTTAAATATCTGGTGCTTCCCGTTAAAATATAATGTTTTAAAGAGGTAAATTATGGAATATATTGCTATAGAGACAGAATTTATTAAGCTTCAGCAGTTTCTTAAATTTGCCAATGCTGTTTCGCAGGGCTCCGATGCCAAGTACTTTATTCAAGAGGGCAAGGTAAAGGTAAACGGCGAGGTTTGCTTACAGCGCGGCAAAAAAATAATCGAGGGCGATACGGTCGAATTTGAAGGCAAGGTATATACGGCCGTAAAGGCATAAATTATGTATATTGAAAGATTAAGGCTTAAAAATTACAGAAATATTGAACTGCTTGATATAAGGCCAAATAAAAAAACAAGTGTTTTATTTGGTGATAATGCGCAGGGAAAAACAAATATACTCGAATCCGTGTATTACTGCGCCACGGGCAGAAGCCACCGCACGTCAAACGACAGGGAAATAGTAATGTTTGACAAGGAGGCGGCATTTGTAAAGCTTGAAATACGCGACGACTACGGCAGACTCGACCGCATAGACATAAGCATAAAGTCCGGCGGAAAAAAGGGTATTGCCGTTAACGGTATGCCCGTAAAGCGCATAGGCGAGCTTTTGGGCATATTTAACGTGGTTATTTTTTGTCCGGAAAATTTACAGCTTATTAAATCGGGTCCGGGTGAACGCCGCCGTTTTATGGATATGGAAATGTGCCAGATAGATAAGCTTTACTACTATAATTTAAAGCAGTATTACAAGGTTTTAAAGCAGCGCAACAATCTTTTGAAAAAAATTAAAAGTCCCGACGATACGCTTGATATATGGGATCTTCAGCTTGCGGAATACGGCTCGTGCCTTATAAGCCAGCGTGAGGAATTTATTAATAAAATTTCGGATATAGCATCGGATATCCACGGCAAAATAACGATGGGAAAAGAAAAATTAAGGCTTGAATATAAGCCAAATATTTCAAAAAAAGCGTTTTATAAAAAGCTTGTGCAAAACAGAGAAAAGGATATTTTATACGGCAATACATCGTCTGGCGTACACAAGGATGATATTATTTTTTATATAAACGAAATTAATGCAAGGGATTATGGCTCGCAGGGACAGCAGCGTACAGCCTGTCTTTCCACCAAAATGGCCGAGATAGAGCTTATAAAACAGGAAAAGAACCACTACCCCGTTTTGCTTTTGGACGATGTTTTGTCCGAGCTTGACAAAAACAGACAGGAATATCTGATAAATAATATTGCGGATGTTCAAAATATAGTTACATCCACGGGTATAGATGAAAATATTAAAAGCATGTGTAAAAACGGCAGTATATTTTTTGTAAAAAACGGCAATATCGAAGAAAAAAAATAAAGTTTCTTTTATTTGCAATATAAGAAACATATCGCAGGAAATGTCTTTACACGGCAAGCCCCGCAAATAATTTCGTCTTACAGCGGATGTCAAGCATAATTCAACCGCAAAGATAGATGCGGACAATTGCGAAGCAATTGGCTTTTGGCTATGCTAAAAGTTGTGACGCTGACGCCGAAAAACATTTGCGTGTTTGCCGACAGGCGTTTATGTCTACGTTTCGTTTGTTATATACCATTTACGGAGTAAAGTCATTTTTATTTACACTATAAGAAAAGCAACACGGGAAATATCATTGCGCGGCAAAAACGCAAATGTTTCTTCCTGTGAGCGTATGCGAGCGAAGCGAGACATCCGCTCTAAAGGAAGATTATTTGCGGGGCTTGCCGAACAGAATTACCGTATGCGTTTCTTTTTTATAATGCTGTTTACGGTGTAAGTTTTCTTTTTATTTACACTATAAGAAAAACACCGCAAAAAATATCCTTATGCGGCAAAAACGGTGAAAGTTAAAAAAATGATAATATATGTTGATTTTTAATATATTATTTGTTATAATATTATAAATATAGTTCATCTTAACAATAAATTATTTAAAGATGTATAAATAAAGGAGGTTTTTTATTTATGGGACTTATTAAAGCAATAACATCTGCGGCAGGCTCGGTTCTTGCGGATCAATGGCGTGAATACTTCTACTGTGAGGCTATCCCCGAGAGTGTACTTGTGGTAAAGGGTTCAAAAAGGGTAAATAAAGGCTCTAATACAAAGGGAAATGATAATATTATTTCAAACGGCAGTATAATTGCCGTTGCTGACGGTCAGTGTATGCTTATCGTTGAGCAGGGCAAGGTTGCCGAGGTTTGTGCAGAGCCGGGTGAATTTGTATATGATTCATCTACAGAGCCAAGTATTTTCTATGGCGGTTTTGGTGAAGGCCTTAAGGAATCTTTCAAGAACATAGGCAAGCGTTTTACATTTGGCGGCGCTACGGCCAACGATCAGAGAGTTTATTTTGTAAACACAAAGGAGCTTATGAATAACAAGTACGGTACACCCAATCCCGTACCCTTCCGTGTTGTTGATAATAATATAGGCCTTGATATCGATATTTCCGTTCGCTGCTTCGGTGAATATTCGTTCAGAATTGTGGATCCTATCAGATTTTACACAAATGTATGCGGTAATGTAACAGATGCATACAAGCGCGAAACTATCGAGGGTCAGATGAAGACCGAGTTTTTAACAGCTTTGCAGCCTGCTTTCGGTAAAATATCGGAAATGGGTATCCGTTACAGCGCAGTTACAAACCATACTATGGAAATGGCAGATGCCCTTAACGAGGTACTTTCGGCTAAATGGCACGATATTCGCGGTATAGAGATCGTTTCCGTCGGTGTTTCCTCTATCAGCGCATCGCAGGAGGACGAGGAGCTTATCAAAAAGCTTCAGCGTGATGCTGCATTCCGTAATCCTACTATGGCAGCTGCTCACCTTGTTGGCGCACAGGGCGAGGCTATGGTCGGCGCAGCAAACAATCCCAACGGCGGTATGGGCGTAATGGGCGCATTTATGGGTATGAATATGGCTCAAAATGCAGGCGGTATGAATGCCGCAAACCTCTTCCAGATGGGCGCACAGCAGCAGGCACAGCAGCCTCAACAGGCAGCACAGCCCGCAGGCGGCGCAGCAGGCTGGACCTGTTCATGCGGACATTCGGGCAATACGGGCAAATTCTGTGCAGAATGCGGTGCACCAAAGCCCGCTCCCGCAGCAGACGGCTGGACTTGCAGCTGCGGTGCTGTAAATAAGGGTAAATTCTGCTCCGAGTGCGGTAAGCCAAAGCCCGCAGGCGCACCTCTTTATAAGTGCGACAAGTGCGGCTGGGAGCCCGAGGATCCTACAAATCCTCCTAAGTTCTGCCCCGAGTGCGGCGATATCTTTGACGATAACGATAAACAGTAATATCAAAACGGGCTGCCCTTTGACAGTACGTTTTTTTGAAGGTAAAGGATAATGAAAAAGGTTTTAAAGGTCATTTTGTTGGCTGTTATTTTGTTGATTTGTTTTTCAAATTTTGCCGACTTTTTAACAAAATATTACGAAAAAAAAGAAAGAAATATGTTTATACAAACCGCCTCGTCTTATCTGGAGCAAAAGTACGGGATTAAAATAACCGACTGCACCTATTACAGCGAGGGAGATATAGGCTACCATTCCCCGCAAATTCCACTTGACGGCGGGTATTTCAGCTATGCACCAAGATATGTTGAGCTTATCGACAGCACGGGCAAAAAAATAACCTGCATTGACCGAAATGGCAATTTATCCGATGATTATGAGCTGGAAAAGCTTTATAAAAGCTTCTATGAATATTTGTCAAAGGAGCTTGGTGTAAGCGTACAGCTGGTAAACTTTGACAACTGCGGACAGGAGAAAGTGCATAATAATTATAACGACCATTATGTGAATAAGAATCTGAGCCTGTTCCTTGAGCGCAGCACCAAAAGATACGCAAATATGGATGCAAAAATATTTTTTAACGACCTGCTCGACTATTTTGACGGGGGAAATATGAATATCTACGCACTTGAAAACGACGATATTACACAGGAACAGCTTATGCAAAATACCGAGCTTTTCAAAAGCGGCACCGACCTGGACGGCGTGTATGTATATATGTACGATAAAAATACGGATTTTAACACACAGTACAGTACGATGTATATACCATATTCGGAGCTTGACTATATGTATAACGAAAAATATTATGTTATCTGCAACTATACGGGCACAAGAATACAAGTCAATGA
Source organism: uncultured Eubacteriaceae bacterium (assembly GCA_947167715.1). GTDB lineage: Bacteria > Bacillota > Clostridia > Lachnospirales > CAG-274 > RGIG4310. Next base: position 15,697 of record CAMVJD010000063.1, read on the forward strand.
AAAATAAAGGATGATAACTTTTAAAAAAGAAAGGCGGGATGATATGAAAAGCGAAACATTTAAATTTAATAAGATACCCGAAAATATCCAAGAGCTTAAAACTCTGCCCGAGGCGGAGCTTATATCACCGTTTGCGGTGGCTGCGCTTTCTGTGTTGGTGCTTTGCAATTATGAAAATAACAGGGATAAAACAATTGAAATGCTTAATTATTTAAAAGGTCCGCAGCCTTTGTCCGTGTATGAAACACAGTTTATACGCGACAGACTTTCGGGCAAGGGATATAAGACATTTTCGTTTTTTGAGGGTTCAAGCCCGCAAAACAGCTATACCCCTACTACTCCGTATACAATAACCGCCTTTGACAACCCCTATTCCTATGATAACGAGGGCTATGCAAAAATTTATATGCGTTCGTCAGGTGCGGACAGCGAAAGATATATAAATTTAAGAAAAAAAGGCGATAAATGGTATGTTTGGGAGATATTTTATCTGTCGGATATTAAAACACCCGCAAAGGATGACCCTTGGGCATAATTAATAAATAAAAAAAACAGACAGGCTGCCTGTCTGTTTTTTTATATTACTCTTCTTCTTTTATATCTTCCGCTTTTTTTGCGCCGCCAAGAGGTTCAAGGCCGTTTGCCGTTCTTACCTTATTTTCTATTTCAAGCAGCAGATCGGGGTTTTCGCGTAAAAATTTCTTTGCATTTTCACGTCCCTGACCAAGTCTTTCGTTATTGTAGCTGTACCATGCACCGCCCTTTTGTACAATATCCATATCTGCGGCAATATCAAGTACATCACCCTCGTGGCTTATACCCTGACCGTAGATAATATCAAACTCGGTCTTTTTAAAGGGCGGAGCCACCTTATTTTTAACAATTTTGACCTTTGTCCTGTTACCGATTATCTCGGTACCCTCCTTAATGGGGTCTGCCTTTCTTATATCCATTCTGATAGAAGCGTAGAATTTAAGCGCCTTACCGCCTGTAGTAGTTTCGGGATTGCCAAACATAACGCCGATTTTTTCTCGAAGCTGGTTGATAAATACAACTATACACTTGCTTTTTGCCGTTACGGAGGTAAGCTTTCTTAAAGCCTGGCTCATAAGTCTTGCCTGAAGACCCATGTGTGAATCGCCCATTTCGCCCTCTATTTCTGCCTTGGGTACAAGGGCCGCTACCGAGTCAACTATAATTACATCAACAGCGCCGCTGCGCACAAGTGTTTCTGCAATTTCAAGCGCCTGCTCGCCGTCATCGGGCTGTGAAACATAAAGCTCGTCTATATTTACACCCAAATTTTGCGCATATACGGGGTCAAGTGCATGCTCCGCATCAATAAAGCCCGCAATGCCGCCTGCCTTTTGTACCTCGGCTACAATATGCAGGGCTACGGTAGTTTTACCGCTGCTCTCGGGACCGTATATCTCAATTATCCTGCCCTTTGGAATACCGCCTACGCCAAGCGCAAGGTCAAGCGACAGCGCGCCCGAGGAAACTGTCTCCACGCCCGTATTTTTTAAGTTTTCACCAAGCTTCATAATAGAGCCTTTGCCAAAGTCTTTTTCTATCCTGCTGACAGCACTTTTCATAGCCTCCAGCTTTTCTGCCTTTACGCTGTCAATATCTCTGATCTCTTCAACTGCTTCTTTTGTTCTTGCCATTTTCATTTCTCCTTTACAATGCGGTAATTTTATTTACAAGCCTTTCAAGCAAAATTTCGGTCGCCCTTTGTCTAACCTCGGTGCGCGTACCGCTTAAGCTTAAACGCTCGGTATAAACCTTGCCCTTTATATAAATACCTATATAGACCGTGCCTACGGGGTCCTCCTTGGTACCGCCGACGGGTCCCGCATAGCCCGTAGTGCTTATGCCAATATCCGTGTTGCTCCTTAAGGCAACGCCCCTGCACATTTCCTCTGCCGTTTGCGGGCTTACGGCGCTGTATTTTTCAAGTGTATCGCTTTTAACACCCAAAAATTTCATTTTTGCCTCGTTGGCATAGGAAACTATACCGTCGATAAAAACATTTGATGCCCCGGGATAATCCACAATAGCCGAGGAAACCATACCGCCCGTGCAGCTTTCCGCCGCCGACAGCGTAAGACCCTTTTTTGTAAGTATATTTACAATATTTTCAACATTTTTATAAGTATCCGTATAAAACACTTCCTGTCTATAAAGGTATCCTTTATTGCTTTTCAAAGCATATTATAAACTAAAACCGAAAAAAAATCAATACAATTATCGAAATTTTTTTCGGTTTTTTATTTATTGTCCGTTTTTCAGGTCATTAGTCAATGATATTCGTATTCCGCAGAAATAAATTTCTGCTACATACTCATAAC
>CAMVJD010000064.1 GCA_947167715.1 uncultured Eubacteriaceae bacterium
GATAAGACCGCGGTAGCTAAATTTTATTTTTTCTTTTGAATTAATCAGTGTTTCCTAAGCTGTTTTTTTATTTCAACAACGGCTTTAAATACCGACCCGTATAGGAAGCCTTACATTTTGCGACCTCTTCCGGGGTGCCCTGTGCGACTATTGTGCCGCCGCCGCTGCCGCCCTCGGGGCCGAGATCTATAATATAGTCGGCGGTCTTTATCACATCCAGGTTATGCTCAATTACAACTACGGTGTTTCCGCCGTCGGTAAGCTGCTGCAAAATACCTATCAGCTTTTTAACATCGTGGGTGTGCAGACCCGTTGTGGGCTCGTCCAGTACATAAATGGTGCGGCCCGTGCTGCGCCTGCTTAATTCCGTTGCAAGCTTTACTCTCTGCGCCTCGCCGCCCGATAGGGTGGTGGAGCTTTGCCCTAATTTTACATAGCCAAGACCTACCTGCTTAAGCGTTTCAAGCTTTGCCTTAAGCTTTGGCAGGTTTTCAAAAAATGTATATGCCTCGTCTATAGTCATATCCAGCACATCACTTATTGTTTTTCCCTTGAATTTTACCTCCAGCGTTTCGCGGTTGTAGCGTTTGCCGTGGCAGACCTCGCAGGGTACGAAAATATCGGGCAAAAAGTGCATCTCTATTTTAACTATACCGTCGCCCGAGCAGGCCTCACAGCGGCCGCCCTTGACATTAAAGCTGAAACGTCCCTTTTGATAGCCGCGCATTTTTGCATCGGGCGTTTGTGCAAAAAGGTCGCGGATAAGGTCGAAAAGCCCCGTGTATGTTGCGGGATTTGAGCGCGGTGTCCTGCCTATCGGGCTTTGGTCTATATCGATTATCTTATCGAAATATTCCGCTCCGCGTATCTCCTTGTGTTTTCCGGGCTTTAGCTTTGCGCGGTTCAGTTTTTTGGCAAGTGCTTTGTAGAGTATCTCGTTTACAAGCGAGCTTTTGCCCGAGCCCGAAACGCCCGTAATGCAGATAAAGCGTTCAAGCGGTATTTTAACATCAATATTTTTTAAATTGTTCTCCTGCGCGCCGATAATTTCAAGCACGTTTTTACAGCTGTTTCTGCGTTTTTCGGGAAGCTCTATCTTTCTGCGGCCGCTTAAATAATCGCCCGTTACGGAGGTCTTGCATTTTAAAATTTCCTCGTAGGTACCCGCAAAGACTACCTCTCCGCCGTTATTGCCTGCCTTGGGGCCGATATCCACAATATAATCGGCCTCTTTCATTGTGTCCTCGTCGTGCTCCACAACTATAAGGGTATTGCCTATATCGCAAAGGTGGCGCAGGGTCGCAAGCAGCTTGCAGTTGTCGCGCTGGTGCAGGCCTATGCTCGGCTCGTCAAGAATGTACAAAACGCCCACAAGTCCCGAGCCTATCTGTGTTGCAAGCCTTATTCTTTGTGCCTCGCCGCCCGAAAGCGTACCTGCTGTTCTGTCAAGAGAAAGATAATCAAGACCGACATTTATCAAAAAGCCGATCCTTGCATTTATTTCCTTTAAAATTTCGCCGCCTATGGCTAATTGACGCTCCGTAAGGACCAAATTATCAAAGAACTTCTTAAGCTCGGTTATGGAAAGCGCCGTTACCTCGGATATGCTTTTGTCGCCCACCGTTACCGCCAGTACCTCGGGCTTTAAGCGCTGACCTTTACAGGTAGGGCAGGGGATATTTATCATCATACCCTCGTATTCCTCGCGGGCGTAGTCCGAACTGCTTTCGTTATATCTGCGCTGCATTGTGCTTACAATGCCCTCAAAACGGTGTTCGTAATAATGCTTTTCGCCGCGGGCATAATAAGGTATTTTAAGCTTGTCGGGCGCACCGTATAAAATTATATGCCTAACCTCGTCGGAAAGCTCCTCAAAGGGGGTGTCAAGGCTAAAGCCGTATTTTTCGGAAAGGGCGGTAAATACCGAGTTTGCCATACTTTCGGGGACCTTGATATTGTTAAAGCCCATGGCATTTATTGCGCCCTGACTAATGCTTAATTTGGGGTCGGGGATTATCTGTTCCTCGTCAAATATCATTTTAACGCCTATACCCGAGCAGTCGGGGCAGGCACCGCTTGGATTATTGAACGAAAACAGCCGCGGCTCTATCTCGGCAATGCTGATATCACAGTCGGGGCAGGCAAAATGCTGGCTGAATGTAATGACCTCGCTGCCGTTTACCTCGACATTCATTATACCGCCCGAAAGCGCCATAACGGTCTCGACCGATTCGCTTAAGCGCTGCTGTATGCCGTCCTTTACAATAAGACGGTCAACAACTATTTCTATGGTGTGCTTTTTATTTTTTTCAACGGTTATTTCTTCGCCAAGGTCGTAAACTATGCCGTCAACTCGCACACGCACATAGCCGCTTTTTTTCGCATCCTCCAAAAGCTTGGTATGCTCGCCCTTTCTGCCGCGCACTACGGGCGCAAGCAGCTGTATTTTTGTCCTTTCGGGCAGGGCAAGTATTTTATCGACTATCTGGTCTACTGTCTGCTTTTCAATGACCTTGCCGCATTTGGGACAATGCGGTATGCCCACGCGTGCAAACAAAAGGCGCAGATAATCGTAAATTTCCGTTACCGTGCCCACTGTCGAACGGGGGTTGTTGTTTGTTGTCTTTTGGTCAATGGAAATGGCGGGGGAGAGCCCTTCTATGCTGTCCACCTCGGGCTTTTCCATTTGTCCAAGAAACATACGCGCATAAGACGAAAGGCTTTCGACATAACGCCGCTGTCCCTCTGCATATATTGTGTCAAAAGCAAGGCTTGACTTGCCCGAACCGCTTAAGCCCGTAAATACAACAAGCTTGTCGCGCGGTATCTCTAAATCAATATTTTTTAAATTGTTTTCACGCGCACCTTTAATTATTATTTTTTTATTTTCCATTTTATCGATCCTTATTAGTTTATAGTAAGCCTACCTGTGTTAAATTATTTGTAAGCAGCATAATATCGTGAACGCCGCAATATTATTTTATAGCTACTATAAGTATAGCATATTAAAAGAAATTTGTCCATTTTATTATTAAAAAGTTGATTTATATATTTTTATATGTTAAAATGAGAATATAATGTGGGAAAAATTTTTGCACATTTATCCTGCCGCGCCCGGCGCAGCAGTGCAGTCAACGAATATAATTTAAAAAAGGAGAACAAACTATGGACGAAAACAACAATATCACAAATGACAACATTGTTTCCGCCGAGAACGGTACCCCATCCGAGAGCGGATCTTTCGCAGACAGCAATGCTTCTGCCGAGAACAGCTTTGACAGCAGCGCATTTGCCGTACCCGAAAAGAAAAAGAAAAAATCAGCTGCTCCCCTTATTGCGGGCGGTCTTGTTATTGCCTGTGTCGGCCTTGCCGCAGCAGGTGTAAAAGCATTTAAAAAAACGGATATAAAGAGTATTGTGCATGATAACTATACCGACTTTATTTCGCGCGAGAGCATATATTCACAGATAACCGATGACAGCATCGCACAGGTGGCGGCAAGCGGTGAATATACCATATCGGGTGCAGTAAAGGTCGATGAATGCAGCTTTGAGGAAAAGCTTAAGGGTGCGGAGCTTTCGTTTTCAAATATAATGAATGCGGAGCAGAAAAAAGGCTCTTTGGATATGATGGCTAAATATAACGGTGTGGATCTTGTACGCATTATGGTAAGCTGCGATGAAAATAAAACAAGATTGCATGTTCCTGCACTTTTCAGCGAAAGCTTTGTTGTAGAAAACGACAATGTGCTGACACAGCTTTCAAAATCCGATGTACTTGGCGAATATGCCGACGAAATGATGAAAAAGAGCGGTGATTTTTCTATCAAGCCCTTTGTTTTGGTACAGGCATCCAAGGCTGCATATGATTTAAAGGGAAAAGTTAAAGAGCTTGGCAAGGATGCTTTGTCTGCGGCGGGAGAAACGCTTGTGTATGAAAAGGGCGAAAAAATGATAGCGCCCAATGAAAAGGAAGTTACAAGCTATACCGTAACATGGCCTGCCGACAGCGTTAAAAAGACATTTACCGATTTTATCAACAACATCAAGGGCTCGGAAGAATATAAAAATATGGTATCTGCACAGATAGAATATATGTATGCATCAAAGCCCGAGCTTGAAGCACAGATGGGTACTAAGGAAGAGGCCGAGGCAGAAGTAACAAAGTCACTTGATGAAGCCGTTGAGAGTATCGGCAATGCCGATATTCAGGATATCAAAGTTGTATGTCTGCCTGTTGATAACGGTATTTATTTCAGAATGGATCAGCCTATCGACGGCGTTAATGTTAAAATTGACGGACAATACGACCGTAATACAAAGGAATTTAAAATTGATCTGACTATGGACAAGGACGGCGATAAGTTCGAATTTAATTATAACGACAGTATTGTTGCCTCCGACGGTATTATAACCGAAAATCACAATTTAAATGCACAGTCCGATGGCGATGCTTTCTCATTGGTAAGTGCGGCAACTTTTGATAAGTCAAGCAACGTACTTGACGGCAATGTTACATTTAAGGGCAACGATAATGAAATAAAGGGCACATTTAACGGTAATGTTGCCAAATCCGACGGACAGCTTGATATAACCGACGGTAAGATAGTTATCACCGATGCAGGCGATTCTATAGGATTAAGCGGTAATTATTCGATTAAAAAACGTGACGAAGAGCCCAGAGAAATAAATTCTTCTTCCGAGATAGAGCTTAGCAGTCTGAATGTAATGCAGGCAATGCAGCTTTATAACGAAGCAAATGACAATGTTGGCAAAATAGCCGAGATTTTAAAATAAAAATGCATACGCCATTATATACAAAAATAAGGGCGCTGGCCGACCGATACCCCATGCATATGCCGGGGCATAAGCGCCGCGCCCGCTTTTTGCCCGATGATATACTTGGTCTTGATATTACCGAAATTGACGGCAGCGATAACCTGCATGCGCCGTCGGGGGCAATAGCACAGGCACAAAGCCTTATGGCAAAGCTTTATAAAAGCGATGAATGTATATTTTGCGTAAACGGCGGCAGCAGCGGTGTGCTGGCTGCGGTATTGGGCACGGCAGGCAGCGGCGATACCCTGCTTGCGGTAAGAAATGCACATAAAAGCCTACATAATGCGCTGGTTTTAAGCGGCGCAGATGCGGTATATATTTCGCCGCAGGTAAGCCCCTACGGGTTTTCAATGCCAATAACCGCGGATAAAATAGAAATTGCTTTAAGCAAAAACAGCGATATCAAGGCAGTTTTTATAGTAAGCCCCACATATGAGGGGTATTGCGCCGATATATCGAAAATTGCCGCCTGTGTACACAAATACGGCAAAATACTGATAGTTGACGAAACGCATGGCGCACATTTCCCGTTTAACGCGGCTTTTCCGAAAACTGCGGCCGAATGCGGCGCCGATATATCCGTGCAAAGCTGGCATAAAACATTGCCCGTTCCCAATCAATGCGCACTTATTAATATCAATTACGGATATGTGGATGTAAAAAGGATAAAGCAGGCGTTTTCAATGGTTACTACCACAAGTCCGTCTTATATTTTTATGGGGCTTATGGATCTTGTGCGCGGATATTATACCGAAAAACCGCACATATTTGACGAATATGCGGATAAAATGCTTTGCATCAGAAAAGCCTTATCGGGGCTTAAAAATATAGGCCTTGCCGACGGAGAAATATACGATATATCAAAGCTGACGCTTTTAAAAAATTTTAACGAGGATATAAAAACCGTTGCAAATACGCTTTATTCCAACGGTTTTGAGCTTGAAATGACGGCGCCGCAGCATATTATAGCAATGACAAGTCCCGCCGATGATTTTGATATGCTCGATAAATTTGCGGATATTATCGTAAAAACAGACAGCCTGCTGAAAAATAAAAAACCGTCAAAGGCTTATGAAATGCCGCCGCTTTTGTCAACAAAAATAAACCAAAGAAAAATATTTTATGCCGATAAAATACCTGTAAATATCAGTGATGCGGCGGGCAAAACAGCGGCCGAGCATATTACGCCGTTCCCGCCGGATATTCCCGCGGTGCTTGCGGGCGAAAAAATAACCGCCCAAAGCCTTGATGCATTAAATGCATACATAAACGCCGGGGCGGAAATATTGGGTATGGAAAACGGCATGATATCCGTTATCGGGTAATTATTGATCTTGTGAAATACTGTTATACTTACTTACGGCCGTCTTAAATTCGTTTGAGGCGGCCGTAAGCTTTTCTGAATAACTTTTGTATGCCGCAGCCGCCGCGGGGTCAAGATCGTATGAATTGCCAAGCTCTGCCGCAAGTTCGTACAGGCTTTGCGGGTCGTTCATATTTACCCTGTTTTGGGTATAGGTAAGCAAAATATTGGCAAAATATGCCTTTTGCTGTATATTTTGTGTACCCGCGATATTTGCGGTATAAATATCTATATCCGATTGAAGATTTTCGGATATTTCAATATTTTGTGAATATGCCGAGCATATCGCAGCGGCGTTGTCTATTGCAGACAAAAGCTCGCTTTCGGCCGATTTTTGGGCCTTGTGGTAATTGGCTGTCAATATAAAAAATGTTAAAAGCAGTAATACCGTAAGTGCAGCAAGTGCAATTTCAATTATTCTTATCATAGAGATTTTTTTCATGACTTTCCTCTTTAATTCTAATTTTATTCTCTGCTTAATATAAACCAAATCTGTCAAAATGTCAATTACTTTCCGTAACAATTTGAAAGATAGTATTTCATGACATTTCTTGCGGCAGGTACAGCCTTGCTGCCCTTGCCTGCGTTTTCAAGCAGGACGGCAACGGCGATCTTGGGGTCGTCTGCGGGCGCAAAAGCCACAAACCAGGCGTGGTCGGCGCCGCCGCTGTTCTCGGCCGTACCCGTTTTGCCGGCTACGGTCACAGGCCCTGTTATAAGCCCAGTTTTATACGAAATACCCGTACCCGAAATAGCGCTTTCGGAAATAATATCGTCCTGCGTGGTTTCTATTGAAAAGGCTGCATCCTCTGCGGTTCCGTACCGTACCACCTGCTTCATAAGCTCGGTCAGCTTTGCCGCGTTTTCCGGGGTCATTGTCTGCGTAAGCTTTTGGGGGATGGTTATATTTTCCTTAAAACCGAAATTGTTTATGCTGTGGTCAAGAATATAGGGCTGCATCATTGTGCCGCCGTTTGCCACGGAACCCGTTACCATTGCCATAAAAAGCGGGGAAACAAGTGTTTTTCCCTGACCGATGGAGGTATCGACAAGCTCGTGCATAGGCGAGGATTCGTCAAGTGAAAAAAGCGGTTTGCTGTATTCAAGCGGAAAGTTCGGATCGACAAAAAACTTGTCTGCCGTTGCTCTTAATTTGCCCGCACCGAGCATTGTACCTATTTTTGCAAAATATGTGTTGCAGGAATAGGCGAATGCGCCGTTCATATCCTCGCTGCCGTGGTCGATGGAATTGTAGCAGTGAAGCAGCTTGCCGCCGAAGTTTTCCTCACCCTCGCAGTAATAATCAAAATTTAAAAGCGACGGGTCGTTTTCAAGCGCACAGGCTGCCGTTATCATTTTAAATGTAGACCCGGGCGGATAAAGACCCTGCGCCGCCCTTGACAAAAGCGGAGAGTTTTCGTTGTCGCTGTTAAGGGTGGTCCAGTTTTCGGCTACCGCATTGGGGTCGTAATATGGGTAGGATACCATGGTAAGTATCTTGCCGCTGTCCGGTTCAAGCGCAACTATCGCGCCCTTGCTTGTGCCGAGCTGCTGTGCCGCATATTGCTGAAGCTCCGCATCTATCGTAAGCACAACATCATTTCCGCGTATGTCCTTTTTGGCTATGACTGCCGCAAGGCTTTGGTATAATTCGTTTGTAACGGTCTCCAGTATATAGTTGTATTCGCTTTCAACTCCCGTTTTGCCTTTGCCGGTGTAGCCTGTTATATGCGCAAATGCGGCCGGGTAGTTATAAACACGCTTATAGCTGTAGCCGCGCGGGTCGTCGGCATTTTCGGCTTTGATTGTCTCTGCTATGGGAACCTCGTTTATATCCAGTATCGAGCCGCGCATAATGTTTTGCGAACTGCCCGAAATACGCGGGTTATATGGGTTATTTATTATTTTTTCTCTGTCAAATACGCTTATTTTTACCAAATTTATTATTAAAATAAAAAACAAAAGCGTATATATCCAAAAAACTGTTTTAACGGATCTTTTCATTTTCTTTCCCTTTTTCTGTTATAATCCAATACCTCGTCAAGACTTATATCTTCGTCTGCGGGGCGCTTTTTGCGCTTTTTGGCGGGAGGTACGGCCTCGGCCCTGCTTTTTGCGGGCGTTTCGGTGCTTTTACGCTGCCTTGCGGGGCGTATATCATCACGGCTCCTGCGCTGTTTGGCAGTACTCTCGGGCTCGGGCTGTGCATACTGTACACAGCTTTGGTATATCCATTGTATTATTGCAATAAGCACATAGCACATCATAAGCGAGGTGCCGCCGTAGCTTACAAAAGGAAGTGTTACGCCCGTAAGCGGTATAAGCTTTGTTACGCCGCCGAGTATAACGAAGGTCTGAAAAGCGATAAGCGAGGTGAGGCCTGCGCAGAACATACATAAAAAGCGATTATGCGCATTAAGCGCTCCCACGGCGCCTTCAAGAAATATCATAAGAAATATAAGTATAACGCCTATACCGAAAATAACACCAAATTCCTCACATATGGCCGAAAAAATAAAATCGCGGTCAACTACGGGTATGCTTGTGGAATAGCCCCGTGTCAGCCCGGCGCCCGTAAGGCCGTAGGTCGCTATCGCAAAAAGCGAATGGGCTATCTGATATCCCTTGCCCGATATATCCGACCACGGGTCGAGCCACGCTGCAACGCGCACCTTGATATGCGGAAAAATAAGGTAGGCAAGATATGCTCCTATACCTGCTGCCAGCGTACCTGCCGCAAAATAAGCTATATTTGAGGTTGCGATATAAACCACCACCATAAAGCTCATAAAGAAAATAAGCGCCGAGCCAAGGTCCTTTTGCGCAACAAAGCATAAAAGAATTATAACGCATAAAACGCTGGGAGCCAAAAGCTGTCTTGGGCTTGGATTTTGGCTTAATACGGACGAAAGGTAAAGTATAAACAAAAGCTTTACCACCTCCGACGGCTGAAATGTAAGGCTGCCAATGGTTATCCAGTTGCGCGAGCCAAACTCATCATTACCGAAAATAAGCGTTGCAACAAGCAAAACAATAGCCGTTATAATGTAAAACTTTGCAAATTTATCAAGCCTTGGCAGCTTGTCAAGCAGGGCGGGCAAAATCAAACCCGCCGCAAAGCCGACCGCATGCCATATAAACTGCTTTTGCGCAAGCTGCGGATTAAGCGTATAAAGCGTTATAATGCCTATATCGCCCAAAAACAGCACACCGTTCCATAAAATATGGCTGCAGCTTGGATATATTTTGTTTATAGCAGGCGGCGCAAGTATCAAAAACATAAGTATAACAGTTCCGCGCGTAACAATAAAATATATATTGTCGCTTTGCGCCAGCGCAAGTATAATAACAGCGTTTATATGAAAAAGACACATCATTAAGCGCTGCCTTGAAAGTGCTTTTTTGTATTTATTTGTATCGTTTTTATTGGTGGCGGCAATAAAGCCGTGCCAAAGAAAAACAACTATATAAACAATAAATAAGTATTTTGATATTATTATGGCTAATTGTGCCATTTGACCACTCCTAAATTTTTATTGTACGCCCCTGAAATAGTGACCGCCGGTATGCGGCATATCGGGTGCGGGGACATCCTCGCCCGAAAAGGCCCTTGTGTATAGATCAAGAATATTTTTTGACTGCTCCGCAGTTTCGGTGGTGAGATCAAGGCGCATAAACTCGGCATTTACAGAGGCTATTTCTTTAAACCTGTGCGCAAGAAACAGCGGTGCGCCGTTTAAAATAAAGGCCGTACAGCTGCGGCAATGAGTCATGACCGGAAGAGAGGAGCCTGTCCTGTCCTTAAGGCAGTAGGTGTCTTTATTTGCGCGCTCGCTGCAAAATTTGCCGCTTTTACTGCCCGTACCGTTGCCGACCGGACATTGGTGGGTACTCATCAATACAAGGTTTCCGTAAATAACTATTTCCCTTCCGTCGCCCGATATCTGCTTTAATTCCTTAATGCTCAATTCGGGAGAGAGGGTAACGTTTTTGAAAAAGTCTGCCGAAACACCGTTAAATACATTAAAGCAGTAATCATACATAAGCTTTTTTTGGGTTTCAACAGGCGGGTAATTTCTTAAAAGATAACCGTCAAGCTCGCTGTTTTCGAGTGTTTCAACAAGCTCGGATATTTCTTTTTTGTAATAATTTCTTTCAATGCGCGGAAGTGCCGCATAAATTTGCGTACCGTTTTGGTGTGCCGTTTTTAAGCAGCCAAGAATATCGTTTAAGGTATCCTTATTAAGCTCAACATAAATTCTTGACGGTTTGTACAAAAGCGCCGCCCCGAGCTGCTCGGCCGTTTCCGCAAATACGGTAAGCTTTTGCGGCCTTGTAAGCGTATTTTTGGGTATTTCAAGCGAAATATCCGCGGCCTTTCTTCGGCTTTTATTTATAATATAGTTTTCCGCGGCCTCGACAGCCTTTCTTTTAAGCTGTTTAAGAGATGATACGGGTATAAAAAGCCCGTCTGCGATATCTGCCTGTTCAAAATCAAATTCAAAGGGAGTATCTCCGGTCTTGGTAAGCTGTGAGATAATATTTTCCTTTGTCATGGGCTTGTTTTCTGCGATGGAGGGGATATCGCCGTTTACGCTTATGTTTTCGTCAAGCTTTAAAACAAGCTGCATGGGCGTATCTTGTAAAATTTTTGCCTCGGCCTTTATGCGCATACGCTTTACGGGGCGGATGCTTGCCTTTTTAAGCCTGTCGTTAAGCTCCTTGTCAAACGAACGATAAACGGGACTTCCTTTTTCGCCGTAAATATCGACCTTAAGCGTATCGCCCTTTTTAAGCTCGGACGATATGCCGCAGCCCGAATTATCGCGTTTTTTGTTCCATATTTCAATGCCGTCGCCGCAATGCATCGGAATATCAAATTTAATAACACAGCCCCTTTTATCCGCAGAAATGACCGTGCCCGCCCTTACGCCGCTGCTTTTGGGCGATGGACTTAACATATTATTGCCCGCAAAGCAGTCGTAATATCCGTGGGTAGAGCTGCCGCCGCGGTTAAATACCTGTGTAAGGTCCATAATATCGCTTTGTGTAAGCGCTTCGCCGTCAAGCGCCCTGCGATATGACGAAACGACCTGCGCAACATATTCGGGGCTTTTCATCCTGCCCTCTATCTTAAACGAATATATCCCCGCATCGACAAGTTTTTTTGTGATATCCGCAGTTGATATGTCCTTTGGTGAGAGAAGATAGCCGTTTTTTATTGCATTTTTGTTTTTTAAAAGGGTGTATTCCATACGGCAGGGCTGCGCACAGCGACCACGGTTGCCGCTTCTTCCGCCGAAAATGCTGCTCATAAGGCAGCGGCCCGAATAGCTTACGCAAAGCGCACCGTGGACAAAGCATTCCGTATCACAGCTTATATGCGATGTAACATCCTTCACCTCTTCAAGTGAAAGCTCGCGGCTTAAAACAACACGGTCTGCGCCCATTTTATCAAAATATACGGCCGCCGATGTGCTGTGTATGGTCATCTGTGTACTACAATGCACCTCTATATCGGGGAAAAGCCTTTTGCACAGCAAAAAAAAGCCCATATCCTGTACAATAAAGGCATCTGCGCCCATTTCATAATAATTTTTGGCCGTTTCAAGCAGCTGCGGCAGTTCGCTGTTTTTGTAAAGTGTGTTAAGCGTTATAAAAACCTTAACGCCGCGTTTATGACACATATCGGTTATTTCCTTGAGTCCTTCGTCGTCCGGACTGTCGGCATAGGCCCTTGCGTTAAAGGTGCGGCCGCCTATATAAATAGCATCACAGCCGCTGTTTACAGCCGCTGTGACACTTGCAGCATTGCTTGCGGGTGCAAGCAGCTCCGTTTTAGTTTTCATTTATTTCACCGTGTACTTTTCTTTTTTGTTTTAAGCGCATTATAATCCTCGGAAAGTTTTGCGTTTTCGCGTGTGAGAGCCTCGCAGTTTTCCTTAAGCTGCTTGTTTTCGGCTGTAAGCACGCTTATTTCGCGGTCAAGCTCCGATTTGTCCTTTTGCAGGCTGTTATAGCCCTTGGAGCCTATCTGCATTTTTGCTTCAAGCGCTTCAAGCTGTCTTTCAAGCTCCGCGACCCTTGTCTTTTGCTCTTTAAGCTTTATTGCAAGTTCGTCACGTTCCTTGTTTACGGCATTTAATTTTTGGTTTCTTTCCGCCGATTTTGTATTAAGCTCGTTAAGTATACGGTTTTTCTCCGAAAGCTTGACGCTTAAATTGTTCAGTTCCTGATTTTTGTCGTTGTTTTTCTTTAATGCCGCTTCCAAAGCGGTCGTTTTTTCCGTAAGCTCGCTTTCAAGCTGCTCCGATGTCTCTTTCAGGACCGAAAGCTCCGAATTTGCCGCCTCAAGCATCTCGTTTAGCTTTTTGTTGTTTTCCTCCGACAACTGCTGATTATGCATAAGGTCGTCCCAGCGCCCTTTGTTTTCTTTGTCCTGCGTGGTGTAGAAATCTATCATTGAATTAAGACGGTTTATCTCTTTTTGAAGTGCTGCCTCGCGCTGCGCACCGTCACCCGATGAAAGATTTTCTATCTCGGCAAAAAGATCCTCGGCAATATTAAGTGCAAACAGTACGGGAAATGCTTCCTTGCGTGTTATAGAGGGACCGCCTTCTTCAATTATAGTATTATATTTGTTATCTATGTAGTTTGCAAGCAAAAGCATAAATTCGCTGCTTCTGTTTTCGCTTGCTGCAAGACGGTAATTTTTGCCGCCTATTGTAACATCAACATAATTCTGGCTCATAATTCTTCCTCCGTATATATAGTCAATGATATTCGTATTGATTATATCATAAAAGTATATAAATTAACAACAAATTTTGGCAATTATTTAAAAATTTTTTTTGATAGATGATATTTGTGTCATGCGGCAGCAATTTTTTGCCGCACAAATCGACTTTTTGCTTAAAAGCACCGTGAAAGAGCAAAATACAAAAAGCATTGCAAAAGAAGTAAATAAGTGCTATAATAAAATTTGTAATTAAAATTATACGATTGGAGTGTAGAAAATGTCAGACTGCAATTCTTGTCCCTCAAAGGGCAAATGCGGCAGCAACAGTGAAAGCTGCGGGATAAAGAACAATCCCAAAAATAAAGTCAAAAAAATAATAGGTGTTATGAGTGGAAAGGGCGGCGTTGGTAAATCCACCGTATCCGCCGTGCTTGCTAAAACACTTGCAAAAAAGGGCTATAAGGTAGGTCTTCTCGATGCGGATATCACGGGTCCGAGTGCGGTGCGTCTTATGGACCTTAAGGGGGAGCATGCCTACGGCGACGGCGAGGGTATGATACTTCCCGCCGTAAACAAGGACGGTATAAAGGTAATGAGCCTTAACCTTATGATGGATGACGAAAATCAGCCCGTTATATGGCGCGGCGCCATGCTTTCAAGCTGTGTTACACAGTTTTGGAACGAGACACTTTGGGGCGAGCTTGACTTTCTTGTTATAGATATGCCTCCGGGCACGGGCGATGTAAGCCTTACCGTAATGCAAAGCATACCCTTAAGCGGAGTAATAATGGTGACTTTGCCGCAGGATATGGTAGGCATGATAGTTACAAAATCGCTTAATATGGTGCGTATGCTCAATATTCCCGTTTACGGCCTTGTACAGAATATGAGCTATGTAAAATGTCCGCATTGCGGCGAAAAAATAAATATTTTCGGCAAGGAAACAAACAATATCGTGCTTGAGCAGGGCGTTCCGCTTTTGGGCGAGCTTCCCACAAACGCAGACCTTGCGGCGCTTTCCTGCGGCAGCGGCGAAATAACCGATCCGGAAATACTGCAGGTATTTGAAACACTTGTAAAGACAATAGAATAGTTCTGTTGTTTATGACAATTTTTTAGGGAGGGAAATTTATGGAAAAAAGATTACCGAGGATACATATTATTATTGTAGCGCTTATATGCCTGCTTTTTACCGCAGTCAGCGGCTTTGTGGTATACAGTCAGACAGTCCGCTGGAACCAGTTTAAGCAGACGGCGATCGAGACTACGGCTGAAATAACCGATATATCCACACACCGTTCGGGTACGGGCAAACACAAAAAAACACACCGTACCGTAAAGGTGCGTTATACCGTTGACGGTAAGGAGTACAACACAAAGCTTGGCTATTATACTGCGGGTATGCACAAGGGCAGCACGGTCAAGCTGTACTATGACCCGGCCGACCCGTCAAAGTCAATGAGCGACCCTAAAATGGTAAATATTGTTTTGACTGTGCTTGCGGTGCTGTTTTTGATCATTTCCATAGCAATAGTCACAACCGAGCTGAAGCAATGCACAAATATAAACAGGCTTATATCAAACGACCAATATTATCTTTGCAATGACTGGATCGAGGAAACCGCTCCGGTTACGGTAAACAAAGTGCGTTATCATCAGATAAAATGTAATATAACCGATGACCGCGGCAACGTACATACATTTGTATCACCCGCATTTAACCCAAACAAATCGCCGTATAAACCGGGCGACAGCATCAAGGTCTATGTTGATTTGTTTGAAGCGCCCGATAACTATTATATTTCAAAATATCCGGTTTGATTTTATATCATACTATAAAAGCCTCCCGCTCATATGCGGGAGGCTTGATTTTTAGTGCTTTGTATATGCTTTATTGTTTTTGTCAAGAAAAGCGTCTATGCGCTTAACGGGGTTAAGCAGGTCGCTCATTGTCTTGTTGCGGTAAAGGGTATTGATAATAAGTGCAATATATTTTGACATATCGGCAACAACATACCAATCTCTGTTTTTAAGATCGGGGTTGTTGTAAACCAGGTTTGTCGAGAAGATCTTTTCAAAATAACCTTCCTCATATGCCTTATCAAATTTTTCAAGTCCGTCAACAAAAAGCGCAAAGGTCACAAAAACGAAGATACGCTTTGCGCCGCGTTCTTTAAGCTTTTTGGCAACATCTATTATACTTTCGCCCGATGCGATCATATCGTCAACAACTATACAATCCATGCCGTCAACGCTGTCACCGAGAAAGTCGTGACTTACTATGGGGTTATGGCCGTTGATAACTACCGAATAATCGCGCCTTTTATAAAACATACCCATTTCAAGGCCGAGAATGGAAGAGTAGTAGATGCTTCTGCCCATACCGCCCTCGTCGGGGGATATCATCATAAGCTTATGCTTGTCAAACTCAATATCGGGTACGTTGCGTACAATAGCCTTGATAAACTGGTAGTAGGGCTGTGCGTTTTCAAAGCCCGAAAGAGGTATTGCATTTTGTACTCTGGGGTCGTGTGCATCAAAGGTGATTATATTGTCAACACCCATGTTTGTAAGCTCCTGCAATGCAAGTGCGCAGTCAAGCGATTCTCTTGCGTTGCGCTTGTGCTGACGGCCCTCGTAAAGCATGGGCATAATAACGGTAACACGCTTTGCCTTGCCGCCGATAGCAGCAACCACACGCTTAAGGTCCGCATAGTGGTCATCGGGGCTCATAGGTACTTCCATACCATACATTTTGTATGTTTTGCCGTAGTTAAAAACATCACATATTATGTAAATATCAAAACCGCGGACCGATTCATAAATAACGGATTTTGCTTCACCCGAGCTGAAGCGGGGGCAGGCAAAATCAATTTTAAAAGTGTCGATATCTTCGTTAAATTCTTCCTTAAACCATTGCTTAAGGTACTCGTCTATATGGCGGGTCTTGTCCTCACAGCCGCGCATACCGATAAGGCCGAGCTTTCCTACGGGGTGTTTACGAATACTGTTCATTATTGTTCTCCTTTTTTAGGTGTAAAGGTTGAGGGTTACAAAAAACTTCCCTACATACAGTATACCAT
Source organism: uncultured Eubacteriaceae bacterium (assembly GCA_947167715.1). Taxonomy (GTDB): domain Bacteria; phylum Bacillota; class Clostridia; order Lachnospirales; family CAG-274; genus RGIG4310. Next base: position 16,025 of record CAMVJD010000064.1, read on the forward strand.
TATCTCAAAATTTTTCAATTTGGAATTTTAAATAAAATTTATTGCCGAAAAAGGGATTTTATTGTCAAAATAATGATTTTTAAATTATTTGGCACAATTTTAATATTTTTTTAATAATATTATTGACTTTTATGATTATTTATTATATAATTACACATCATAATATTTTAAAACTATAGGAGGTCAATATGGATTTTAGAAAAACATTGAAGGTACTTGCTGTTCTTTCAATAATCGGCGGTGTTTTGGGGATCATCTTCGGCGGCCTTGCTGCACTTGGCGGCGGCGCTGTAACAGCTATGAGCGGCAACGAAGAAGTGATGTCCCAGATATCCGGTGATGAAGAGGTCGCACAGAGCATTGCGGACTTTAACGCACAGGCAGGCACAGACCTTACGGCTGAACAGGGTGTTGCAGGTGCGGGTATACTTATAGTTATTGTAGGTATATTATCATTTATTTCGGGTATATTTGAAATACTTATGGGTATATTCGGTCTTAAGGCTGTAAACGGCAAGGGTGCAGGCCCCGCGTTTGTTATTGGTATTATTACATTGGTATTTAATGTAATAAGTCTTGTTGCAGGCGGCGGCAGCAATATTATAGGCGGTCTTATTTCGGTAGCACTTGCCGGTCTTTATGTTTACTGTGCAAAGAGCATTAAGGACGAGGAAGCGGCAGCTTCATCCGATACATTTACGGAATAATTCTGCCGACAAAAGACAGCAGGCTGAGGCGTGATACGCCAAAGCAACAGCATCAAGCTATATCTGATATTTAAAAAGGTTCTTTGTCAACTGGTGTGGTTGACAATTAACACAAACTTAACAAAC
>CAMVJD010000065.1 GCA_947167715.1 uncultured Eubacteriaceae bacterium
GTTTCGGCTTATGTAGCAGAAATTTATTTCTGCGGAATACGAATATCATTGACTAACAAACAAAACGTAAAGCGGGCAAACACACGAATGTTTCTGACCGAAAATGTATGCTTGACATCCTTTTGAGGGCAGATCATTCGTGGGGTTTGCCCGACTGAATATAACGATAAATATTATAGTAAACGACATTAAAAAATGTCGTTTACTATAACCCTACGGGGTATGCACACGGCTGCGTACAAGGTAGTTAGCCGCTTTGCGGCACGCAGCCGGCGCGAGTAAACGAGCAAAAGTATAAATACTTTTGTCGTTTACTATAAAATTTTTAGGTTTTTATAAAAAGGGGTTGAAGTACCGAAGGCTCAAGGCTTTAGTGCGACAGTCCCGTTTTTTCAATAGAGAGGTATAAATATGGCTAACAATGTACCAAAGCACATAGCTATAATTATGGACGGCAACGGCCGCTGGGCAAAGAAAAAAATGCTTCCGCGCGTTATGGGACACAAAATGGGCGCGGATGCGCTTGACCGTATGTTAAATGCGGCGGGTGGGCTTGGCGTAGAGCATATAACCGTGTACGCCTTTTCCACCGAAAACTGGAAGCGTGCCGAGGAAGAGGTAAAGGGCATAATGGGCATTTTGCGCGAATATATAAATAAATATTTCCGCGAATATGCACAGAGCAATTTCAGGGTGGATTCCGTGGGCGACCTTTCCCGCCTTGCACCCGATCTGCAAGAGGATATCAGAAAGCTTAAGGAGGTGTCCAAGGACAGAACGGGCATCCACCTTACCATAGCCATGAATTACGGCGGTCGGGACGAGATAAAGCGTGCCGTGCAGAAAATCGCGCAGCGTGTAAAGGACGGCGAGATACAACCCGAGGATATCACCGAGGAAATGATATCGCAAAATCTGGACAGCTATCCCACGCCCGATCCGGAGCTTGTTATACGCACCAGCGGCGAGCTCAGGACATCAAACTTTTTGCTGTGGCAAAGCGCCTATGCGGAGTATTATATCACCGATAAGCTTTGGCCCGATTTTACCGTGGATGACCTTATAGATGCAATAAAGTGCTATCAAACAAGAGACCGCCGTTTTGGCGGCAGAAACGAGGGATGATATGGCGGTAAGAGTAACTTCTGCGGTAGTTGGTGCGCTTATTTTTATTGCTGTTTACGCTATGGGGCTTGTACCGCTTAAAATAGGCGCCGCCGTTATCTCTATTATCGGTATGTACGAGCTGTATACCGCCGTTTCGGGCAAATTAAAGCCCGTGCATTTTGTCGGCTTTGCGGCGGAGATATGGTATGTGTTTATGTACGGCGATATAAAATATTTTGACCCCTTTGAGGCGGTATCGGAGACAAAATATATTTTCGGTCTCGATCACGATATGATACTTATTGCAGTTATTGTTTTGATGGTGCTTATGGTGGCAATGCACGAAAAAACCAGTATACACGATGTTTCGATAACCGTTTTCGGCTTTTTGTATGTCGGTATGCTTATGTATTGTCTGGTTATTTTGTACCAAATGAATAAACTGTTTATCTGGATACCGCTTATAAGCGCATGGGGCAGCGATACCTGTGCATATTTTGTGGGTGTTAAATTCGGAAAACATAAGCTGGCACCCGTTTTAAGCCCGAAAAAATCGGTCGAAGGTGCGATAGGCGGCGTTATCGGCGCGGCGGTGCTTATGACCTTGTTTATTTTTATCGCCGTAAAGGCGGGATTTATAGGATATACCTATGACCTGAAAAATATTTGGCAGTTTGCGCTTGTCGGCGCAGGCGCGGCGGCGTTTTCGCAGGTAGGCGATATTGCCGCATCAAAAATTAAAAGAGAAATGGGCGTAAAGGACTACGGCAAGATTATGCCGGGTCACGGCGGCATACTGGATAGATTTGACAGCGTGTTGTTTACCGCACCTACGGTTTATATTTTGATAAATTGGTTTGTCAGCAGATGGGTGGAGATGTAAAATGGCAAAAAATATTACGATTTTGGGCTCTACGGGTTCTATTGGTACACAGACACTTGATGTTGTGCGCGAGATAGGCGGCATAAGCGTTAAGGCTATGACCACGAACACCCGCATAGAGCTATTTGAAAAACAGATAAGAGAATTTAAGCCCGAGCTGGTCTGTGTTATGAACGCGGATAAGGCAAAGGAGCTTGAAAACAATATAAAAGATTTGAATATCCCCGTGCTTACGGGTATGGACGGCCTTGTGGCCGCCGCGACTTATGAAAAAAGCGACACCGTTGTAAACTCGGTGGTGGGAAATATAGGCCTTGTGCCTACCGTTGCGGCCATAAAGGCGGGCAAGGATATCGCCCTTGCCAACAAGGAAACGCTTGTTACCTGCGGCGAGCTTGTTATGAAGCTGATAAAGGAAAACGGTGTAAATATGTACCCCGTGGACAGCGAGCATTCGGCTATTTTTCAATCCTTGCAGGGAAATGACGGAAATAAGATAGAAAAAATAATACTTACGGCCTCGGGCGGACCGTTCCGCACCCGTGAAAGCCTTGAAAATATCAGGGTAGAGGACGCACTTGCACACCCCAACTGGTCTATGGGCAAAAAAATAACCATTGACTCTGCTACACTTATGAATAAGGGGTTGGAGGTGATAGAGGCCAAATGGCTTTTTGATGTGCCGCTTGAAAAAATACAGGTGACGGTGCATCCCCAAAGTATAATACATTCCGCGGTGGAATACGAGGACGGCGCAGTTATAGCACAGCTGGGCGTACCCGATATGAAGGTGCCTATCCAGTATGCGCTCACCTATCCAAGGCGTGTTAAAAATACATTTAAAAAGCTTGATCTGTTTGAAACGGCGACACTTACCTTTGAAAGGCCGCAGACGGATAAATTCAAGTGTCTTTCGCTTGCCTACAGGGCAATAGAAACGGGAGGAACTATGCCCTGCGTTATGAACGGCGCAAACGAGGTGGCCGTAAACAGGTTTTTAAACGGTGAGATAGAATTTTTACAGATACCCGAAATTATAGAAAGGGTTATGAACGGGCATACTGTAAAATATAATTATACATTGGAGGATGTGCTTGCGGCCGATAAGTGGTCAAGAGAGGCTGCGGCGGAAATTAAGTTTTAAAGGAGATAGGGTAGTTTGTCTATTATACTTACCATAATTATTTTCGGAATTATAGTTATTATCCACGAGTGGGGACATATGCGTGCGGCAAAGGCCTGCGGCGTTTTCGTTGAGGAATTTGCGGTGGGTATGGGTCCTAAGCTTTGCGGCTTTAAAAAGGGCGATACGCTTTATACCATAAGGGCGCTGCCGCTTGGCGGCTTTTGCCGTATGAAGGACGAGACCGAGGGTGACAAGGTGGGCTTTTTAAATGTCAGCGTCTGGAAGCGTATGATAATATGCGTTGCGGGTCCGCTTATGAACTTTGTTTTGGCAATAGCGGTAATGATGATACTGGGTATGATGCAAAGCGTAAGCACTACGCAGATAGCCGAGATAGTCGAAAATTCCGCAGCGGCAGAGGCAGGGCTTGAAAAGGGCGATATTATTACCGTATTTAACGGCAAAAGAATGCACAGTTCGTCGGATGTTAATCTTGCTATACTTCAAAACGGCGATAAAGCAGCCGATATTACCGTAAAACGCGGTTCACAGAAGCTTGTTTTATCCATTAAGCCCCAATACGATGCAGAAAGACAGCGCTTTCTTATAGGCGTTATAATGCTGTCAAAGGGCCCGCTTATAGATATAGGCATATATTCAAAAGAAGAGCTTGCATCCGTGCCGCGTGCAGGTGTGATAGAAAGCGTAAAAAGCGGTATTTATGACGGCTTTTTTACAATAAAACTTACCGTGCAAAGCATAATTATGCTTATAACACAAAGTATTCCAATGAGCGAGCTTTCCGGGCCTATAGGCGTTACAAGCATAGTCGGTGATACCTACCGCGAGACCAAGGCCGAGGCGGGGCTTGCGGCAAGTATACTTGTGCTTGCAAATATTATGGCGCTTTTAAGTGCAAATTTAGGCATTATGAATTTACTGCCGATACCCGCACTTGACGGCGGCAGACTGCTTATTTATTTTGTAGAGGTAATAAGGGGCAAGCAGATACCCCCCGAAAAAGAGGGTATGATAAATCTTGCGGGCTTTGCGCTTATGATGGCGCTTGCTATTTTTGTGGCATACAACGACGTGATAAAACTGATAAAATAAAAATATTTGGCTTGAAAGAAGGGTTTTTATGGGCTTTATACAAAGGAAAAAAACAAGAGAGGTCAAGATCGGCAATGTAAAAATAGGCGGCGATAATCCCATAGCCATACAGTCTATGTGCAATACGGATACGCGCGATGCAAAGGCAACTGTGGAGCAGATAAACCGCCTTGCCGAGGCGGGCTGCGAGATAATCCGCGTTGCCGTGCCCGATATGGCGGCGGCAGAGGCTATAAAGGATATTAAAAGCGCCATTGATATCCCGCTGGTCGCGGATATACATTTTGACTACCGTCTTGCGCTTAAGGCCATTGAAAACGGCGTTGATAAAATGCGTATAAACCCCGGAAATATCGGCAGCGAGGACAGGGTAAAGGCAGTTGTGTATGCGGCGGCGGAAAAGGGCATACCTATCCGTATCGGCGTAAATTCGGGCTCTCTTGAAAAGGAATTTCTTGAAAAGTACGGCAATACCGTTACCCCCGAGGGTCTTGTGGAAAGTGCGTTAAAGCACGTTGAGATACTTGAAAAATATGATTTTCACGATACCGTTATTTCCATAAAGGCGTCAAGCGTGCCTTTTTCTATGCGTACATACAGCGTTTTAAGCGAAAAGACGGATTACCCCTTACACCTGGGTATTACCGAAAGCGGAACGGTCTATAACGGCACCGTAAAATCAGCAGTCGGCATCGGCAGTATTTTGTCTATGGGTATAGGCGATACTATCCGCGTTTCCCTGACCGGCGACCCCGTGGAGGAAATAAAGGCCGCAAAGGCAATTTTAAAAAGCCTTGAATTAAGACAGTTCGGCGTGAACTTTGTTTCCTGTCCCACCTGCGGCAGGACCGAGATAGATTTGATAGGCCTTGCAAATAAGGTAGAGGAAAGGTGCAAAAACCTGAATAAAAATATTAAGGTCGCTGTTATGGGCTGTGTGGTAAACGGCCCCGGCGAGGCAAGAGAGGCCGATATAGGCATCGCGGGCGGTAAGGGCTACGGCCTGATCTTCAAAAAGGGCGAGATTTTTAAAAAATGCCCCGAAAGTGAACTGCTTGACGAGCTTATGGCCGAGATAGAGAAGATGTGAATTTAAAAAAGGATGATTTAATTGACACCAACGGCGTTTGAAGAGGTCTTCGGCGGCATTGACTTATCCGCGAATGTGCGGACGAATTTAAGAGAATCTTATGTCAGCAATATAATGTTTATAAAAAACACAAACACATTTTCTGTTGACATCAAGGCTCCGAGGATAGTTGACGAGGACTGTATAGAGCATTTTAAGGCGGACATACGCGACAATTTTCCCTTTGCGGAAAAAATAGAGCTTAATATAAAATATGATATTGGCGATTGTCAGCCCGAGGCGCGTATAGAGATGTATTGGGACAGCCTTTTAAAAAGCATAAGGCGGCGCTCGCAGTATGCGTATATGGCGCTTAATGACAGCAAGAGAAGCCTTTGTGACGAGAAATATACAATAGAGCTTAAAAACAACAGCGCATATATGCTTGCAAAATTGCATATTGACGATTATATAAGGGATATGTTCCGAAAAAGGCTTGATCTGCCGCTTAAAATAGAGCTGGTAAACGGTGAGCCCGTGGAGATGATAAACTTTATAAAGGAATATTCTCCCGAGGACCTTGCCAATTTCAGTATGCAGCGCGATGAGGAACAAGCGGCGGGAAATACGGAAAAACCGCAGAAAAACGGCAAGAAAACGGCGCCTGCGCCAAAGCCCGTTCAGCCTGCACCAAAGCCTGCGGGCAAGGGCGACGGCCTGTTTAAAAAGGGTCAAAGACGCAGCTCGGTAAATCTTGACGAGATAACCGAGCCGATAACCAAGATAAATGACCTGCGTGTAGTTGAGCAGGAATATGCGGTTTCGGGCAGGATAATCTTTGTCGAGACGACCGAAACAAGAAAGGGCAGTCTGATAGTTAAATTTGCCGTGACCGACAAGACAAACTCGGTAATGGCAAAATTTTTCTCAAAGCCCGAGGAATTTGAGACCGATTTTGCGGACATAATAAAGGCCGAAAAATACGTTACAATAATGGGTACATATACCCTTGATGCCTATGAAAAGGACGAGCCCGTTATTATGGTCAAGCAGGTAAACAAGGCCGATGCGCCCGTTGTGCGTACCGATGACGAGGCAGAAAAGCGCGTTGAGCTGCATCTGCATACAAAAATGAGTATGATGGACGCGGTAACAAGCGCAACGGACTATATAAACAGGGCAAAATACTGGGGTCACAGGGCTATTGCCATAACCGACCACGGTGTTGTGCAGGCCTATCCCGAGGCAGCCATTGCCGCCAAAAAGGCAGAGGTAAAGGTGCTTTACGGCGTTGAGGGCTATCTTGTGGATGATACGACGGCTATTGCAAAAAATGTTGCAGACCACCCGCTTGACGGCAAATTTGTTGTTTTTGATATTGAAACAACGGGTCTTTCGCAAAACGCGGATAAAATTATTGAAATTGGCGCGGTAAAAATTGAAAACGGCGTTATTACCGACAGATTTTCAAGCTTTATAAACCCGCATCAGCTGCTTGAGCCCAAAATAATAAAACTGACAAATATAAATGACGAGATGCTTTCCGAGGCAAAGGATGATATTGAAGTTATCCCCAAGTTTTTGGATTTTATCGGGGAGGATAGTGTGCTTGTTGCGCACAATGCACCCTTTGATACGGGCTTTATGCGCAGATGGTGCAAGCTTAACGGCTATAAATTTGACTACGGCTTTATAGACACGGTGGAGCTTTCAAAAATGATACTGCCCGGTATGGAGCATTATAAGCTGGATATCGTGTGCAAGGAGCTGGATGTGGAGCTTAAGGGACACCACCGCGCGGTAAATGATGCCGAGGCGACCGCAGAGCTGTTTTTAAAGGAGCTGGAAATAGTTAAAAAAGAGGGCGTAAGCACCGTAAAACAGCTTAACGAATACGCAGTTTCGCATATTGACCCGCGTATGATACCAAAATATTATCATATAATCATTCTGGTAAAAAATATGAAAGGTCTGCGTAACCTTTACGAGCTTATTTCGGATACTCACCTGGTTTATTACAATAAGCGCCCCAAGCTGCCGAAGAGCAAGCTTATCGAAATGCGCGAGGGTCTTATAATAGGCTCGGCCTGCGAGGCGGGCGATTTGTTTAATGCCGTGTTTGACGGCTATAAGGAAGAGATAATAAAGGACCTTGTGGACTTTTACGATTATCTTGAGATCCAGCCCGTAGGCAACAACAAATTTATGATAAATAACAAAAGCCGAAGCGGAAAATGTGTTGAGTCCGAGGAGGAGCTTTACGAGCTTAACAAAAAGATAGTGGAGCTGGGCGAAAAATACAACAAGCCCGTTGCCGCTACCTGTGACGCGCATTTTCTTGACCCCGAGGACGAGATATACAGACGTATCGTCCAGACGGGCGAGGGCTTTGAGGATGTTGACAATCAGCCGCCGCTGTTTTTCAGAAACACGCGGGAAATGCTGGATGAATTTGCATATCTCGGCGAGGAAAAGGCCTATGAGGTAGTTGTTAAAAATACAAATATGATAGCCGACTGGATAGAGGATGTCAAGCCCGTGCGTGACGGCACCTATCCGCCTAAAATGCCCAATGCCGAGGAGGACCTTGTGCGTATAACCCACGACAAGGCAAAGGAGATATACGGCGACCCGCTGCCGCAGATAGTGTCCGAAAGGCTTGAAAAGGAGCTTAATTCCATTATCAAGCACGGATTTTCTGTGCTTTATATCATTGCCCAAAAGCTGGTTTGGAACAGTATGGAAAACGGCTATATAGTTGGCTCCCGTGGTTCTGTGGGCAGCTCGTTTGTGGCAACTATGGCGGGCATTACCGAGGTAAACCCGCTTGATCCGCACTATGTATGCCCCAACTGCAAATACTCCGATTTTGAGTCGGAGGAGGTAAAGGCAAACGCAGGTAACTCGGGCTTTGACCTGCCCGACAAGGATTGCCCCGTATGCGGTACAAAGCTTAAGAAAAACGGTCAGGCGATACCCTTTGAGACCTTCCTTGGGTTTGACGGCGACAAGGAGCCCGATATCGACCTTAATTTCAGCGGCGAGTATCAGCAAAAGGCGCACCGCTACTGCGAGACCCTTTTCGGTGACGGCCACGTTTTTAAGGCGGGAACTATAGGCACCCTGCAGGACAAGACAGTTTTCGGCTATGTTTTGAAATACTGCGAGCAGCGCGGCATTAAAATGAACAGAGCCGAGATGATGCGCCTTGCGCTTGGCTGCGTGGGCGTTAAAAGGACAACGGGTCAGCACCCCGGCGGCCTTATAATCGTACCCGACGACGAGACTATTTATAACTTTACACCTGTGCAGCACCCCGCCAACGAGTTTACATCGGTGGTAAGGACAACGCACTTTGACTACCATTCGATACACGATAATCTTTTAAAGCTTGATATGCTCGGTCACGATGTACCGACCATAATTCGTATGTTCCACGACATAACGGGCTTTAACCCCCTTGATGTGCCAATGGACGACAAGGAGACCATTTCCCTGTTTACAAGCCCCGAGGCGCTTGGCGTTACAAGGGAGCAGATAAACTGCAACACAGGCTCTCTTGGCCTGCCCGAATTCGGTACAAGCTTTGTTCGCCAGATGCTTGAGGAAACACAGCCCAACAGCTTTTCCGACCTTGTGCGTATCTCGGGTCTTTCCCACGGTACGGACGTTTGGACGGGAAACGCGCAGGAGCTGATAAATAACGGCGTGGCGACCATTAAGGAGATCATCCCCACCCGTGACGATATTATGGTCTATCTGATAATAAAGGGCCTTGAAAAAAGCCTTGCCTTTAATATAATGGAAAAGGTAAGAAAGGGCAAGGGCTTAACGCCCGAGCATGAGGCCGCTATGCGTGAGCATGATGTACCCGATTGGTATATCGACAGCTGTAAAAAAATAAAGTATATGTTCCCCAAGGGACATGCTGTGGCCTATGTTACAAATACGTTCAGAATAGGCTACTTTAAGATAAATTATCCCTACGCCTTTTATGCCGCTACCTTCTCGGTTAAGGTGGAGGACTTTGACTACAATGTTATGAGCTTCGGCATAGACCGCGTTAAGGAAAAAATGGCGGAAATAGCCGCAAAGGGCGACCAAAAGACCGCCAAGGACAAAACAATGAACACCACATTGGAGCTTGTGCACGAAATGTATGTAAGGGGACTTAAATTTGACAGGATGAATCTTTACAACAGCGATGCAAAAAAATTTAAGGTGACGGAAAACGGCCTGCTGCCGCCGCTTTGCACAATTCAGGGTCTGGGCGAAAATGCCGCCATTAGTATTGTAAAGGCACGCGAGGAAAAACCGTTTGAAAATGTGGAGGACTTTAAAAACCGTACAGGCCTCGGAAAAACATTGATAGAACTGCTGCGAAATGCACATATGTTTGACGGTATGGAGGAGAGCAACCAGCTGTCGCTTTTTTCGATGATGTAAGATGATGTAAAAAGAAAAATGGTATTCGGGCAAGCATCTTTAGGATGTATGCCTTGAATACCATTTTTTTTAATCCGCTTCAAAAACAAAGGACAGCTTTCCCTTTTCGTCGTATATGGTCAATTGATCTCCGTTTATTTCGCCTATAAGGTCTTTTTTTGCATTATTAAATTTTATACGGTATCTTCCGTTGTCCTCGGTCATAGTACCCAAACGCATTTTTTTGCCTATGGTAAGTGAGCAGTTTATGCCGTCCGGAGATTCAAATTTGGGGTCCATGTCCTGTGTAACCAGTCTTTCGGCAGTCGATTCGTTTTTAATATCGGTGGTTTTTCCGTTTACCGTAAAGCTGATTATTTTCCATTTTGCCGTTATAGGCTTCTGACCGTTTACGGAGATATTGCCGCAGGCACATAAAGCCATTGTCAATAATGCGAGTAAAAGTGCAAGTATAAGCTTTTTCATTTTTTAATTTTCCTTGTTTAATATTTTTTCGGCTGCTTTAATGCCGTCAACGGCGGCACTCATTATACCGCCCGCGTAGCCGCAGCCCTCGCCGCAGGGGTATATATTTTTAAAATTAAGGCTTTCAAGGCTGTCTTTGTCGCGCAATATGCGTACGGGAGACGACGAGCGGCTCTCAACCGCGGTAACTACCGCATTTTCGTCGGCAAAGCCTTTTAATTTTTTATCAAAGGCAAGTATACCCTGCTTTATGGATGTATAGATATATTCGGGAAAGACCTTTCGCATATCCGACGGAGTAGGTGAGGGACGGTAGCTTGGGCAGACACTTCCGAATTTTTCGGACGGACGATCGTTTAAAAGGTCGCCGACGGTCTGCGCGGGGGCGGAGTAATTTTTGCCGCCCGCTTCAAAGGCCTTTTGTTCAAGCTGTCTTTGCAGCTTGACCCCCGCAAGAGGATGCGTGTCTTCAAAATCCTCGGGGGTGATACCTACCAGCAGCGCCGAATTTGCATTTTCCTTATCCCTTGCATAATAGCTCATACCGTTGGTAACAACACCGCCGTCCTCGGAGGCCGCAGCGGTAACCACTCCGCCGGGACACATACAAAAGGTATATACGCCGCGGCCGTTTTCAAGGTGCGTAAACAGCTTGTAGTCGGCTGCGGGGAGATATTTTGCAAAATCACCGTAGCAGGCGTTGTTTATTGCGGCCTGGCTGTGCTCTATACGCACACCGACCGAAAATGCCTTTTGCTCCATTTTAAAATTGGTTTTTAAAAGCATTTCAAAGGTGTCGCGCGCGGAATGACCTATTGCAAGCACCAGATCGGTGTAGGAAAGCTTTATTTCGCCGTTTGCTGTTGTTACGGTGATCTCTTCTTTTTTTGTGTCAATATAGGTGAGCTTATGCTCAAAAAGCACCGAGCCGCCCTTTGCAATGATCCTTTCGCGTATATTTTTTACAATATTTATAAGATTGTCCGTGCCTATATGCGGCTTTGCAAGATAGGTTATGCTTTGCGGAGCGCCAAATTCCACAAAACGCTTTAAAACATAGCTGCAGCGGATATCGTTTATGCCTGTTGTCAGCTTGCCGTCCGAAAAAGTCCCTGCGCCGCCCTCGCCAAACTGTACGTTTGATGACGGGTCAAGGATACCGTTTTTGTGAAAATTTTCAATATCTGTCTGCCTTTTTTCAACGCAGCGGCCTCGCTCTATCACAACGGGCTTAAGGCCTGCCTCCGCAAGCGCAAGCGCACAAAACATACCCGCAGGCCCGAAACCGACTATCACGGGGCGGATATGTGTGCGGACGGGGGAGGGGAGAACGTATTTTTCGCGCGTGGGACGGGATATATTCTTGTGCCGCAGAAAGCGTTTTTCTCCCGTAATTTCAAAATCAAGGGTAAGTATGTGATTTACCCTTGATTTGTCGCGGGCGTCTATGGCCTGACGTATTATTTTAATGTTTTTTACCCCGCTGCATTTTAGTGCTTTTTCAATGGCCTTTTTAAGGCCGTCGGCAGTAACGATCTCACAGGCGGGTGTTTTTATATTAGTAATTCTAAGCATATATATATCCTTTTTAAGGCAGAAGATCACTTGTATAATTGATTTTTGTCGGCAGCTTAAGAGACTTTGCGTACGGTATCAATATTCCTTTTTGGGGGTCAGCAGCACATCCGACCAATCCGCAACACGTCCGCTGCCTGCGTAAGACGGGCCGTAATATTTAACGCGGCCGCTGTCGGTAAGCATAATAAAATGGTCGGTATTGCCCGCAAGCATAATTGCGCCCGTAAGCTCGGAAGCGGGTACGGCGCCCTCTGATATCATTTTATTGTCCTTTGTTATGGCGGCAACGGTGTCATTGCAGGTAAAAATATGCTTTATATCTGTCTTTCCGTTTAATCTGCCGTTTGTTGAAACTATCGTGCCGTCGGTGCGCAGACCGTATACAGCGCCGTTTTCCGTCTCTATTTCCTTAAGGTCGGTAAAAGCGGTCAAATCAAAGGCGGCGCCCGAAACAACAGCGTTACCGTCGGTGTTTATATAGGCAAGTATATTTTTATCCGCCGAAATGTGCTTTACATCGGAAACAGAGGCTCTTACACCGTCCTTGTAGCAATGCAGATTGCCGTCTACGGTAAGCGCTGCGGCAAAATCGCCGCCTGCCGCTATCTCGATTATATTTGCACAATCAAGCTCGCCGTTTGTGGAGTATACATGTCCGCCGTTTGTGCGGCCTATGGTGAAATTATCGCCGCAGGCTATTTCCGCAATATCCTTCCAGCTGTCTACCTCGCATTGGCCAAAGCTGTTGTCGCCCGTTGCCTTTACCGTGCCTACGGAGCGCACAAAGGCGCTGTGCGAAAGACCTGTGTCAAGCGTTTTTACCATTGTGCCTGCCAGATCGGCGATAAGGTCGTCCCTGTCTTTGTAGTTTGGTATGCCCGAAAGCGCGGTAACGGCAGAGGTGTATTTTCCCGTCGCAAGCAGATAATTGCCGCGGCGGTAATCACATTCCATAGCCTTTTGGCGTGCATCCTCGTAATCGCCAAGTGAGGCAAAAAAAGCCTTTGCGTTTTCGTATTGGCCGTCCTGCATAAACTGCTCGGCCTTTTTATAGGCGGCACGCGGCTTATATACCGTAAGGCTGTAGTACGAGCCTGCAAGTATGGCAATAAGTATAATTACTATCAGTACCGTGCTTGTGCGGGCGTTAAGCTCTTCAAAGTAATTGTTTATTTTCTTTTCCGACAGCTTTTTCTGGCTGTCCTTTATCTGTATATGCGAGTTTTGAAGCTCGCGCTGCATTTTAGCTATTTCCTCGGCCGCACGTTCACGCTGCTCGGCCGCAAGCTGTTCAATATCCTTCTGTTCCATATTGATCAAATATTATTGAAAGTTTTTCCAGTATTCGGTTATATTGTTATTTTCAACGGCATTTAAATATTCGTCTGCTATGTCGAATATCTCGCCCTCGTCATCTATAACAAAATATGTTTTGTCACCGCTGTTAACAATGTTTTTCTTTTTTCTGCCGTCCGAAAGCCAGCTGCGAAAGCCGTCCGCCCATTTATCGGCGCCGTCGCGGCCTATTTCCTCGTAGCATACAAGTTCCTCTGTCACTTCAAAAATAAAGTCCTCGGTGTCAAGTTTTATTTTAGCCATTTTAATTTCCTCTCCTAACTGATAACGGGCAGGCCGAAATGCCTGTAGCAAAGGTCCGTTACGACACGTCCCTGCTTTGTACGGCTTATATAGCCAAGCTGTATAAGATAGGGCTCGTAAACGTCCTCTATGGTGTCGGGCTCCTCGCCTATTGATACGGCGATGGTCTCAAGGCCGACGGGACCGCCGCCGAATTTTTCTATCATGGCAAGCAGCATTTTTCTGTCGGTCGCATCAAGCCCCTTTTCGTCAATATCAAGTATATCAAGTGTTTCCTTTGCAACGCGGTGCGTTATTTTGCCGTCATATTTCACCTGCGCAAAATCGCGTATACGTTTTAAAAGCCTGTTTGCAATACGCGGGGTACCTCTTGAACGGCCCGCAAGCTCCAGCGCGCCCTCGTCGTCTATATCAATATCCAAAACTTTTGCAGAGCGCTTTACAATAGCCTTAAGCTGCTCGGGAGTATAAAGCTCCAGCCTGTTTATAACGCCAAAGCGGTCACGAAGCGGCGCTGTCAAAAGACCGGCACGGGTAGTGGCGCCAATAAGCGTAAATTTAGGCAGGTCAATGCGTATGCTTTTTGCCGCAGGACCTTTGCCTATAACTATATCAAGCACAAAATCCTCCATGGCGGGATACAGCACCTCTTCAATAAGGCGGTTAAGGCGGTGTATTTCGTCAATAAACAAAATATCACCCTCGGAAAGCCCGTTTAATATGGCTGCCATATCGCCCGGACGCTCTATGGCGGGACCCGAGGTCGTTTTTATGTTTGCGCCCATTTCATTGGCAATTATATTTGAAAGTGTGGTTTTTCCAAGCCCGGGAGGGCCGTATAAAAGCACATGATCCAAACAGTCGCCGCGCTGCTTTGCGGCCTGAATGTATACGCGCATTTTTTCCTTTACATCGTCCTGACCTATATAGCTGTCAAGGCTTTGCGGCCTTAACAAAGGCTCCGACTCGGCGTCCTCGGCGCGGAAAGAAGTTGTTATTATCCTTTTGTTTTCCATTTTATCAACCTATAACCTTTAATGCCCTGCTGATAAGCTCCGCAGCGGTCAGATTTTCGTCCATAACGGCGGATACCGCCTTTTGCGATTCGGGTTTGCCAAAGCCAAGGGTCAAAAGTGCCTCTATTGCCTCGGCAGCGGCTGAATCATCATTTGCCGCAGATACGGCGCCCGATGTAAACGAGCCTGCCGCATCCTCGGTCTTGGTCTTATCCTTCAGATCAAGTATTATCTGCTGCGCGGTTTTTTTGCCTATGCCCTGACCGCACGAAAGCGTTTTAGCATCATCTGTGATTATGGCAAGGGCTATCTGCGCGGGTGTAAGCGATGCAAGCAGCGCAGTTGCGCCCTTTGGTCCTACGCCCTTTACCGTGATAAGCCTGTTGAACATATTAAGCTCTTCCATAGTTAAAAAACCAAAAAGGGAGATCGCATCTTCTTTTACGTTCATATAGGTAAAAAGCTTTATCTTGCTGTCCGTAGCCGGAAGAGCGCTGATGGTGGCGGGCGATACCGTTATATTAAAGCCCACGCCGCCTGTTTCTATAATTACAAAGTCCTGTCCCTTAAATGTCAGAACACCGTTTATATAACTTATCATGATACGGTCTCCTGTTCAATGACATCAGGCTCGGAGACAACGGTCTCATGCTCGGTGTTTTTATCTGTTACGGGCTCCGTATTTTCGTGTGCGTTTTCTGTTGTAGCCTCGACTGCGGACTCGCTTACAGGCTCTGTTTCGATCTCGCTGTCGTGCGGAAGGTCGGTATTTGCTTCGGATGCCTTTGTAATATAAACATAAACCTTTGTTTCGCCGCGTATTTCAAGGTTGTCGGGAAGGGTTATATCAAGCGGTACCTCCGCCGCGCCCTCGCCGCAGTCCGTAAGGTCAACGCTTGCCTTGAACGACGAGTTGGTTATGTTTTCAAGCGCATCCTGCTCGCCAAATACGGTAAATACGACCTGACTTGGCATAAGCGCCTTTAAACCGCCCGAAAGCCCCTTAACGGAGATATCCTCGGCATTTAAGGTGATATTTTTGCCGTCCTTGCCCGAAAGCTCTATGGTCACGGTAATAACGCGCGGGGAAGAAGGCTTTGCGGATATACGCGGGTCGTTTATAAACTGCGATACCTCGTAGGTCCTTATATCGGAGCCGACAAGCTTGTCAAGCTCGATAGCGGTAAGCTTTATAGGCTGAAGGCTGTCAAGCACTTCTTTATCGCCGGTAAGCTCAAGCGATTTGGGCGACCAGTCGATACCCTTTAAAATAAGCTCGCTGTTAAGCGTACCCGTGGTTTCGGGCTTCATTATTTCAATTGTGCGCGTATATGCAACTTTTACCTGCGCCGTTATATCGGACGGCTCTACAATAAAGTTTGAAAGCATTTCGCCGTTTGTGTTAAATACAACGGGCTTAAGCTCTACGTTAAAATCGTCCTTTTGCTCTTTTTTAAGCGGTATTTCCGCAATTACGTTGCCAAGCTTTTTAAACTCGCTTGCGGGACCGTAAACCGTTACGTTTTCTGCGCTGAGCTGTTCAACGGAAGCGGTGTAGCCGTCCTCCAGCTCGCCGGTAAAGTTTGTGGTAAGCTTTATTTCCTTTGACTGCACCTTGTCAAAAACAACATTGACATTTGCGGGCGAAAGGCTTGCCACTTCATAGGTATAAAGAAAGCCGTTTTCTATTTTGGGGTTGATATCCACCACCAGACTTTGCGGTGTGTTTATTATCCTTGTTGTATCAAACTGTGCAAAGTCGATAGTAGCCTGAACTGCGCCGTTGTCGTTTTGCCTTGGCAGGTTGTCAAGCGCCGCCCTTGTAGCGCGCACCCTTATCTCTACCCTGGTATTCACAAGCTCCTCTGTGTTTAAAACGGCATATCCGTTGTCCGTAAGCAGATTTTCGTTAATAAGCGTTATTGGCACGGAAAAACTTTTTGTCTCCGAGGGATTGAGTGTGTTCATAACAAAAAACCAAAGAACTATGGCAAGTATTATGCTGCCTATCTTCCATCCGGTGTTTTTTGAAAAAAATGATTTTATGTATTCCAATGCTTTCATTTTTTCTTTCCCTTTCCTTTTACTTTTCCTTTTAAAAATATGGTATTGAGATTTTTGCCTTCAACAAGACTGTTAAGCAGGTTTGAAAGCTCTCTTTCGGATAAGTTTTCGGTAAGCCTGCCCTCGTTTGCCACCGAAATGGCGCCCGTTTCCTCCGAAACGATTATTATATATGCATCCGATTGCTCGCTTGCGCCTACGGCTGCACGGTGTCTGGTGCCAAGCTCCTGCTTGATATTGGTTTGTGTGACCGGTAAAATACAGCATGCTGCCGCGATACGGTTGTTGTGGATAACCACCGCGCCGTCGTGCAGAGGTGTTTTATTTACAAATATATTTACAAGCAGCTGCGAAGAAATAACGCTGTCTATTTCAAT
>CAMVJD010000066.1 GCA_947167715.1 uncultured Eubacteriaceae bacterium
AGGGTTAGCTCAGCTGGTTAGAGCGTCCGCCTCACACGCGGAAGGTCGACGGTTCAAGTCCGCCACTCTCCACCAGGAAATCCGCCTGATTCGCGATGAATCTGGCGGTTTTTTGTACTTTTTTCGTTAAATGATCTGATTAAGCCTGATGGTAATAGATGGATTTGTAAAGGGTGGAAGTGGAGTTCATAATGTGGAATGTGAAAAGTGGCAGTTGTGCCGATTAAGTGGTTATGGTAGAATCATGGCAACAAATCGGGATTTGAAGGAGTATCACTATGTGGTTTTTATTAGCGCTTGGTTCGGCAATCTTTGCCGCACTGACATCAATATTGGCAAAGATAGGAATTGAAGGTGTCGGATCGAATCTGGCTACTGCGATCCGTACGATGGTTGTTGTTATCATGGCATGGGGAATGGTATTTATTACTCATCAGCAAGCCGGAATAAAAGACATTAGCCAGAAATGCTGGATTTTCCTGATTCTGTCCGGCCTTGCTACTGGTGCCTCATGGCTTTGCTATTACAAGGCCTTGCAGATGGGAGACGCTTCAAAAGTCGTCCCGATTGATAAGTTGTCCGTTGTCATTACGCTGATACTGGCGTTTGTTTTTCTGCATGAAGAATTTACTTTTAAGTCAGTGATAGGGTGTATCCTGATTGGAGCCGGAACATTGCTGATGGTTCTGTGATACAAATTCTGATTTATCTTGGCAACCGTATAAAATAAAATATAATGCCCCTAAGCGCATAAACGCTTTGGGGCAAAACTTCTATATGGGTATCCGTCTTATGATGCGGCGGTTTTTGTATAACAGGCAGTCCGTGCGGGTGCGTTGTTAAACAGAATATATAATTATACCCGCTATTATCAACGCAAGGGCAATTATTTTGCCCTTGTTTATTTTTTCCTTAAATATGCTTACACCCCAGAGCGTGATATAGATATAGCCCGTGGCCTCGATTATTGCGCCCATTGACAGGGGTATATATCTGTATGCAAGCACGGTCATAAGTGTTGCCGCAAAAAATATTGCATAGCCGCCTATAACAAGCGGATTTAAGTATTCCCTTAATTTTGAACTGTATTTTTTTCCTGCGGATATTTTAAGCATTACCTGTGATATACTGCTTATAAATACGCCCAAAAACATTGGCCAGCCTTTAAGCATCCTTATCCTCCTCACATTTAAAATACAGAGCGATGCCGGCAATAATGCACAGCGCCCCTATAATGTTGTTAAGTGACAGCTTGTCCCCGAATATGCTTATGCCCCATATCATACCCCATACTACGGTAGCCGCTTTTGCGGAATATGCAAGCGTGAGCGGTATTTTTTTTATTATCTGCTGCCAACCTATAGCGTATAAAAACAGTATAAGTATCACCATGCCGTAAAACAGAAAAAATTTAATGCTCAAAAAGCTTTCACCGGCCGCAAGCTTTGTAAATATGCCGCTGCAGGAAAAACCCGCTATCATTAAATGCAGCAAAAGCATGGTTTTTAAATTTGCTTTGTTATTTTTCATATTTAATATCCTTAATAAAAAAAGGGCATACGCCCTTTTTTTGATTTAATGTTAACTAATCTTCCCTTAGCTGAACAAACATTACGCCGACATCGGCAAGCGGTTCATGCAGTATTTCGGTACCGCGGTGATCCTCTGCAATGCCATAACGCCAGTTGCCTTTTTTGTCCTGATATTTTACGTTGCCAAGCTCAACATCGGTAATAAACTGTAACAAATCTATGATGTCCTTACCGCCGAATAACTTTTTGAACCACATACCCTTGATGATCCAATCGTTACTGGGCTCATACTGTGTTTTCTTACCTGTAAGGCCGTCAACTACAGCTATGACCTGCTGCTTTTGATTAACGTAATACTCCGTACCGCTTATCAATCTGATAAGTATATACTTTGCCATAAACAATTCACTTCCTATTCGTAAAAATTGCCAACTTACATTTTAGTCTGTAAATCTTCTTTGACCCTATTATATCACAAAAACTCGTAGAAAAAAATATCAAAAATTAAAAAAATTATATCTTGTTGAAAATTCACAAAATAACATTAGATTGCAAAATACATTTCGTAATTTTATGTTAAAATTGCACATAGCATTGGTTAAAAGTGTGCAAAACGTGTCAATCTATATGTATTTTGGGACTTTAATGGTGAAAAATTGCATATATAACATATACGGCGCAGAGTCAAACGCCGTATACGTTATATGGTATGCTTATTATTTTTTCTTTATGCCGGAAAGTGCGTACCAAACATTACCCGCAATAAGTACGGAAGAATAGGTACCGCAGATAACGCCTACCATAATGGGCAGCGCAAATTCCTTGATATCCTCAACACCAAAGATGTAAAGCGAAAGCACCGTAAGGAAGGTAGTAAGAGAAGTAAACAAGCTTCTTCTTAATGTCTGGCTTACGCTGTTGTCGATAAGCTCTTCCTTGGTCTTATAGCGCTTTCTGTTTTCGCGTACACGGTCAAATACAACGATGGAAGCGTTGATAGAGTAACCGAGGATAGTAAGTATAACAGCTATAAATGTTGTATTCATAGGTATTCTTACTATTGCGTAGCAGCCTATAACTATAAGCGCATCGTGTAAAAGTGCGATAACGGCGCTGGAGCCCGTCTTGAAATCGCGGAAACGAAGTGTCACATAAATAAGCATTGCTATACAGCTTACCAATACCGAAAGGATTGATGCACGCTGCATTTCCTCGCTTATTGTACCGCTTACGTCCTGAATGGAGAAGCTGTCGGCTGTAAGCGAATATTTTTCTATAAACTTATCGCGAAGTGCGTTTCTTGTTTCGGTATCAAGCGACTTTGTCTTTACGGTAACCTGTGTACCGTCTGTACCGACCTTTTGAACCTGCGGGTTCTTGTTGCCCGTGACCTCTTCAACGATAGCTGTGATATCGGCGTTGTCAAATTCGCTGCCGATATTGATATCTATTGCGGTACCGCCTGTAAACTGTACGTCAAAGTTAAATGCGCCCTGATTTTTAGAAGCGTAAATGCCCATAAATACAAAGCTTGCAATTATGATAACAGCAGGTATTGCAAAGAATACATAACGGTTTTTAACAATGGGAAGTACCTTGACCTCCTTGCTTTTGCTTGACGAGTAAAAGCTGGGGTTTTTAAGGCCTGCACCCAAAAGGGATGTAAGTATTATCCTTGTAATAAATATTGCCGTAAACATAGACACAACGATACCAAGCGAAAGTGTCTGGGCAAAGCCCTTTATGGGGCCTGTACCAAGCCAGTAAAGCACGATACAAGCAATAAGTGTTGTGATATTACCGTCCAAAATAGCGGGAAGCGCACGGGAGAAACCGTTTTTGATGCTTGTCTTTACGGTCTTGCCCTGGTTTACTTCCTCTTTGATACGCTCGAAAATAATAACGTTGGCATCAACGGCCATACCTATTGAAAGTACGATACCCGCAATACCGGGGAGCGTAAGTGTAATGCCGAAAAGGCTGATGAAAATTACAACTATGCCTGTGTAAATTACAAGCGCAAGGTCTGCCGCGATACCGGGTATGCGGTAGAATAAAAGCATGAATACAAGCACAAGGAAGATACCTATAACACCTGCAAATAAGCTTGTTCTTAATGAGTCTGCGCCAAGTCTTGCGCCTACCTCGTTGTAATCTATTACGTTAAGATTAAACGGAAGAGAACCCGAACGGATACGGTTTGCAAGCGATGTAACCTCTTCAAGTGTGAAGTTGCCTGTTATCTGTGCCTGTCCGCCTGTGATCTCCTGCTGTACCGTAGGTGCGCTTACGATCATATCGTCCATTTTGATATAAAGCGGCTGGCCGATGCACTGCTTTGTAGCCTCGGCAAATGCCTTTGTACCCTCGGAGTCAAACTCAAGCGATACAAGGTACTGGTCTACGCCGCTGCTTGCGGGACGTGCATCCTTTACATTTGAACCGTCAACAAGCACGTTGCCGTCACCGTCACAGAAGGTAAGGTGAGCGGTGGAGCCGATATCGTCAACTGCTGTCTGTGCATCGTCAACGCCGGGTATCTGCACCCTGATACGGTTTTTAAGGCTGCCCTCAATGCTGGCCTCGGCCTCTGTCCAGTTGTTGTACTCAAGTCTTGTCTGTATCATTGAAACAGCTGCCGCCATTTCGTCTTCAGACGGGTTTTGTTTGTCGGCCTCGTATACGATGTATACGCCGCCCTTCAGATCAAGGCCCTGTTTGATGTTTTGCGCACAGCCGTACTTGTTTGAGCCTACACCGTAGTAGCAAACAGCCGACAGTCCTGCCGCAATCACCAAAATAAGGAGCAGGATCAGAACATTTTTTGCTTTCATGTTAGAAAAGCCCTCCCTCTTTGGTTTATTATAATATAGTAGAAATACATAATGTAATAAAAATAAAAGTTTATTACATACCAATCTCCATTATATAATTATTTCGGTCAATCGTCAATAAAATATTTTGAAAAAATCAACTTTTTTCATTTATTTTTTTATCGTTTTTTCTTTTTTGATATTATCAAGGTAAAAAGCGGCAATAACACAGCTTGTATAAAAAAACGGCATCAAGTAGGCGGAACGGCTGTCGGGCATTACAAGCACAACTATGGCAAGCTCACCCAGAAAAAGCCCGGAAAGCAAGGTGAAACGCAGATGCTCCGCCTGCTTTTTGATAAGCTCGGCAATACCGCGCAGTACAATAAATATATCGGTAAACAAAATAAGCATAAAAACCGCAAAATTAAGCCCTGCATTCTTCCAAATGGCTTTATATGCGCTTATGATATTCATAAGCAGATACTCGATGTATTGCCTTGCGCCGCTTTGTATAAGCTGTGAACTAAACGGGAAATTTACATAGGAATTCATATGCTTTACGGTGTTTTCAAGCCATTCCTGCGGTGCCTGCGGCGTGGGAGCCGAAATAACATCCTTTAATGTAATGGGCGCATCCGCTGCCTTTAAAAACATATTTATCCTTGAAAGCAGATATGGCCTTGTATTATGCAGTATAAGGCTTATGACCGCGTTTTTAAAGCTGCTTGCGTCCTCGTCGGCGGCGCCGCTTTCCGTAAGGCCTCTGCCGCACGAAAGATTATATTCCCAATAGCCGCCAAGTCCCTTTGATTGTATAAGAAATACCGGACATATTTTGTCTATTGCCGTAAGGTCGTTGGCTGCATTTTCGTATGAAACATCAACATACGGCGAGTCAAGAACATCCGAGGTTATGGGTATAAGGCTTGTAAAAATATAGTCGCTGCCGCTGTATTTTTTTGTGCCGAGCTTTTGCGGCAGGGAAAAAACGTAAAAAAGACATAGGAAAACGGCAAGACAGGCGGCAATATTCAAGGGCTTTATGCTGCTTTTTTTATTAAGCACAAAAATGCCGTCATCAACGAAAATACAGTAGTACATAAGGCCGAAAAAGCCAAGCACAAAGCCCTCGCTGCGCCATATGGACAATAAAACGCTCAAAAGCATTACTACCGCCCTGCGTGCGGCAGACGACGGCTTTTTTTGCAGCGATAAGGAAATAATATATGTAAAATAAAATATACACAGTATGGTGTATAAACAGTTTCTGTACGGATTTGAAGAAAGAGGATCAGTATGGGGCAGCAAAAGCAAAATAATAATTGTTATTATCTTTGCCCTTGTGCCTATGTTTTCAAGCTTTTCAAAAGCCAGGGCAACTGCTGCGGAAAATGCAAGGCCTTGTAAAAAAGGTATTACCACAACATGGGGGAAAAACATCAGCGCGCCCTCAAAAAGCGCCGATGTAAATATATGGTGCCAATAGTAGGGCATATTGCTTACGGCGTGTGTAAGCGTGATATAGTTATCATATTCCTGGCTGAAAATAACATCCCAAAAGATAATATCAAGCAAAAAACGCAGCAAAAAAACGGGGACAAAAACCGCAAGCGTGCTTTTTTTGACCTTTTTTTGCAGTATTGAAAAAATAAGTGAATAAAACAAAAATATAATACATAACGAGAAAAATTTGGCGGTGATATAGGTGATAACTTTTTCCGCACCAAGGCTTATAATATTGTCCTGTACTGCATTGCTTGTGACGATATCGGCGAAATTGTCCGTAAAAAACAGCCTTTCCAATAAAAAGGTAAGAAAAAAATGTATTGATATAATGGCATATTTAAGTTTGTCTGTCGTTTTGCAGATGATCATTTAAAAATACCCTCCTTGTGGTGTATGTTAAATATCATTATAGCCTAATAATTTTTAAAAGTCAAATCGCAGTATAGTTGACTTTTTCTGTCGGGCTGAAGTATAATTAATAAGATACTTCCGAAATGCGCTGCCGCTTTTGACAAAAAGCGCATAATATGCTTGACATTAACATTATGTTAAGGTGTATGATCTGTAATAAGTAAGTATTTAAATGCTTACCGTGTGATCGGGACACCTTTGAAAATTTATCGGCTTACGCAAATAAAAGATATTCAAGGGCGGCCGCAAAATTTTAATTTAATACAAGGAGGAGTACAAATGAGAAGATTTTTTAAATTTGCAAGGAGGGTAATGGGCATGACGCTTGGTATTACCATGGCTTTTTCGGCGTTAAGTATGCCTGCGGGTGTTTCGGCTGCCGATGTGCCTAAAGTCTATATTTTGGGCGATTCGACGGGCTGTGACTATGCGGAAAGCCAGGACACGACATATTATTACAAAAGGGTGGGCTTTGGCACACGCTTCGGTGATTATATGACGGACGGGGTAAAGGTCGTAAATCTTGCCATAAGCGGCAGAAGCTCAAAAAGCTTTACCTCGGAGGAAAATTACACTACATATAAAAATGCCGTAAGCTCGGGAGACTATGTAATTGTTGCCTTCGGTCATAACGACGAAAAATCGGAGGACCCCACAAGATATACCGAGCCTTTGGGCGACAAGGACACAGAGGGCTCGTTTAAAAATTCTCTTTATGTAAATTATATCAAGCCCGCGCTTGATGCGGGTGCAACGCCTATAATAGCAACACCCGTTGTAAGAAGGACCGCCTCCGAAAGCTGGAGCGATTCCCAGCTGCACAGGGCAAACGGCGGCGATTACGCACAGGCGGGCAGAGACCTTGCGGCGGAGCTTGGCCTTACCTGTATTGACAACACCAAAATGACACAGGAGCTTTATACACAGCTGGGCCCCGATAAAACGATCGATCTACACGCTTGGTTAAATTCAAAAAGCTCAAGTGTAGACAATACTCACCTTAATAATTACGGTGCATCCTATGTTTCGTATTTAATGGCCAACGCGCTGAAAAATTCGTCAAACAGCCTTGGCGGCTTTGTAAAAAGCGATATTGCGGCGCCCGACAAGGCAACGGCGCTTGTTGTAAATCCGACCTATGTTGAGCCCGATCCGGACGCGGCAGACCTTAGCGAGGAAGAGCTTGCAAAAAGTGTATTCAAGACTACTGCGCCCTGGTACGGTACAGCCTTCGGCGATATCGGCGGCGTTACAAAGCTTGTAAAAAACGGCGAGCTTACCGTAAATACAACATCTAACAAAACTAATTTTGCAATAACCGAGATCGACAGCAAAACCGTAAATATCAGAACGGGCGATGTGGCAACAAACCAAAGCTTTGGTAAAATAGCCGCAACAAGTGATGCATTTACACTTTACTATATGCCCGTTGATGCGGCATCCAATTTTGAGTTAAGCGCGGATGCGACCGTAAATGATGTGCTTATCAACAGTCAGGTGTCCTTTGGCGCGGTTTGCCTTGACAGAGTTTCTGTTGATGACAGCAATAAAAATCTTTACAGCTATGTTGCCGCAGGTGCTCTTAAATACGGCGACAACGCAAATGTTACCTTTGCAAGGACAGACGACAGCCTTGTATCAAACACGGCAAAGGCCTATACCCCCGCAAAGGGTGATACCGTAAAGGTAAAAATAGTTAAATCGGGCGATAATTTCAAGGTCACATACGGTGATGTTACCGAGACCTATACAAATAAAATGAGCGGCACGGTTTACTTTGGTTTTTATACCACCAGAAATGCGGATGTTACCTTTAGCAATATAGCTTATAATAATGAAATAGTTGAGGATGACCCCGAAAAGCCCGAGCAGACCACACAGGCCACGGAGGAGCAGACCGAGGCAACAACCGAGGCGACAACGGAAGCAACAACAGAGGCGACCACCGAGGTAACGACCGAGGCAACGACCGAGGCAACGACCGAGGCAACGACCAAGGCGGTATCTCCCGAGCCGGCACCCGAATATATTTCCGAAGTTTATATCGAAAAATGCGGTGAAAACGGTATAAGGTTCACATCCGGCGTAAGCTCGCTCGATTACGGTGAGGTAGGTTTTATCTTTACATATCAGGGCCGGGAAGTACGCAAAAGCTTTGATACCGTTTACTCGGCTGTGGACGGCGGTATTGCCGCATCCGATATCGGCGAAAAATATGTTTACAGCTTTGTTATAGACAATGTGCCCGCAAATGCCGTTATTGGTGTAAAACCCTACTGCATTGGCCTTGACGGCAAGGAATATGTAACTGTTTTCCCCGAGGAGGTCACAGCCTGCATAAATGATCGGGGCAATGTGATAAAGGCCGAGAGCGCGGAAGAAACAGAGCAGACCGCAGAAGAAATTGATATCAAAAAAGAGAATATCATTATCGAGGATGAATTGGTAAGCGGCAGCGCGGCTGAAGTGGAAATACCGGAGGTGGCATAATGAAAAAAATGTATACAAAACCCGTGATCGGTGTTATAATTATAAAAAACACAGATGTTATTACCTTAAGCGGCCTTATTTTCGGCGGCGATAAGGGTCAGTCCGAAAAGGAGAGCTTTAATTCACTTTTTGGGGACAAATAACAGGATACGGGAGGAAAAAATGTTTGACATAAACCTTGCAAACGATATTCTTACCCTTGCTATGGACAGGGGAGCGGATTTTGCGGAAATCTTTGCGGAGCATAATACAAAAAACAATTTAAGTATTATAAACGGAAAAGTTGACAGAGCCTCGGGCGGCATAGATTACGGTATGGGGTTGCGCCTTTTTAAGGGTGAACGGGTAATTTATATCTATACAAACGATATGGACAGGGACAACCTTTTAAAAATGACCAAGGAGGCGGCTTCGGGCTGCGGCGAAGGCAGCACAGCTGCCCTGCGTATAATAAATGCGGATAAATGCGAAACACCGCATACTGTTAAGATATCCCCCGAAAAGGCCGATAAATGCTATACCGTGCAAAAATTAAAAACGGCTGCGGAGGCGGCGACCGCTTATTCGGGGCTTGTTACGCAAACCTCCGTTGGATATTCGGACAGCGTACAGCAAGTGTTTATTGCAAATTCCGAGGGACTGTGCAAAACGGATGAAAGAATTAGGACCAGAGTTTCGGTAAGCGCTGTGGCAAGCAGCGAAACGGAAAAACAAACAGGTTATTTCGGCCCCGGCGCATTAAAGGGCGCCGAGCTTTTGGATGAGCTTGATATGGCGGCTATAGGCACGGAGGCCGCACGCTCTGCGGTAACTATGCTTAAGGCGGATAATTGCCCCTGCGGCGTTATGCCCGTTATTATAGACAACGGCTTTGGCGGGGTTATTTTTCACGAGGCCTGCGGTCACGGACTGGAGGCTGCGGCCGTAAGCAAAAATGCATCCGTATTTGCAAATAAAATAGGCCGGCAGATAGCATCCCCGCTCATCACCGCCATAGACGACGGCACAATAAAAAACCAATGGGGCAGTATTTATATTGATGACGAGGGCGAATACGGCAGAAAAAATATACTTATAGAAAACGGTATTTTAAAGGGCTATATGACCGACCGCTACTGCGGTGCGCGTATGGGCGCAAAGGCTACGGGCTCGTCAAGACGCCAAAGCTATCGTTTTGTGCCTACCTCGCGTATGACAAACACCTATATCGATGCGGGCAAAAGCAGTCCCGACGAGATAATAGCGGCTACCGAGTACGGCCTTTATGCAAAATATATGGGCGGCGGCTCGGTAAACCCCGCAACGGGAGAATTTAATTTTGCCGTGAACGAGGCTTATATAGTGCGTAACGGCAAAATTTGCGAGCCTGTGCGCGGCGCCACCCTGATAGGCAAGGGCGCCGAGGTGCTTATGGATATTGATATGGTGGGCAATAATTTGCTGCTTGCCGAGGGTATGTGCGGCGCATCAAGCGGCAGTATTCCCGTTTGCGTAGGACAGCCAATGCTGCGCGTTAAAAACATTACGGTGGGGGGAAGATAAAATGGATAAAATAGAAAATTTTAAGAAAAAACTCCTTGCCGCAGCAAAGCAAAGGGGCTTTGAAAACGCAGAATTCTTTTATCAAAGCACTCGCAGCAGAAAGATAAATGTTTTTAACGGCAAGATAGAAAAATATCAGGACAGTAATGTGGGCGGCTGCTCGTTCAGGGGGCTTTACAACGGAAAAATGGGCTATTATTACAGCGAAAGCCTTGACGAAGCCGAAATAGAAAAAATGCTTGAAATGGCGGCGGCCAATGCCCGGCTTATAGAAAATGATGACAGGGAGCTTATTTTTGACGGCAGGGATGCAGAATATGCAAGTGTAAGCACCTATGATGCTTCCTTGACGGAGCTTACCGCAGACGATCTTGCCGATTTTGCGTTAAGGCTTGAAAGGGCGGCGTATGCTGCGGACAAACGTGTTAAAAATGTGCTTGCAAGTACCGTGACGGCAGGCGAAAGCTATATTTCCATAGGCAATACCGCGGGGCTTGACCTTAACGAGCGTTCAAACTATGCCTTTGGCTTTGCGGATTGTGTTGCCGAGGAAAACGGCATGACAAAGGAAAACGGTGATTTTGCCTTTTACCCCAAAAAAGAGCTGATGGATCCCGAGGGGCTTGCAAGGGCGGCCGTGGAAAAAACTACTGCAATGCTTGGCGCAGACAGCGTTGAAAGCGGCAGCTACAAGGTGATAATCAAAAATGAGGCTATGGCCGACCTTTTGGGCTGTTTTGACGGCAATTTTTACGGCGAAAACGTGCAAAAGGGCTTTTCACTTTTAAAGGGCAGGACGGGAGAAAAAATAGCAAGTGAAATGATAACGCTTGCTGACGACCCGCACCTTGCGGGGGGCCTGTCCACAACGGCTTTTGACAGCGAGGGCGTGCCTACAAGGCTTAATACCGTTATTGAAAACGGTGTGCTTAAAATGTTTTTGCATAACCTTAAATCCGCGGCGGCGGCGGGCGAAGAGCCTACGGGCAACGGCTTTAAGCAGTCGTTTAAGGGCACGGTAGGCATTTCCGCCACAAACCTTTATATAAAAAACGGCGGCAGCTCCTTTGACGGGCTTTGCAAAAGTATGCAAAACGGACTTGTAATCACGGAATTAAGCGGACTGCACGCAGGCACAAACAGCATATCGGGTGATTTTTCGCTGCTTGCATCGGGATATTTGGTGCAAAACGGCGAAATTGGTTCCCCTGTGGAGCAAATAACGGCCGCGGGAAATTTTTATGATCTGCTTAACATGGTAAAAGCTGTCGGAAACGATGTAAAATTCAATTCAAGCGGCGTTGGTGCTCCGTCAATTCTTTTTGATGAAATAAGTATCGCCGGCAAGTAAGCTAAAGTTTAACAAAATTTTAATATTTTTTGCGCTTAAAATTGTGCATATTTAAAACAATAACTATATCTTGTAGATGATTGATAATCAAATAACAAGATATAGTTATTTTTTTGCTTTTTTATAAAAAATAATTATTAAATATGATTTTAAAAAAAACTTGTAATTTTTATGGTTTTGCGTTAAAATATCCATAAAGTGGTTTGAAAAACATTGAAAAAGGTTCAATGTGGTTGAAAGTGGTTTAAAATCCGAAAAATGGTTCAAAATGGTCGGAGCAAACCGCTAAAGTAGGTGATACTGATGTTTAAGGGCGAATATACCCATACAATCGATGCCAAAGGGCGTGTTATTATACCGGCTAAGTACCGCGAGGCGCTTGGTCTTAAATGCGTTATAGCAAAGGGCAAGGACGGCGCGCTTAACATCTACACAAACGACCGCTGGGAAGAATTTGACGAAAAATTCAAGCAAATGCCCCAGTCAGACCCTAAAATAAGGCGTTATATCCGTGATTTTTACGGTAATGCCTCTGATTTGGAGCCCGATAACAACGGACGTGTTATGATACCGCAAAAATTAAAGGAATATGCGGGTCTTAAAAAGGATGTTGTTACGGTGGGCGCATACGACCATCTTGAAATATGGGATGCAGATACATATTACGCTTATGTTGACAATAACCAGTTTACCGATGAAGAAACTGCCGATGTATTGGCGCAGTACGGTCTGTAAAATATTTTGAAACGGGTGATCGGATTGGAATTTAAACATATATCCGTGCTGCTTGACGAATGTATAAACGGCCTTAATATAAAAAAAGGCGGTATTTATGTTGACGGCACCCTTGGCGGCGGAGGTCACAGCCTGCATATCGCGCGTGCGCTTGACAATACGGGCAGGCTTATAGGCGTCGATCAGGACGAAAATGCAATAGAAGCTGCGGGCAAAAGGCTTGCCGCTTTTAACAATATCACATATGTTCACAACAATTTTTCACAGATAGAAGAAATTGCCAAAACCCTTGATTTGGATGGGATTGACGGAATATTACTGGATCTCGGCGTATCCTCATATCAGCTGGATGAAGCGGATCGAGGCTTTTCTTACCAACATAACGCAGTCCTTGATATGCGTATGGACGTAAGAAACAGCCTGTCTGCTTATTCGGTTGTAAATACATACAGTCGGGACGAGCTATATAGAATAATACGCGATTACGGCGAGGAAAAATGGGCCAAGCGTATTGCGGAATTTATAGTAAACGAAAGAGAAAAAAAACCTATAGAAACAACATTTGATTTGGTAAGCGTAATTAAAAAGGCCGTACCAAAGGGGGCGCGCTCGGACGGGCCGCATCCTGCAAAAAGGACCTTTCAGGCTATTCGCATAGAGGTAAACGGCGAGCTTGAAATACTTGAAAGTACAATTAAAAAAATGGCCGGGCTGCTTAATCCGGGCGGAAGGCTGTGCATAATAACCTTCCATTCGCTTGAGGACAGGATAGTTAAAAACACGTTCAGGACACTTGAAAATCCCTGCACCTGTCCGCGCGATTTTCCGGTATGTGTATGCGGCAAAAAGCCGGTCGTAAAAGTTATAACAAAAAAGCCCGTGCTTCCGGGCGCGGAGGAATTGGCAAACAATAATCGCTCTCACAGCGCAAAATTAAGGATAGCGGAAAAATTGTAATTTACCGCACAAAAGAAAGGGGACCGAGATATGCGAAATACGGCACCGCGCAGGGTAAATCCCGCAAAAGGCAGAAGTTCATATTCATATGTACGCGGCAGCGCAGCGCCGGCATATCCGCAGGAGTATTACGACTACAGACCGCGCAAGCCAAAACGCCGCAAGGTAAGGCCCGCGCCTGTTGTAACGGAAAGCTTTACCCGCTGTGAAGAAAAGGTCAATACCTCGATAGGCTATGTCGTTATGATAGTTGCTATAATAGTGACACTTACATTGGGCTTTCTTTCGGTAAATTCAAAAATCAGTGCGGTGGAAAACGATATAAGGCAGACAGAGTCGCTTACCAAAAAAACACGCGCCGTAAACGAGCAGCTTGAAAATATGCTTTCCGAGGCCGTAGATATGGACAAGGTGAAAAAAATTGCCACAACAAAGCTTGGCATGCAAACTGCGGCACCGCATCAGATAGTAAATATCAATGTGGAAAAAGACGGCTATTCGATACAGTATGACGATCAGGTGGCAAATTCAAAAAAGAAAAGCCTGACCGAAAGGCTTGGTTTAAAGTAAGGGATAAAAATGGCTAATCGTGCAAAAATTTATTTTTTAATGTTGGTTTTTATCGCGGTCATAGTGTTTATAGGCGTAGGCAGGGTAAGCTATATTAAGCTTGTACACGGCAAGGAGTATGAGGCACAGCTTATCAGTCAGCTGGTAAACGGCGGGGGCGATAGATCCATAATGCCGCCCAGAGGTGCCGTGGTGGACTGCAATCAGCAGCCCATGGCGATATCTTCAACGGTATATACCGTTATATTGGATGTAAGGCTTATGGTGTCGGAGCATAATGAAAAAACCGCGGCAAATGTTTCGGATAAGGAACGCGAAAATGCGGAGTTTAAATGGAACAATACGCTTGATACCATAAATAAGCTTTTGGATATACCTATGGAAACGCTGACCGGCTATCTGGCAACGGATGCGGAGGGCAAGCCCGCAAAGGATACAAATTATTTTATACTTGCAAAAAAAGTACCCTTTGATAAGGGACAGCAGATAAAAGGGCTTAATTATCCCTGGCTGTACTGCGAGGAGGACAATCAGCGCACATATCCGCAGGGAATAATGGCTTCGCAGGTGCTTGGCTTTATAAGCGGTGATAACGGTGAAAACTCGTGGGGGCTTGAAAGTCAGTACAACAGCGAAATGACGGGTATCGAGGGCCGTGAGTTCCGTACCATGGGTGACGATTCAAATGTGGTCACAAAAAATGCATCGGCGGTAGGCGGCAACACCATAGTAACAACTATTGATTCAACGCTTCAGCAGTATGCAAACGAGGCCTGCCGCAATGCGTATGTTGCTTATGAACCCGAAAATACGGCCTGTATAATAATGAATCCCAAGACAGGTGCCATACTTGCTATGGCGCAGTATCCCACATTTGACCCCAATACCCCGAGCAAGCTGCCCGAGGAGGTCGAAGCGGGACTGAAAAAAACATGGGACAGATATGACGAAAAGCAGAAAAAGCAGATAGGCATGGAATTTGATGCCTGGAAAAATTATAAATCCTGGCGTAATTTTTCAATTACCGAAACCTTTGAGCCGGGCTCCACATACAAGCCCATAGTTGCGGCTATGGCACTTGAAGAGGGCGTTATAAGCCCCAACGAGACGTTTAACTGTCCGGGTGTAAAAGTGGTTGCCGATTACGAGGTACATTGCCATAATACGGACGGACACGGCACTATCACGCTTGAAGAAGCACTTGCAGACTCCTGTAATGTTGCTATGATGGAAATAATAACAAAGCTTGGCGCAGAAAAGTATTACAGGATGCATAAGGCCTTTGGCTTTGGCGAAAAAACGGGTATCGACCTGCCCGGCGAGGTCGCTGCGGATTCTCCGTCGTTAAGCTACAGTCTGGAACAGCTTCACAGCGCGGAGCTTGCGACAAGCTCTTTCGGCCAGGGCTTTAATGTAACGGCGATGCAGTCGTTAAATGCGCTTTGTGCCACAATAAACGGCGGCAACCTTATGCAGCCGTATGTCGTATCGCAGATAATAGACCCCAACGGCGGCCTTGTAAAGGAAACAAAGCCGACCATTGTAAGAAAAGTAATATCAAAAGAGACTTCGGATATAATAAGAAAATACCTTGAAAGCGTTGTTCAGCCCACTGGTACAGGACGCAAGGCCGTTATAAACGGCTATGCCGTAGGCGGTAAAACGGGTACGGCAGAGCAGGGCGTAAGAGGCAGCAACGAGTATACCTTAAGCTTTATTGCATATATGCCGGTCGAGGATCCGGATATAATAGCAATGACGGTCATTCACAGGCCGCCCGGCTATTATGACGGCAGCGATATATCGCCCGTGCCCATGTTAAGGGAAGTGCTGGTAAAAATAATAGACTACAAGAATTACCAGCCAAGCTATGATGTGGATACGTCGTCTGTCGATGAGATACCGGAGGATATGATAGTTATCGATGACTATACCAATACAAGCCTTGCCGAAACCGTAAAGCTGTTAAACAGCAAGAAAATAAATTACGAGCTTATAGGCAACGGCGATACGGTATTTAAGCAAAATCCCGCCCCCGGCACCACTATAAACAGGGATACAAGTATTATACTTAATATTAATTCAAGCGGCGGAAGTGAGCTTTTGTCGGTACCCGATGTAGTGGGGCTTGACAGCGAGGATGCGGTAAAGACCATTGAGGCCGCGGGCTTTAGCTGTTATGTGGAAAACCTTGCGGATCAGGCTTCATATACGGAAACGGACGAGGATGAAGATGACTACGAGGATGAAGACGAGGACGAGGATAACGAGGACGAGGATAACGAGGACAGCGAAGACGAGGACTACGACGAGGACGAAGACAGGCCGCGCAGCCAAAAAACAAATGCGGGCAGCGGAAAGGTCTACGGTCAGGTCCCCGAAGCAAATATAAAGATATCTAAAAATACACCCGTTAAAATCAAAGTAGACTAAAATAAAAAAATATCCCTCGGTTTATTGACCGGGGGATATTTTTTTAGGTTCTTTGTCAACTGGTGTGGTTGACAATTAACACAAACTTAACAA
>CAMVJD010000067.1 GCA_947167715.1 uncultured Eubacteriaceae bacterium
TTTAGGTGTATAATATCATTTATAGGAGATAATAAAGCAAACTATTCGTAAAATGGTTTTGGATTTTGCGAGCAGTTATATTTGAAAAGCCGTGCTTCATTCTTTAACCAAGAAGAGAAGTGCGGCTTTTCAAATGGGTTATAACTGTTTGCAAAATCCTCGTTTTACGAGTAGTTTGCTATTCGTTCTATAATTTGATTGATATCTTCTTTATTTATGTTAGCCCTTTTTATGGCCGTTGTTAATATGCTTATTATCAGTAGTATTATATATATGAGTATAAAATTTTTTTTTGATCTCCTCCTGGGCGGTACCTTCATACCAAATCCGTTGACTACCCGGCCTTGTTTTCGGAGCTTTTCCATTTTATCTTCAAAATTCATTATTTTTTAATCCCCAAAAATCATATATTTAAACCAGTATAGTATTATTTCTTGATTTTGTTTGCATATATAAGCAATAAATATTATTAATAGTATTATTCCTATTGTCATTAATAATTTGTTTTCCTTTTTTTCGGGCTTAATGATTTTACCATATTCGTCCTTGATTTTGCCTTGTTTAACAAGTTTTTTCATCTTTTTGCGGAAATTTCTTTGTGTTTTTGTTAATTTAGGCATTGTTATTCTCCAACTTTATTTCTCCATTTATTTTTTCGTAGTCAGCTATTGCATTTTTGATTAATCGTTCTATTTGCTTGTTTACGCTTCTATCGTTGTTTTCGGCTATTATTTTAATTTTATTATAGTCAGATTCCTTTATTCTTAATGAACACATTTTTATCATTTTATCACCTCATAAATATTAGAAATCATAATGTTATTATATCTATTTGATTTGATATTGTAAATATTACTTATGATATCATTTTGCTATTGATTTTTGTTTGATAATATGATATCATAAAGATATCAAAAAACTATTAAAAATATTTCAAAGGGGTGTTATGTAATGGATAAAAAGTGTGTTAATTGTAGGCATTTTTTGCCGTCTTGTAATTTTAAAGAATATGGTTCATGTGAATTTATAATGGAATTTTTACCGAAAGAAATTTCGCATAAAGTTAAACCTGATTGGACAGGCTGTTCATTTTTCTTTGATCTGTCTACTTGTAAAAATTTTAAACGTAGCTTGTAAGCTCATTTTTGAGTATTACATAACAAAGTGTCGGCTCTGGTTGTCCCGGAGCTGGCACGCCCCTTTTTTATGAAAGAGGGTGTAAATTTGACGGTCAAGCGTTTGCTTGCGGTTCTGCCGCGTAATAAGCGTATTTCTATTTTTACCGAAAATAAGCAGGAACTGATTTTCGAAGGCTTTGTTTGGGCTCTCGATAGTAAGTATATTTTATCTTTACTTGTTGTCGATGTATGGCCTACGCCGTTTGATGTATATATCACGGTTATTGAACAGTAATTTCCGGCTTAGCCCGGTACAATAATTTAAGGAGGTTTATTTATGAAACAAAAATGTGTTATTTTTTATGCTATGCCCTATGAGATTGTTGACGAGGGCACCGGCAAGACCAACGAGGGCATTAGCTGCACTTATCTGCCGACAACAGAGCTTGTGCCGATCATCAATGACAACGGGTCAATGGGTATTGCTACAGTCAAGCAGTCCGTTTCCGCCGATTGGATCGACAAGCTCGTGCAGATCCCCGGCATATATGACATCGACTTTAAAATGGAGAGTGTCGGCGGCAAACCTATGCTTAAGCCTGTTGATATAGCTTTTGTTTCCGGTGTAAAGTTCCAGGAGGTTAAGTAATGGAAGAAACTACGGCCCAGGCTCTGGAAGTCGTTGTTAATGTTCAGCAGCAGCCGGAGTTGTATCTTTGCTTGGGATTTATTGCTGTGCTGCTAACTTTTATATGGTTTAGTATGTTTTACAATAGGTAGGTGTTTGTATGATATCTGCATTTTTTGCCGGATATTTCGGGGGCTTTAGGGCTTTGTCGTTTGTCTGGCTCGTTCTGGTCGCTGTCCGGTGGGCGGTAGACTGGTTTAATTTATGATAGCGCTATATTTTACTATACATTTTTATTTTTAAAGGAGGATTTTTATTATGTTACAGAAACTTAAGGAAAACAGAGACAAGCTTATTTACGGCGGTGGTGCAGGTTTAACAACTGCTCTTGTTGCAGCAGCTCCTGTTTTTGCAGAGGGTACCGAGGCTACAGTCAGCTCAACGCTTTTAAGTGAATTTACAAGTGGTGTTAACGAGATCAAGGCACTTTTGCTTGGTATTGTCGGTACTGTTATGGTTATAATTGTGCTTAAGCTTGCATTTAAGTCTGGCGTTAGCTTTTTCAAGTCAGCGGCTACAAAGTAATAATTCGGGCGGGTTCAACTCGCCCCTTTTTGTTATTGTCCCGAATATCGTACAATAAATAGATTGTTAACCTTGGTAAAATCGACACTTGTTCTGAACCAACGCCGCAGGCGCTCAGCTGCTTGCAGCTATAGAAAAATCTTTGATTTTTCGTATCAAGCCCCGCATAGGGGCGCTAAAAACGTAACTGATTTTGATAAGGTTTAACCGCCGTAAGAGGCGGCCAAAGCTTGGGGGTGTAATTTTGAATATAAAAAAGCGACTACTCGCCCTTTTATTGGGCTTTATTATAATTACAAATGTAACTTTTACTAACTGTCGGAATGCTTATGCAATTGCTATTGCAGATGATGCTGTTGCAGTTGGTGTAATATTGATGTATTTAGCTATGTGTGGCATTGAGGTTGCAAATTTGGATGCTGCATCAGCAGGGCAGCTTGCTGATGATTTTATTAATTATCTTGCATCTTCCAACCTTGCCGAGGATCAAGATTTATATGCAGAGATAATAGATGTAACGGAATTATATAGAGGTCATGGCGGGGGTAATCAAGAGCCTAATCGTAATAAATCATTTTTAAAGATTGCCTCTTTTGCTTTGTTAGCTAAAAAGGCACATGATTTTTTTGATAGTAAATTTAACAGTAGTACCGGAGTTGTGGAATACCCTTTTACTGTTGTAGCTCAAAATATGTCTACTGTTAATTTGAGTGATTTATCTGCCGCTGTTAAATCCTATGCAGATAGTTATTATAACATTAATGCTGATGTTAACTATATTGCTTGGAGTATGCAGGGTTCTTTGCGTCTTTACGACTCCCCCAAGTATATCTATCTTTTTGATAAAGCTTGGCCTGACAGCGCTGCCGCTGCTTGGCTTTGTTTGATTGCTTCTGACTCTCCAGATCCTACTTACTATGATAAAAGTAGTTTTCGCTGTTATTCCGGAACTCTTGGCGCTCGAATAGATGCATCTGATGGTAGGGTTGGTGATAACAGTTGGGATGGTTGCGGCGTTACTAATCAAAGTGCTACTTTGCTTACTTCCTTTTATTATGACCCTGCGGCTGAATCCGGAACTGGTTCTTCTGGAGCTACTGAGAATAAGGATATTTCTGTTAGTCCTATAAGTCCGTTAAAAATGACACTTAATGATTTTCTTTCAAAGCTTCAATCTAAATTTAAGGTTAATGATTTAACCGGTGAACCCGAGATTGAGTTTGATCCTAATCATGTTTTAGATCCTCTTTCTGAAGGATCGCCTTTACAGGATGTTCTTTCTGATATAAATCAGGATGCAGCTCTTGATCCCGATCCAGATCTTGATCCTTCTTCGGATACTAATCCTTATCCTAATCCTACTCCTGCAAGTGATCCAAATTTACAGCCTGCCGAGAATGCACAGCCTGTAACCGGTCCTGTAACCGTAACTAATACCGGAGCGATTGCTTATTCGATTAGCCAGACTTACGGTAAGGGTAATGTAGATCTTAATAAGTTTAAGATCAAAAAGGATTTAAGCACAACATTTCCGTTCAGTCTGCCTTGGGATATAATGAGGATCCTTCGGCTGTTCGTTGCCGAGCCGGTTGCGCCTGTCTTTGAGTTTGACTTTAGCGGGTATTTTCCGTTTAATCAAGTTCCGGCAGCTTATAGAGATAATTTGATTTTTCGTCTTGATTTGTCAGAGTGGAATGCTGTAATTAAGGTTGAGAAGTTCTTTGTAACTATCGGATATGCTTTGTTTTTGATAACTATCACTCGTTCTAAAATGATAAGGGGTTGATTTTATGACTTTGACCGGTATTTTACAAGGTGTTATAGATGCACTTGCGGCAATTTTGAATGTTGTACTGCTGCTTTTTCCTAAAAGCCCTTTTGTTATGCTGTCCGAGCTTACCTTGCGTAGTGATCTTGTAAAGTTTTTGAATTATTTGCTGCCTATTTCCGAAATGGTGGTTATAACTGAGGCTTGGCTTGCTGCTATAACGGTTTTTTATGTATGGTCGGTTATGGCTAAGTGGGTCAAACTTTGCAGTTAAGGAGGCTTTTTATATGATCAGACTGTTTACCGGTGTTGGTGGATCCAGTAAGAGCTACCACACAGCAAAGCTAATAAAGGGCTGTTTGCTTGAAAAGAAGAATATTATTGCAAATATTCCAATTAATGTTGATTATGTCCGGAAACCTTATTCTTACTTTAAAGGAAAGATCTCTGGCTACCGTCATCAGATAGGCGATTTCTTTTATGCAGCCAATCAGCAAATGACCCCGGAGATGCTTATAGCTTATAGCGATCATTACCATAAAAAGGATCATAAGGGTAATATGATCGAGGGGCAAACCGTTGTTGTTATTGATGAATGTCAGCTGCTGTTTGATCCTCGCGTGGTTAAGAATGATCGTCCTAAATGGGTTCGGTTCTTCTGCCTGCATCGTCACTATGGCTTTGATATCATTTTAATAACGCAGCATAATAGATTGATAGATCGTCAGATAAGGGAGCAGTGCAGCGAAGAGGTCAAACATAGATTGACCAATCATAACGGTTGGATCGGTGCGCTGCTGCCGTTTAAGCTTTATTCGGCAACCACGGTCTGGAACGGTCGCGCTGTTGGTACCGATTTTTATGTATTGAACAAGGGTATTTTTAAGATATACGACAGCTACACAGAGTACGCTCATCAGGATATGATGATATCCGAGGTGCAGTATAAAAAGTATCTTAACTATTTTGGAGAGGTTCGCACATAAAAAATGGGGTGGCGTAAGCCGGGGCCCTGTTTTTTTTGGCGCAGCCTCGCCCATAAAAGGACGGTCTTGTAATACGTCCTACGGAATTTGACACAAAAAGTTATGCAAGACAGCTTTTTAACTGGATTTTTTTCAAAAAAATTTTGTGTTCAAACTTTAATCTGAACACAAAAAGGGGTGTTTTTAATGTCGATCAGAATAGATGTTACACGGACAAAATTTTATCAAGAACTTACTGAAGATAAACGTAGGGAGTATTTTGACCTTACGCGCAATAAGATCTTACCGTGTATAGATAATGTCTATTATACTTGCTTTTTCAATCGTGACAAAAACGGTAATGTCTGGATGCTGCCATTATTTGACGAACTTGCCGAAGCTAAGCAATCAGCACAAGCTAAACACGCAAATATATCTTTCGGCCATAAGTTGCAGCTTACACCTTACGGATTTAATATATATAAGTATTGTGTATCTGAGCCGGATCTATACGATATTTTTATAACGGATTATCTGCCGAATGATGATACTCCGCGTGTTCTGGTACAGCTTAGAGCCTACGGCCTTTGGGTTTATGGCGTGGAAAAAATGATTTCCGACAGTTTCCGGCAAGTCCAGGAGCTGTTTGATATGTATGCTTATGATGATCATACATTTGAGATAACAAAATGCCGGGAAAACCGCATAGATTACTGTTATCACACAAATATAATCAAAAATCCATATAAGGAATTTTCCGAGGATAAGCTTGAGCGTACTTGCCATACGATCTTTAATAACTACGGTATAGTCGGACATATAGAAAAATCCAAAACAGCGGATAAAAACATATCTTTTGTAAAAGATTATATCAGTTTTGGTAAACGTGCAGCCAATAACATATTTGTTAGGATCTACAATAAGGGTCTGGAAGTTGTGCAGCTTGCGTATAAAAGTTTTTTCTTCGAGGTCTGGCAGCAGCAGGGTCTTATAAATACCTATGATAAATTTTGCTATGAGTTTGCCTACGAAAATAAGGATTTTGATGCAATACATAAAGCAAGATTGCAATTTTATATCGATCACGGCGCCGATGCAGAGGTTATAACTAAATTTCAGAAGGAACTTGATAAGAAAAAACCGCCTTTGGAGTATAAGGAACTTGCCGACAGTCTGATGCCGGAGGTAACAACGGTTTTGAATATAGAGTTTGAAACAAAACGCAGATTTTACTATTATAGTGATAAATTCATAGATGCACATCTTAAAAATACAACATCTTGTGTGTATCAGCTGCAGCGGTTGTTTAAGATCCTCGACAACAGGCATTTGTTTTTGGATTATCTTACAAGTAAAACATTATCATTTAAAAAGACGGATGGATCTTATTGCGATTGGTGGCAGCGCTTGCGCAGTTCCAAACTTGATACCGTTAGGTCTGATGCTAAACTTGTTAGGGAGTATTCAAAGGAATTGGATCATAACATTGTTTTGAAACGTGCTGTAAATGCGGTTGCTACAAATGCGCTTTATAGTGGTCTTGATGATTATGACTTTCGAGCTGACGTTTCGGATCTATTATCCAACATCAATGATAATACTATTGCATCTTATGTAAAAAATAAGGCATCCAAAAAGAAACGCCTTAAAAATATGTTGTCTTAAAAATATGTTGTAATTATGCTGTTTTAGGTGTATAATATCATTTATAGGAGATAATAAAGCAAACTATTCGTAAAATGTGTATTTTGCGAATAGTTTGTGGCTTCACTATCGGTATCCCTGTTTTTAGGCGAAATATTTTTGACGTTAACAATAATACTGTTATACGCAAATGATTTTCCAAATATAATAAATAAAAAAGGTTTTAATATGGATACCGATATTCTAAACCATATTTCTGACTGTTTCGGGCTGCCAAAGGACGTTATTTCCGACCTTCCGTTAATAAATATTATCGGCTCACATGAAATAGTCGTTGATAATTTTAAAAATATAAAGGAATTTTCGGATAAACGTATAAAGTTTAATACAAAAGACAAATGCATTGTTTTAAGCGGTAATTCGCTTGAGATAGCTCACCTTACCAAAGAAAGCATTACTGTTAAAGGAAACTTTAATAAACTGGAATTCGGGTGATGATTTGCTTCTTGTTTTATGGAAAGATTTAAAGGGATATGTTCGCATTAATATCAGCGGGTTTTCAAAGGAACGGCTTTTAAATCTGCTTGCCGCTAACAATATATATGCTTGGGATATCGTATACAACGGTCGTTTTATTACTCTGTGCGTTACTGTCGCAGGATTAAAAAAAATGCGTCCCGCTTTAAAGAAAACAGGCTGCCATTTTAAAATAGTATCAAAGATCGGTCTGCCGTTTTATATTTTCAGGCATAGGAAACGCGGCGCCTTTGCAGCGGGCTTTATTTTGTTTTTAGTATTGATATTTATAATGTCACAGTTTATATGGCTTATTGATATAGATGGAAATACCGGTCTTTCCGATGCCGATATTCTTGCATATTTAAAAACAAAGGGCATTTATACGGGTGTTTTAAAAAATAAAATAAACGTGGATTCGCTTAAAACGGATATCCGACATAATTTTCCGCAGATAAGCTGGATAAGTATTGTAAAACGCGGTACTCGTCTGCTGGTTGAATTAAACGAAAATGTTGAATCGGGCTTTACGGCAAATAATGCAAGACCAAACGATATAATATGCAAATATGACTGTATTATAACGCAGATAACCGCGCAAAACGGCACTCCCTGCG
Source organism: uncultured Eubacteriaceae bacterium (assembly GCA_947167715.1). Lineage (GTDB taxonomy): Bacteria > Bacillota > Clostridia > Lachnospirales > CAG-274 > RGIG4310. Next base: position 7,842 of record CAMVJD010000067.1, read on the forward strand.
TTAAAGTCGGTGATACGGTAAAAACCGGAGATGTACTTATACGCTCGGCTTTTGATATAAAGGATGACAGCGGTCAAAATGTTGCTGTGCCTCCGGCCAATTCCGTCGGTATAGTCCGCGGTAAACGATATGTTTCAATTGTCGCACAAGTGCCTTATAACTGTGAATTAAAGACATATACAGGGAAAATCAAAAACATTTATTCTATCAGTATTTTTGGTATTGATTTTAATTATCGTTTTTTTAAAACATTGCCAAAATTTAAATACTATGATACATTCAATAAAAATATACAGCTTGGACTTGGCGTGGATCATCCTTTGCCTGCCGTACTGAAAAAGACTGTATACAAGGAGTATACCATACAAAAAGTATTTCTTACAAGATCCCGCGCAGAAAATGCAGTACAAAAGCTTTTAAATAAAAAGATACTTTCCACACTGCCCTATTCTGCCTCGGTTCTTGATAAAAAAATCAATTTTACATACGATCCCGACAAAATAACGGCAAAGGCCGAACTTTTAGTTGAAGACGATATAGGAGGAAACCCGATCAATGGAACAAATGAGATTTCAGATAGATAACAGGCTTATTTCCGTTATATTCGGCAGCTTTGATTCAAATATCAAAAAAATTGAAAACGAATATAATGTAACTGTTATAAATCGCGGTGATGATATAGTTATAACCGGAGAACAGGATAATTTAGATCATGCCGCCCAGGTTTTAAATGCGCTTATTAAAACCGCCGACAAGGGCGAGGAAATATCTGAGCAAAGCCTTAATTATTTTATAGACGAAGCAAACGAAAACAACATAGAAAACGCACAGTCTGTATCCGATGATTATATCTGCACTACCATTAACGGCCGCGCTTTAAGGCCAAAAACCATAGGCCAAAAGAAATATATTGATTCTATCCGCAATAATACCATTATTTTCGGTGTTGGTCCCGCGGGTACGGGCAAGACCTACCTTGCGATGGCAATGGCTATAACCGCCTTTAAAAATAACGAGGTAAACAGGATAATCCTTACCCGTCCCGCTATCGAGGCAGGCGAAAATCTGGGCTTTTTGCCGGGTGATCTGCAGCAAAAGGTCGATCCTTATCTTCGCCCGCTTTATGATGCGCTTTATGAGATAATGGGTGCGGATACGTTTTTAAGAAATATGGAAAAGGGCGCTGTCGAGGTGGCTCCGCTTGCCTATATGCGCGGCCGTACACTCGATAACTCGTTTATTGTGCTTGACGAGGCGCAAAATACCACACCCGAGCAGATGAAAATGTTTCTTACCCGTCTCGGTTACGGCTCCAAGGCTGTAATTACGGGCGATGTTACGCAGATAGACTTGCCAAAGGGCAAAAACAGCGGCCTTATCGAGGCAGTTAAAATCCTGTCCGAGGTCGAGGATATTGCCGTTTGCAAGCTGACAAACAAGGACGTTGTAAGGCATCCGCTTGTGCAGAATATAATCAAGGCTTATGAAAAGTACGAAAAGAAGCAGGAATACAAAAAGGGAAAATAATTATGGACATAATTTATGAAAACGAAACGGAATATGATGTTGACTATTCCCTGATAGAAAAAACAGCCAAGGCCGCCCTTGAATACGAGCATTTTACCGACAACACCGAAATAAGCGTTACGGTTGTTTCATTAGAGGATATACACCAAATAAACCTTGAACACCGCGGCATTGACCGCCCTACCGACGTTTTGAGCTTTCCGCTTATTGATTTTACGCGGGACAAGCTTAAGGACGGCGAAAAGGTATATCTGGGCGATATTGTTTTATGCTATGACAAGGTGCTTTCACAGGCAAAGGAATACGGTCACAGCGTTGAACGCGAGCTGGCCTTTCTGACGGCGCACAGTATGCTGCATCTTATGGGCTACGACCATATGGTGCCCGAGGAGGAAAAGGTAATGTTTGCAAAACAGGAAGAGATATTAAAGGGTATGGGACTTACGAGGTAAAGATATGGAAGAAAACAAACAGCTTTTGGAAATTGCATCAAAGGCGGCAAAATACGCTTATGCGCCCTACTCTAACTTTAAAGTGGGCGCCGCTCTTTTAACGGATGATGGCCTTGTTTTTACGGGCTGCAATATTGAAAACGCAAGCTACGGGCTTTGCAACTGCGCCGAAAGAACGGCTGTTTTTAAGGCTGTTTCCGAGGCCAAGACAAATTTAAAAAAAATCGCGGTCGCCGTTGAGGATATCAATAAAACGGTCTACCCCTGCGGCTCGTGCTTACAGGTGCTTGCGGAATTTATGTATGACGGCAGCGTTATAATAAGCCGAAACGGTGAGCCAGAGGAGTTAAAAGTAAAGGATATGCTGCCTTATAATTTTACTTTGGATGAAAAAAATGAATGACAAAGGTATGCATATAAAGGAATTGACAGAAAAAATGGCAGGCAAAGTTGAGATATTTACAGGAAATAACAACTTTGACAGCGTACATCAGTTTATAAACGGTTGGATTTGTAACGATAGATTCAATAATACCCAAAATGACGATGATATTCGATTTTTTAATGATTTTCACGATTTTGTCAGGTATAAAATACAGCAAGAAAAAAACTGCATTTTTGACCAAGAATTAAGCTGGTTTAGCTATATAAAACGGGCGTATGACAATGACACGGAAAGAATAAATGTTTTTTTTGAATTTGCAAAGGAATTTTTTGAAATAAGGTGATATATTGAATATACAAGTAATAAAGGGCGATATTACAAGGCTTGATGTTGACGCGATAGTAAATGCCGCAAATTCAAGCCTTTTGGGCGGCGGAGGCGTTGACGGGGCTATACACCGCGCTGCGGGCAAAGAGCTTCTTGCCGAGTGCCGTCTGCTTGGCGGCTGCAAAACGGGCGAAGCCAAAATAACAAAGGGCTATAATTTAAAGGCAAAATACATTATACATACGGTCGGCCCCGTTTACCATAACCACGAGGATGATGCTGTGCTGCTTGAAAGCTGCTATAAAAGCTCAATGGCGCTTGCCCTTGAAAACGATATACACAGCATTGCCTTTCCCGCCATTTCAACGGGCATTTACGGTTATCCCAAGGACAAGGCCTGTAAAATTGCTGTGAAAACGATAAGGGAATATGGCAAATACGATATAGATGTATACTTTGTATGCTTTGACAGCGAAACCTACGAGCTGTACAATAATTTGATTTAGGAAAAAGCTATGACTACCTGGGAAGAACTTGAACAAATGTGCCTTAACTGCCGCGGCTGCCGCCTTTGTGAAACGCGGAACAATGTGGTTATAGGCGTAGGAAACAAAAATGCGGATATTATGTTTGTCGGCGAGGGGCCCGGCTATCACGAGGATATGCAAGGCGAGCCCTTTGTGGGCGCCGCAGGGCAGCTTTTGGATAAAATGCTTGCCGCTATAGGCCTTGACAGGAACATTGTTTACATAGCAAATGTTGTCAAGTGCCGTCCGCCCAACAACCGCAACCCCGAACAGGACGAACAGGATGCCTGCATAAACTATTTAAGGCGGCAGTATCTTTTGATAAGGCCGAAAATTATTGTTTGCCTTGGCAAAATTGCGGCATCGGCGCTTATTGAAAAAAATTTTCCCATTATGCGAAATCACGGGGTATGGTACAGCAAAAAGGACTGCGAATTTATTGCTACCTTCCACCCCTCTGCCCTGCTGCGCGACGAGAGCAAAAAGCGTCTTGCGTGGGAGGACTTGAAAAAGATAAAACAAAAATACGACAAATTAAAAAGTGAGGACAACAAATGAGCAATAATTTTAAATCGGGCTTTGTGTCGCTTATAGGCAGGCCGAATGTCGGCAAGTCTACGCTTATGAACTGCCTTATAGGCGAAAAAATAGCCATTATTTCAAGCAAGCCGCAAACTACCCGTAATAAGATACAATCCATACTTACAACGGACGATATGCAGGTTATTTTTATTGATACGCCCGGGCTTCATACGCCCAAGTCAAAGCTTGGCGATTATATGGTGAAAAGCGCGGAAAATACGCTTTCCAATGTGGATATAGTAATGTATCTTATAGAGCCGTTCGAGAAAATAAAGGACTCCGACCGCGCTATACTTGACAGGCTTGCAAGGGTAAAGGCTCCCGTGTTTCTTATAATAAACAAAATTGATACTGTTGAAAAGCCCGAGCTTTTAAAGGTGATCGAGGCCTACAGCAAGGAATATCCCTTTAAGGAGATAATACCCATTTCGGCGCTTAAAAACAAAAACACGCAAGACCTTTTAAATGCCATTAAAAAATATATCCCCGAGGGACCCAAGTATTTCCCCGATGATATGATAACCGACCAGCCCGAAAGGCAGATAATTGCCGAGATAATACGCGAAAAGGCGCTTTATCTTTTGCAGGACGAGATACCCCACGGCATAGCTGTTGAAATAACGTCTATGAAGCCGCGAAAGGACAAGGATATCACCGATATCGAGGCTACTATTTACTGCGAGCGAGAGTCGCACAAGGGTATAATAATCGGCAAGCAGGGCTCTATGCTTAAAAAGATAGGCTCCAATGCGCGCCGTGATATCGAAAGATTTATTGCGGGCAGCGTTAATCTGCAAATTTGGATAAAGGTAAAAAAGGATTGGCGTGACAGCGATTTTCTTTTAAGAAACTTCGGCTACGACGACAAGAAGATCTGATTCCGGTTGCAGGGGGGCTGTGCGCCCCCTACGACCCCGCACTTACTTTGACGCCAAAGTAAGCAAAGCATTGCCGCGAATTAATTTCTTTTTAATTCAAATATTTCGCCGCAGCTTTGGTTTGTTGTAAAAATAAACTTACAATAATTTTAGGATTTTGGGCTGTGTTTATTATATTGAATAAGGACATTGCCACTGTAAAAAGTATTCCAATATTTCCAAAGTATATATATGATAAGAAAGACAAAAAGTATATACAGAGGTGATATTGATGAAAAAATATTTTTGGGACTTATTTGAACATACGGGTAATATAGATGCGTACCTTGCCTACAGGGATATGCAGAATTTATCCGAAAGAACGGGTGAAAGATTTGAGCAAACAGAAAGTAAGGGGTATCGTTATTGAAAGCACCTCCAAGGGTGAAAACGACAAATGGCTTACCCTGCTTTGCAAGGATATAGGCAAAATAACGGTCAAATCACGGGGCTGCCGCAAGCCTAACAGCAAACTTTTCGGCTGCTCGGGGCTGTTTTGCTACTGTGATTATATTATTGACGACCATTTAAAATATAATCAGCTTATAAGCGGTGACAGCCTTAAAAGCTTTTTTGTAGGCTGTGATAATTTAAAAAAGCTGTCGCTTGCAAATTATTTTGCTTATATGACAAATAAAATGCTGCGTCCCGAGCAGGCCGACAACGAGTTTATGTATTTTTTACTTAAAGGCCTGCAGGCGCTTGACAGCGGCTTAAATGACCTTGCGTGCGCGGGATATATATTTGAGCTTCGTTCGCTTGAAATAATCGGATTTCTCCCCTGCCCCGATGACTGTTGTACAAGCTGCGGCAGCCGGGAAACGACGTATTTTACACCCGAGGGTGTGCTTTGCGGCGAGTGTGCGGCAAAAAACGGCGTAAGGGTCGATAAAAACACGCTTTATGCACTTAAAAGCATTTTTGAAGAACCGCTTGAAAGCGTGTTCAAGCTGAAATTTGACAAGGATATCAAACCCGTGCTTTCGGATTGTGCTGCGCTGGCTATGCGCTATTATATGAAAAAATGCTTTAAGGATACAGATATGTTCAAGGATGAAAATTGGTATTAACAAAGGAGATAAAATGAAAAAAACAGCTGTAATAATTGCCGCATTGATGCTCTTCACGGCTTGCGGCAAACAAGAAACTACACAAACACAAACCGAAATGACCACACAGTCAGCCGAGGCAGTTGAAACCACCACAGCCGAGCCTCTTAAGGTGCTTGAAAGCCCCGAGCCATTTTTAGATATAGGCGTTTTTGTAGATGCTCCGCAGGATGCAAAGGATGTAAGCTACTCTATCATTGAGGGCGATATTGCCGAGATAGATTTTACATATCACGAGGTACAGTATGTTTTAAGGGGCTCTGTTACCGATAAACAGCTGGATTTTGATATAAATGACGATTATGATATTACCGAAGATACCATAGACAACAGCGAGCGCCAGGCTGTTATCAAAAATACGGTCGGCGGACTTCGCGCCTGTTTTTGGCGATTCAATGATGCAAATTATGTGCTTATGTCAAGACAAAATGTCGATAAAGATGAATTTACAAAATTAAGTATGTGGTTTTCTTTTCCCGATTAAAAGGATAAATGGATATGAAAAAAACAATAATTTTCGGGTTTTCTCTCATTGCTGTTGTTTTAGGGTTATATTTTGTTTTATATAGCGTGTGGAATTCTAAAGACGGATATTGGGATGATAATTGGTATTGGTACGGAAAAGGACTTACCGAAAACAATAAAAATCCACTTTATTTTAATACGCAAACAAAGCGAAATTTATTTGAATGCGGTCTTGCCCCGGTAAGTATATATACAGAGGAAAATGGCTTACACAGCGGGACGTTTTATGTTGATAAAGACGGCGGATGCGCAATAAATAAGCTGTTTGACAGAGCAGGCAGCTTTGGTGCCTGCGGACTTGCACCTGCCAAAGAGGGGGAGCTTTGGGGATATATAAACACAAACGGCGATTTTGTTATACAGCCGCAGTACAAATATGCGGGAGAATTTTACAGCGGTATTGCAGTTGTTGAGGATGCGGATCATCATTATATCATAAACAGCAGCGGAGAAATACTGCATAAAAATGAGTCAAGTATAAGACAAAACTCTACAAGGCCAAAAGAACCCTCCGTATTTTTCTGCAACGAAGAAGGCTATGGTCTTGCGGTTGACGGCAGGATCGTTATACCGCCGCAATACAGTTATATAGACAAATTTAAAAACGGATATGCCGTGGTCGAAAATAACGAGAAATTTGGCATTGCAGATACCTCGGGCGATATTGTTATACCTATAGAGTATGACAGCGCGGCTTCTGCCGAGGCAAAGCTTTGGCAAAGTGATATAAAATTATCCGATACTTATGCCGAATATGATAATGCACAAATGAATTTTGAAATATCCGATGATAATATTATGACTGATTTAAGCGGAAGCAGACTATATGACAGGTCTGTATACGGCGTTTTTAATTCGGGCAATGCAAGATGGTTTGTAAATGCGGCAACAAGCAAATCAACGGATAAGATAGGCGTTGTTGACAAAGACGGCAATTTTATCGTCACACCTCGGTTTAATTCGCTATGTGACCCGGAGCAGCCTTCATACAGCGACCGCGGCTGGTATCATTACAGCCTTGACGGTTACGCATTTGTTTTTGGCGATGATGACAATTATCTTATAGACCGTAGCGGAAATATTATCTTTAAAATGAAGGACATAGAAATACCGAAATAAAGCATACAAAAAAGGGGCCAAAGCAGGCCCCTTAATTTTATACTTTGAATTATGCTAATTCAGAGAAATACTTGATAGTTCTTACCATCTGGCTTGTGTAAGAGTTTTCGTTGTCGTACCAGGAAACAACCTGTACCTGATATTCGTCATCGGAAACCTTGGAAACCATGGTCTGTGTAGCATCAAATAATGAACCGTAAGTCATACCTACGATATCGGAAGAAACGATCTCATCCTCGTTGTAACCGAAGGACTCGTTAGCAGCAGCCTTCATAGCAGCGTTGATGCCTTCCTTTGTAACGTCCTTGCCCTTAACTACAGCTGTAAGGATAGTTGTAGAACCTGTAGGTGTGGGAACACGCTGTGCAGAACCGATAAGCTTGCCGTTAAGCTCGGGGATAACAAGACCGATAGCCTTTGCAGCACCTGTCGAGTTAGGAACGATATTTACAGCAGCAGCACGGCTTCTTCTGAGGTCACCCTTTCTCTGGGGACCGTCAAGAGTCATCTGGTCGCCTGTGTAAGCGTGGATAGTACACATAATACCTGACTGGATAGCAGCATACTTATTTAAAGCATCAGCCATAGGTGCAAGGCAGTTTGTTGTACAAGAAGCAGCGGAAATGATATTGTCGCTTGCCTTTAATGTTGTATGGTTTGTGTTGTAAACGATTGTAGGAAGATCGTTGCCTGCGGGTGCGGAAATAACAA
>CAMVJD010000068.1 GCA_947167715.1 uncultured Eubacteriaceae bacterium
ATATTGCCGAAATATACAATGTAAGCAGGCGTAATATATTAAATACACCTTAAGATCTTTGGGCAAAAATGCAAATGTTTTTCGGCGTCAGCGCATATCCCGCTGTAAGCCGAAATTATTTGCGGGGCTTGCCGAATTATGTATTCCGAAAAAATGGGGAAACTCAAATTTCAACATTTTGTTGCATATTGCGCCGTTTTATGTTATTATAAAAACAGTTGACAAAATATCTAATTTAAGGAGGATATATAAATGGTTGAATTATACAACACAGGCGCGTACCTTGTAAACGGCACACAGCTTATTAAGGCCGATGACAAGGCCGCTCTTGCTGCGGCAAATATCACCGCAGCGCCCGAAGAGGCAAGCAAAAATACTATTGCCTACGGTATTTTGCAGGCACACAACACCTCGGGCGACCCCGAAAAATTAAAAATAAAATTTGACTGTATGGCAAGTCACGATATTACCTATGTGGGTATTATCCAGACGGCGCGTGCATCGGGTATGGAAAAATTCCCCATTCCCTATGTGCTTACAAACTGCCATAACAGCCTTTGTGCAGTTGGCGGCACTATTAACGAGGATGACCATATGTTTGGCCTTTCCGCTGCCAAAAAGTACGGCGGCATCTATGTTCCCGCACATCAGGCGGTCATCCACCAGTTTATGCGTGAAATGATGTCGGGCTGCGGCAAAATGATTCTCGGCTCGGACTCTCATACACGCTACGGCGCTTTGGGTACCATGGCTATAGGCGAGGGCGGCGGCGAGCTTGCAAAGCAGCTGCTTGAACAGACCTATGATGTAAACCGTCCGCAGGTAATTGCAATTTATCTTACGGGCAAGCCCTCACCCTTTGTTGGTCCGCAGGACGTTGCACTTTCAATTATCGGCGCGGTATTTGAAAATGGCTATGTTAAAAACAAGGTAATGGAATTTGTCGGCGACGGCATTTCAAACCTTAATGCCGAGTACAGAAACGGCATTGACGTTATGACCACCGAGACCACCTGTCTTTCCTCCGTTTGGAGAACAGACGATACAATTAAGGAATATTACAAGGCACACGGCAGGGAAGAGGCTTATAAGCAGCTTGACCCCGGCAGCGTAGCTTATTATGACGGCGTTGTTTACGTTGACCTTTCAAAGGTTAAGCCTATGATAGCAATGCCTTTCCACCCCAGCAATACATACACCATTGACGAGCTTAACGCTAATCTGGAGGACATCCTTGCCGAGGTTGAAAAGAAGGGCGCCAAGTCCATTGACAACCCCAAGGTAACGTTCAAGCTGCGCGATAAGATCAAAAACGGCAGACTTTATGTAGATCAGGGTGTTATTGCGGGCTGCGCAGGCGGTACCTTTGACAATATCTGTGATGTTGCGGATATCCTTAACGGTCAGTCTATCGGTGCGGACGATTTCGCTTTAAGCGTATATCCCTCCAGCCAGCCTACATTTATCAGCCTTGTTGAAAACGGCGCTATTGCCAAAATTATGGCTGCCGGTGCTACTGTTCGTTCCGCTTTCTGCGGTCCCTGCTTTGGTGCGGGTGATGTTCCGTCAAACAACGGCCTTTCCATACGTCACTCCACAAGAAACTTCCCCAACAGAGAGGGTTCAAAGCCGGGCAACGGTCAGATCGCCTCGGTTGCACTTATGGATGCACGTTCTATCGCCGCAACCGCTGTAAACAAGGGCTATCTTACCTCGGCAGAGCAGCTTGACGGCATAGATTTCACAAAGCCCAAATATTTCTTTAACAAGACAGTTTACGATAACCGCGTATTTAACGGCTTTGGCAAGGCAGACCCAAGCGTTGAGCTGAAGCTTGGTCCCAATATCACCGATTGGCCCGAAATGAGCGCTCTTCCCGAAAATATTTTATTAAAGGTGGTAAGTCTTATCACAGACCCCGTTACCACAACGGACGAGCTTATCCCCTCGGGCGAGACAAGCAGCTACCGCTCCAATCCTCTCGGTCTTGCGGAATTTACACTTTCCAGAAAGGACCCCGACTATGTGCCCCGCGCAAAGGCTATTCAGGCTGCGGAAAAGGCAATTCTTGCGGATAAATGTCCCGCAGAGGCCGTTCCCGAGTTAAAGCCTATAATGGACACCATTAAAAAGAGCTTTGAGATATCAAGGGCAACTATGGGCGTCGGCAGCACCATTTACGCTGTAAAGCCCGGCGACGGCTCCGCAAGAGAGCAGGCCGCAAGCTGTCAGAAGGTTCTGGGCGGCTGGGCTAATATCGCCAAGGAATATGCAACAAAGCGTTACCGCTCCAACCTTATCAACTGGGGTATGCTTCCCTTTACCTTTGACGGCGAGCTTCCCTTTGAAAACGGCGACTTTATCTTTATCCCCGATGTCGCAAAGGGTGTTAAGGATAAGGCGGGCGAGTTTAAGGCCTATGTGGTAAAGGACGGCAGCATGAAGGAATTTACCCTTAAAATGGGCGAGCTGACAGACAACGAAAGAGAGATAATCTTAAACGGCTGTCTTATAAACTATAACAGAAATAAAAAATGAGGCGTAAGCGTTATGGAACCGTTATACGAAGCAAAATTTGAATATACTCCCCAAAATCTGCGCGAGATAGTATGGAGCATACATAAGAAGATCGCTCTCGGTCTTATGGCGGCAGTAGGGATTCTCTTTTTTCTTCTGGAGCTCGGACGCGGCGCGGCATTTGCGCTTGTATTTGCGCTGGCTGCAATTGTAATTTATCTGGTGTTTTATATTGTACTGTTTTTCCACACTACATCGGCAGCATATAAAAAAAGGGGAAAGATAGGATATATAAACCAATACAAATTCTATGAGGATAAGCTTGAATCATACAGCCAAGGCAGCATCGTAAGCCTTGAGTACGGTAAATTAGACGGCATAAAGGAAACCGAGGATCATTTTCTTCTGCTTTCCGACAGCCAAGCCCTCCCCATGGCGAAAAAGGACTGCCCAAAGGAGCTTTTGGATTTTTTGAGAAATAAAATTAAAAACGCCTGATAAAAACTTATTGCAAGGCGGGAGTATTATTGCTCCCGCCCTTTTTATGCCGTAAATGCGGCATTTTATTTAATGACATCCTTAAATCTTAATAAATACTTAAGAAAATTATCAATGATTTTTTAATCTTTATGGCGTATACTATAATTGTAAACCGAAGGAAAGGAGATACACAACATGAAGGATATGAACAAAAGCATTGACGATATGTTGCTTTCCATAGAATCCAACCGTCAGACCATAGATGAAATGCTTGGCACGGCAAAGGAAAACAATAATGTTATAAAAAGCAGACTGCAGCAATACGCTGCAACACATTCCTGCCTTAATATGGAACAGATGACTGCCTATGCGGATTACGCAAGGGCTTACGACAGCGTTAAGCAGCTGTGCGGCAGCACGGTGAATATGTCGGGTGCGGAAAAGATATCCCGCCTGCACAATACCGATCTGGCATACAGTTTACTTGACGAGATGCATACAAAACAGCTTAATTTAATGGAGCAGATCTGCTCTATGCTTGAAAAAGCGGGCACGGCAATAAAAATGCTGTGCAGAGATGCGGCAGCGGTACCGTGCTATTGATTACCGCAAAAGTTTGACCCTCCTTTTTTTACATAAATCCCCTATACGTTTTACGTATTATAGCAAAAGAAACCCCTGCGGCCTCGGGCTGCGGGGGTCTCTTTTTTTACTGTGTCTTTGCGCTGTCAAGCGCCTGTCTTACCGCATCAAGTATTATGCCGCCGGTCACCGCCGATTCGCTGTCAAGTGTTATATCACAGCTTTGCTCGGCAACTACCCTTTCGGCGATATCATCTGCCGTAGATGCGAAAAGGGGATAGAACACCTGCTGTGTTTCGCTTAATTCCAGCACCCTTACGCTTTCTATGGCGTGAGCCGATACCTCTACCTCGATATTGACGGGCGAATTGTGCAGTATTATTCGGCTTGTATATACGCCGGGATTGTATGTAGGCCTGCTGCTGTGCTTTATAACGCTTATCACGCCAAATATTACCGCGGCAGCCAAAATAAGCAGTACTGCAACACGAATTATCTGTTTAAGCTTGATAACATAAATTTTTGCCCCCATTGCGTCCTCCGTTTTTGCTTTTTAACAGTATACGCCCGCAGGCAGGCAAAAATGCAGAAATTTGCTGTATCAGTCAAATAAATTTTCATAGATCATATGAAAAATGCCGTCTTTTTCCATTCTTAATTTCCATGCGGCTATGCCCGCAATATCATATTCCTTTATCAGCGCCGTGCGCTTTTGTACGCTTTGGCTGTCCTCCAGCCAGCAGCGGTGTACGCCGTCATTGTCGGTATATTCCGCATAATTTTGTCCGGTCGTGTCGTCGTAAGAGAATTTTGCATCGTTATCGTTTAATATCTCTTCCGCGGCCGTCATCGAATATGCCGAGGAGGATACCTCATTGCCGCTTTCCATCCATATCCTTGTATAAAACGGTATGCCCAGTATCAGCTTTTCCTTTGGTACGCCTGCTTTTATCGTATCCCGGACGGCTGTACGGGACCAGCCTATGCTTGCCACGCTGCCTGCGGCATCGCTGCCGCCGTAATGCTCGTCATATCCCATAACAATGACATAATCGACCGTTTCGCCGGTCTCCTGCCTGTTATAGTACAAAGACCAGGGCTTTGGCACAAACAGATCGCAGCTTAATATCAAGCCGTGGCTGTGGCATACGGGCGCAAGCTCATGCAAAAACTGCGACCAGTATTCGCCGTCTGCCTTGGGTACGGCCTCAAAATCAAGGTTTATTCCGTCAAGGTCATATGTGTCCGCGTAGGCTATAAGCTGCTTTATTGCGTATTCGCGCGTTTTGTCATCCGTCAGTACGCTGTGGCTTACGGCCGTATCAAAATTGTCGCTTGCAAGCCCCCATACCTGCGCCCCGTTTTTATGCGCCCAATCCACATAATCGGCATTTGCCTTGTTTATTACTTCGCCGCCTGCATCCTTAAACGAAAACCAGGTGGGACAAAGCACATTTACGCCCTCGGGCAGACCGTTTGACATGGTTATCGCCGCACCGCCCGCATTTGATATCTGGTCAAAGACAAGGTTTATTTTGCCGTCGGGCAGCGTTAAGGCCTTTACGGGCTTTTCCGCGGAGACCTCATTTATATCTGTAACGCAATTTTGGGGGACATAGCCCACAAAACCGAAGTTTTTGCCGCTGACGGCTTTTATTAAAAGGGTGTCGCTGTTTGTGTCGGAGTAAATGTATACTTGTGTACCCTTTTCAAGCCTTGTAAGATAGTTTTCCTTTTCCCGGCCGCAGTATAGTTTGGCTTTTTTGCTTATGCTGCCTGTTTTACAGCCCTTGTCCAACAGGATAAGGTCGTTTTCGGCGCTTTTTGTTATTTTGTAGCCGTAAACCCGCTCGATAAGCTCTATAGGTAAATATATTCCGCTTTCTGCATTGTATACCGCAAAATTAAGCGCCAGTCCCTCCGCATCGGACGAGCCGTTTTCGTCAAGGCGAACAACATCGTTTTCGGTGGTTATTATAACACGGCCCTCCGCCTCGTTATAGTAGATGTCCGGGTCGATATCTATCTGCACGGCCTCGAGGCTTATGTATGAAATGCCGTCAAACTCTGCCGCTGCGCCGCCAAACGGATGCGCATTTATAACAATATCTCCCCTGCCGTTATCCGCAAGCGAGTTACATTTGAAAAAATCACGCTTTTGCGCAAGGCCTTTGCCAAATATCAGCATAAGTACAAATGCCGTAAGCAAAACAGGTGTTATTAACGGTATCTTCTTTTTTCTTCTTTTTTTTATTTTTATCTTCATATCAGCTGTGCGCACCTCATATTAAAAATACTTACATTAACAGTATATCATATTTGGCCGTATAATAAAACAAAAGATTATCTTACGATTTTGCGTGTTTGCCGAACCCAAAATCTAAATTTGTACAACATACACATTTCCGATAAAAAATGGTGAAACTCAAACAACACAATTCTTGACAGAAAAACAAGTGTTTATTATAATATGAATATACAGTCACTTTTTCGGATATCCCGAGTAATATAAAATGAGTGAAAAGGAGCGGCGTATGATATTTACATATGATTTTGAGACCGGGCTTTCGGATATAACCAATGAAAAAACAATAAAAAACAAGTCTATACTGCGTATTTTTGAGGATATAGCCTCCAAACATTCGGATTCGATAAAAAACGGGCTTTATGATATTATAGACAACGGCTTTTCGTGGGTACTGCTTGAATGGCGGCTAAAGGTTGAAAAAAGGCCGTGCTACGGCGATGTTTTACAGGCGCGCACCTGGGTGCGAAACAGCACAAAGCTGTACTCCTACCGTGATTTTGAGATATATGTAAACGGCGAAAGGGCGGTCTGCGGCTCGTCAAAGTGGATATGCGTGGATATAAGCACCCTGCGCCCCGTAAAGCTTAACGAGGCACTTTTGGAAAAATATCTTCCCGAGCCCGACAGAAATGTTTTCGGTGCGCCCGAGTTTGAAAAAATGCGGGAGCTGGACGAATATGCGTTAAATATCCCCTACGCCGTAAGAAAATGCGATATCGACATAAACGGACATGTGCATAATTTAAACTATATAGATATGGCATACGAGGCCTTTGATTTTGAAAAAGAGCCCGACTATGCGGCCATACTTTATAAAAAAGAGGTAAAATACGGGGATCCGGTAAGTATTGCGGCCGATGAAAATAATAACGGCTATTTTGCCAAAATATACGGCGAAAAGGGCGTGAATGCTATTATTGAAATGAGATGACAGAGTATGAAGGCAATAATTTTTGATATGGATGGGGTCATTTTTGACACGGAGCGGCTGTATCTGGACAGCTGGGAGAAAATAGGCGAAAAATACGGCCTTGAGGGCGTGCGCGAGGTGACCTTTAAATGCATAGGCGTTACCGTTGAGGCGACACGCGGCATCGTTATGGCGCATTTTGGCCCCGATTTTGATTATGACAAAATACGCGGCGAGGTAATGGAGCTGGTGTACAAGACCATAGACAGCGGAAAGCTGGGCATAAAGGACGGCGTTTTCGAGCTTTTGGAATATTTAAGGCAAAAGGGCATTACCGCCGTTATTGCCTCGTCTACAAGGGGCGATATAGTGCGGCGCGAGCTTGAAATGATGGGGCTTTTAAAGTATTTTGCCGATACTACGGGCGGCGAGGAGATAACAAACAGCAAGCCCGCGCCCGATATTTTCCTGCTTGCGGCGCAAAAGCTCGGGCTTGACAAAAAGGATATGATAGTGATAGAGGACTCGTTTAACGGCGTAAGGGCGGCTCACGCGGCGGGCATACGCACCTTTATGGTGCCCGACCTTTTACAGCCCGATGACGAGATGCGGCAAAAGGCGGAGATATTCAATTCGCTTTTTGAGGTAAAAAGGTATTTGGAAAATAACAGTTGAAGGAAGGCAGCTTTATGGGATTATTTGATTTTTTAAAAAATGAGCCAAAAAACGAACCGGCTCACGACCCCTTGCTTGAAAGCATGGTCAAAAAGCTTGGCTACCCGTACAGGCTTTTGCCCGAAATGACGCCGGGCGCCCTGACCGAGCTTTATATAAAGGAGCTTGAACGCGGCAGAAAAGAGGGCTTTTCCCCCGTTATACTGGCCGCGGACAAAATACTGGACGAGTATTTCGACACGGTCTTTGGCGATGAAAAATTTGATATCAATGCTGAGCTTGCGAAAATAAGCGATGACAGCGAGCTTTTCAATACCACCCTGCAGGATATGTTTGAGGAAGAGCCAGATTTTGATTACGAGGAATTTGTCGGTGCGGCAGAGGGCGGCGAGAGCATAAATTATTTTATGTCCGTTTTTGAATTTGGCAGGCAGGCCAAAATGCGCCCCTGCGCGCTTTTGGAAATACCCACCCCAAACCCGTGGGAAACGGTGGTGTATGTGCCCTTCGGCGGCTGGAACGATTGTCCCGCACCCGAGGATATGGCGGCATTTTGCAGACAATGGTATAAAAAGTACGGTGCCGTGCCTGCGGTAATTACCCACGATACGCTTGAATTTATACTGGATAAGCCTGTGCCGCTGAAGGATGCGGAGGCACTTGCCGTGCGGCAGTATATCTTTTGTACCGACAGAATAGACCAATGCACAAAAAACGGCTCTGTGGGCGAGCTTGCAGACAGCCTTACAAAATCAAAAATATGGTATTTTTGGTGGGATTGAAAAAGCGTTAAACAAATAACTAATATTGACAATACAAAAGGCGATTGGCATTGGTAAAAGTATACAAAGCTAACGCCTTTATTTTTTTAAAATATTAATAACTGATTAAAAAACGGTTAATTTTTTGTTAATAATTTGCAAATGAGCGAAAATTGACATCAAGTGAAAGTTCCTTAAATTGCGACAAACATTAAAATTCTAATTTTACTGGTGTAATTTGTCTAAATTTTATTTGCCGAAACCAATTTTTGATATAGTTAAATTGTTATATTTGCCCAAAAGTATTTTGAGTTATTATGGTTATTGATTTTCTTAACAATATTTTGGTATAATCTATCCAACAAAGTATAGTAAGCGAATTAAATAATCGGACTTAAGCTTGCTTAAGACTGATTATTTATGAGCCACGTCATATCGTGAACGTCTAAATATTTTTGACGTTTACGATAAATGCCCGCCAATGTTAAGCGGCGGGCAAGTAACAAAACGGAAACCAAGGAAACACTAATTAAATAAAAAGGCAAAATTATTTTTGGTATCCTATTAATCAGTGTTTCCCAAATGTGTATTTTGATTAAAAAGAGGAGGAAATCAAAATGACAAAAAGAACTATCAGCTTTATTTTAAGCCTTGTTATGGTTCTGAGCGCTATGCTCTCTATGGCAGTTAATGTAAGCGCGGCGGGCGTTACACCCTCGGCAGGCAACATTTACTACATCAAGAGCAAAAACAGCGGCCTTTATCTTACCGTACAGGGCGACTCAAAGTCAAACGGCGCAAACGTAATTCAGTCAACAGGTACAGGTTCTCTCGGCCAGCGTTGGATACTTGAGAAAAACTCAAACGGCACTTACCGTTTCCATC
This sequence comes from uncultured Eubacteriaceae bacterium, assembly GCA_947167715.1. Taxonomy (GTDB): domain Bacteria; phylum Bacillota; class Clostridia; order Lachnospirales; family CAG-274; genus RGIG4310. Next base: position 9,119 of record CAMVJD010000068.1, read on the forward strand.
CCGCAACCGATATGACGGGTGGTATGTCGCTTGATGTTGCTTACGGCAGCAACGAAAACGGCGCAAACATTCAGATCTACCAGAACAACGGTTTGTCACCACAAAACTTTGGTATAAAGGCAAGCGGTGACGGTTATGCCATCACATCCGAATGTTCGGGTCATTCAAAGGGTCTTGACGTATCGGGTAAGAGCAAAAACTCGGGCGCAAACGTATTACAGTATCAGTTCTACGGCGCAGACAACCAGGTCTGGTATTTTGAAAATGCACAGTGGCCCAGCGGCGGCAGCTCAAACAGCGGTTCAAGCAGCAGCTCAAATACCAACACAAATACAAATACAAACAATAACAACAATAACTCCGGTTCTGCAAGCAGCGGCTCAACATCGGGCGGCTACACAGCATCAAAAAGCTGGAACTTCTCGGATTCACAGTTCAACGGTCTTCGCACCGTATCAAGCAATGTAACTATCGACGGACTTACAATTCTTGCAAACAGCAGCAAGACAGTATCCGTTCCTTCTGCTCCCGTATCGGGCTATCAGTACTGCCTTGCACTCGGCGGCGGCGGCACAACATCCTACCGCGCAGTTTCATTAAACGTAAGCGGTTCGACAGCACTTAAGGTCACTGCTAAATCAAGCGGCAACGATACAAGAACACTTGCAGTTGTAAACGGCAGCGGTCAGCAGATCGGCAGCATCAACTGCAACGGCAATCTTGCAACAGGTACAGTTACAATAAACGGCAACGGTACTATCTATATTTTCTCAACAGCAAAGGGTATCAACATCTACAAGATTCAGATAGATACCACAGGTTCTGTTTCGGGCGGCAGCAGCTCAAATTCGGGCAGCAGCAACAATAATAACAATAACAATAACAACAACAATAACAACAGCGGTTCTTCAAGCAACACGGGCGCAAGCAATGTTTCATCCGCAATAGATTCAAACGGCTACCCCGATCAGCTTATGGAATTTGTTTCAACAAGCGACGGCAAATTTGTAGGCGCTAACGGCAACAGCATCGTTTCAAGCGGCAATTCTTCAACATCAACACGTTGGAAAATAGTTTCAAAGGGCAGCGGCAACTACCAGATCTTCAACGCTGCATCCGGCAACGCACTTAATGTAAACGGCGTTAACACATGGAACATCTCCGCAGTTAAGAACGATTCAAACGGCAACGGCCTTAACTACAAGATCACAAACGGCTCGAATGCACTTACACTTTCGGGTTCAAGCTACACATTATCGGGCTACAACGGCTCCGCAGCACAGAACTTCCGCCTTATCTCTCACGGCGCAGAGGGCTTTGCAGGCTACTGCAAGACTATGAACGGCGCCGAGAAGGCAAGCGTTATCGGCGGTGTACTCGGCCAGGTAGTATATGTAAACAACGTAAGCGACCTTCAGAAATATGCAAGCGGCTCAACTGCTTATACTATCGTTATCAACGGCAATATTTCACAGGGCAGCCTTACAAAGGTAAATGTTGGTAAGAACAAGACCTTTATCGGCAAGTACGGTTCGGGCACACTTAACAACATCCACTTCAGATGCGGTTCGGGCACAGGCAACCTTATATTCAAGAATATAAGATTCCAGCACAGCTCGTCCATAAATGCAAACGATGATATCCAGATGTACATCACAGAGGGCAACAACTTCTGGCTTGACCATTGTACTTGGGTCGGTCACAGCAGTATGACAGACAGCGATGTTGACAAGCACGTTTACATCGGTGCAAAGGCTGATTATGCATCAATAACAGCTTGCTACTTCGGCGGCCATAAGTACGGTCTTATCCTCGGTTATCCTCAGGAAGACGGTGCAGGCAAGGGTTACAGCGGCTATCCTCGTATGACTATTGCTAACAACTACTTCTACAACAACTATACAAGAGGCCCCGGCCTTATGCGTTATGGTAACTTCCACTGCTACAACAACTATGTGTACGGTTTCCATTTAGCTTATACACCATACACAGGCTGCAACATCTTCTCCGAGAAGAACTACTTTGAGAAGGGCAGCTACAGCGGTCACGTAGTAGACGATCACGGCGTTGGCGCATTTACCGACAGCGGCTCTGTTGTTACATCAAGCGTAACGGGTCTTAAGACAGCACAGACCAACTGGAGACCAAGCAATAACTACGGTTATGCAACAAGAAGCGCAAATGATGCAAAGAACTGGGCAAAGGCTTACGCAGGCGCACAGAACAGCAGAATAGTTTACGCTATTGACTGATAGCTTAAAAACTGACATTAATTATATAAAATCATTCCTTAAGAGGGCCGTGTAATGCGGCCCTCATTTTTGCGTTTTTGCCGCGTAAGAGACAGCGGAACGACACACAGGTCGTTCCCTACAAAAAGGCAATATGTCAAATCGTTGGCTGTAGGGACGGACCTATGTGTCCGTCCTTTAAGCCGCATAAATTTACTCTTGCAAAACGATGCATTGTGGGGTAAAATATAGATGAACCTATCGATTGGATATTATCAGGAAAGGATGATGAATATGAAAAAGAAAATTACAGCTGCATTGACAGCAACAATGGCTGTAATGTGCTTAAACAGCGTGTTTGCGGGGGGGGGGGTACCGGCTGCGGGAGATGTAGACTGTGACGGAGTTGTCACAGCGTCCGATGCGTCTGCACTCTTACAAAGGGTATTAAACGACAGTACAAAAATGCCTGTTGAGAAAACACGCTCATATATGTATATTGCCGATGCCGACGGTGACGATATGCTTACGGCGGCAGATGCGGCGGCAGTAATGCAAAAGGTCCTTGACCCCGGCACAAGTCTTGCCTATGACGGCAAAACATACAAGGAGTGGCTTGAAAGAAAGGGTACGGACAAGCTTGATCTTTTTGAAAAAGAGCTCGAGACGGCGCAGACCGTTTTTACGGCAGCGCAGACCTATGCGGTAGACCTTTACACAAAGGGTCAATGGAGCGCAGGCGAAAAGGTAACTTTCCCGCGGCTTATCAAGGCGGAACTTTTAAAGGACGATTATAAATACTACAAATACAGGATATATACGGACGGCACCGATATGCCCGTTATCGACAGGGTGGAATGGGACACACAAAACTCGCCCTACGGCAATAGGGCCGTATTTCCCCGTGACGGACACTCGGACGACTTTGAGATAGAGTGGGGCTGGTTTGACAAAAAGAAAAATATCGGTCCCTCGGAGGTATACGGTGCGGCCAAGCAGTATATACAGCGCCTGAAGTATGAGCATAATTGGAGCGAAAGCACTACGGTTACTGCCAAAGATCTGGTAAAGAAAGGCTTTTTGGGATGCTTCCCCGAAACGGATTACAGCTTTATCACCGAAAAGGGCGAGATAGTGCGCCTTGAATGGCAGTCAAAGGACGGCAAAACGCGCGTATATCCCATTGAATATACCATTGACGGCCTTGTTGACTATGAAGACTTGTACAAACAGGCAAAAACCGTTTTTGCGGCGGCACAGACCTACGCCACAGATATGTATACAAAAAATCAGTGGACGGGAGAAAAATACATTGATATAGAAAGTATCATGTCGGAAGAGCTGCTTGACGACTACCCCTCGTACCCGTTTATAATAGAGACTACGGGCGAAAAATTGACCCCTGCGGTCAAGCAGGTGATCTGCACGATAGGTGGCAGTACATTCAGATATCCCTATGAGGATAAGGACGGAAAAACCGCGGCCGCTCTTAATGCTGCGGCAACTATCTTCAGCGCCGCATCTACCCACGCGACCGACCTTTATACAATGGGCAAATGGAGCGGCGATACGGTGATAACCACGGATGACCTTGTTAAGGCAGGTCTGCTGGATATCGAGCTTGACAGACACTTTGTTATAGTATCTGCGGGCGAGGACAATACCCCTGCAATACATCACGTCGAGTTTACCGATGACGAGGGTTATACCTGCGTTTATCCCGGTACTCCGTTTTTCTATAGTGATGAAAAGGCGGCGGCGGAAATGATTTTCAGTGCCGCACAAACCTATGCCACCGACCTTTACACCAGGGGTCAGTGGAGCAAGGACACGGTGATCACCGTTGACGATTTGTTAAGAGAGGGACTGCTGCTTCAAAAGCCGGCTACACAGTACACCATCCATACCGTACCCGATGACCATACCCCGGCTGTTTCGTATGTGAGCTGGACGGATAAAAGCGGGACGAAAAGTGTGTATCCCGTGGGCGAGATAACATTTGGCAGTTATGCAAAACTTGAATAATAAGGCCGCATAGCTTTTGTGCCCGCCAAACCAAAACATAACCGAAAGGAACGTAAAATGAAAAAGCAGCAAAAAATAGATTGGGTAAAATACTGGAAAGGCTTTACGCTTGGCTTTCTTATGCTGGCGTGGATAATAGCGGTCTTTTATCTGCGTTATCCCTTGTGGATAATGATACCGATAGTTTTTGTATATCTTATAATAAACGGCATAATTTTTTACAGCTACTATTTGGGTATGGTGGGCAATTTTTATTATTTTACAAGAAACCCCGACAAGGCTATGCATTTTTACCGCAAGGCTGTTGCCAAAAACACAAAAAATGTTGCGGCGCTTTACAACTATTCGCTTGAAATGCTGCACCTTGGCAATGCACAGGAGGCTCTTGTCTGCCTTGAACGCGCCGAAAAGTACAATACGTCGCTCTTATACGAAAAAAATATCCCGCTTGCCGTAAGCAGCTGCTACTGGATAATGGGCGGGGACGAGAATATTCAAAAGGCAATAGATATACTTGAAAAGCTGACCCGTGATTTTCAATATGTAAATTACAGCGCATACACCACCTTGGGCTATTTTTACCTTTTAAAGGGCGATTTTGACAAGGCAGAGGAAAAGACAAAGGTCGCCATTGACGATAACGCGGAGTACGCGCCCGCCTGGGACAATATGGGACAGATAGCCTTTGCAAAAAACGAGCTTGACAAGGCCGAGGAATACTTTTTAAAGGCGCTGTCCTTCCGTCCGTCTATGGTGGACAGCCTGTTTTATATGGGCGTTATCCGCGAAAGACAAAATAATAAGGCCGAGGCGCTTGAATATTATAAAAAAGCCGAAAAATGCAATATCTCGGCATTAAATACGGTAACGCTTGAACGTATTCGGGCAAAAATAAAGGCACTTGGGGGCGAGACAGATGAGACGGTTTAAAATTATACTTTTGGCAGCGGTGCTTTCCTTGGCACTTTTGACGGGCTGTACATCCGCATCCTCAAACGAGGGCGGGCTGACGGTAGTGCCGTCCGAAAAGGAAAATACGGTAAATACCGGCGAATTTGGCGCCGTTTTGCCCGAGAATGAGACCGTGGCCGAGGAGGAGATCCTTGCGGAAGAAACATCGGCCGAAAAGGAAACATCTGTCAGGGAAGAGACAGCGACAGCGGCTGCGGAAGAGCCGAATAACACACGGTATTATTTTAAAAATAAAAAGACGCGCGATTCTCATTTTGAAAAGCACGGCGCGGAATTCGGCGGCATTTATAAAACCGCGGAGGAATACGAGACGGGCGCAGATAGAGCCGCCCACGACCCCAATGCCCTGCACAAGCTTGAAAAAGAGGATAATGACGATGTCTACTATATAGAGGACACAAACGAGTTTGTTATCGTCTCCCCTGACGGCTATATCAGGACGTATTTTAAACCAAGCGCAGGGAAAAAATATTTTGACAGACAGTAATAAAGGCTCCGTACCATAGCGGTACGGGGCTTTTGGCTGTCGACAAAGTCGACAGCCTTGAAAGAAAACTTTGTTTTCTTTCAAATTTTGCAGCCTTGTCTGCGCGCCTCCCTTCGGTCGACACTTGCAAGTCTGTAAAGTATGCAGACTTCGTCTGCTCCTCGGACGGGCAAAGCTCGTCCTGCTTGTTGCTGCGAGCTAAAGCTCGCGCAATCCCTACGGGATTTGAGTAGCTTCAGCTACTCAAACTAAGTCTGCGACGCTAAAGTATGTCTTACATAATGCAAATAAAACGAGAACTTACGCTGTAAACCGCATTATAACAAGCGAAACGTATAAAATAACGTTGTCAGGCAAACACGCAAATGTTTTTCGGCGTCAGCGTCACAACTTTTGGCATAGCCAAAAGCCAATT
>CAMVJD010000069.1 GCA_947167715.1 uncultured Eubacteriaceae bacterium
CATGTGTGTGGCCTGCTCATAAATCAATGTGTCCAGAATTCTGGGTACATATCAATCCTTACAGGACAGCCCGCTTGTTTTTATTTTTTGTTATTATTTTTTCTTTTGTTATTTCTGCCATCTTTTTTATCAAAGGCCTTTTTGGGTGTATCATCCTTTTTTTGCTCGGGCTTTGACTTGCTTGCATCGCCGTCCAAAAGCATAGTGAGCGATATCCTGTTTTTGGCGGGATCGACACTTAAAACCTTTACCTCGACAATATCACCGACACTTACGGCCTCAAGCGGATGCTTGATATATCTGTCGGTTATCTGCGATATATGTACAAGTCCGTCCTGATGCACACCGATATCCACAAAAACACCAAAATCAATAACATTGCGCACCGTACCGCGCATTATCATTCCCTCGGAAAGATCCTCTATGCCAAGTACATCGCTCCTTAAAATAGGCTTTGGCATTTCGTCACGCGGGTCGCGGCCCGGCTTTTCAAGCTCCTTAACAATATCGTTAAGTGTAGGTTCACCGACATTCATTTCTGTTGCAAGCGCCTTGACATCCTTAATTTTTTTTGAAAGGTCAAGACCCTTGTTGGTAAGGTCGGATTTGCTGTAGCCAAGCTTTGTCAAAAGCTCCTCCGCAATGGCATAGCTTTCGGGGTGAACGCCCGTATTGTCAAGCGGCTCGCTGCCGCCGTCTATCCTTAAAAAACCCGCACATTGCTCAAATGCCTTTGGACCGAGCTTTGCGACCTTTAAAAGCTGTTTTCTGTTTGTAAACGGACCGTTTTCCTGTCGGTAGGCTATGATATTTTTGGCCACAGTACCCGAAATACCGGCTACATAGGACAAAAGCGACGGTGATGCGGTATTAAGGTCGATACCGACACTGTTTACACAGCCCTCGACAACGCCGCCCAGCGCCTCACCAAGGAGCTTTTGGTTCATATCGTGCTGATACTGACCCACGCCAATGCTCTTGGGGTCTATCTTAACAAGCTCCGCAAGAGGATCCTGCAAACGACGGCCTATGGATACCGCACTTCTTAAGGCTACATCATAGTCCGGAAATTCCTCCGCACCAAGCTTGGATGCCGAATATACCGATGCTCCCGCCTCGTTTACTATTATATAATAAATTTCCTTATCAAGCGTTTTAATTAAATTTACCGCAAACTGCTCCGTTTCGCGCGAAGCGGTGCCGTTGCCGATAGCGATAATATTTACATTATGCTTGTTTATCATTGCAGTAAGAATTTTGTTTGCCGCATCTATTTTGTTGTGCGGCGGCACGGGATAAATAACGCCCGTGTCCAAAACCTTGCCAAAGCCGTCAATAACAGCTACCTTACAGCCCGTTCTGAAGCCCGGGTCAAGCGCAAGCACTACCTTTTCCTTTATAGGTGCCTGCAATAAAAGCTGTCTTAAGTTTTCGCCAAAAACCTTTATTGCGCTTTCCTCGGCCTTTTCGGTCAGCTCGCTCCTTATCTCGCGCTCGATCGAGGGCGCAATAAGCCGCTTATAGCTGTCGTCTATCGCCTCGGTCAAAAACTGCACTACATCATCCTTTTGGGAGAAAACTATCTCTTTTTTAAGCTTATTGTATATATCCTCAACCGGTGCTTCCAGCTTAACGGACAAAATACCTTCTTTTTCGCCGCGGTTTACGGCAAGTACACGGTGTCCCGCCATTTTTTTGACAGGCTCGTGAAAATCGTAATACATCTCGTAAACCGACTCTTTTTCGGGTTCTGCGGCCTTAACCTCCAAAACACCCTTGTCAAAGGTCAGCTTTCTTATAATTTTTCTGTATTCGGCATTGTCCGATATTATCTCGGCAACAATGTCGTGTGCGCCCTCAAGCGCCTGCTCGGCAGTTTCAACCTCTTTTTCGGCGTTTATGTATTTTTGCGCCTCTTTTAAAATATCATCATCGGACAGCTGAAGCATAATAAAATCGGCCAAAGGCGCAAGTCCCTTTTCCTTTGCGATAGTTGCGCGGGTACGCCTTTTGGGGCGGAACGGACGGTAAATATCCTCTATCTCGGAGAGAGTTTTTGCGTTTTCAAGCGCAGCGGTTATCTCGTCGGTAAGAGCGCCCTGCTCCTCTATAAGCTTCTTTGTCTGTTCGCATTTTTCGTTAAGATTTCTTAAATATAAAAGTCTGTCGTAAAGTTCCCTTAAAACCTGATCGTCAAGCGAGCCCGTCATTTCCTTACGGTAACGTGCAATAAAGGGTATGGTATTCCCCTCGTCAATTAATTTTACAGTATTTTCCACCTGTGTTTTTCTCAGGCTGAATTCCTGCTGTAAAGTAAGTATTTCATCAAACATATTTTATCTCCATTCAACTATCGAGGGGTAAATATCGTTATCCTCTATTTTAATTATGCCATAGCTGGCCTTTGAATTGCCGCGCGGCAGCGACAGACTGCCGGGGTTCATAACAATTATGCCGCGTACAAGTGCAAGAAACGGAACATGCGTATGCCCGAAAAGACAGATATCCGCCCCTACCTCCTGCGCACGGTAAATAAGCCTGTCGGCAGTATCGTATTTGACACCGTACTTATGTCCGTGTGTCAAAAGTATTTTTTTATTTTCAAGTTCTATTATTTCCTCATCCGCAACGCTGCAGTCATGGTCGCAGTTGCCCGCCACACACAGCACCGGAACATTGAAATTGTCTCTTAAAAACTCTGCATCCTCCGTATTGTCGCCAAGATGAAAAACATAGTCTATCTCGTAAATTATGTCGTTCATTAAAAGCAATGCCCTGTTAAGGCTGCGGTGAGTATCACTTAAAACCAATATTCTCATATTACCAATTTACTCTTTTTAATCTTTCCGCAAGCACACGAAAAGCCTTTCCGCGGTGACTTATTTTATTTTTTTCCTCCATGGTAAGCTCTGCCGTGGTCTTTTTATATTTGGGTATATAAAAGATAGGATCGTAGCCAAAGCCGTTTTCACCCTTGGGCTCCTTTGCTATTTCGCCCTCTACACATTCCTGTGCAATAATGGTGTATTTGCCCGGAAGCGCCGCTGCGACCGCGCATACAAAGCGTGCGCTTCGCTGTGAGCCCCTTGCATTTTTAAGCCTGTCTATAATATTTTGATTTTTAACGCTGTACGGAGTGTCCTCACCCATATAACGTGCGGATAATACACCGGGCTCACCGTTAAGATAATCCACTTCAAGCCCCGAATCGTCTGCGATCACGATCTCGTTGCAGGCTCTCATTACCTGCTCGGCCTTTTTTATGGCGTTTTCCTCAAACGTTTCGCCGTCCTCCACTATATCAATGTCAATACCCGCTTCTGTCATTGAAACGACTTCATAATCGGGACCAAGTATTTTTTTGACCTCTTCAACCTTGTTTGCGTTTTTTGTTGCAAAAACCACTTTCATAGTCCAAGCACCTGCCTTTGAATTTTATTTAATTGCTCGTTACCCGCCTTTGCAAGTTTTAAAAGCTCGTTAAGTTCATCCATTGAAAACGTATTGTTTTCGCCTGTACCCTGCAGTTCAATAAACTCTCCCTTGTCTGTCATAACAACATTCATATCTACCTCGGCACGCGAATCCTCCTCGTAGCAAAGGTCAAGACACGCCTTGCCGCCCACAATGCCTACGCTTACCGCGCTGACAAAGTTGACAATGGGGCTTTTTTCTATAATGCCGTCTTTTACAAGCTTTTCACATGCCAGATAAAGCGCCGCAAAACCGCCTGTCACGGATGCGGTGCGTGTGCCGCCGTCCGCCTGTATAACATCACAGTCAACGGTTATCGTACGTTCTCCCAGCAGCTTAAAATCAACCGCCTGCCTTAAAGAGCGGCCTATAAGCCTTTGTATCTCCACGCCTCTTGCATTTTGCTTTCCCTTTGAAATATCGCGCTTGTTGCGTGTGTTTGTTGCCCTTGGAAGCATAGAATATTCGGCCGTTACCCAACCCTCTCCGCTTAATTTTTTAAAGGGCGGCACGCCCTCCTCCACAGAAGCGTTGCATATGACCTTTGTATTACCCATCTCGATAAGCACAGAGCCCTCGGGATGTATTATATAACCCGTTATTATTTTAACAGGCCTTAATTCATCATAATTTCTCCCGTCATTTCTCATAATATCTCACCTTTCGCCAACTCTGTGAGCTTACGGCAAACAACAAATCATGTCATTTACTCCTATCTCACACTTATTATAATTATTTTATCACATTTTTGAAAGAAATAAAAGAGTTTTTTTACAAATATTTTCAGTTTTTTATTAATATACTGTAAATATGTTACTTATATAACAAAAGGTCAGCGTTTTTATGGATATAAAAAAAGTATTATCGGCTGTGTTTTTATATATCTCGGCAATTATAGGCGCAGGCTTTGCGGCCGGACGTGAGCTTAACGTGTATTTTTTTAAATACGGTTTTTTAAGCGGTGTCGCCGGTATGCTTACCGCAGCGGCGCTGTTTGGCCTTACCGCATATAAAACGCTTTATATAGCCTCGTCCTGCAATATAAAAAACTGCGGCAATTTTTTTGAATATCTTTTTGAAAAAAAGCTCGGTCGGCTTTTTAATATTGCGGGAATATTGTTTTTTACCGTGCTTTTGGCATCCATGACAGCGGCCTTTGGCGAAATATGCCATAGTTTTGGCCTTAATAAGATATTGGCGAGGGCGTTTTTCTGCATAGCGTGCTTTGCGGCGCTGTGCTTTGACCTGAAAGGCATAAAAGCGATAAGCGGTCTGCTTTGTCCGCTTATGGCCGCAGGCTGCTGCTTTATCGGGCTGCAAAGCATTTATTCCGTGGATCTGTCTTTTTCTTTGCCCGATATGCGTGTATTTCCCCGTGCCGTGATATATGTATCATACAACATACTTACGGGCGCCGCCGTGCTGTTTTTCGGCAAAAAATTCAACAAAAAAGAGGCCTGTGCGGCAGGTATCATAATTTTTGCGGCAATATTCGTTACCGGCACGCTTGCAGGTGCGGCAACACTCGGCTGCGATGCCGCCCTGCCGATATATCTTGCGGTAAAAGAGGATAAAGCCCTGCTTATTTTATATATATGCGTGCTTTTAGCTGCCGTTTTTACGACCGCATTAAGCAGCGCATTCTGTCTTACGCCCTATATAAAAAAGCGAAGTATATGCATACTTGGTTTTATGCTTTCGCTTATAGGCTTTTCAACTATTGTTGAAAATTTTTACTTTATTTTCGGTATTCTCGGCAGCGGTGTGCTTTTTGCCGTATTAATGCTTCCGCTTAAAATGCAATAGCAAAGCAATTAACAAAGTAAAGAAAAGGCATTGACCCGTTTTGATTTTTGTATTATAATAATAAAAACTATAATACAAAGGAGCAATGCACTATGGAAAATTGTTTATACTGCAAAAATAAGGAAAAGCTTGATTCGCTTATGATCTATATTGCGGATCTTGGCGTAACAAAGCTTTATTTGTTTAAGGAGCAGACCTACTACGGCCGCTGCGTTATCGCATACAAGGACCATGGCCGTGAGCTTACCGACCTTTCGGACGAGGAGGCAGCATTATTTATAAAGGATATGCAGCGTGCAGGCAGGGCTATCGCAAAAAGTGTGAACCCCAAAAAGGTAAACTACGGTATGTTCAGCGATACTCTTCCTCATCTTCATGTACATATCGTACCCAAGCAGGAGGGTGGTCACACCTTTGGCGGTACATTTGAAATGAATGTAAATCCTCCCAAATATCTCACCGAGGACGAGTATAAGGAGATCATCGACAAGATCAAGTCCAACTTATGATAGCCCTTGTACTTACGGGCGGTACTATCGGGTCGGCGGCGGATAACGGCACAATAAATATAAGCGGGCGCGTAAAGCTTGCCGAAATTTACAACAGCCTTTATCCGCCCGTTGATTTTGATATTTTTCGCCCTATCGAAACATTAAGCGAGAATATTCTTTTGAGTGATTGGGAAAAGCTTGTAAATGCTGTCGAAAACATCGATAAAAGCAAGTATGACGGCATAATTATCGCCCACGGCTCGGATACACTTGCCTATACCTCGGCGCTTATAGCAATGCTGTTTGCCAATACGGAAATTCCGATATGCCTTATAGCCGCCGACTATCCCCTTGAGGATAAGCGCAGCAACGGCATTGACAATCTCCGCGCCGCAGTTTTGCTTATACAAAGCGGCGAAAAGGGCGTATTTACCGTTTACAAAAAATATCATTCTGCGGAATACACCGATATTTATCCCGCCGCAAGGCTTTTGGAGGCCGATACCTATCTTGACCGCTTCGGCTGCTACGGCGGCGAGGTTTGGGGCATTGAAAAGGACGGTATTATTTTAAAAAATAAAAACTATCTTACTATCGACAAACGCTTTTATAAAAAGATAAGGGTAAATTCGTTTAAAAATAAGGTACTGTTTATCAGACCCTACCCCGCACTTGATTATTCGGCGATAGATACAAGCAGCTATAGCGCCGTTGTACACTATTCCTACCACGCCGGTACGGCCTGTACCGCAGGCGAAAAAACAAGCCTGATAAATTTTGCCGAAAGATGCAAAAAAGATGTTTACCTTGCATCGCTTAAAAGCAAGGATATCTCGGTATATGACACCACGGCAAAAATACTTGAAAACGGCATTATACCTGTTTACAACATCTCTCCCCACGCGCTTTATATCAAGGCGCTGATAGCTTATAACCAGGGGCAGTACGACCCGAAGGAAATTATGCTTTCAAACCTTGGGGACGAAGTTTTGCCGTATAAATAACAAAAAGGACAGTAAAACTCAATTACATTGAGCAAAGAACTGTCCTTTTTTTGCCGCCGATCATTTATATCGAGCTTTAGGGAAGCACTGATTAAAAGGATGCCAAAAATAATTTTGCACATATAGCCGAAACGCGCGACAAGCGCGTACAGGCTCAACATCTACCGCCGAAATTCCGGTAGGGATTTCGGCATAATGCTTAACGGCTCTGATTGCTATTTTCCGCTATAGCCGAAACGCGCGACAAGCGCGTACAGGCTCAACTGCTGCCGGCGAAATTCCGGTAGGGATTTCGCCATGATTCAAGCGGGAAAATACGCATGGTCGCCTACAAATGTGCCGCCTCGGGCTAAAATTATTTTTGCCTTTTTGATTTAATCAGTGTTTTCTTAGATATAATAATACTGCCAAATACACAAAATATTTTCCGCTACTCAAATTTTATATTTTTGCAGCTCTTCCTTTTGCTCGGGTGTTATCCTATAGGACTCCCTTGCCTTTTGTATCGCCTTGTTATGAGTAAAACTGTCAAGCCCGTTGTCCTTGATGAAGTCAAGCGTTTTGTCATAGTATTTTACAAGGGCCACCGACAGCGCCCACGCGACTGCCATTTTTGCATAATAGCCCTCGTGTACGACCTTTCCCAAAAGCTTAAGCGTATTATCGATATATTCGTCTGTTATATAATAGCTTAAAAGCATTACCGCCGCAAAACGCACCTCATATTCATTTTTTGATGCAATAAAAGGCGTTATAAGCTCAAGCATTTCGGGCAGATATTTTTTTGTCTGCTTCAGCCCGCCGCAAAAGGTATCACACAACGCCCAGTTTGTAATATAGGGCAGGTGCAGCAATACGGCTTTTTTCATTTCGTCAAAGCTTTTGTATTTTACAAGCCCCGTCAGCAGCCCGCGCAGCATTAACTCCTCATAGTAAAGGGTGCCTATATCCGCGGGAACAACGCCTTTTTTGTAAAGCTGTTTGGCATAGTCACGCAAAACCGGCACTTTTATACCCGCGGTATGGCCTGCGTCAATGCCGGGTGTCAGCCCGATATGAAATTTTTTATATTTTTCGTCGCCGTTATTTAAAATAAAGGCGCGCACCTCATCCCTTACCATAGCTTATAATTCCTTAAAATAAACAACATCATACTGCGCGTTTACCCTTTCCTTTATTTCGTCCCCGTTGGCGGAATCAAATTTGATAATGGTATTTTCGCCGTCAACTATAATATTTTTTATACTGCCGCTGCGCGCAACAAGGCCCGCAAGCCCTGCAACATCCGTACTTTTAACGACCATACGGCAGCCCTCGCCGCGAATATCCATAAGCCGCATAAGCCCCTTTAAAACATCATAGCTGGTAATTACGCCCGAAAGGTTGTCGTTTCCGTCCACAACGGGCAAAAAAGCTGTCTTGTTTTCTTTCATAACAAGGGCGCAGTCCTCTATAAGCGTGCTTTCGTTTATCTTGTAAAAGCTTGTGTCCATAATGTCGGCAAGCTTGGTGCTTGAAAACATAAAGCCCGCCGAGCCAACAGCCTCTATGCTGCGCTGGTCTATAATGCCGATAGGCTTATTCTCCGCATTCACAACAGGCAGTCTTCTGTGCTTGCTTTCCTTCATGGTGACAAGTGTCTTTGCAAGCGTCAGATTTTCCTTTACATAAACAACATTTTTGTTCATTCTTTCTTTTACAAACATTTTCAAACCCCCTTATGCGGTATGTTATTCTATCTACATTATACCAAACATTTCGTCAAAAATAAACACTTTTTTTTAAAACCTTAAAATTCCACTTGCAGACGTCAGAGTGTTGTGTTAAAATCAATATGGGGATTTTTGCCGATAATTGTCCCCAAATCAATAACAATACAAGCCAAGTGCTTTGGAGGAATATATGTTTGATTTTAAAAAAGAGGTAAATAAGTTTCGTCCCATGACAGAGGTGGGAGATTTGGAAAACAATATTACCGAAAACGAGATGCAGGATATAATGGATCTTCTGCGCATATCCGCAGAAAAGCCCCAAAAAAGCGAAAAAAAATCAAAAGACAAGGATAAAGACAAAAAGGAGTAAAAAGCTGTGAAATGTCCAAACTGCGGCGCCAAGATAAATAAAGAAAGCGTTTGTCCCGACTGCGGCATAAACCTTGCGCCTTATATACGCGCAAGGGCAATTTCCGCGCGCTTTTACAACCGTGCGCTTGAAATGGCACACGACAGCGATTTAAGCGGCGCCATAAGCGAATTAAAGAAAAGTATCGCATTTAACAAAAACAATATAAATGCCCGTAATCTGCTTGGCCTTGTTTACAGCGAAACAGGCGATATAGCAAGTGCGCTTAAGCAATGGGTATTAAGCATAAATATACAGCAGGAAAAAAATTTAGCAGCCGACTTTTTGGCAAGCTACGAAAAGGATACGCGCCGTGCAGAGCAGCTTGAACAAAGCATAAAGCTTTATAACGAAGCGCTCTCGGATATACGCGACCGTAATGACGATATGGCGATAATCAGCCTTAAAAAGGCGCTTAACCTTAATCCGCGCTTTATCGAGGCAAACAATATGCTTGCGCTGTGCTACCTTATGCGCGGCAAAAATTCACAGGCTGTGGATCTTATAAACACGGTTTTAAAGCAGGATATAAATAACGACAAGGCTCTTCGCTATTATCGCGGGCTTTATCCCGATAAAAGCCGTCCCGTTCCAAAGGGATACCGCAGCGACCCGCGCAATTCGGCATATTATATGCCGCAGACCGTAGCGCGTAATTCCCGTGCCAATTCAAAACGCACGCAGCCTGTCATCCCAATGTTTTTCTTTGGGTTTATAAGCGCGGCTATCATCGTTTCCCTGCTTGCCATACCGCAGATAATTGAAAAAAAGCAAAACGAGCTTGATATGCAAGCCGCAAAATACAACGAATTAAAACAAAGCTTTGACGAGCTTTCCACAAAGTATAATGAATCCTCGGCAAGTCTTTCGCAGGAGCAAAAGACCCAGTCAAAAATGTCCCTGCAGGACAGGGTAAAACAAATAAACACAGCCGAAACGCTTTATAACAGCGACAACGCGACCGAGGCTGCAATGATACTTGTAAACATTGACACTACCGATTTTTCGCCCGAGATAATGGAGCAGTATGCAAAGCAAAAACAGCTTATACTGCCCCTTGCCGCCGAACAGTTTTATACAGGCGGCAGGCAGCAGGTGGAAAATAACGATATAGAAACGGCAAAAACGCTTTTTAATCAATGCCTTAAATGCTGTCAGGAGGGCGACGAGATACGCTACTCCGCGCTGTACCAGCTTGGCAAGATAGCCATTACCGAAAATGACGAGCAAACAGCGGCAGAGTGCTTTCAGCAGGTTGCCGAAAATCATCCCGTTCAATCCGTTAAAAACGAGGCAAAACGCTATCTGGAGGGTAAAAATGCCTGAATTTGAGCTTCTTACGCAAAGCTGTATAAATAACATCGGCTTTGTAAGGATATTTTCGCACAAAAGCGGCGCAAGGGTCGTAAGCATTGATAACGATGACAATAACCTTGTTTTTTCACTTTGCTTTGACACACCTGCGCTTGATGACACGGGCATACCGCATATACTTGAACATTGCGTATTGTGCGGCAGCGAAAGCTATCCGTTCAAGGATGCGTTTAATTTTCTTGAAAATAACACCCTGCACAGTTATCTTAATGCCATAACTTATCCCGATAAGACGCTTTATCCCGTTGCATCAACGGACGAAGGCTCGCTTATGCTTATGGCAAGGGTGTATTGTGATGCTGTCTTTCATCCCCTTGTTTACAAAAATAAGGGGATATTTTTGCAGGAGGGCGGCTTTTTTGACGGAAAAAAAATAAACGGCAGCGTTTACGGCGAAATATCGGGCTTTTACGATATACCCGAAAATAATGCCGAACAGCGGCTCAAAAAGTCATTTACGCCCTTTATGTCCGCAGGCGTGCCCGAGGATATCCCAAATGCATCCTACACCGCCCTGCTTGACTATCACCAAAAATACTATATTCCCGCAAACTGCACCGCCTTTATTTACGGAAGCTGCAATAAGGAAAAGTATTTTCAGCTTTTGGATGATACATTTAATACAACGCCAAACGGCGAAAGGCCTGCTTTGCAAAAAAATGCACCGCCAAATAAAATATTTGCCGATACAAGCAAAAAAACGGCACTTATCCCCGTAAGCAAGACCTTGGATCATTTAGAAACATACAGCGGCGATATAGTTTGCGATGTGCTGAAAAAATACGGCATAAACGCAGAATTTAACCGTGACGGCGATATTGCCTATATAAAAATAAATGCCGGTAACATCGAAGAAGCCATAGAAAAATACCGCGGCAAAATTAATTCCTTTGATTTGACAAAGCCGTATTTTTATTTTAAAAGCGGCGATTTTGGCTATAAACCGAGGGGATTATATTATAATATCATGCTTATGCGCTCGGGATATGACCCCGACTGTCTTGATATAGAAGGCATTTTTTATAAGCTATGGGAAGAAAAGCCCTATGAAAAGCTTGCCGACGAGATATTTAAACGCAGCATTGTATATACCGATATTTCCAAACCAAAGTCAAGGGAGTATCCCCGGACCGATCCTGCGCCCTTATATGAATACCGTGCAAAAAAAGATAGCATTTCCGATATTTTTATACCGTTTCCGAAGATACCCCGTGAAAACATTGTTTTTGAAAATAACGCGGCCTTTACCGATAACAAAAACAGGGATATCATCAATATAACACTTGCCTTTGTGCTTGATTTGCCGCAGGATATGCTTATCGGCGCGGTCTCGCTTTTAAAAATGCGGCAAACTTCGCTGCCCCTTGACGAAAGGGAATTTGCCGACATCGGAAAGCCCGTTTTTTTGATGCATCTTGGTTTTTTTGCAGAAAACGCAGGGTATGCGGCAAATGAGATAAATAAAATTTTCGGTGCCGATGCACCTTTATCACTTCCGTTTGCCGCGCCCGAATTGCTTACAAAGCTTTCGGCACTGGCCGCCGCCGAAAAAAGCAGTTTTATTTTAGACCAAATTTACTGCGGCATCGAAACAAACGATGTATCTGATATACAAAAAGCGCTGTTTACAAAAGAAAATTTGTATTGCGCGGTCTGCACCGACAGTTCAAACTTTGATACTGCAAGGAAGATAATTTCAAGCCTTGTGCTTTATCCCTATAAAGCATACGAAACGCCGACGTTTATCCCAAAGTGCTATGAAAAAGAGGTCAATACGGACAATTCCGTAAATACGATAAGCCTTTGCTTTACCTCGCCTGCGGGCTATGCCGAAAAATATGCCGCGGCAGCTTTTTTGCAAAACACCTATTTGTGGGATAATATCCGCTGCAAGGGAGCCTACGGCTGTGACATTGGCGTAACTCCAAACGGAAGCATCTATATGACCTCGTTTAAGGATATAAATTACGAAAGCAGCATAAAAACAATGAAAGCGGCGTTTTCGCATCTGCAAAGTCAAAGCATTGATATGTACCGGCTTAAGCTAATGTGTCTTAACGATATATTAAAGCCCAAAACGCCAAAAAACGCCAATATTTATGCGCTTAAAAGGCTTTTTGGGGCGAGGGATATAACTGCCGGTATTTTGTCGCTTACGGAGGAAAAAATACAGTCTGCCGCAGGATGTACAAAATTTATTGCATTATCGTCACGAAAAGCAAAAAATTAACTTTATTTTTGCTTTGTTTTGTAGTACAATATAGTAAACTATCGTTTAAACAAAGGAGTAAAAAAAATGAGTTTTAAAAATGTACGCGCCATTCCCTCGCCCGAGGCGATCCGCTCGCTTATACCGATAAACGAGGAATTGGCAAAAACAAAAAAAGACAATGACAAACAGATAGCCGATGTTATAACAGGCAAGGACAAGCGTTTTATCGTTATTGTGGGCCCCTGCTCCGCAGATGATGAGGAAGCGGTTTTGGAGTATATGAATAAGCTTAAGGAGGTACGCGACCAAGTAAACGACCGTCTTTTGATAGTACCGCGCGTTTACACGGGCAAGCCCCGCACAACGGGTGAGGGCTACAAGGGTATGATGCATCAGCCCGACCCGACAAAGGCGCCTAATATGCTTGAGGGCATACTTGCAATAAGAAAAATGTTTATCCGCGTTATCGAGGAAACAGGTATGCCAATTGCGGACGAAATGCTTTATCCGTCAAACCTGCCATTTGTTGAGGACCTTTTAAGCTATATCGCCATCGGTGCAAGAAGCGTAGAAAACCAACAGCACCGCCTTACCGCAAGCGGCATTGACTGCGCTGTAGGTATGAAAAATCCCACCAGCGGCGATTTAACGGTTATGTTTAATTCTATCAAGGCTGCACAGCATTCGCATAATTTCCTGTATAACGGCCACGAGGTACAGACCACGGGCAATCCGCTTGCACACGCAATTATGCGCGGTTCGGTAAATAAGCACGGCAACAACCTGCCAAACTACCACTACGAAGATCTTATCCTTGCCTACAGCAAATTTGCGGAGGGCGGTTTTAAAAACCCCGCTGTTATTATAGATGCTAACCATTCAAATTCGGGCAAAAAATATTTTGAACAACCCAGAATAGTCAAGGAGATACTCCACTCCCGCAGCTATAATGATTATATCTGTGATATGGTAAAGGGCGTTATGATAGAAAGCTACCTTGTCGAGGGAAACCAAAACGGCAGCGAGCCCCATGTATACGGCAAAAGCATTACAGACCCCTGCCTTGGCTTTGAGGATACAAAGGAGCTGCTTTTGGATATTGCGGGCAGAATATAAGCGGCTGACGCCGAAAAACATTTGCGGGGCTTGCCGAACAAAATCAACGTATCGCAGGAGTATTTTATTAATGCCGCTTTAAGCGTGCGTAAAGCAAAAATCACACCAAAAACAGAGAAACTCAAAAAATGTCAAAGGGTTGACTTATTCGGGTATATTTGGTATAATACTGTAGATAAGCGGGGCAGCTTTAAACCTTGCTTTATAAAGGGGGATCTTATTTATTTATGTTAGCATTAAACATTTTTTTAGGTTCGCTGTTTTTTTTGTACGGCGTTATAATCGGCAGTTTTTTAAATGTTTGCATTTTGCGTATACCACGAAACGAAACCATCGTCACTACCCCGTCGCATTGTATGAGCTGCGGGCATAAGCTTGCCTGGTACGATCTGTTCCCGCTGTTCAGCTATTTGTTTTTAGGCGGTAAATGCCGATACTGCAAGGCCAAAATATCCTGGCAGTATCCCTTGGTGGAGTTTTTAAACGGTGTGCTTTACCTTATCACATTTCTTGTTTTGGGTATAGGCAGCAATGCTATTGAAACCGTTTATGTTTTTATAGTATGTATTTTCTTATCCACAATGCTCGTCCTTTCGGGTATAGATATAACCCATCAAATAGTTCCGGATAAGATAAATCTTTTTATTTTTATTTTGGGTATTATAGTGACCGTGCTTGACCATAACAATTGGCTCACACATGTCATAGGCTTTTTTGCCGTAAGCGTTCCGCTTTTTGTGCTTTTGCTTTTTGGCGGCATGGGGGGCGGCGATGTAAAGCTGTACGCTGCGGCAGGCCTGTTGATAGGCTGGAAACTTGCCTTGCTTTCTATAGTGCTTGCATCTATATTTGGCGCTGTGGCAAGCATTATACTGCTTATTGCGGGAAAGGCCAAGGACGGCGGCAAGACCCGCATCCCATTTGTTCCGTTTATTGCATTAAGTATGTTGGTAGTCCTGTTTTGGGGCAATGCAATAATCAACTGGTACATAACAATATTTTTTATGCGCGGTTAAAAAAGGGGCTATCGCATTAAAGATTTGTGATCTTCAATGCGACAGCCCTATTTTAATGGTTCTATAATATTTGGTGTGGTCGATAGGCTACACCAAATTTTTTTTGCAA
>CAMVJD010000070.1 GCA_947167715.1 uncultured Eubacteriaceae bacterium
CACCGTTTGTTAAGTTTGTGTTAATTGTCAACCACACCAGTTGACAAAGAACCACATTATTTTGTCCTGCTTTTGTATGCAAACATCATCAAAAGCAAGATCATAAAAAAGAAAAATACAATTATAGTTGCGCGGTAGTCCTGCATTGCTATGAGGATAGCTATTACCGCACTTGCGATGCTAAGGCCGTAAAGTATGGCAACAGCCTGTTTATTTGTATAACCCGCATCAATAAGCCTGTGGTGAAGATGTCCGCGGTCAGCCATCATTATGGGTTTATGGTTTATGGCGCGTCTTATCATTGCAAAGGCGGTATCCATAATGGGGAGAGCCATTGCAAGCACCGACAGCACTATCGACAAGATCGCATAGCTTTTAAACACGCCTATACAGCTGGCAACGGCAAGCACATACCCTAAAAATGTAGAGCCGGTATCGCCCATATATATCTCTGCGGGGCTGAAATTACGCGGCAAAAAGCCAAGGCAAGCGCCCGCAAGCGCCGCTGTAAGCGCAATAGCCACCGTAGTACCCGACAGTATACAAAGCACCATAAGGCAAATAGCCGCTATGCTCGTAACGCCCGCCGCCAGCCCATCAAGGCCGTCAATTAGGTTTACGGCATTTATAAGGCCTATTATCCACAATATAGTTATCGGTGCCGACAGCGCCTTTAAATACTGCCAATGCGGCCACATAATAAAATCTATTTTAGTGCCCGTGCAAACTACAATCAGCCCGACAATAAATTGCATTAAAAGCTTAAATTTAGGGCCAAGCTCGTAAACATCGTCAAGCATACCCACAAAAAATATTATCGCTCCGCCTGTTACAAAGCCTGCAAACTGTTTTGTTTTAAAGCCGTTTACAAACAAGCTTACAAGAAGTATGCTCACCGCAAAGCCAAGCACTATCGCAATACCGCCCATAAGCGGTACAGGCTCTTTATTCATACCGCGGGAACGCGGATAATCGACAGCCTTAAATTTATAGGCTATTTTTCGCGCAAGCGGCGTTGTTACCATAGTAACACCAAACGCAGTTGCAAACGCCGTCATATAAAGCAGCCAATCACGGGACATACAAAAGCCCCCTTTCGGTCAAAAGGTTTTATTTGGTACCATACATTCTGTTGCCGACATCCCCGAGACCGGGTACAATAAAGCCGTCCTCTGTGATACCGCGGTCAAGCGCAGCCGCATATATATCCACATCCGGATGGTCGGCCTGAAGCTTCTGTACGCCTTCCCTGCCGCATACTATGCAAAGATAAGTAATATCCTTTACGCCGCGCTCCTTTAAAAACTGTATGGCCGCAGATGCAGTTCCGCCCGTTGCAAGCATCGGGTCAAGCACAAAAATATGCATATTTTCCGCATCCTTAGGTACCTTGCAAAAATATTCAATAGGCTGTAAGGTATTGGGGTCGCGGTAAAGGCCTATATGTCCCACCTTTGCAGTAGGTATCATATTTTCAATACCCTCTGCCATACCTATGCCCGCACGCAAAAGCGCAACAACGCCTATCTCTTTTTCAAGCACCTTGCCCTCTGCCTTGCCAAACGGGGTCTCGACCTCTGTAGTTTTTGTTTTAAAATCCCTTACCGCATCATAGCATAAAAGGCTTGCCATTTCGCCCACAAGCTCACGAAACTCCTTGCTTTTTGTGTTTACATCACGCAAAAGCGCAAGCTTTGACTGCACCAAAGGATGTTCGTTAATAAATAAACTGCTCATAAAGCTGCCCCTCTCTGTTTATTCCTCAATCATTGCGATACGTCTTTTATGTCTTTCATCGCCCGAAAATTCCGTACCAAGCCAAGCCTCGGCAACGGCAAGTGCATGCTCGGGACCTATTATCCTGCCGCCCATGCAAAGTATATTGCTGTCGTTATGCAGCCTTGTAAGCCTTGCAGATGCAACATCGTGGCAAAGCGCTGCGCGTATGCCCTTTACCTTGTTTGCGGCAATGGATATGCCTATACCCGTGCCGCAAATAAGTATGCCCTTTTCACATTCGCCGTCTGCAACTGCGTGAGCCACCTTTTTTGCATATACGGGATAATCCACCGAATCGGGTGTATAGGTGCCGTAATCCTTAAATTCTATATTGTTTTTTTCAAGATATTTTATTATTGTATTTTTTAATTCCAGACCGCCGTGGTCACAACCTAAAGCTATCATAAAAATATCCTTTCTATTGATCCAATTCAATTATACTGTAGCCCGCCGCTTTTTTCAGCCTGTTCATTATGGCAAGCCCTATCTCGCTTTCGGGAAAGCCCTCCACAAAAACAGTATTATAGCCGTAATAATCGCACTTTCTAAGCATTTTAAAAAGGTTTGCCGCTATAGTCTCGGGGTGCTTTCTTGTGCCTATCACAAGCACATTTTTGGTGTTATAGCCGTTTTTTGTTTCCTCGGTAGCAATAACGCCGCACTTTTGTGCGCTGTATTTTTCAAGCAGACGGTTTATCTCGCAAACCGTTTTTTCTACATCACCACGCACTATCGTGACCGAAGCATCGGGCGAATAATGTGTATATTTCATACCCGGTGCCTTGGGGCGCTCACCTTCGTTTAATTTTCCCAAAACCGCCTTATCGACCGTAATATCCGGGACAATTTCCTTCAGCATTTCAAGCGTTATCGACCCGGGCCTTAAAAGACAGGGTGTATCGCCGCTTACGTCAACTATAGTGCTTTCAAGCCCGAATTCGCAGCTGCCGCCGTCTATTATCATATCTATTTTGCCGTTAAGGTCATATTCGACATGAGAGGCGCGTGTGGGGCTGGGCTTTCCGCTTGTATTGGCACTCGGCGCCGCAACGGGTACGCCGCAGGCGGTTATAAACTCCTGCGCCACCTTGTTTTCCGGAAATCTTATTGCAACGGTATCAAGCCCGCCGCTTGTTTCCTTTGGGATAATATCCTTTTTCTTAAAAACAAGTGTCATGGGTCCCGGCCAGAAAGCGCGCATAAGCTTTTGCGCAACGGGACTGATTTCCCTTACAAGCGCATAAAGCTGCGTAATATCCGATATATGCGCAATAAGCGGATTATCGGACGGTCTGCCCTTTGCCAAATATATTTTTTTCACGGCCTCGCCGTCAAGCGCATTTGCGCCAAGGCCGTAAACCGTTTCCGTAGGAAATGCCACAAGACCGCCGGTATTTATCACCTTAGCGGCCTCGGTAAAAATGGCTTTATTTAACTGTGGCTCTGTACTGTCTACGGTTAAAATTTTTGTATCCAATTATGCCTCAACACTCTTTACGTTCTTTCCGCAGCACTTCTTATACTTTAAGCCGCTGCCGCAGGGACAGGGATCGTTTCTGCCGACCTTTGCATTGGGATTGATGTAAGTACCCGAATTTTTCTGCTCCTTGTAGTACTTCTTCATTTCCTCTTCCTTGAATATCTTCTTCCACTGGGGAAGTGTGTAAAGGTGATCTGCCTTATACTCTACCATTTTCTTGAACAATGTGGGGAAGTCGATTTTGATAGTAACTTCGCTTTCTTCCGTAAGATGCTCAATATCGATCTTGGGATCCTGTGTATCATTGATACCGTCGATAAAACCAACGATATAAACAGGTGTCATATCAAAACGCTCGGAAAGCTGCTTAACGGTGCCGCTTATTTCCTCTGCCTTGTTATCAAGGATATATTCGTATACCTTCTGCTCCTGCGGCATATAGTTGTCCCAAACTGCATCATTTGTTCTGCCGTCTCTGTTGTAAGCCGCGCCAAACCACTGTTCATATAATGTCATAAGTTTTTCCTCCTTAACAAAGACCTTTAAATCTTTGCTCTATTATGTTAAAATTTATAAAATGTCATAATATAACACATCAATAGATATTGTACTATATTTTTTACCAAAATGCAAGAAATTATTTACTTTGTAACTCATTTGTAAAATAAAAACCGCATTTTTATTTCATGCTGACCTTTAAAAGCTCATTAATGGAATTAATGCTTAAAATTTCTATATTTTTCACCGACGCAGCCTCCTTTAAATTGGCGCGAGGGATAACACAGCGGGTAAAGCCCAGTTTTTTTACCTCGTTTATACGCTGCTGCACCATAGAAACGCCGCGTATCTCACCCGTAAGGCCTATTTCACCGAAAACCACGGTATCCGACGGCACCGTTTTGCCCGTATAGGCAGATGCTATCGCGACCGCAAGCGCACAATCAAGCGAGGTCTCGGTAATTTTCATACCGCCCGCAAGGTTGACATAGGCATCGTAGTTTCCAAGCTGAAGATCGCCGCATTTTTCAAGCACGGCAATAAGCATTACCATTCTGTTAAAATCCGTACCCGTTGCCATACGGCGCGGAATACCGAAATTGGTATAGGTAACAAGGCTTTGTACCTCTATAAGCATTGGGCGGCTGCCCTCCATAATGCAGGTTATCACCGACCCCGGCACATCCACCG
Organism: uncultured Eubacteriaceae bacterium; assembly: GCA_947167715.1. GTDB lineage: Bacteria > Bacillota > Clostridia > Lachnospirales > CAG-274 > RGIG4310. The sequence continues at coordinate 4,448 of CAMVJD010000070.1, forward strand.
GTCTGCCCGAAAGCATATATTCGGACGGATTTTTGACCTCCTTAAGGCCCGTGCCGCTCATTTCAAAAACACCTATCTCGTTTGTGCCGCCAAAACGGTTTTTTACACTTCTTAAAAGGCGGTAATTGCCGTTTCTCTGACCCTCAAAATACAAAACGGTGTCAACGATATGTTCAAGAACCCTGGGACCGGCAAGCGAGCCGTCCTTTGTAACGTGACCGACCAGCACCACCGATATATTATGCCCCTTTGCAAGCTGCATAAAACGGTTTGCCGCCTCACGCACCTGTGTTACGGAGCCCGGCGCAGATGCCACGCTGTCCAGAAACATAGTTTGTATAGAATCTATTATAAGCATATCGGGCATAGTGTCCACAGCCGTTGCAATAATGGAATTTACGTCCGTTTCCGCAAGCAGCAGCAGGCTTTCGCCCTCTACGCCAAGGCGCGAGGCACGCAGCTTTATCTGCTGTGCCGACTCCTCGCCCGAAACATAAAGTATTGTCTTGCCCTTTTCTTCAAGCTTTTGGCATATCTGTAACAAAAGCGTGCTTTTGCCTATACCAGGGTCGCCGCCCACAAGTGTCAGCGAGCCTTGAACAAAGCCGCCTCCAAGCACTATGTCAAGCTCCCCTATATCGGTTTTTGTCCTGCCGTCAACATTTGCTTTTACCGTATTAAGCTTAACGGGTTTAAGCGCTGCCGCCTGCACAAGGGAGCTTCTTTTGTTTTTCGGCTCGGGCGCCTCCTCGGTAAAGGTGGAAAACTGACCGCAGTCCGGGCATTTCCCAAGCCATTTTACCGTTTCATAACCGCAGTTTGCACAGACATACCTTGTTTTCGCTGCCATTAGTGCTTTTCAATTTTAACCGACTGCTCCTTGTCGGAAAGCTCCATACCAAAGCTTATTTTGCCCGCAAAGTTGGTAGCAATATTGCCGATGCTTACATCGTCGATATAAATTGTGTAATGGCTGTCGTTTTCAAGCTCAAGCGTCACCTGTGTGCCGCCGCTGCCCTCAATGGAGAATGTTACCTCCTTATCGGTCACCTTAAGATGATGCACCGTTGCACCGGGTACGGTTTCAAGCAAAAGCTGTGTGTTTTTTGAAAGACGCGTAACGTCCTTATGTGTCCTGACCTTATATAAGTTACCGTTAGCTTCAAATTCAACCTTCTGTTTGTCTACCAGCCGGTAGTTTCCAAAGCTTAAAGTGTTGTCATCGTTTAATACAATTGCCTCTTTAATTACTGACATAATTGTTTCCTCCTAATTATACATAAAAAGTATATTTTTAAAATATCCTTTGACAAAATATACTTTCTTTCTTATAATTTAATTATAACAAAAAAAACTTGTTTTGTATACAAAAATTTATTACTTTTTGATTAATTTTTTATAATTTTTGAGGAACGAACTATGGCAAAGATAAGACTGGACAAATATATAGCAAACGGCGGCGTATATACACGCAGCCGGGCAAAAAAATTAATACACGCAAATAAGGTTTCTGTAGGTGGAAAAACCGTAACCGACGAGGCCTTTAAGGTAGATGAGGAGCAAACGGATATAGCCGTAAACGGTATAAATGTCAGGGCGGAAAAATATATTTATATTATGCTTAACAAGCCCTCCGGCGTAATAAGCGCCACACACGACAAAAAACAAAAAACCGTAATTGACCTTATTGCGCCGCAGGACAGGCGCAACGGCCTTTTCCCTGCGGGGCGGCTCGATATAGACACCGAGGGGCTTATTATCCTTACAAACGACGGTGATTTTGCGCATAACACCCTTTCGCCCAAAAAGCACGTTTCAAAGCTATATGCCGCAGACGTTGAAAATTACACCTTCAGCGCCGAAAGCCAAAAACGCTTTGGCGACGGTATAGTTCTTTTAGACGGCAGCAAATGCAAGCCTGCCATATTAACATATAAAGGCCGGGGCGAAGGATATGTTTCCGTCACGCTTGAAATAACCGAGGGCAAATTTCATCAGGTCAAAAAAATGTTTGAAAGCGAGGGCGGCCGCGTTATCAGGCTTAAACGTCTGTCCTTTGGCGAAATACAGCTTGATGACGCCTTAAAAAGCGGTGAATACCGCAAACTAAACCCCACCGAAATGCTTTATGTAGAAAAAATAAAAAATAACAACGGAGCTTAAAAATGAAAAAAAATTATTTTGCCGCAGCGCTTATATTGCTTTGTGCGGGCATATACATACTTAATTACAGCATAGCACATTTTGTTGCCACCAAAACAAACGAGCATTATGAAATAAGCGAGCCCGCCGACGATTTCGGTGACCTTTACGAATACCCCGGGGAGCATATCCCCGAGCCATCTACAGACTTTTTTACACAAGAACAGACGGATGCAAGCATTAAAACACCCTCCCCGCCTATGGAGCCCTTAAACGATTATTCAAAAACGATTATAGTAGACGACCCCGAGACCTTTTTCCGCTGTCTTGCCGAGGCACGCGACAGACTTATACCGCGCATAAGCTTAAAATTAAACAATTACAGCGACGAAGCTTATGATATACACAAGTTTGAGCGCGGAAAGTATTCCCTTTCGGCAAACGGCAAAAGCATCGGAAAAACCGCCTATATGACCTATACTTTTGAATACAGCAATAATTTTGCGATCTCCCGTTCCTGTGAGGATGAAACACTTGTTTCCGCGCTGACCTTCGATCAGCAGCTTACCTTGAAAAATCTTCACGAAATAAAGGACAGCTTGATAAAAGAAGGTATGTCGGATTATGAAAAAGAGCTTGCCATTCACGACTATATCGTAAAAAATTACGAATACGATACCGTCTCGGCAGAGCAGGAAAAAATAAGTGACAGTTCAGCCGATATATCCTGTTTTCTGCGCGACCACAAAGGCGTATGCGAAGCCTATTCCTACACCTTTAAGGCGCTGTGCGATCTTTGCGGAATAAAATGCCACGTTATTACGGGTACGCTTGACGGTGTAAGCCATGCATGGAATATCGTCAATATAGAGGGCAGCTATTACCACGTTGACGTCACATCGGACGATCCCGTGCCGGATATACCGCAGCATTGCTTTTATTCATTTTTTAATCTTACCGATGCGGAAATAGCCAAAACACATATGTTTGACTATAAATGGTTTGATTGCTCAAATGACAAATACAATTATTTTAAGTATAACGATTATATCGTCACAAATTATAACGAGCTTTATGCCCTGACAACAAGGATGCTTTCGCAGGGATATGATACAATAGTTTTTAAAAAGCAGGGATTTATGCTGACAAAAGAAGATATCAACGATCTGTTTTCGGGTAAGGGCTTTTCGTCCTATGTTATAACCGGCAATTTACAGGACCCAAATTCCGATCACGAGATCACGTTAAGCAGATAACATAAAAAGAGCCTCCGAAGAGGCTCTTAATTTTTTGGGATCATTCCTTAACGGCACCCATTGTAATACCTGTCATAAAGTACTTCTGGCAGAATGGGTAAATAAACATAAACGGAACGATAGATACGATGATAGCTGCCGACTGAAGGGTCTTCAGGTTGATCTGGATACCTTCCATAGCCTCCTGCTTATCAGCGAAGAGGTCACGCAGCTTGTACTGGAAGTTGTACTTTGTTGTATCACTGATGTACATTACATAGTGGAAGTATTCACTCCATGCAGCAACGGCGAAGAAAAGGCCGATAGAAGCAAGAGCCGCCTTTGAAAGGGGAAGAACTATCTTAATGAATGTACCGATAGGTGTACAACCGTCAATTTCCGCTGCCTCAAACAAACTTGTAGGCAGACCCTCAAAGAATGAACGCATGAGCACCAGGTTAGAAACATTAAGTGCCATGGGAAGGATAACAGCCCAAAGAGTGTTGAGCAGTTTAAGCTTCTTCATTACAAGGAAGGTAGGGATAAGACCACCGTTGAAGATCATGGTGAACATCAACATATAGCCAAATACCTTAACACCGGGCATTTCTCTCTGGATAAGGATATATGCACCGATAGTTGAGATCAAAAGGCCAAGGAATGTGGTCATAATTGTTGTGTAAATAGAAATTACAAGAGGACGTCTTAACGAATCACGTGTAAAGATGTAGCTGTACGCAATGGGGTTGAACTCATCGGGTATAAGCTGCATACCGTATACTGTGTGGTTCATTAAAGAGTCACTCAAGATCTTTATGATGGGTACTATCATACAAATCATCATAAAGATAAAGAAAATTGTGTTCAAGATTACGAATACTGCACGAGCTCTATAACCTTTTTGAAAACTGAATTTAGTACTCATAACAATATCGCCTCCTTATACAATACCGTAACCTCTGATCTTCTTTGCAACGTAGTCAGCACCCGTTACAAGGAACAGAGAAATTACAGATTTGAAAAGACCGATAGCGGTCGCATAGCCATAGTCATTACCCTGGATACCTTTACGGTATGTGTAAGTCTGAACAACGTCGGATACAGAAAGAACAAGGTCATTGTAAAGGACGAAGACAGATTCAAATACGTTAAGGATCTTAGCAAGGTTAAGAATAAACACGATAAGAATTGTGTTCATAAGGCTCGGTAATGTGATGTACCAAGTTTGCTTTAATCTGCCTGCACCGTCGATCTCGGCTGCCTCGTAAAGGTCGGGGCTGATACCGGAAAGAGCCGCAAGGTAGATAATAGTACCCCAACCGGTTTCCTTCCAGCGCTGGATAATGTACCAGCAGGGACGCCAGGTCGAAGTTTCCGTTAAGAACGAATGAGGCTTGTCAATAAGACCAAGCTTTAAGAAAACAGCGTTGATAAAACCAACTGTTGTCGGGTCGCTGCCCGTAGCATCGGCACCTGCCGAAAGAAGCAGTGTAAAGATAGATGCAACAACAACCCATGAAAGGAAGTGAGGTAAGTAAAGTACCGTCTGTACAAACTTTTTGCCCCACTCGTGCTGAAGCTCGTTGATAAGAAGAGCTACAACTACTGTAAATACAGTTGCAAAAACCAAGTTCCAAAAACTTAAGGCAATGGTGTTTCTGAACGAGTCAAGGAAGAAACGGTCGGTAAACAGTGCCTTAAAGTTACCCAAACCTGTTGAGTAATCAGGACCCTTGCCGCTTGTGATGTGCTTTAACTTATATGTTGAAAAAGCAAATCTGATACCAAGCATAGGCCAATAGAAGAATAAAAGCAGCAATACAATTACGGGAACAGCCATTAAGTAGAAATATCTGTACTTATAGATTCTTACCGATAAAGGCGGCTTTTTTACTACGATAGCATCGGTATTAGTTGCCATTAAAAATCATCCCTTTCATATTTTTTAAGCATTCCCCCGCAAAAGCGGGGAAATGCGAAATGCTTTTTACGGGCATCAGCCGTTTAAGTCAGCAAGGATAGCTTCAACATACTTGCCTGCATCCTTGTTATACTTAGCCATACCTTCCTCAACGGAGATGTTGCCGTGAAGAACGTTAGCTACGACCTCACCCTTAACAACGTTAAGGTTAGCAAGGTTTTCGGAAATAACATCCGATACAACGGGAACAGTAGCAAATGTTCTGTTCTCGCGGAATACCTTAAGTGATTCCTCTACACGAGGATCAAGTGCGATAGGATCGTTCCATGTGCTGATAGAAAGCTCGGGAGCGTAGAATGCCTTTTCGCAAAGCTTTGTAGGATCTTCGTAGTAAGGAAGAGCTGTGCATGTGCCGTCGCCGTTGTCTGTGTAGTGCTTGTCAACAACGCCGTGTGTAAAGAGCATCTGGCCCTTGTCACCGTCGTGTGAGTACATAATAAGGTCTTCAAATACACCAACAGGGTTAGCGCAGTTGTTTGTTATAACAAGTGCGGTAGGTACACGCTCGGTGTAGTGACCTGCCTCCTTGATGATAGGAAGTGCTGTAAACTTAGCGTTGGGGTCTGTACCTGTAGTAGCATCCTCAAGCTTAGCACACCACATACCTGCCCAGTAGTTAAAGCAGCCAACAAGGCCTGCGTTTACCTTATCACGGCAAGTAGATGTCTTGTTTGTTACGATCTCACCGTCGATAAGACCTTCTGCAAATGCATCATGAAGTCTTGTAAGAGCAGCCTCCATAGCGGGCTCCGAGAAACCGTCTACCCAAGTTCCGTCATCCTTCTGATAGAAATCGGGGATAGCATCCTGATAGAATTCTCTTAAGTAGATATCGTAAGGTGTTTCGCCGTTGTTAAGAAGGCCTGCAGCTGTAAGAGGAATAGTACCGGGCTTGCCTTTTTCCTTGAATGTACGAAGCATACCGATAAATTCATCATATGTCTCGGGAGTCTTGATGCCCATTTGGTCCATCCAGTCCTGTCTTACATATGTAACGGTACCGTTACCTGCAACAGTCGGGAAACCGTAAAGTCTGGGGCCGTTGCCGTCTCTTATATCAATTTTAAGTGCATCAACATAAGAGGGGTCAACAACGCTCTTTGCGGGAGCTGTTGTGTTTTCCCAAGCATCTGTCATATCCCAAAGAGCGCCGTTGTTGGCATTTTCGGGATAGTAAGTAGAACCCATCTCGATCGCGTCGGAAGGTGTACCCGATGCAAATGCAAGAGTGATCTTCTCATAATACTTGTTATGGTCGGGTTTTTCGACTTCAAGAGTGATACCTGTCTGGTTCTTGTACTCGTCACATACGTCCTGAAGACCGTTTTCAAAGGTCATACAGGTATCGAATGTCATTTTGATCGAATCGGGCTTGGTGTATTCAGCGGAAGCTGTGCCGCCGGGACCCTCGGGTGTCTTCGGCTCACACGCTGTCATACCCATTGCAGTAATAACCGCAAGGCCAAGACCGGTCAATCTGATTAATAAGTTCTTTTTCATTTTTGATCCCCTTTCTTTTTTAGGTAAAATGCATAGTTTAAAGTGCAGCAATATGTTTTGAGGTTTGCTTGCCGCACACAAAGTTTAACCCATTAATAGAATAACCTATTTTCACTAATTTGTAAATAGATTTTTGAAAATTTTTATACATTTTTTTTAACAATTTCAAAACACCTTGAAACAGCTTATAAAAAACACTCAAAAACAGTCAAAAATAATAAACAGGTTACCTTACTAACAGCCAAAACCTTTATTTGTATATATTGTACCATAAAAATAATAATTTGTGAAGCCCTTTTTTTAATTTTTTTCAGCATATTTTACAATAATCTAAATCTTGCACATAGAAACCGCGTAAACAAGCCGTTTTTTTTAACACATTGACATTTTTGCAAATAAAATTGTTATATTTAATGTGTTCTGCCTATATAAAATATTGTACAAAACCTATATAATTAAAAATAGCATAAAAAAAACGGACAGAAATTGTGTATCTGTCCGTTTGGCTTTTATTCAAGTATGTAAACCTTAACATTTGTGTGGCCCCAGCCCGAACTTAACGCCTCACTGTGAGAATTGTAGCAAAGGTCTATCCTGTTACCCTTTATTGCGCCGCCCGTATCGGCTGCGATAGCATAACCGTAGCCCTCAACATAAAGCTTGGTGCCCAAGGGGATAAATTTGGGGTCTACAGCAACTATACCGTGCTGTACCCTAAGACCCATTGTAGAAGGCTGACCTGCCCATGATCCATTGCATGCTGCACAGGGGCAGTATGCCGTAGCGTTCATTGTAACTGCTCTTGAATATTTGATGCTGCCAAGATCCTTGCCAAAATCAAGAGTACCCGAGCCGTCCTTTTTCTTTGTACCTATAAGTACCTTTTCGTTTATCGGCTCTGCAACTACCTTTCTTTCTATACAGTAGTTATCTACCTGAACATCATCATAAAAAATAGTTTTCATGGTGATAAGCTTTTTGCCGTTCACACCCTGCTGTACTACCTTTGTTTCGCCCTCGTAAAGATCCTCTGTCTTTTCCTCCACTCTTGAGAAGGGAACCTCCTCTGTTTCGGTGTAGATCTCTTCCTTAACTTCACGAAGCTCTATTGTGTCGCCATCCTTAAGCTTTTCGGATGAGCTTCTGCCCTCCGCCGTTTTGTAGCCGACACCGGTGTTTTTCTTCAACTCAAGCATAAGCTGACCAATGGTCTCGCACTGTGTTTCAACCGTAAACTTCTTGCTGCCGCCCTTTGCGGAAACAGTTATTTTCTTGGGTGACACAACAGTTATCTGCATACCGTCTGTAAGGACAGTATCCGGATCTGCGCTTATCTTGTAGTTTTCGTCATAAGCAAGTTTATTTGTTTTGAAAAACTCACCTACGGTTTTGTCTATAGTCTGATAATAAGTGCTCTGTCCGTCGGTGGTAAGTCTGATCTTCATTGAATCTGCAGATGAAGCGGAAACAGACATACCTGCCGTCATTAACATTGTTGATAAGGCTAACACCATACCTCTTGTTTTCTTTGCCATAAAATTAGTCCTCCTTAAGATACAAAATATTATTTGGTTTTTTATTATCTTTTGTATCTTTTAAGTTATACTTACTTTCTTGGTTTGTAAGAGTTTTCTGGTACCATAGCGTCGAGTAACATTTTGTAACATTTTCTGTAACATTATTGAAACATTTACTTCAACAACTACAGGTAATATATTAACACATTCGTAACACTTATGCAACAACTTTTTATCGTAAAAATAACATTTCGGCATTTTCACTTGACGATTTTATTACTTCACTTGGGTCAATTTGTTTAATATCACCAATTTTAGCAGCCACAAATTGTAGGTTTTGTGAGTTATTTCGTCCCCCTCTGTAGGGTTCCGGGGTGAGATATGGTGCATCTGTTTCCAACAAAATTCGACTCATCGGCATTTCATTCGCAACTTTAATTAATTTTTTCGCATTTTTAAAAGTTATAACACCGCCTATCCCAATATGAAAGCCTAATTTTACATATTCTCTCGCCAATTCGGCGCTGCCCGAAAAAGCGTGTATGACCCCGCTTCTTATGCGGCTTTGGGCTATTATTTCAAAGGTATCCTCCGCCGCGTCGCGCGAATGGATAATAACGGGTTTTTCGACATTTTCCGCTAATTCAAGCTGTTTTTTAAACCAATATTTTTGCTTGTCCCTGTCCGTGTTTTCATAGTGATAATCAAGACCTATTTCGCCCACCGCAACAACTTTGTAATAGTTGAAACACTTTTGTAACAATTTAATATCATTTTCGCACATTTCTCCCACATCATAGGGGTGTACACCCACCGCAGCGTAAAAAAAGTCATATTTTTTCGCCAGCTCTATGCTTTTAAGGCTAGATTCCACATCCGCGCCCACATTTATTATCTTTTTAACGCCAAAATCGTACATATCCTTTATAAGCTGCTCTCTGTCCGCATCAAAGGCCGCATCGTCGTAATGTGCGTGGGTATCAAAGTAGTACATATTTTCCTCCGTAAAATAAAAATCAGTCCATATGGATAACGATCTTCTCAGCAGGTTTGATATAGGTCGTTGTAACTTCAGCTTCAGTTTTGCCCTGATTATACTCATCAAGTACAGAAAG
>CAMVJD010000071.1 GCA_947167715.1 uncultured Eubacteriaceae bacterium
GTGATTTGACGGAAAATGTCAATTTTCCGTCAAGGCTGTCGACTTTATCGACAGCAGGCTTTTTATAGTTTTTCTGCCAGATATCGGCATACAATAAAATTACAAAGCATAGTAAACGGCGTTATAAACACCTTTGCCATAAATTTGCTGTACGATGCCATAAAAGCAATATTGTTATATATAACTTCGTTTATCAATGCGCCCGTCCTTGATGCAATGGTTATCAGGCAAAGCTGATACAATATGTATACCGCGTATTTGGCGGCGTAAGGCAGTTTCCCCGTACCCCTTGAAAATATCTTGTGTGTGGACACAAAAAAAACAAAGGCCGCACCCGTGATCGAGCTTATAAAGTTTGCACCCATCACACCAAAGCCAAAGCGGCGTATAAGCAGGGTATAAACGCAAAAATCAAGTATAAAGCCCATGCCGGAGGTAAAGAAAAATTGTACCCCTTTTTTTATAATGTCTTTCATGCTGTTTTTCATAATTTTCTCCTTATATACTTGTATTATAGGTCATAATAGTGGAAATTGTCAATAATATTAAGCGCGCAATACAAAGAAATTTAAAAAAATACACAAAATCCCTTGATAAAATTGCAATTTGCATTTATAATATAATTGTATAAGTAATGATAGGGGACAAAGCATCCGCCCCCGAGGCTTACGTTTGTATCTATGCAAAACAAGGAGAAGGAAATGGAAGATAATACAAACAAAATAGTTATTCATCTTGCGGGTGATTCCCTTGTGCAGGGGTATAAGCCCGAGGAATTTATCGGCGGCTGGGGACAGTATTTGCCGTGGTTTTTTGACCCGGATAAGGTTATGATAAAAAATTACTCAAAGGGCGGCAGAAGCTCCCGTTCCTTTATAAACGAGGGCCGTCTGGAGCAGATAAAGCGCGAGATAAAAAAAGGCGATTATCTTTTTATACATTTTTGCCACAATGACGATGCGACAAAGAAAAAAGATACTTTGCATAACCGCCTTACACCGCTTGGAAATCCCGACGAAACGGGACGTTTCCCCGTGGTAAAAGGGGAGCCCGTGCCCACCGACCTGATGCCTGCGGAATTTTTTATAGAGCTTACCAAAAAAAGCCGCTATATGGAGCGCTCAATGATAGAGGGCGCCTACAATACATTAAGTCAGTACGGTGATTATTACTATCCGTATTCGGAAAACGGCGTTATGGGTACATACAAGTGGTTTTTGCTTCAGTATATACGCGCGGCGCGTGCCGCAAAGGCAATTCCCGTGCTGATAACTCCGCCTCCGCGTGCTGTATTCAACCGCGACGATATACACATAAAGGACGGCAACGGCCTGCACGGCGGCGATAACTTTGCATATATCCGTGCCATACGCCAGCTTGCCAAGGAGCGCGAGGTGCTTATACTGGACACCTTTAACGAAATGCGCAATGTGTATGAGGCGCTGGGCAAGCGCGATGCACATTATCTTACCGCAATAAAAAGCGGTGTGCTTTCGGGCGAGTGGCCGGACGATTATGTAAAGACGGCAGACAACCCCGCCACCCTCCAGGAGGATACGCATCTTAATAAATACGGTGCGTTTTTGATGGCGGCAAAGCTTTGCGAGGATATGTTGATATATATAACGCATGATATAACAAAAAACGGTTCAGAAAACTTTTTATCGCTTAAGGATGCGATAAAGCTGGCGCCAAGCGATAGGGTACAGCCTCCGAAGCCGCTGCTTGCGCGTGAAAACGTATTTAAAAAATATTTTAAATACGATGTTATATCGTTTGAAAACAATATAGAGATAATAAAAGAAGATCAGGGGGAGAATGATAATAATGGATAAAGGTGTAAAATACGCCCTTGGGGCGCTGGGTATATTTATTGCGGGCGGTATATTTGCGACCGCTATAATTTCTGTTTTCCGCACACAGGATACACAGGCCACGCTTAAGGAGGATGTATACAGATATGCGGGCGTGACGGAGGCCGCAACAGAGCCGCAGTCCGGGACGGAGGTGCAGGCACAGGCCGAAACGGCGGCACAGCCCACGGCATCCGACCAAAAGTTATATGTAACGGCGCGTGTTTCGGGCAATCCGTGGTCGGAGGGCAGCGCTACCGTGCAGGAAATAGAATATACCCTTACAAACGATTCCGCATCGGAAATAACCGACTGGACGGGTATAATAGATTTTGATACGGAGGTAAAGGGCCTTAACAGCTGGAACGATACCTTTAAATACGAGGGCAAGAGGGTAACTATTATTCCCGTTGAATGGAACAAGTCAATAAAGCCCGGAGAAACCAAAAAAATCAATTTTCACCTTAAAACCGGCGCGCCTGCCAATATAGTAACTGCAAAGGCAGATACAAGCGCGGGCGAGGCGGGATTGGCACAGCCCAAACCCGTGGAAAGCCCGAAGGATGCGGTGATACCATCCACCGAGGATCCGTCCAATACGCCTGTGGGTCAGCACGGCAAGTTAAGCGTTTCGGGTACAAAAATAGTTGATAAAAACGGTACGCCCGTTATTTTACAGGGTGTCAGCACCCACGGCATTGCGTGGTTCCCGCAGTATGTTGATAAAGAGGGCTTTAAAACCCTACGCGATACCATGGGCGTAAATACCATAAGGCTTGCGCTGTATTCAAGTGCAAACGAAGGCTATTCCACCGCTATGCATCAAAAGGTGATAGACGGTGTGGGCTATGCAAAGGAATTGGGCATGTATGTGATAATCGACTGGCATATCCTTGCAAACGGCAACCCCAATACCGATAAGGAAAACGCAAAGGCATTCTTTACCGAAATGACAGGCAAATTTAAGGACTATGACAATGTTATCTATGAGATATGCAACGAGCCTAACGGCGGCGTGACATGGGAAAACGACATCAAGCCCTATGCAAACGAAATGATAAGCCTTATAAGGCAGCAGGACGACGATGCTATAATCATTGTCGGCACACCTACCTGGTCGCAGGATGTTGATATAGTTTCAAAAAGCCCCATCACAGGTCAGAAAAATATAATGTATGCTTTGCATTTCTATTCCGCAACACATCGTCAGGATCTTCGCAATAAGCTTGCAACGGCAATAAATGCGGGACTTCCCGTATTTGTTACGGAGTTTGGCATAAGCGAGGCCAGCGGCAGCGGCGGTATCGACGAAAACGAGGGCACAAACTGGATAAACTATTTAAGACAAAATGGCATAAGCTATGTTTGCTGGAATCTGTCAAACAAGGACGAGGCCTGCGCGCTTATAAGAAGCGGCGTTAACAAAACATCGGGCTGGACGGACGACGATTTGACACAGGAAGGCAAATGGCTGAAAAAAACATATACAACAAAGTAAAAAGGAGAGCTGAAAATGTCAAAAGAAATACCCTACAAAATTTATCTTGAAGAAAACGAAATGCCAAAGCAATGGTACAATGTCAGGGCGGATATGAAAAACAAGCCCGCACCGCTTTTAAACCCCGGCACGGGTCAGCCCATGACCGCAGAGGAGCTTGAGGGCGTATTCTGTAAGGAGCTTGTTGCGCAGGAGCTTAACAATACCGATGCTTATATCGATATCCCCGAGGAGATAAGAAGCTTTTATAAAATGTACCGTCCCTCGCCGCTTGTACGCGCATACTGCCTTGAAAAAGCGCTCGGCACACCCGCGCACATCTACTACAAGTTTGAGGGCAACAATACCTCGGGCAGCCATAAATTAAATTCGGCTATCGCTCAGGCTTACTATGCTAAAAAGCAGGGTCTTAAGGGCGTTACCACCGAAACGGGCGCAGGCCAGTGGGGCACGGCGCTTTCAATGGCGTGTGCATATTTTGGCCTTGACTGCGAGGTTTATATGGTTAAGGTGTCCTACGAGCAAAAGCCTTTCAGACGCGAGGTTATGCGTACCTACGGTGCAAGCGTAACTCCCTCGCCGTCCATGAAGACAAGTGTGGGCAGAAAAATAAACGAGGAATTCCCCGGCACAACGGGCAGCCTTGGCTGTGCCATCTCCGAGGCTGTTGAGGCAGCGGTAAGCAAGGAGGGCTATCGTTACGTTCTCGGCTCGGTTTTAAGCCAGGTACTTCTTCATCAGTCTATAATCGGTCTTGAAACAAAGGCCGCACTTGATAAATACGGCATCAAGGCGGATATGATAATCGGCTGTGCAGGCGGCGGTTCAAACCTTGGCGGTCTTATCTCACCGTTTGCGGGCGAGATTTTACGCGGCGAAGCAAATTATGATATCCTTGCGGTAGAACCCGCATCCTGCCCCAGCCTTACACGCGGCAAATATTTATACGACTTCTGCGACACGGGTAGGGTTTGCCCCCTTGCAAAAATGTATACGCTCGGAAGCAGCTATATCCCCGCACCCAACCACGCAGGCGGCTTAAGATACCACGGTATGAGCAGCATCGTTTCACAGCTTTATGACGACAAGATCATCCGCGCAACCAGCGTTACCCAGACCGATGTATTCAAGGCAGCGGAGCAGTTCGCAAGAACAGAGGGTATCTTGCCCGCACCCGAGAGCAGCCACGCTATCAAGGTCGCTATCGACGAGGCACTTAAGTGCAAGGAAAGCGGCGAGGCAAAGAATATCGTATTCGGCCTTACCGGTACGGGCTACTTTGATATGGTAGCTTACCAGAAATATAACGACGGTGAAATGGAAAACTATATCCCCACCGACGAGGAGCTTGCGGAAAGCATCGCAAAATGCCCCAAAATCTGAAAAAATTAACGGGAGGATCAAATGATCCTCCCGATTTTTATTATGGAATCTATATCGTTTTTAAAGTCCCTATCGTCAAGCGGGGCGCTTATATCCGTGCCGACAAAGGCGGCCTCATACGGGTCCTGTATGGCCGTATAGCGCATAATTATTTTTGCGGTGGAAAAGGCCTTTGAGGTATCCTTGGTACTGCCGCCGCCAATCAAAATAACGGCACCGCGTTTTTTGCCCCTTACGGGGTTGTGGTAAAAATACTGAAAGCGCGAGGCAAAGGTCAGCAGCGCACCTGTCAGCATTGAAAAATACAGCGGAGAAATAAAAATTATATTGTCCGCCGCCTCTATTTGCTTGTAGAATTGCCGCATTTTATCGTCTATAACGCAGCAGCCGTCCGTACAGCCGTCACAGCCCGTACAGTGGGCAATATTTTCAAAGCAGCAGTTTATCACATCACAGTCGATATTTTTTTTAATATAGTCCAAAACGGCCGCACAATGCCCGTCCAAACGCGGGGAGCCGTTTATTATAAGTGTTTTCATTTTAAGCCCTTTCTATATAACAAAGCCCAATATGCCCGCAATTATACCTATCGTCCAGCCAAGCGCCACATCAAAGGGATAGTGCTCGCCCGTCATCATTCTTGAAAGACCCGTAAAAAACGCGGGTATCATAAGCACCAAAACGGCGGGCGGATAAATACAATACCACGCCATTGCTATAACGGCTGCGCTTGCGGCGTGATTGCTGGGGCAGGAATAGCTTTTTTTGTGTCCCCTTAAGCTTATAACATTTTCTTCCTTTACAAACGGCCGCGGGCGTTTAAGCATTTTGCGCAAAAAGGTATTGTAGCAAAGCGTTAAAAACGGGATAATAAGGTATTTTGCAAGCATAAGGTATTTGCCCGAAGCGAATATCATAAGCGCACCTATGCCGTAAATTATAAAAAAGAACAGCTCGGCCCCTCGTGAAAGGGTAAGAGCTGTTTTTTTGAGTATTTCGTTTTTATTTGCCGCATTATAAAGCGCATAAAAAATTATTCTGTTTAAATCAAGCTTTTCGTTCATATCAGACTATACCCTGTTTTGCAAGATACTCTTTTATCTTTTCAAAACTTTCCTCACTAATGCCGTGTTCAAGACGGCAGCTGTCATCGTGCGCGGTCTTTTCATCCACACCCAGGGCCATAAGCGCCTTTGCAAAAAGCTTGTGACGCTCGTATATTTTTTCGGCAATAGCCAATCCCTTTTCGGTAAGCGTAATATGGCCGTCGTCATTGACCTCTATATATCCCTCGCTGCGAAAGCTTTTCATTGCAACGGATACGCTGGCCTTGGTAAAGGAAAGCTCGTTTGCTATTTCAACGCTTCTTGCGTAGCCTTTTTTTTCGCTGAGCATTAATATTGCTTCAAGGTAATTTTCAGCAGATTCCTGAATTTTCATTTTTATCCTCCGATCAGTTTTGTTAAAACCTAAATATATGATATCATAAATTTACGGTTATGTCAAATTATTAATGCGGCCTTTATATTATTTTGACACCAAAAGAAAACACCGACGGTTTTACCCGCCGGTGCTTTCAAGAGAAGGAGTTAATTGTAAATGAAAAATCATTTAGAGGTGAATTTTAGTTTCCGAAAAGCGCGGAAAAGCTTTCGGACTTTGATTTGCCGCTTTCGCCGCCAAATATAAGGCCGCTTGCGGTAATGACATCATTGCTGTTTATTGTTATTATACTTATTGTTGGTGCTGCATAAGTTTTTTTATCCATTATGATGCCTCCTTTATATCGTATGATATATCCAAAACCATTGCACAGCCGCTTATTACTTCATCTGCCGCAAAAGCAAATGCTTCGTCTTCGGCGGTTTTTGCTGTAAATTCTTCGATGCTCTCTTTTGTCTCGTCTGCCTGCTCCAAAGTCGGTGCTTCGTCTGCTGCGGCATTGTCCGTGCCGATTTGCTCGGCGGGCTTAAGTGCCTTAAGTGCATCAACGCTGTATTCCTGCGTTTTGCCCTTTATAAAGTCGCCGTTTAAGGTCACAGCATATGCCGTTACCTTTATTGCCGCGCCGCTAAACTCGGCGGGGATATCGGATATCTCAAACGAGTACATATATTTGCCGCCAAGCTGTTCAGCTGTAAAGCTGCTTTCTGCTGACGAGTAATATACGGTATCTGTGCTTCTTGTTACCTGTTTGCCGTTAAATTCAAATATAAAGCCTACCTCTTTGTAGTTAAGGCTGTCAACAGCCGCTGCTACTACAATACCGCTGCCGTCTGCGTTAAGATCAGCCATTGGCTCAAGTGCGGGTGCAGGTGCCTGTGTGGTTGCTTCCGTAGGCGCCTGTGTAGTTGCCTCTGTGGTTGTCTCTGTGGTTGCTTCCGTTGACTGCTCATGGTTTTCGGTATAGCTTACGGAAATGTTTTTAAACCAAAGGTTTGAGCGGGTAGGAGTGTTAAGAGTAACAACATCGCCCTTTTGTACCTTTGCGCTTACATTAACGCTCTCGCCCTGAACTGCGGCTGCTGCTTCACCGTATTCGGTGCCGTTTACTTTAAGTATAAGCTTGTCGCTGCCGCTTACGGAAACATTTACGCTTACTGTTACCTCGCCGCTTTTTTGTGCGGTAAAGGAAATAATATCGTTGGAGTTTGTCTTAACGCCGTACTGCTTGTAAGCATCTGTCTGTACAATACCCGAACGGTGCGCCGTAACGCCGCTGTAGGGGTCTGTAACATCGCCGTTGCCGTAGCCCATGGCATCAAGGTAGATTTTATAGTCGTCATAGTAGTCCATAAAGTCAAAGGGGAAGTCAAATACTATTCTTGAAAGAATTATATCTGCCTTTCCGCTGTCATCGGTCACTATGGAGGTGCCCGTGTAAACGCCCTTGTCACCCTTTGCGGTTATATCGTAATTTTCGCCTATTATAAGCTCTGTGCCGTTGTTTTTATATTCCTCTGCGGAAATATCTATTTTTTCGGTCTCGCCCTTTAAGGTGAGCATTACATTTGTGTCATCCGACTCGATACCCGAAACATCGCCTTTAAATACAAGCTTTGTTTCCTCGCCAAGCTCGTCCTGCTTAACGGTCACTTCCGAAACATAAAGGTTGTTTGAAGCGGATGCCGCAAAGTAAAGTGTTTCGGGTGCGGAGGAAGTCTTTTTATAAATTATGCTGCCGGGTGCGCTGTTGCTTACTGCGCTTTCGGTGCAGTCCGCATCCTTGTAAAGGTCTATTGTGCCGCTGCCTGTGCTTGCCGTTACATCAAAGGTGTACATTGCCTTGTCGTTAAGCTTTATAGCGAATATCGGCTGCTTTGGCGTTGCCTTTGTGCCGTACTGTGCGCGGTGGTCGTAGTATGCGATACCGCTTTTAATAATGGAAACATCAAAGCTCTGTCCGTTTGAATTTGTGTATTCGCCGCTGAAAACGCCGTCTGTATAGGTGTCGTCGCTTTCGTAAAGCTTCATAACGGTCTCGTCCTTAAAGTCAAGGCTTAATACCTTGGGTATCTCATAGGCGATCGTTGCCTCCGCGAAGTAAAGGTTGTTTGCCTCGCTTGCCGCAAAGTAAAGTGTCTGTGCCTCGTCCGAGGTCTTTTTGTAAACGATATTTTCGCCCGCAGCTGCGCTTGCAACTGCCTTTGTACACTCCTTGTCGCTGTAAAGAGCAACTGTGCCGCTGCCGCCGCCTGCCTTTGTTGTGATTGTGTAAACAGCCGCCTGATCTGCATTAAAGCTGAATAAGGGTCTGCCTACATTCATCTTTGTGCCGTATTTTGCTGTGTGGTCGTAGTACTGAATAGCGTTTTGGAATACGCTTGCCTCGATCTCCTGACCCGATGCGCTTGTGTAAACGCCCGAGAGAACACCGTCTGTAAATGTAGCCTCCGATTCGTACATAGCTACAGCATCATCGGTTGCAAAGTTAAGTACAACTTCCTTTTCGGGAACGATCTCCTTGCCGCCGATAGAGTCAAATAAATTCTGACCTGTCTTTGTCCAGTAAGCGCTTTCCTTAAGGTCCTTGTCCTTGGCGGTAAATTTGCCTTCCTTGTCTACCGTAAAGATGTAGGAGCCGTCAGTTTCCTCGCCGTAAACCTTTACGGGCTGTACAACGTAGGGTGAAAGACTTATTTCGCTGTCCTGAATAAATTTAGCTATAAGGCCTGCCTGAATAACGCCGCCTGTCTTGTTTGAGTGTGTCTTATCACCGCGGTCCATAACTGCAACACCGTTTGCGTCACTACCGCAGGCTGCATAAGCATCCTCATACATTTTCTTTGTGATATTGAAGGCGTCGATATATAAAACGCCCTTATCCTTGTTTTCTTCATAAACTTCCTTACAAGCCGTTACATAAGCATCGTTTTCCGTAAGGTAGTCCATTGTAGGCTCGTAATCGGTCATATTTGCATCATGATGAGCCTTTATTTTGCCGCCGTCGTAGTAAAGTCTTGCAACGGGGGATACAACCACGGGGATAGCGCCCTTTTCAAGTGCCTTGTCAATATAGTACTGAATATAGCCCTTGTATGTTGCGCCGCAATCCCAGGAATAATAGGTATTGCCAAACTGGCTTACAAGTGCCGAGGGAGTAGCCTGCTTCATGGACTCCTCGGGCTTAACTGTGGGGAAGCCTGCACTCTTGCTCTGTGCAGGAGCATCCTTTGTGTAAAGCGGTACAAATCTTTCCTGATAGTAGCTTGCGCCGTTTGCACAGTCGTTATGACCAAACTGTACTAAAAGATAGTCGCCTGCCTTGATATTTTTAAGTATACTGTCAAGCTTGCCCTCGTTAAGGAACGAACGCACGCTTCTGCCGCCCTGTGCGTAATTGTTTACGGTAACATACTTTTCGTCAAAGAAGCTTTGTAAAAATTCGCCCCAGGAGCCTGCGGAAAGGATCTTGCCGCCGTTGTAGATACCTACTGCGGAGTAATCCTTAACCGTGGAGTCACCTGCAAGGTAAACATTTATGCCCGAGCCGGGAGCGATACTGCCCTGGTTGTCGGGGTCCGACCAGTTGTTTGAAACTGTCTTTTCTGTTCTTATGACATAAGCCGCCTTGCCTGCAAGGCCGTTAAGTGTCATAGGTGTTACAACTGCCATAATAAACTTGCCCGCACATTCCATAGGAAGCTGGAACTTGTTTGTCGCAACGGCAGATGTGGTCTTCAAGAGTGTAGCACTCTTTAAAATCGTTTCAAGACTTGTATTGTCAAACTCTTCATCAACCGCATACCAATCAATTTGGGATGCATCATTGGGGGCCCACTCTTCGCCGAGTGTATAAGATACCGTTACGGTCTCCCCGGGGTTAGGCGTATTTAAGTCGCCGTTTGATGTAAGAGCGGGCTTGTCCTTAAATTCGGGAGCCTTGCTGCTCTCGGGTGTGTAGTATGCGGGTGTCCAGCCGTTATTGATAAATACGCTTTCTACCGTATACTTGCTTTCGTCGATAGTGTCCTTAACACCTGCGGCGCGCTTTGAGGTATCAGCCTTTTCGCCGTTGTAGGTGGTGTTGTATTCTGTTAAAGTTATTTTTGATGATGTCGGGTCGTTGCCGCTCATTGCTGTCCAGCCCTCGCCGACTATCATATCCGACTGCTCCAGCTTGGTATTGATAAACGCTACCTTTGCGCTGTCGCCCCACATTCTGCCAAAATAGCCTGCTGTGGTGTCTCTGTCCTTATTATAGGATATATAGCAGTTTCTGAAAATATAGCCGTCCGCTGCCATATACTGCTGTGAGCAGGAGTTTGCGGTAAGATAGCCCGCAGCCGCCGTGCCGTCATAGCCGCAGAAGCTTATCTCGCAGCCGTCGAAGATAACATCGCCGTTGCCGTAGATAAAGTCTGTCTGACCCTCGATAAAGCAGTTTTTGTAATATGCATCATAAGCTACATTACAGGTATAAAGTGTGTCCTGACTGCTAAGGAACGAGCAGTCCTTAAATTCCGTCTTGTCTGCGTAGTTTGTAAGCGCGCCCGCTCTTTCGGTTGCAGCCCTGCTGTCTGCATTTGTATTTTCTTTTCTCTGGAACTGTGCTGTACCCGACACGCCGTTGGGCTCAACGCCGTCCTCAAGCTCCTCGTCTGTTATGTACTTGTTAAAGGAGTTTTCAAAGGTAATGCCCTCTGCACGGAAGCCCTCGGCCTTTGCAAGTGTTATTACGGTTGCGCCCCAATACTTATTCATATTGCCCTTTTCAAATTTATCATAATCTGCATAGGGATCGTAAATATTGTCTACACAGCTGTAATACTTATTGCCGATACCGTAGTACCAGGTAAGCTTTGTGTTTGACTTGTCTCCGCCGTCACTTTCAAAGGTGATATTGGGTGTGTTTATCACTATCTGCTCGCGGTAGGTGCCGGGAGCTATTTTAACGGTAACTCTCTGGTCTGCCGTTCTTTCCATAGAGGTTATTGCATCAACAGCCGCCTGAACGGTCTTATATTCCTTATCCTCGCCTACATAAACCGTGTCTGTGTAGGCAATTGTCTTTTGGGATACGTCCTTTAATAAAAGGTCTCTCGAAACAACATCGTTATCCACAACAACGTGAGTAGTCGTAGAATAGCCGTCTGCCGTTACGCTTGCCTGATATGCGCCGTTTCTTAAAGCAGCGGAGTATTTGCCGTCCTTTATCTCGCCCGCATATTCATAGCCGTCATCTACGTTTGTAAACTTAACAGCTGTGGGAATTACGCTCGCTGCCTTGTATTCGCCGCGCTTGTCGCCAAGTACAAGGAAACCGCCCGTTACATCATATCTGCCGACCGGCTTGAATGTGATGTCCTTTGCAACAGCCGTCTGTGAATCGTTTGTTACAACAACGCTTTCGGATAATTCGTAGTCCTTTGCGCCGTTTACCTTTAAGGTATAGTTTTCGTTAGCGGTAAGCTGTGCGGAATATTTAAGTCCGTCAAGGCTTGCTGTTACCTCCTCGTGAGAGGCAAGGTCGTCGGGTACGAAAACAAGCTCCATATCAGAGGGTGCGCTTTCCATACCGCTTATAGTACCCGATACGGTATAGGAAATGCTTTTTTCAAGTGTAAGGTCGTGTGTCTGGCTTAAGGGTGTCAGGCTGTCGCTTGCATTTACCGTAACAAGCCTTGAATCGCTTGAAAATGCGTAGTCGGCGCCCTCCTTGCCGATAAGTGCCACCGAGTAATCGCCGGGCTTTAATGCCGCGGTATAGGCCTTACCCGAAACATTTGCCATAGTTTCCTTTTTACTTTCCTTGTTTACAAACTTGATATTGTACTCGGAAAGCCCAAAGCTGTCGTTTATCGAGCCGCTTAAATTTGTATAAGGCGCAAATTCCGCACCGTAGCAGAACATTTTAGAGCCGCTTACCGTTACATAGTAGGTAAAATCCTTTTCGGTCTCGATATCGAGGGTAGCCCAGGTACTGCCCTGTGTTACCTTAAAACCGTCCTTTTCGATATTGTCCTTGCCGCCGGGGACAAAGTCGCCTATAGCGGTATCCGTGCCGTCGGGACTTTTTTTGCTGACCGAGCCCGTCTTGCTGGATGCATTGCCGACATAAACGGTAAGCGTACCGTCGTTTGGTGCCTCAAAATCGCAGTAGGATTTGTTGTTTGTCACAACTATGCCGTTTGATGCCGAACCGTTTGTGTTTGTCGAGCGTACATAGTCCTTGCCGCCGCTTGCGCCGTAGGTAAGCTCCGTTGTGGGGCTGTAGTAGGTAAAGCCCAGGTCGCCGTAGACAGCCGTACCGCTTGAGCCGGTGTTGTTTATCTTCCATAAGCCCTGCTCAACGGTGTCCGCAAATACGGACAGCGGAGATGCCGAAAGCACCATAGAGAACGCAAGCATCATAGCGGTAACATTTTTTAAGCCAATGTTTTTGCCGTGTGCCATTTTTAAATTCCTCCTTTAATAAAAATATTGATCGGAAACGTATGTCAAAAAGACCTTATATTGGGGTGATATACTGTCTTTTTGTACGTTACGTCTCTTCTTGGCAGTATCTTAAGCTATAACAATATGTTAAGGTCAAGCATTTTTTTAAAAAAAATTATTCGCAATTTTACCTCACAGTGATTTGCGCAAAAAAAAAGAACGCTGCCGTTAAAGCAGCGTTCGTAAATTGTTAAATATAGGTTCTATAATATTTGGTGTGGTCGATAGGCTACACCAAATTTTTTTTGCAAA
>CAMVJD010000072.1 GCA_947167715.1 uncultured Eubacteriaceae bacterium
GCCGAACCAAGCGCTAATAAAAACCACATAGTGATACTCCTTCAAATCCCGATTTATGTTCGTAACAATTATAGCATAACATTGCTTCATAGTTAATATAAACGCCATAGTACTTCTGACTGTAAATCAGAAATACTATGGCATAAAACTTCTATATTAGCATAGCACGTACGACACGGCGGTATTTTTTTTATTCCTCACACGCCTTTAAATAAATGGCACATTCTATACGTTTTTTCTGCATTTCGCAGCCTATCTCATAGGGGCTTATCAAATCGCCGTGGGTGTTGTACGAGTTTGCGACACAGCCGCCGCTGCAGTAAAATCTTGCCCAGCACTCCTTGCAGGCGGGCTTGTTGTATACATTGCAGTTTTCAAATTTACAGCGGATATCCGTATTTACAACGCCCGTATCCACGGTACCCATTTTAAACTCGGGTCTGCCTACAAATTGATGGCAGGGGTAAAGGTCGCCGTTTGGTGCTACCGCAAGATACTCCGTGCCGCTGCCGCAGCCCACAAGTCTTTTAATAACACAGGGACCGCCCGTAAGGTCTATCATAAAATGGAAAAAATTAAACCATTGACCGTTTTCGCGGCGCTGCTTTATTTTGTTTGTAAGGCTTTCGTACTCCTTAAAAATAGCGGGCAGGTCACTTTCCCGAATAGCATAATCCTCGGAAAGATCGGCCACAACGGGCTCAACCGAGATCTGCTTGAAGCCGAGGTCGGCAAGGTGCATAACATCCTCGGAAAAATCAAGATTGTGGCGGGTAAAGGTGCCGCGCACATAGTAATCGGTCTGATTGCGGCTCTCCGCTGCCTTTTGAAATTTCGGCACTATATTGTCATAGCTGCCCTGACCGCCCGCACGGGGGCGCATACGGTCATTTACCTCTTTTCTGCCGTCAAGGCTTAAAACCAGGTTGTGCATATTTTTGTTTATATAATCAAGCTTTTCGTCGTCAAGCAAAATGCCGTTTGTGGTTATTGTAAAGCGGAAATTTTTGCCGTTTTCTTCCTCAATGGAACGTGCATACTCCACAATTTCCTTTACAACGCCGAAATTCATTAAGGGCTCGCCGCCGAAAAAGTCAATTTCAAGGTTTTTGCGCTTTCCCGAGGCCTTTATAAGCATATCTATCGCTTTTTTGCCTACCTCTGCGCTCATAAGCTCGCGCTTGCCGTGGTACTCGCCCTCCTCTGCAAAGCAGTATTTGCATTTAAGGTTGCAGTCGTGCGCAATATGCAGGCAAAGCGCCTTTACAACGGGCTCGCGTTTTTGTACAAACGGTACCACCGCCGAATAGGTGTCGGGCACAAAAAGCATACGCTGCTCCACAAGCTCGTCAAGCTCCTTTATGCCGTTTTTTATCTCGTCCTCGCTGTATTTGTCGGACAGCTTTTTAATTATCCCGTCCGTGTCAAGCTCTCTGTAATAGTCAAGTATGTCATATACAAGCTCGTCAACGATATGCACCGCGCCGCTGTTTACGTCCAGCACGATAAACATCCCGTTAAAACTGTATTTATGTATCATTTAAAAGTTCCTCTCAAAAAAAAATCAAATTTAAAGGCTGACGTTTGGGTCAGCCTTTGGCAGTTTATTATTTGTTTTCGCAAGCCTGGTTTGCAACTGTGCAGCTTGTCTTGCATGCTGACTGGCAGGATGTCTGACATTCGCCGCAGCCGCCCTTTGCAGCAGTATTCTGAAGAAGCTTTGTGTTTAAAGTTTTGATATGTGTCATAGTTATATCCTCCTGATTTTCATAATATACTTTATTCTAACATATTATTGCAAATAATACAAGCTTTTTTTAATTTGACTTTTTAAACATCTATATCGTTAAACAGCACGGGCAGTTTTTCCTTAAATTCCTTTAAAAGTGCTGTGCTTATCTCCCTTATCTGGGGATGTGCGGCAGGCGAGGTACGCAGCTTAAAATAATGGCGCCATTCGCGCATATTCATAGTTACCACTATCTCGGTCTTAAGGCTGTTGGGCAGTATGCTCCTGGCCTCCTCGGGCTTTGCGCCTGCGGCTATCATTTTATTATATGTATTTTCTATGCCCTGCATGGTTTCCTCCCACAGGCGCATATTTTCGCTGTCATCCGCCCAAAAACAGGGCTTTATAAAGGTCAGCTCGCTGCCGAACTTATCCTGCGCATAGTTGCAGTAGCGTGTGCTTTCCTGCGAATAGCTTGCTATACGGTGGCGCACCAGCTCGTGCGTAACGCCCCTGTCGCAGATAAAGCGCACAGTCACCTTTTCGTGCTCCAGCACGCTCTCATGCCCGCGCTTTATAATGGCCGCAATAAACTTTTCCGCCGTGCCGTCGCCGATACGTCCCTCGCTTTTGTAGCAGGTCCTGCCCGCGCGCTCTATGCCCAGCATAATACGTTTTGCATCTATTTCGTCCTCTATAACATA
This sequence comes from uncultured Eubacteriaceae bacterium, assembly GCA_947167715.1. Classification (GTDB taxonomy): domain Bacteria; phylum Bacillota; class Clostridia; order Lachnospirales; family CAG-274; genus RGIG4310. Next base: position 2,434 of record CAMVJD010000072.1, read on the forward strand.
GTAGGGTTTAATTATCCTCATTGTCGCTGTCCTTTCCTATATTCATATCCAAACGGCTTTTAAACGCCTGTGCAAGCGTTACCTGATCCACATACTCCAGCTCGCCGCCCACGGGCACGCCCTTTGCAATGCGGCTTACCCTTACATTTTCGGCGCGCAGCCCGATAAGCCTTGCAATATACATAGCCGTGGTATCGCCCTCTATAGTGGAGGATGTAGCCAGAATTACCTCCTCGGTATCGCCGTTTATCCTGTCAAGCAGCTCGCGTATGCGTATATCCTCGGGCGCTATGCCGTCCATAGGGCTGATAAGGCCGTGCAGAACATGGTAAACACCGCGGAAATCGTTGGTTTTTTCATAAGCCGCCATATCGCGGGGGCTTTCCACCACCATAATTTGATTTTTATTGCGCTTTGAGCTTGAGCAGATAGGACAGGGGTCGGTGTCGGTAAGGTTGCAGCAATGCGAGCAATACTTTACCCTCTCCCTTGCATCCGTAATGCTTTGCGCAAGCGCAAGCGCATTTTCCTTTGGCATATTAAGCACATAAAAAGCAAGCCGCTGCGCCGAGCGGCCGCCAATGCCGGGCAGCTTGCCAAACTGCTCGATAAGTCTTGTCACATATTCGCCGTAGTAGTTCATAATATTTTAGAATAAACCACCCGGTATGCCTGTGCCCGTAATATTGCCCATTGTGCTTGTTACGGCATCATCGGCCTGACGTATAGCCTCGTTTACGGCCGTTAAAATAAGGTCCTGAAGCATCTCCACATCGTCGGGGTCTACCACCTCGGGCTTGATGTCGATAGACTTTATCACCTTTTTACCCGTGATAACTACCTTTACGGCACCGCCGCCGCTTGTTACCTCAAATTCCTTTAATTCAAGCTCCTGCTGAGCCTCCTCCATTTGCTTTTGCATCCTCTGGGCCTGTTTCATAAGGTTGTTCATATTCATACCGCCCATAGCGCCAAAACCGCCCATTCCTCTTCCTTTTGCCATTTTAATTTCCTCCTTTAAAAAAATCCGACGCCTTGCGGCGCATATTTTCCAAAATCCATACTTGCATTTTGGATTTATTCCTTTTACGAAATATTTAATTTTCTTGTATATCTATAAAATCGCCGAATTGCGTTTTAAGGCTTTCCTCGGCACTTGCCTTCAGCTCCGCATCCACACCGCCGTAAAGCTCGGTATGGCGCTTATCGTACTGCTTGCGCATCATAGGGCGCACATTAAAATCTATTTGTGAAAACTCCTTCAGCGCATCACGCAGGGTATCCTTTTTGGCTTGCAGCACGTCAAAATGCGAGGGATAATCGCAAACGATCGTAAGTATATCCTCTTCAAGATAGGCAGGCTGTACCTCGTTTTTAAGCGTTATCCGCAGCGCGGGGTCATCTACCGTTGCCACAAAATCCCGCCAGCAGCCTATAATTGTTTTTATATCATCGGGGACCGCCTTTTTTATGACCGCCGTTTTTTTTTCTTCCTGCGGTGCCTGCGGCAGCGCTGATGACGTTACGGTTATCCCCTTGTCTATTTTATCTTCAACTATTTTTATACGCTTTTCAAGCGATGCCGCATCGTTTTGGGTAAGCGGCGCGCACGCCCTTATGCAGGCGACCTCCAGCTGGATACGCGGGCTTAAGCTTTTTTTGACCGAGCTTTGAAGCTGTGAGAACTGTCCGATAAGGCCGATAAGGTAATCGTAGGTAAGCTTTTGCGACTGACCCCGCAGTCTTTCAATATAGCTGTCGGAATAGTCAAGCGCGGCGCAGCTTTCCGTTACCGTCCTTGAAACCAGTAAATTTCTTATATGGTTTACATATTCGTCAATAAATTGGTGTATATCTCTGCCGCCCAAAACGGTGTTTTCCACTATATCAAGTGCCGCCGCCGCATTGCCCTCGGCTATGGCATCCGTCAGGTCAAAGAAAACGCCCTTGTCCACAGCGCCCGTTATATCGCGCACCTTTTCGGCGGTTATTTTCTCGCCGTAGAAAAAGCTCATGCACATATCCAAAAGACTGAGGGCATCACGCATAGCGCCGTCCGACACCTCGGATATATAGGCAAGCGCCTCTTCCTCGATATCCACACCCTCGCTTTGCATATACTCCGCAAGCACAGCGGTCATTTCCTTTACACCGATACGGTGAAAATCAAAACGCTGACAGCGCGAAATTACCGTAGGCAAAAGCTGCTGCGGGTCGGTGGTGGCAAGTATGAACACCACATGAGCGGGCGGCTCCTCCAGCGTTTTTAAAAGCGCATTAAATGCGGGCTTTGACAGCTGATGTACCTCGTCTATTATATACACCCTGTAACGTCCCGTCGTGGGAGGATATTTTACCTCCTCGGTTATCTCGCGGATATCGTCAATACCGTTGTGGCTTGCCGCATCCAGCTCCACCACGTTTACGTTTTGCTCGCTTAATATGCTTTTGCATACCTCACACTCGTTGCAGGGCTTTTCGCCGCTGCCCTCGCAGTTTATCGCACGCGCAAATATTTTTGCGGTGGATGTTTTGCCCGTGCCGCGCGTACCGCAAAACAGATAGGCATGACTGATACGACCCGTTTCTATTTGATTTTTAAGGGTCTTTATTATATGCTGCTGTCCCACAACATCATCAAAGCTTTGCGGGCGCAGCCTTCTGTAAAGCGCACGATATGCCATAATTTGTCCCCTAATGCTTAAAAAGGCTCCCGTAAGAGCCTGTTTTTCCATATATAAAAATCCTGTGCATTTACCTTCGACAGTTGCTTACACGCGTTACTACGGCAGTAAACTCCTTCCAAGCGACCTTACGGCACATAGAAGGGTCTGCTTAGTGCTGCTTCCTTTCGGACCTGACACGGTTCACAAAGTTCTATTGCGCAAGACTCGGCTATCAACATCACTTACCACAGGCAGACCGCACAAGCAAAAGCCTCCGAATAAACATCACCCCTGCTGAAGCGGGTTGCAGGTACAGGGCACCGCTATCTCCCCGGCTAGCACAGGACATAGTTTATTATACTAAATTTTTGCTTAAATGTCAATTACTTTTATTTTTGACTTTTCCCATTTTTTTGCATTTTTTTGAGTTTTAGCCCAATTTTTTGAGCCCGCTTGCCGCGCAAGCTATTTCCCGCGGTGCATTTTTTATAGTGCAAATAAAAGAAATTTTTTACACCGTAAATGGAATATAACAAACAAAACGTATGCATAAACGCAGTTAGGCAAATACGCAAATATCAAATACACAAAATAATGCAAATTTATTTGTATAACTTTCACAAATTTAATTATTTTTTCATTTTTTAAAAAAAAACTATTGACTCTTACCCTATGTCAACATTTAAAATTAAATCACAAAAGAAAGTTAAATGATTTTTTCATTTTAAACTTTTTACTCCTTCTCACAACAATAAAGACCGCCGTATCCTCGGCGGTCTTTATTGTTTATTTTACATTGTCTTATGCTGTTTGTGTTGTTTCCGCATTTTTAGCGGGCTTTTTTGCGGGCTTTTCAGCCTTTTTAGCCTTTACTGCCGCCTTTTCCTCGTCTGTGAGCTGCTTTTTTTCGGCCTTTTTCTGCTCCTTTTCGGCAAGCTTTGCTGCCTTTTCCTCATCTGTCAGGGCATCCCACTTAGCCTTGCGCTCTGCCTTTTCCTCTTCGGTAAGCTGCTTTTTGCCGCCCTTTTTATGGCCTTTTTCCGCCAAAGCCGCCTTTTCCTCGTCTGTCAGGGCATCAAACTTTGCCTTGCGCTCTGCCTTTTCCTCTTCGGTGAGTTCCTTTTTCTCGCGTTTAGGCTTTTTGACCTCTGTCTGTACGCTTGTACCGCTCTCGGCCGAATCAGCGGCAAAAACCGACACACCGCCCATTGCGGAGGTAAGCATAGCCGTTACAACAGCTGCAAGTAACATTTTTTTCATAACTACCGTCTCCTTTACTTTTTAATAATATTTCTTGGGGTGATAATCAAGAAAACGCCGAGAGAAGGAACGGTACTGTGTACCGCAGCGTTTCCTTGATTTCAAATATATAATACCGCCCGCAGATTAAAAAGTAATTAGAAAGGGCTTAAAAAATGGTTATTTATTATTAAATATTTCTTATTAAATATTTCTTATAAGGTCGACCATTTCTATTGCACCGACAGCAACATCATAGCCCTTGTTGCCTGCCTTTGTGCCTGCGCGCTCGATAGCCTGCTCGATATTGTCGGTGGTAAGCACGCCGAACATTACGGGTACGCCGCTTGCAAGCGAGGCCTGTGCAACACCCTTTGACACCTCGGCGCAAACAAAATCGTAATGGTCGGTAGAGCCCTTTATTACCGCACCAAGCGCAATAACGGCGTCATATTTGCCGCTTGCCGCCATTTTCTGTGCAATAAGCGGTATCTCAAACGAACCCGGTACCCAGGCAACGCTTACATCTTCACTTTCCACACCGTGGCGCACAAGCGCATCCATAGCGCCCTCAAGCAGTTTGCCCGTGATAAATTCGTTAAAACGTGCCGCCACAATACCAAATTTCATTCCCTTGCCGATAAGCTTTCCTTCGTATGTTTTCATTTTGATTTCTCCTTTTTATATAATATTTTTTAATATATGTCCCATTTTTTCTTTTTTTATCTTCATATAAAAGTCGGCCTCGCAGCTGTGCTTTACCTCTATAGGCACCCTTTCGGCCACCTCTATGCCCATATCCGACAGCGAATTTATTTTGTCGGGGTTATTGGTCATAAGACGCAGCTTTTTTATACCAAGATCCTTAAGGATAGCCGCCGCTGCATAATAATCGCGCATATCCTCGGGAAAGCCCAGCGCAAGATTGGCCTGCACCGTGTCCATACCCTTTTGCTGCAAGCCGTAGGCCTTTATTTTGTTGATTATGCCTATCCCGCGGCCCTCCTGTCGCATATACAAAAGTGCGCCGCAGCCCTCCTCGGCTATTTTTTTAAGGGCGGTCTTAAGCTGTGCCCCGCAGTCGCATTTTTTAGAGCCGAAAACATCACCCGTCATACACTCGCTGTGAACACGCACAAGCACGGGCGTTTCGCCGTTAAACTCGCCCATTGTAAGGGCAATATGCTCCTTGCCCGTCAGCTTGTCTATATAGCCCTTTATTTTAAAGCAGCCGTATTCCGTGGGCAGATCGGCCTCACTTGCAAGCTCGGCGGGATAGGACGTTGTTTTGATATACTCCACAAGGGATTCTATGCTGATTATTTTAAGCCCATGCTCCGCCGCAAAATCCATAAGCTCGGGCAGACGCGCCATATTTCCGTCCTTTGACATTATCTCGCAGCAAACGCCTATAGGCTTAAAGCCCGCAAGCCTTGCAAGGTCTACCGTTGCCTCGGTATGACCCGGCCTTACAAGCACGCCGCCCTCACGCGCAAGCAGCGGGAAAACGTGGCCCGGACGTCTGAAATTGCTGCCCTTTGCGCCGTCCTCCGCCATTTTTTTAATTGTATGGGCGCGCTCGAAGGCGGATATGCCCGTTGTGGTATCAATATGATCCACCGACACGGTAAACGCCGTACAATGGTTGTCGGTATTGTTTTGCACCATTTGTCCCATTTCCAGCATGTCCAGTATTTCCGCCGAGGCGGGTGTGCAGATAAGCCCCCTTGCATAGGTCGCAATAAAATTTATCGCCTCGCCCGTCACCGTTTCGGCGGGCATTATCAGATCGCCCTCGTTCTCGCGTGACTCGTCGTCGGTAACTATTATCATTTCGCCCCTTTTAAGGGCATTTAAAGCATCATCTATCTTATCAAACATATTAAAAACCGCACCTTCTTAAAAAATCCATATCTATTTTACTCTCGTTTTCGCTTTTTAGCAGCTTTTCAACATAGCCCGCTATAATATCGGTCTCTATATTCACCGTATCGCCGCATTTTTTATCGGCAAGTGTGGTTTCCGCCCGTGTATGCGGTATGACGGATACCGAAAAGCCCGTATCGTCAACAGCGCAGACCGTCAGGCTTATGCCGTCCACCGCCGCCGAGCCCTTGTATATTACATGCCTTAAAATGCTTTTGTCGGCGGATATGGTGTATATCACGGCGTTTCCGTCATTTTTTACATCCGATATAACACCCACGCCGTCAATATGGCCGCTGACTATATGGCCGCCGAACCGGCCGTTTGCGGGCATCGCGCGTTCAAGGTTGACCCTGCCGCCCTTTTTTATCCCGCCCAGATTCGTGCATCTTAAGGTCTCGGGCATTATATCCACGGTAAAGCTGTCCGCGGTAAACTCCGTAACGGTAAGGCAAACGCCGTTTACGCTTATGCTGTCGCCGATACGAACATCCTCCAGCACTCTTTTGGCGCCTATTTTAAAGCGCTCACCGCCGCAAAGGACAGTACCCGTTTCCTCTATTATTCCCGTAAACATTTTGCCACCTCCGCCTCGGTCACGATATCGCTGCCGCATAGTCTTGTTTTAATATTTTTTAGACTTACACAATCGGGGATATGTGCAAAGCCGCTGCCCTCCACGGGCGTTTTTGCATTTTGACCGCCTATCAGTATGGGCGCGGTATAAGCGATCACCCTGTCGGCTATGCCGCTTTCAAGCAGGGCAAAATCAAGCGTGCCGCCGCCCTCGCACAAAATGCCGTTTATTCCCGACGCTCCAAGCTCTTTCATAAGATAATTCAGATCCACCCTGCCGTTTTTGGACGGGGTTTTTATTATTTTGGCGCCCCTGCTTTCAAGCGCTTTTATTTTTTCGCCGTTCTCGGACACGGTCGCAATTATGCACTTGCCGTCATTGTTTAAAACCCTTGCGTCCTCGGGTATTTTTAAGCTGCTGTCACAGATAATGCGGTAGGGGTCGCGGCCGCCCTCAATGCGGCAGGTCAGACGAGGGTCATCGGCAAGCACGGTATTTATGCCCGCCATAATACCCATATATCTGTTTCTTAATGCCTGCACCTCTGCGCGGCTTTCCTCGCAGCTTATCCACTTGCTTTCGCCCGTATGGCAGGCAATTTTGCCGTCAAGCGACATTGCCCATTTTAAAACCACATACGGCAGTCCCGTTGTGATATGCTTTAAAAACGGGGCGTTTATACTGCGGCATTCCTCTTCAAGTATGCCCGTTTCCACCTCTATACCCGCATTTTTAAGTATTTCGGCACCCCGCCCCGCTACCTTTGGGTTGGGGTCGAGCATACCTATATATACCTTTTTTATTTTGTTTTTGACTATTGCATTTGCACAGGGCGGAGTTTTGCCAAAATGCGAGCAGGGCTCCAATGTAACGTACATTTCCGCGCCTGCCGCGCTCTCCTTAAGCGAGGAAAACGCATTTATCTCCGCGTGAGGGCCGCCGAAGCGCTCATGAAAGCCCTCGCCTATTATTATATTATCACGCACTATCACCGCACCCACCAGCGGGTTGGGGTCGGCACCGCCCGCGCCCTTTAACGCAAGCTCCAGCGCACGGCACATAAATTCACTCATAAACTCACCTTTTTTCCAATAAAAAATCCCCAAAGCCAAGCCCCGGGGATATAAAATGCCTTTTATACACTTTTATACGCAAAAAAAACAAATCTTCTCTCATCCAGACTTTACTGTCGGCTTTGGAATCTCACCAAATCATGCCTTACGGCTTGCGGGCTTTACCGCCGGTATGGAATTTCACCTATCCCCGAAGATACAATATTAACTTATAATTAGATTATACTACCTTTTCACGGATTGTCAAGACCTATTTTTCCGTATCTTCGGTTTCCGGACGATAGGTAGACACCATATCCTCGACCAAATTACGGATATCATCCTTATTTTCATAGGCCGCCTTCATAAGCGCGCCAAGCTTTTCCAAAAATTCGTCAACGGCAAATTCTATCGGGCAGCCAATGTGTATAAGCTTGTTATCCGTCTTTTTAAGACCCTCCTCTGCCATCAGCTTTTCTTCATACAGCTTTTCGCCCGGACGCAGACCCGTATAAATTATTTTGATATCCACATCGGGCTTAAAGCCCGAAAGCTTTATAAGGTTGCGCGCAAGGGCGGTTATTTTTACCGGGCTGCCCATATCCAGCACAAAGATCTCTCCGCCCTTTGCATATGTGCCCGCCAGCATTACCAGACTTACTGCCTCGGGTATGGTCATAAAATATCTTATTATATCCGGATGTGTTACGGTAACAGGCCCGCCCTTTTCTATCTGCTTTTTAAAAAGCGGTATTACCGAGCCGTTGCTGCCGAGAACATTGCCGAAGCGCACCGCAACAAACTCTGTTTTAATATCCTTGTAAACGGCGCCCGTACCGTCCTTGTCGGCATTTTCAACGCCCTTGTGTGTAAAAAGCTGCTCTATCTCTGCCGCCCTGCCCTGCTTGATTTTTGTGTCAAAGCTTTGTATTACCATTTCACAAAGGCGCTTGCTTGCGCCCATGATATTGGTGGGGTTAACAGCCTTATCCGTCGAGATAAGCACAAACCTTTCGCAGCCGTTTACCATTGCGGCATAGGCTGTTTTATATGTGCCGAAAACATTGTTTTTGATCGCCTCGTTAGGGCTGTCCTCCATAAGCGGGACATGCTTATGTGCCGCCGCATGGTACACTATCTCGGGGCGATAGGTGCGAAACAGCTGAAACATGCGCCTGCTGTCGCGCACCGAGCCTATAAGCACCTTAAGATCCAGATCGCGGTACTTTTCTTTAAGCTCCATTTGTATATCATATGCGTTGTTTTCGTAAACATCAAATATTATCAGCCGTGCGGGGCTGTGCTTTGCTATCTGCCTGCAAAGCTCGCTGCCTATCGAGCCGCCGCCGCCCGTGACCAGCACGCTTTTGCCGTTTATAAACTCAAATACCTCGTGCATATCGGTCTTTATGGTTTCCCTGCCCAAAAGATCCTCTACCGATACATCCTTCATTGCGCTTGCCGTTACCTGTCCCAGCACAAGCTGATACATACCCGGCAGCTGTTTTAATTCACAGTCCGTTTCGCTGCATATATTCAATATATCGCGCTTATCTGCCGCACTTGCGCTTGGTATGGCAAAAAATATTTTATCCACCTTGTATTTGCGGATATTTAAAAGTATATCGTCACGGCCGCCCACAATGGGTATACCGTCTATAAAGCGGTTCCATTTATTGGGGTTGTCATCAATTATACATACTACCCTGTCGCTTATTTCCTTTGCGCTTGTAATATCGCGCAGTATCATCTGTCCCGCAGCGCCCGCGCCTATAAGCATAACATTTCTGCCCTTTGTTTTTACCGCAGCCAGTCTCGGATGCTCGTACAGCCAAAATCTGTAAAAAAACCTGACGCCTATTATAAGTATAAACTGTAATATCGCGCCCCAGAAAACATAGGATATGGGCATCCTGCCAACCGTCAGATTTATCAGCACCGCATGACCCAACGTGGTGACCGTGCAGGCGTGTATACACTGAACAAGCTCATTATAGCTGGCAAAGCGCCACACTATTTTATACAGCTTAAATAGCCAGAACACAGCTATGCACACAATTGAATACACCGGTACAAAGGTACGGAATTTATCAATAAAATCGGGCCTTATGGATGAATATATAAAATCGTGTCTTGCCCACAGGGCCAGAAAATATGCAGAATGTATCGCCGCAATATCATACAGTATAAGAAAAAACGATATAATATGCCAATTTTCTATTTTTCTTTTTTTATTATTTACGCTTTTTTCGCCGCCCATTTATCAACTTCCCAATCCGCCGCATACCGCGGCATAATTTTATAAACCATTTAAAGGTACTCTTTAATAATTTTACACTCACGGCAAAACTTTGTCAATCGGTAAATAATATATTTGCATTGTTTTAAACTTTTTAAAAATTTTACTTGCTATTTCAATAAAAATATAGTACAATGTAAATGTAAACAAAATCAAAGATATTTATACATCTTTGAGCTTATTTTTATAGGAGGTGCTTATTATGGCATACGTTATTAGTGATGATTGTATTTCTTGCGGTGCTTGCGCTGCTGAATGTCCCGTTGGTTGTATTTCCGAAGGCGACGGCAAGTATGTTATCAATGGTGATGACTGCGTATCCTGCGGTTCTTGTGCAGGTGTTTGTCCCGTCGGTGCACCCGCTGAGGCTTAATTTATAAAAAAACGGCTCTTTGAGCCGTTCTTTTTTTGGGTTCTATAATATTTGGTGTGGTCGATAGGCTACACCAAATTTTTTTTGCAAAAT
>CAMVJD010000073.1 GCA_947167715.1 uncultured Eubacteriaceae bacterium
ATGAGTATGTAGCAGAAATTTATTTCTGCGGAATACGAATATCATTGACTATTATTCGGCTGATCTGCCGCGTTAAAATACCATTGCGCAGGCACAGCCTATTATTATAAAAAACATCATTCCGCCCAGAAAACAGCCTGCGCCGCCAAGGTCCTTAAGCATACCGAAAAGGGTTATTTTTTTGCCGCTTGCATCCGTCTGGCCTATACCAAACATTGAAAGCACGCTGGGTTTAAAGCGCGGCTGTTTGATACGGCGGGTCTTACCGTCCGGAAGTATCTCGTACAAAATGGGATGCTCGTAAATATCGCGCCTTACGCCCTTTGTAAAGTACAAAAGCACTATAAAAAATGCAAGCACATACCACGCCGCGCCGTATTCGGGGTGGAAATTCTCCATAAACGTCTCGCCGTCCTTCATGACCAAAAGCCGCATAATTGCCCCGGGAATAGCGGGCAGGAATATGGTTGCAAGCATTTGATATACCATATATATCATTCTGCCAAGGGTATAAAAGCGTATTTTTACATGGGTCGTTTCGCCTTTTTCGTTTTGCTCGGTAAAGACGGGTGTGTTTTCAAACGGGTTTTTCAGGATATTGTTTTTTTCGTCTATTTTAAGCACATCGTCATTGCCGCGGCTTGCTCCCGCTGCCGCAGTTTTAAGCATAACGCGGTTTACAAGCGAGTTTTGACCGTCGCTCATAATTGCAAAAAACAAACAGGCGAATACCGCGCCGAAAAGAAATATCATTTCGGGGCTGAATTTATACGGCGCAGAGAGCGCAAGGGTAGTGACGATAGTGTAAATTGCGGGCTCTATCGCCCAGGGGAAGGTTTTTTTCTGCCTATCCTTTGTTACGGCTATTCTTCCTGTCTGACCGTTCATTACTGCTGTCAGCTTGCCCGATTTAATATAGTAAACGGGTAAAAATACCGAAAGCGACATCATATTGCCTATGCTTGGGGTAAGGTTTACGCCCTTTGTCTGCATGGCCTTTTCCACCTGCGGCAAAAAGTCCTCGACAGCCTCTGCGCCTATCCTTGCGGATATCTGCTTGCCGTTTACGGTGTCAAGCGTTACATTTTGTCCCGCTATATACCCAAGCTCAAACGGCCTTGCCGCCGACCAGTCAAAGGGCTCCATTGCATTTAAGACCGAGTTGTCAAGCACGGGGGATGTGCTTACCGCTATGCCCTCGATATATCCAAGACAGCTGTAGGTCCTGTCTGTGCCGTCACGGAAAATTTTTGCCGTAACGGGGCCCTTTACAAGCGTGTAGGGGAAGTATGCACCCTTAAATTCGCCCATGGAGGAAACTATGCTTTTTCCCTCCTCGGTGTTTTGGTGCTTTTTGCCCCAGTCAAGCATACGCTTGCGCGCCTCGTCGTAGGTTATGTAAAAGGGTATTATCAGCTCGGGCAGCTTGTCGGGGGATGAAAGAGCGCTGCTTACAAGCTTTGACCCGCAGTATTCGCAGGTCTCCGTGGCCTCGCCGGCCTTAAAAATAATATGCGCGCCGCAGGAGGGACAGCTGCGCTCCTCGGCCTTGCCCTCGCTTATCTGCGCCGCCGCGCTTTCGGTCTGAAGCGTTTTCCATTCGGCCGCTTTTTTATTTACCTCGGCTATACCCGTAAGCTCGCCGCAGGATGTACAGCGGTAGGTCTGATGCACTATGTCAAAGCCCGCAGGTGCTCCGCAGTTTTTACAATATATTTTTAACGGTGTATTGTTTTCGGGCATTATATCACCTCTTTATTTTTTTGTACATTGTAGCATAAACGGACATTTTTTGCAATAGCTCATCTTTTTTTCCGTTATTTTTATGTGTATGTCATTCGTATCTTAAAAAAATATGTGCAAGACGTCATAAATGCAAATGGGTATTGTCACACCGCCAAATTTGGGTTATAATCAAAACATACAGTAAAACGGGAGAAAAACCTATGAAAAAAAATAACACATTTAATTTGGCGGAAGAGCTTAAAAAGCTTCCGGACAGTCCGGGCGTATACCTTATGAAAAACGATGACGACGAGATAATATATGTCGGCAAGGCAAAGGTGCTTAAAAACCGTGTGCGCCAGTATTTTCAAAAAAATAAGCAGCATTCGTTAAAGGTGCTTAAAATGGTGGAAAATATAGCCGCTTTTGAATATATCGTGACCAACAACGAGGTCGAGGCGCTTATACTTGAAAATAATTTAATTAAAAAATACGACCCGCATTACAATATACTTTTAAAGGACGACAAGACCTATCCTTATATCAAAGTGACGGTAAACGAGCCCTTTCCACGAGTTTTTACCACCAGAAAGCATTTAAAGGACAAGGCCAGGTATTTCGGACCGTATACCTCGGGGCTTGCGGTAAAGGAAACGCTGGAGCTTATACACAGGCTTTATCCGATAAGAAGCTGTCAGAAGGTATTTCCCCGTGATATCGGAAAGGAACGTCCCTGTCTTAATTATCATATAGGCAAATGCAAGGCACCCTGCGGCAGCCTTATAAGTGAGGAAGAGTATAACGGTTATGTGGACAGGGTAATTGATTTTTTAAACGGCAAGACCGAAAAAATAATTAAGGAATTTACCGCAAAAATGGAGCGGGCGTCCGAGGAGCTGGAGTTTGAACAGGCGGCGGAGTACCGCGATATAATAGGCGCTGTAAAAAAGATATCCCAAAGACAGATAATAGAAAATATGTCGGAAAACAACCGCGATGTAATAGCCTTTGTGCGCGAAAAGGACGATGTTGTGTTTCAGGTGTTTTTTATACGCGGCGGCATAATTACGGGGCGTGAGAGCTTTATGCCCGACTGTGTTTCCGATACGGACGATACAGAACTTATGACAGACTTTGTCAAGCAGTTTTACAGCGGCACGCCCTATATCCCAAAGGAGATAATTTTACAATGTGAAATTGACGACCACGATCTGATAAGCGAATGGCTGTCGCAGATAAAGGGGCAGCGGGTGAATATCCTTATCCCGCAAAAGGGCGAGCGCCGTGATTTGGTAAATCTGGCAAGGGACAATGCAAGGGTAGTGCTGGAAAGAACGGGAAACCGCCTTAAAAGAGAATATAAGCAGACCCTTGGAGCGCTTGCGGAGCTTAAGCAGATACTCGGGCTTGATTTTGACTTGAACAGAATTGAAAGCTACGATATTTCCAATACCCAGGGCTTTCAGAATATCGGCGCTATGGTGGTTTTTGAACAGGGTAAGCCAAAGCGCAGCGATTACCGTAAATTTAAAATCAAAAGTGTTATCGGTGCGGACGACTATGCCTCTATGGAGGAGGTAATTACAAGGCGCTTTACACGTTATGTGAACGAGGTGAGCGGCGAGAGCAAAAAAACGGGCTTTGATAAGCTGCCCGATGCTATTTTTACAGACGGCGGCAAGGGTCAGATAAGCTCCGTGCAGACTGCACTTGAAAATGTCGGCGTTAATGTCCTTGTCTGCGGTATGGTAAAGGACGACCATCACAGAACAAGGGGACTTATCTATAACGATAAGGAATATATAATTTCGCCCCACAGCGAGGCTTTTAAGCTGATAACCAGGATACAGGACGAGGTACATCGCTTTGCGATAGAATATCACAGAAAGCTGCGCGCTCAACAGCAGATACACAGCATACTGGAGGATATCCCGGGCATAGGTGATAAAAGGCGAAAGGCGCTTATGGCATATTTCGGCGATATAAATGCCATAAAAGCCGCCGAGATCGAAGAGCTTGCAAAGGCCGATGGTATGAATATCAGGGCGGCGGAACAGGTATATAATTTCTTCAGGGGGATAAAGTGAACGAAAACGAGATATTAAAAGAATATTTTGGACATACATCATTTCGCGGCAAGCAGGAGCCTATAATAAAGGCTGTGCTTGCGGGACGAGATGTACTTGGCGTAATGCCGACCGGCGCGGGAAAATCGGTTTGTTATCAGGTACCTGCGCTTATGCTTGACGGTCTTACTATAGTGATATCGCCGCTTATTTCGCTTATGAAGGACCAGGTAAATTCGCTTTGGCAGGCGGGTGTGCGCGCGGGGCTCATAAACAGCTCGCTTACGGCGGAGCAGGCAAAGCAGACCTACCGCGCCGCATATTCGGGCGAGCTGGATATACTCTATGTCGCACCCGAAAGGCTTATGTCCGACGGGTTTTTAAATATGGCGCGGTCCGTAAAAATAGCACAGGTAACGGTTGATGAGGCGCATTGTATCTCACATTGGGGGCAGGATTTCAGACCGAGCTATCTTAAAATTTCCGAATTTATCGATAACTTGCCGGAAAGACCTGTTGTAAGTGCTTTTACCGCAACTGCGACCGCACAGGTAAGGCAGGATATAAAAAGGCTTTTGCGTCTTAAAGTGCCGTTTGAGGCTGTCAGCGGCTTTGATAGGCGAAATTTGCGTTTTACGGTTTATAATCCAAAGAAAAAATATGAAAAGCTTGCGGGTATACTGGCAAACAACAGGGATAAATGCATTATAGTTTATTGCCTTACCAGAAAAAATACCGAGGATGTATGTGCCAAACTTTGCGCCGCGGGCTTTAACGCAACAAGATACCATGCGGGATTAAGCGATGCCGAACGCAGGAAAAATCAAGAGGATTTTATTTATGACCGTAAAAATATAATGGTAGCAACAAATGCTTTTGGCATGGGTATAGACAAGTCTAATGTGGGGCTTGTAGTGCATTATAATATGCCAAAAAATATTGAAAGCTATTATCAGGAGGCCGGCAGGGCGGGACGTGACGGAAGCGAGGCGGAGTGTATCATGCTTTTTAATGCCTCCGATGTGCGAACCAACCGTTTTTTGATAGATAACGGGGACAGCTTTAACCCCGACCTTACGCCGCAAATGCGTGAGGATATAAGAAAAAAGGATATAATGCGGCTTAATAAAATGACAGATTACTGCCGTACTTCGCTTTGCTACCGAAAATATATACTGGATTATTTTGGCGATACCGCACCTGATTATTGCGGCAACTGCTCAAACTGTCTGGCGGATTTTGATGCGGTGGATATAACTGTAGAGGCGCAGAAAATAATATCCTGTGTTTACCGCATCAGACAAAGGGGCAAAAAATACGCGAGAGCTACGCTTGCGGATATACTGCTGGGCGCCGACAATAAAAAAATACGCGAAAGCGGTATGGACAAGCTGACTACTTACGGCATTATGTCCGACAGCACTAAAGACGATATTTATGAAATAATTAATTTTTTAAAGGAACAAAAATATCTTGCGGAGGAAGGGGAGTTTTCCCTTATTGACATTACGGAATTTTCCGCGGATATTGTAAAACGCAAAAAGCGGCTTACAATGAAGCACAAAAAGCGGCTTACCGAGGAACAAAAGAATATATCGGTGGTTTACGATATTGATTTTAATTTGTTTGCAAAGCTGAAGAGCCTTCGTGCGGAGACAGCGGCGGAGGAAAAGGTACCGGCGTATGTGGTATTTTCAGATGCTGCTTTAAGAGATATGTGCAGAAAACTGCCCCGGGATATACCGGCCTTTTTGAATGTATCCGGGGTGGGCAGATTAAAGGCGCAGAAATACGGAGAAGAATTTTGCGCTTGTATAAGGGAATATTTACGCGATTTATCATAAAAGGGGCTGTGAAGAAATACTGTTTTTCTTCGCAGTTCTATTTTTATGATAGTGTATAGGTTTTACTTATAGCCGATTATTGTTTTTATATACTTTACAAAAAACACCGTGTTTGGTATAATTATCATATATTTATCCTGCGAAAGAAAACGGTACATAAAATGTTTTACATATATGGTATGGGCAGCGAGGTGCCTATTGATATACGGGAAAAGGCTGCTTTGACCGATGACAAAAAAGAAATTTTAAATAAAACAGCTTTATTAAGCGGCGCCAAAGGCTTCTTTGTGCTTTCCACCTGCAACAGGACGGAGCTTTGCTTATCCTGTGAAGAGGATGCCGATATTAAGGCTGTTTTTTCCGGACTGTTTTGCGACTATGAAAAATACTGCCATTTTTACAAGGGCGATGAGGCGATAGGCTATTTTTTTAATATTGCCTGCGGGCTTGAATCGCTTATAAAAAGGGAAACGCAGATAATAACACAGATTTCCGAGGCGGCACAGACCGCGAGGGAATCGGGCTGTCTTTCACCCGAGCTTGAGGTGCTGATAAGGACGGCCGTGACCACGGCAAAAAAGGCCTGCGGCATAATGACGGAGGACATACGCCTTTCCTCGTCAAGGCTTGCGGTCGATTGGCTTGAAGATAAAAGCGACGGTCTGCGGGGCGTGAAATGCCTTGTTGTAGGCAACGGAAAGGTCGGCAGACTGACGGCAAGGGAGCTGTTAAAAAGGGGCGCGGATGTGACAATGACGCTGCGCTCCCGCTCGGACAGCGTTGTGCCGAGGGGCTGTGCGGCCATACCCTACGAAAGCAGATATGAATATAGCTGCGATATTTTGATAAGCGCCACCAAAAGCCCGCATTTTACCTTTACCGAGGACAGGCTGCGGCATTATCCCCGTTTTATTGCTGACCTGGCCGTGCCGCGGGATATTTCACCCGCTCTTGCGGCAAAATACAGAGAAAATTACCGCTGTATAGACGATTTTAAAACGGCGGACGAGGATCTTTCAAGGGTGTATGAGATAATTGATGAAGGCATAAACGAATATTATATCTGGGAAAATTACCGTAATTCACTTGCGGCAATAGACAGGATAAAGGATATTATCGCCAAAAGGCTTGCGGCGGCCAATACCGAGGAGCCGTGCGAAATAGTTGCAAGAACGGCGGATATGATATTCGGCGGCTTAAAGGAGTATATAACGCCCGAAAATGCCGAAAAATGTCTGAAAAAAATAGAAGCGAGGGCAAGACTGTGAAATTTCCGCTTTTTATTGAATTGGATAACAAAAAGGTGCTTGTTGTGGGCGGCGGCAGAATCGGCGGCAGACGCGCACAAATTTTAAAGCGTTTCGGCGCGGAGGTCTGTATTATTGACCCCAAGACCGAAAACGCCGATATAAAAAGAGAATTTAAGGACAGCGATACAGAGGGATTTTTTCTTGTGCTTGCGTGTACCGACGATAAAGGCGTAAACACTCGTATCGGAAAGCTGTGCAGGGAAAGGGGCATTTTTGTTTCTATCGCGGACAGCGCAGAGACCTCGACATTTTTCTTTCCCGCACTTTGCGAAACCGATGATATATGTGTTGGGCTGGTCTCAAAAAACGGGGATGAACATAAACTTGTCAAGGAAACGGCAGAAAAGGTAAGAAATATATTATGAAAAAAATAAGGATAGGCAGCCGCGAAAGCAAACTTGCGGTGATACAAAGTAAAATTGTAATAGATTTGATACAGCGGCATTTCCCCGAATACGAAACCGAGCTTGTAACAATGAAAACCACGGGTGATATACGTCAGGATATAAGCCTTGATAAAATAGGCGGCCGCGGCCTTTTCGTAAAAGAGCTTGACAGGGCACTTTTAAACGGCGAGGTAGATGTGACGGTACACAGCTTAAAGGATATGCCGCTTGAAACCAATGCCGAACTGCCCGTTATAGCCTATACAAGGCGCAGCTCGCCATTTGATGCGCTTATACTGCCCCAAAGCGGGGAAACGGACTTTTCAGGGGTCGGCTGTTCAAGCAATCGCAGGGCGCACCAGTTCAAGGAATTATATCCGAATGCAAATATCATCCCCATAAGGGGAAATGTCCCAACAAGGCTTGAAAAGCTGGATAAGGGCGAATATACGGCAATAATCCTTGCCTGTGCGGGGCTTGAAAGGCTGGGGCTTACCGATAGGATAAGCAGGGTATTTACCCCCGATGAGATAGTTCCTGCGGCAGGGCAGGGCATAATTGCGGTGCAATGCCGAAGGGGCTTTGAGTTTTTAAAGGAAATAACTGATATTGAGTCGGAAATTTGCGCAAAGGCCGAGCTTTCGGCAATACGCGCCCTTGGCGGCGGCTGCTCCGTTCCCGCGGGTGTTTATGCGGCGGCGGAGGGTGAAAAGCTGCATATTTACGGCTACCATTTTAAAGACGGAATGTCGGTAAGAAAAGAGCTTTACGGCGATATAAATGCGCCCGAGGCCTTGGGGATAAAACTTGCAGAGGAGTTGAAGCTATGACGGGAAAGGTAATAATCGCCGGCGCCGGCACCGGCAGCGCAGACCTTATAAGCATAAGGGCGGCAAACGCGCTTAAAAATGCCGATACCGTTGTATTTGACAGGCTTTTGGGCGACGGTATAACAAAGCTTATCCCCGAAAATGCCGAGAGGATAAATGTGGGAAAGGAAAGCGGCAATCACCCCGTACCGCAGGATGAAATAAATAAAATTCTGCTTGAAAAGGCGCGCGAGGGCAAATATGTGGTAAGGCTTAAAGGCGGCGACCCCTTTATGTTTGGCAGGGGCGGCGAGGAAGCCGAATTTTTGATTGAAAACAAAATACCGTTTGAGATAATACCCGGCATTTCCTCCGCGATAGCCGCGCCCGAGCTTGCGGGCATACCCGTAACACACAGAAATTTTTCGTCCTCGGTGCATATTTTAACGGGGCATTTTAAGGACGATAAGGAGATAAATTACAAGGCGCTTGCCGAGGCGGGCGGGACCTATGTTTTTCTTATGGGGCTTAAAAATGCCGAAAAAATACAAAACGGTTTTTTAACGGCGGGGCTTGATAAAAACACACCCTGCGCGGTGATAGAAAACGGCGGTTCGGCGGCACAGATGGTAGGCGTTTCCGTTTTGCAAGGCCTTGCGGAGCTTGCAAAAAAATATTCTTCGCCAAGCATTATCGTTATCGGCGAGGTCTGCCGCCTGCACGAAAAATTATATACACAAAAAAGACTTTCGGGCAGAAATATTGTTATCTGCCGTCCGTCCGACCGTGCGCAGAGCCTTAAAGCTATGTTGGAGACCGAGGGCGCAAGGGTGTATATCGTGCCGAGCATAAAAATAATACCCCTTTCTTTAGGTACGGAGGAAATTGCGGGGGATATATCGGCGCATAAGTTTATAGCCTTTACAAGCAGAACGGGAGTTAAGCTTGTTTTTGAAAGTCTGCTTTCAAGCGGATATGACGCGCGCATTTTCGGCGGCAAAAAAATTGCCGTTATCGGCAGCGGGACTGCGGAGGAATTGAAAAAATACGGCCTGCGCCCCGACCTTATGCCGAGTGAGTTTTATACAGATGAATTGGCAGGTCTGCTTGTAAAAGAGAAAGCGGACAATATCCTGCTTTTCCGTGCGGAAAACGGCTCGAAACGGCTTGACGAAATTTTAAGCGAAAATAAAACAAAATTCAAAACGGTCTATGTTTACAAAACGATTTGTGAGGAAGAACAAATACTGCCGCCGTTGTTTGATACCGCCGTTTTTGCAAGTCCGAGCGAGGCGGAGTTTTTTAAAACCGACAAAAAGGAGTTTAAGGCTGTCTGTATCGGCAAACGCACGCTTGATGCTGCGTTAAGGCGCGGCTTTGACTGCATTGAAGCATCCGAACAGACCGAAAAGGGCTTGTTTGACGCAATAATTAAAAAAGAGGGATAAGCTATGAAATTAACACAAAGACCAAGACGTTTAAGAAGATCGCCGCAGATAAGGGCAATGGCGAGAGAAACATATATTTTGCCGCAAAAGCTGATATATCCGCTGTTTATAGCCGAGGGTGAAAATATAAAGGAAGAAATAGAAGCAATGCCTGGACAGTATCGTTTCAGCGTTGACAGGCTTGACGAGATTCTTTCGGAGCTTGTGGGGCTTAAAATAGGCGGCGTTTTGCTTTTCGGAATACCCAATTACAAGGACGAGTGCGGCAGCTCCGCGTGGGACGAAAACGGTGCGGTGCAGACTGCCGTAAAATATATAAAGCAAAATTTTCCACAGCTTGTTGTTATAACCGATGTATGTATGTGCGAATATACCTCTCACGGGCATTGCGGTATTCTTGAAAACAACGATGTACACAATGACAAAACGCTGGAGGTGCTTGCAAAGGCCGCACTTTCACACGCAAAGGCGGGCGCGGATATGGTTGCACCGTCGGATATGATGGACGGCAGGATAGGCTATATAAGAGAGGTGCTTGACAAAAACGGCTTTGAAAACACGCTTATTATGGCATATTCCGCAAAGTATGCCTCGGCGTTTTACGGACCTTTCCGCGAGGCTGCGGGCTCTGCACCGTCCTTCGGCGACAGGGCGTCCTATCAGATGGACCCTGCAAACGGTGATGAGGCTCTGCGGGAAATAGCCCTTGATATGGAAGAGGGTGCGGATATCCTTATGGTCAAGCCTGCGCTTGCTTATCTTGATGTATTGTACCGCGCAAAGGAAATTTCCGACAGACCCGTTGCGGCATACAGCGTGAGCGGCGAATATTCTATGATTAAAGCGGCGGCGGAAAAAGGCTTTATCGACGAAAAAAGGATAATAAAGGAAAGTGCGCTTTGCATTTTCAGGGCGGGCGCAGATATGCTGATAACCTACTTTGCATTGGAACTGGCAAAATTTATACAAGACGGTGAATTATGATGAAAACGGAAAATTCAAAAAAATTAAAAGAACGCGCGGAAAAGGTAATGCCCGGCGGCGTAAATTCGCCCGTAAGGGCATTTAATGCCGTGAACGAGATGCCGCGTTTTATAGAAAAAGCAAAGGGCGCGTATATTTACGATGCCGACGGCAATAAGTACACGGATTATGTCGGCTCGTGGGGGCCGATGATACTCGGCCACAATGACGGACGCATAGTCGAGGCAGTAAAAAAACAGCTTGAAAAGGGTATGAGCTACGGCGCATCCACCGAGCTTGAGGTGGAAATGGCGGAGCTTATGACATCTCTTGTGCCGTGGTGCGAAACGGTGCGTATGGTAAACAGCGGCACGGAGGCTGTTATGAGTGCGGTACGTCTTGCACGCGGCTTTACGGGCAGGGATAAAATAATAAAATTTGACGGCTGCTATCACGGTCACTCGGATATGCTGCTTGTAAAGGCAGGCTCGGGCGTTATCACGCAGGGCATCCCAAGCTGTCTGGGTGTGCCTAAAGGCTGCACGGCAGATACCCTTACCGCAAGATACAACGATATTTCATCAGTACAAAGGCTGTTTGACGAGTTCCCCGATGAAATAGCCTGCGTTGTTACGGAGCCCGTGGCAGGAAATATGGGCGTGGTCTTGCCGAAGGACGGCTTTTTAAAGCAGCTGCGGGAGCTTTGCACAAAGCACGGCGCATTGCTTATTTTTGACGAGGTAATAACGGGATTTCGTCTGGGTATAGGCGGTGCGTCGGAAAAATTCGGCATACGTCCCGACCTTGTTACCTACGGTAAAATAATAGGCGGCGGTATGCCTGTGGGCGCATACGGCGGCAGAAAAGATATAATGGGTATAGTTTCCCCCCTGGGCGGCGTTTATCAGGCGGGCACATTAAGCGGAAATCCCGTGGCAATGGCAGCGGGTATTACACAGCTTAAAATTTTGCGCGATGAGCCCCAAATTTATGATAAATTAAACGCTCTCGGCGAAAGGCTGAGAGCAGGTATAAGATCTGCCGCGGATAAAAGCGGCATAAATATTAAGGTAAACGGCATAGGCTCGCTTACAACGGTATTTTTTAACGATACCGGGGTAAGTGATTACGATACCGCGCTTTTGTCAGACACAGGGGCGTATTCCTCCTATTTCTCGCATATGCTCAAAAGCGGAGATTATATTGCGCCAAGCCAGTTTGAGGCTATGTTTGTGTCCGCGGCACACAGCGAAAGGGATATTGACGATACCCTTTCACATATTCAAGAATTTTTTTATGAATATTAAAATACTTTTTCGGGCAATAAAAAACGACCCGCTTGTTATGCGGGTAAGTTTCCGGAAGCTTTAGCTAAAAAACCTCCTATTCTAAAATGATGATGGTTTAACAGCCACATCAAAAAAGGATAGGAGGTCAATTAATGAATTATCATCAACTAATAGCTTGACAAATGCAAGTACCGCACAGCATATCGGCTATATCAGCAGTCGGCAAGTGATGCAACGGCATTTTCGGGGATGATGGCATCTCCGTATTCCGAAAGGAAATATGTTTTTTCGTTTAAGCGT
>CAMVJD010000074.1 GCA_947167715.1 uncultured Eubacteriaceae bacterium
GAGAAAGTAACCAAAGCGGTTCCCGCGAATAAGGATATATTCATTCTAAAGTTTTTGCCGCGGTTGCAGGAGATTTATTGCAAGTCAGCATTTGCGGCGGAGAAAGTAACCAAAGCAGTTCCCGCGAATAAGGATATATTCATTCTAAAGTTTTTGCCGCGGTTGCAGGAGATTTATTGCAAGTCAGCATTTGCGGCGGAGAAAGTAACCAAAGCAGTTCCCGCGAATAAGGATATATTCATTCTAAAGTTTTTGCCGCGGTTGCAGGAAATTTATCGCAAATCAGCATTTGCGGCGGAGAAAGCTGCGTAACAAAGGTTGGTGTGAGAAAATGGCTATAGAAAAGGTAAAAGAGTATTTTAAAGCGTTTGGCATAGAAAATCGTATTCGGGAATTTGATGTTTCAAGCGCTACGGTGGAGCTTGCGGCACAGGCCTTGAACTGCGAGCCCTGCCGTATTGCGAAAAGCCTTACATTTATGCTTGGCGAAAGCCCGATAATGGTTATTGCGGCGGGCGATGCAAAGGTAGATAACGCAAAGTACAAGGCAAAATTCGGTGCAAAGGCAAAAATGCTGAAATTTGACGAGGTAGAGCCGCTTATAGGCCACGCAGTCGGCGGCGTTTGCCCCTTT
Organism: uncultured Eubacteriaceae bacterium; assembly: GCA_947167715.1. Classification (GTDB taxonomy): domain Bacteria; phylum Bacillota; class Clostridia; order Lachnospirales; family CAG-274; genus RGIG4310. Next base: position 635 of record CAMVJD010000074.1, read on the forward strand.
GGCATAAATGAGGGTGTAAAGGTTTATCTTGACGAGTCCTTAAAACGCTTTGATACGGTCTTTCCCGCCTGCGGCAGCAGCAACAGCGCGATAGAATTGAATATAGAAGAAATGGAAAAATACTCGGGCTATACCGAATGGGTGGATGTCTGCAAGTATTGATTGTGAATAATGGGACAGGGGTCTCGGTCAAACACCTGTCCCATTATTACATATTAGAAGGGTTATAGCTATGGAAAGTATCATTAAATCAGGAAATTCAGTAAATATAGAAATAATTGACAAATACAAAGATTTTATGCCAAAGGAACTATTGGATATATGGAATAATTATGGCTTTTGTACTGTATTAGACGGCTTTCTCAGAATGATCGATCCCGATGAATATAAGGATATTTTAAGTGAAACATATTTTTTGGGGAAAATATCTTTGCCTATTTTTGTTTCTGTTTTTGGAGACATTGTTTTTATTCAAAATGATGGTTTTATAGGGATAGTGAGATACCGTTATAATAACTTTAATATAGTGACCTCCGATTTTAAACACTTTTTAAGATATCTGAAAATTGACGAGTTTGTTAATGAAAGACTTTTGCCGAACAATTTTCATAAAGCTAAAGAAAAATTAGGATTACCACAAGACGATGAATGTTATGGATATTTTCCGCTGTTATGTACCGGCGGCAGGGAATCGGTCGATAATATCAAAATAGTTAAAACAAAAGAACATATTATGCTAATAACACAATTTGCCGGAACTGTAGGCGAATAAAAAAGGACAGGGGATAGAGGTTATAAATGGGAAAAGTAAAAAAACTAATTCGTATATGTATATTTTTTATTGCCTTTTTGTGTAAACCATATATAATTGGGTGTGCTGAAGAAAATGTAATTTATTATTATGATATGGGGATAAAAGAAAAGGACTATATTGTAAAAAATCTGAATAGGGATAATTTATATAATTTGAGAGGTTCAGTCAAGATTTATAAACTATGTAAAAATGATACACAGTATATATGTACCTGTCTTGAAAATGAAGAAGTTCTTACAGACGAGGATGAAATTATAAAAACAATATCACACAACGGAGAGGATTATATATCTCGTCTCAATTTTAAGTATATTGATGCAATTAAAGTAAAGAATTTTATTAAAAACAGCTATGCAAATTGCGTAATTTACGATATTAGCCTTATAAACCTACGTCCCCTTATTTTTTTTGTACACACGAATAAAGGAGATATGTTGCTTGAAACAGATGAGGATTGTAATTTCCATTTTATTACACAGCAAGCTTTAGAAGATGAGCTTTCATTAAAGCAAACAGGATTGTTTTTTGAAAGCTCCGGTGAAGCCGCCTTAAACGCCCTGATTAAGCCAAACGAAAGCTATTTTATTCCTATACGAGCCATTATTAACGAATATACCGATGAACTATTATGGGATGCTGACAGCAGAACAATTTCATTTTCATTTAACGGCGATGCCTATGAATTGCAATTAAATGAGGATTCGACATTAATGTATGAAATAAAGAATCACACTTTTATAAAAAAAGTGGAAGTGTTGAATTATAATGGGGCTGTATATCTTGATAATATCACTACTTATTTTTTCATGATGGATGTTTTTGGAAAAGATTGTTTTATTGATGCATCGGGTGATAATGTATATATTATGTACAGGAGATCTTGGGTACGGGAAGAAAATTAAATGATAAAATTCATTTTATTACTTTTACGGGACAGGGGGTCAGACACCTGTCCTATTTATATGTGTAAAAATAACAATAGTCCCCTGCAAAATAACAAATCATCCTCTGCCCGATAAAGGCTGTGTCAATATGAAGATAAGGGCGTTTTTTATAAGTTGCAATTGACATTAATGTGTAAAATGGGGTATAATTTACATATAGAGATCACAATTCCATCCCGGGGATAGAAAAAAACAAAATATATGTAAGATACGGCGAAACGGAGCATTGGGGCTATAACGGAAGCAATTTCTGATCGGTCGGCAAGTTATATCTTATTTCATCACCGTATTTTAACAAACTAAGGAAGTCCCCCGCTTCTAAAGCGGGGGTGCTTACTTAAAATTCAGTGGGAGTCCAAGCTCCCACTGAATTTGGAATTGCTTGCAATTCCGTTGGTTATGAGTTATGGCGTAACACGCCAAAGGCGTGTATAGCCTACAGAGGATGAGCCTGTACGCGCTTGTCGCGCGTTTCGGCTTGTGTAGCAGAAATTTATTTCTGCGGAATACGAATATCATTGACATTTGAGGAGGTATCATTATGAAAAAGAGTTTTGACAAAGGATTTGTAACACCTCATCCCGTATTTATTATTGCCACTTATGATGAAAACGGCAACGCTGATGCAATGAATGCGGCCTGGTGCGGGCAGGTGGGGATGAATAAGCTGTCCATAAGCCTTTCGGCGCACAAAACAACACAAAATATCAAGGCTAATAAGGAATTTACAGTCAGCTTTGCCACAAAGGATCAAATAGAGGCCTGTGATTATGTGGGTATCGTTTCGGGGAATAAGGTGTCGGATAAGCTGGAAAAATGCGGCTTTACCGTAACAAGATCGGATAAGGTAAATGCCCCGATAATTGACCAGCTGCCTGTTGCTGTAGAGTGTAAGGTCATCGAGCTTCAGGAGGAGTTTAACGAAACAAGAGTAGTTGCCGAAATAGTGGGTATGAAGGCGGATGAAAGCGTACTTACCGACGGCAAGGTAGACCTTGAAAAATTACAGCCTATTATGTTTGATACCGTTGCCCTTTGCTACCGCGAAATAGGTGCAAGTGTGGGCGGAGCGTGGAACGCAGGCAAAAAATTTGAATAAATATACTGATAATAAGGGGGCAGGGGGTCAGATACCTGCCCCTGATTTCATTTTGATTTTTTTACATGCAGGTATAACCGCCGTCAACGGGAAGTATACAGCCGTTTACATAGCTGCTTTTGGGGGAGGAAAGGAAAATCGCGGCGGTGTCAAGCTCGCCTTCTTTTCCGTAGCGTGCAAGGGGTATCATTGTTTTGGCATAGCCTTGGAAAAACTCGCTGTCAAGGGTATCTTTTGTAAGCGGCGTTTCAAAATAGCCCGGGCAGATGGCGTTTACCGTGATGCCCTTATCGCCCCATTCGGCGGCAAGTGCGCGGGTAAGGTTTACGGCGCCGCCCTTTGCCGCGTGATACGGTGCGGCAGGGGCAATTTTATTGCCAACAAGGCCGTACATTGATGCGATATTTATTATCCTGCCGTATTTGGCGGGCAGCATTGCCGCATTTGCGACGGCGCGTGACATTTTAAATGTGCCCGTAAGGTCGATATTAAGCTCGTTTTCAAACTGCTCGTCGGTTATCTGCTCTGCGGGGGCGACCGCGCCCGTACCCGCATTGTTTATCAGTATATCTATTCGTCCGAATTTGTCCATAACGGCCTTTACGGCGCTTTCGACCATTTCGGTATTTGTTATGTCGCAGGGAACGGGGAGGGCTTGTACACCGTATTTTTCGCTTATTTCCTTTGCTACCTGTTCTATAAGGCTTTGGCGGCGCGCGAGCACGGCAATATTTGCGCCCTGATCTGCAAGCGCCTTTGCCATTTGTACGCCAAGTCCCGTTGAACAGCCCGTAACAACTGCGGTCATACCCGTTAAGTCAAAATAATTTTTCATAATACTCTAAACTCTCCTTTTTTGATTTTTTCGTTCAAGTTTTTTTATCAGACTCATAAAGAAAATTTTTATAAGTGCCGCGGCGGGCACCGCAAAAACCATACCCCAAAGCCCGAAAAGATTGCCCGATATTCCAAGGGCGGCTATTACTGCGGCGGGGCTCAGGCTTACCCTTTCGCCTACAAGCCTTGGGGCGATTATAATACTGTCTGCCTGCTGTAAAATAAGCATTACGGCAACTGCCGCCGCGGCGCGTCCAAAGCTGCCGTCAAGCATAGCCGCCCCGGCAGAGAGCAAAAGCCCCACCAAGGCGCCCAAATACGGGATAATATTGGTAAAGCCCGTTATTATGCCTATCACCGCCGCAAAGGGTATGCGCAGTATAGTCAAAAGGCTTGCCGCAAGTATTGAGATTATCACGGCATCCGCAAGCTGACCGCGTATATAGCCCGAAAAAACGCTGTCCGTTTCGCGGACGATATACAGCAAAACGGGCTGTATTTTTTTAGGTACAGTCAATTTAAAAATATATTTTGCGCGGCTTAAAAGCATTTCCTTGTCCTTTAAAAAGTAAAAGGCAAGTATAAGACCGATAAAAAAATCGGCGGATATTGTGCCGATACGGCGCAGAATTTTTATATAATCAATATTTGAGTCGCCTATTTTTTTATACAGTCCTTCCGAAAAATTAAATTTATCGTATTTTTGTATAAAGCCCTCAAGTTGTGACCAAATAACGGACAGCTTTTGCCGATAATTTTTAAAGGCAAGAGAAAAGGCGTTTGCAATATTGTTTTTGTCATAGATATAAATGCGGTTTAAAATGCTGTAAATAAAAAAGACTACAATAATAAGGATGAAAATATAGATAATTAAAACGGAAGAATTGCGTTTGATATGAATTTTTTTTGATATAAAGTCTACCAAGGGGTCAAGTATATAGGCGGCCACAAGCCCGAAAACCAAAATTGCAAAAACGTGCAGCATTTTTAAAAACAAATTTGCGGCACCCCTGAACATATCGCCCATATTTGCGGCCGTGTACACAAGGGCGTCAATAAGGCATTTTGCGCCGTATACCGCGGCAAAAACAGCCGCGGCATAAATACAGACGCCAATAATTTTTTGCTTTGAAAAATCGTTTTTCAACGGCATCATTCCTTAATCAAGTTTATCAAGTATATGCAGTAAAAACTTCCAGACACGCTCTATTGACATAATATCGGCGCGTTCCTCGGGGGTGTGGATATCAAGCAGATCGGGGCCTATGGATATCATATCCATATCGGGTATTTTTTCACCGATAAGGCCGCATTCAAGGCCTGCGTGTACGCTTTCTACAACGGGGTCTTTGCCGTACAGCTTTTTAAATTCGGTCTCAAAAAGACTGCAAAGCGGTGAATTTGCTTTAAATTCCCAGGCGGGATAATCGCCGACCGCATCAAGCGTGCCGCCGCAAAGTGCGGTAAGCTGCTTAATTGCGCTTAAATGCATACCCTTTATGCTTGCCGTACCAGAGCGCAGGGCGCAGATAAATTCCACAGCGTTTTCGCGGGTCTTTACGACACCGAGATTATTCGAGCTTTCGGGCATCCCAAGCTTTAAATAGTTGGACTGCACGCCGTTAGGTACAAGTGCCGCAAAGGCCGTAAGTCGTTTGGTGCTTTCGCTGTCAAAAACATAGTCTGCGCTTGCGGTCTGCGTGTTTATAACAAGGCTGTCCTTGCCGTCAAGCTCGTTTAAAAATGTCTGCTCTGCGGCCTTTGTCAGTTCCTTTAATTCATCCGCGTTTATTGCGGTAGTCACAGTCATTTCCGCAGTTCTGGGTATGGCGTTATCCTTTGCGCCGCCCCTTACATCGGCAAGACAAAGGTCTTGGATATTTTCCTTTAATAATGTAAAAAGCCTGAATATCAGCTTGTTTGCGTTGCCGCGCTCTTTGTGTATCTCTATGCCCGAGTGACCGCCGCAAAGCCCCGATATTGATATATTATAGGCCTTGTTTACGGCCTTTTCAAGCGTTACGGGTATAATAGAATGTGTTTTTACGCCGCCGGCACAGCCCACGGTAAAAACGCCCTCTTGCTCGGAATCGATATTTATCATACGGCGTGCGGATATAAGCTTGGGATCAAAGGCTGCGGCGCCCAGCATGCCTACCTCCTCGTCGGTGGTAAAAAGCGCCTCTATGGGCGGGTGGGGTATGGTGTCGCTGTCTAAAAGTGCAAGTCCCATAGCAACGGCAATGCCGTCATCTGCACCAAGGGTGGTGCCGCCTGCGTGGATAAAGCCGTTTTCATAAATTACCTTTATGGGATCCTTTGAAAAATTGTGAACTATATCCTCTCTTTTTTCGCAGACCATATCCATATGCCCCTGGATAAGCACGGGCGCAATATTTTCCCTGCCGCTTGTACCCGCTTTTTTTATTATTACATTGTTTGCGCTGTCGCGGTGTGCAAGCAGGCCGCGATCCTTTGCAAAATCAAAAAGATACTTGCTTATTGCCTCCTCGTTGCCCGAGCCGCGCGGTATTTTGTTGATCTCCTCAAAAAAATGAAGTACGTTTTTACATTCAAGCTTTGTTATATCCATAATTTATTCCTCTCTTATATTTTATCTTTAATTAAAAATATTATTCTGTTTTCCAGTTTATTTGTGAAATATTGTGCTTACTTAAAAATTCGTTTGTTTTTTTAAAATGTCCGCAGTCCATAAAGCCGCGGTATGCCGACAGCGGGCTTGGATGCACGCTTTCAAGTATAAGGTGGTTTTTGTTTGTAAGAAGCTTTGCCTTTTTTTGCGCGGGAGAGCCCCAAAGCAAAAACACTACGGGCGTATCAAGCCTGTCCACCTGCTTTATAACGGCGTCCGTAAACTTTTCCCAGCCCTTGCTTTTGTGCGAATTGGCCTTTCCGCTTTCCACGGTCAAAACGGTGTTCAGCATTAAAACGCCCTGTGCCGCCCAGCTTGACAGATCGCCGTGAGAGGGCGGGGCAAAGCCGTAATCGTTATTTATGGCTTTAAAAATATTGTTTAAGGACGGCGGTATCTTTTCGCCCTTGGGTACGGAAAAGCAAAGCCCCATAGCCGCCCGGGGGGTGTGATAGGGGTCCTGACCGATAATAACGCATTTTACCTTGTCAAGCGGAGTCGATTCAAGCGCGTTGAATATTTTATCATAGGGCGGGAAAACGGTCTTGTTTTTGTATTCCTCCTCGACAAAGGCGCAAAGCTCTTTAAAATATGGCTTTTGCATCTCGTCCGATAAGGCTGCCGCCCAGGTTTTTTCGTTTATTTTAAGCATAGTGTCTTCCTCTTTTGTATTGCGGTAAACTGTATTTTTGGTGCTGTTTGCCGTAATATTCTTTATTGAATTGTATCACAAATCATTACGGTTGTAAATATTGACATTGGTAAAATCAACAAATTTGGCACTCAAATTCGGCAGCTTTGGCATTCTATGTTTGTGTATATCGCTGAAATTTGCATATGTACTTGAAAATTCGGGTGGGGGGGTGTTAAAATATTCTTAAAAGACGAAATAAATGTCAAAAATTATACGGATAGGAGGGTACAAGATATGGAAGAAAATTTTTGTAAGAACAACGATCCAAAACAAGAAATTGTGGAAGAAAGCACAAAAAAGAAAAAAATTTTTTCAAAAGCAATATTGATATCGGTATTTGCTATCGTATTCGGCTGTGGTGTGTTTTATTATTTATGGGGGTATACCTGTATGTTTCATCACACATGGAGCCCCGCAACTTGTACTGCACCTCAAACCTGTGAAAAATGTGGTGCCGTACAAGGAGAAGCACTTCCGCATCCGTATATGGCTCCAACCTGTACAGATCCCAAAATCTGTATAGTATGTGGCAAAAAGAACGGAAAGGCATTGGGACATAAGTGGGAAGATCCCACTTGTACAAAGCCCAAAACCTGCTCGGTATGTGGCAAAACAGAGGGAAAGGCCAACGGACATACATGGGTGGAGGCAACCTGTTCGGCACCGAAGACTTGCTCTGCGTGCGGCATAAAGGAAGGTGACCCGCTACCGCACAACTATGATGGTGCAAAAACGGAGGTGGCGCAGGCGGCAACGTGTACGGCAGTCGGCAAGGGCAACAGATATTGTACAGTATGCGGATATAAGGATACATATGATATACCGGCAACAGGTCACACTCCGGGCGATTGGCAGATACAAACCTACGCAAAGCTTTCAAAGGCGGGGACAAAGGTTAGAAAATGTACTAAATGCGGTACGACTGTGGAAACAACAAATTATAGGATGTCAGCAAGTGATGCGGCAAGAGCAGAGAATATAAAGGCGGATAGAGACGGTTCATGGTATTATATATACTATGGGGTATATAACTATACAAATGAAAAGATCTGTGCGGAAGTAAAGCTTAGTTTATTTGATAATTACGATAATGCATTGACTTCGACATCGACTTATATTTTTGTACAGCCAAATTCATATAGTGAATCTATGGGAGTCGTAATGTATTCGGGTTATGCAAGTCGGTACAGCGCAACAATAACCAATGTCGAAAGTGCGTATTGATTTGTCTTATTTTATTTCGTAGTTTTGATAAAGAAATTGAGTTGTATTATTGACACATAAAAAACATCGTAAAAACATTAACATTAAATTAAAAAAAAGAAAAATAATACTTGCATTAGGCAATTATCTATGTTATAATAGCCATTGGTGTAAAAAATACACACGGGTCATTTATGCAAGTCGGTGCTTGTCAAAGGGCAGGTCCTTGCACAAAACCGTGGAGGAAGATCAACCAAAATTTTAAGGAGGACGAAATAATGGCAGTTATTTCAATGAAGCAGTTACTTGAAGCGGGCGTTCATTTCGGTCATCAGACAAGAAGATGGAACCCCAAAATGGCAGAATACATTTTTGCCGAGAGAAATGGTATTTATATCATTGACTTACAGAAAACAGTTAAAAAGGTAGAAGAGGCTTACCAGGCTGTTGCCGACATCGTTAAGGACGGCGGCGAGGTGCTTTTTGTAGGCACAAAGAAGCAGGCACAGGATTCCATCAAGGAAGAGGCTGTTCGCTGCGGTATGTTCTATGTAAACGAAAGATGGTTAGGCGGTATGCTTACAAACTTTGAGACCATCAAGACAAGAATTAAAAGACTTAAAGAGCTTGACGCAATGATCGAGGACGGTACAATGGATGTACTTCCCAAAAAGGAAGTTGCAAAGCTTATGCACGAAAAGGAAAAGCTTGACAAGAACATCGGCGGTATCAAGGAAATGACTCGTATCCCCGACGTTATCTTCATTGTTGACCCCCGCAAGGAAAGAATTGCGGTTCAGGAGGCTCACAACTTAAATATTCCTCTTGTAGGTATCGTTGATACAAACTGCGATCCCGAAGAGATCGACTATGTTATCCCCGGCAACGATGATGCTATCCGTGCCGTAAAGCTTATTGCAAGCCGTATCGCAGATGCTGTTATCGAGTCCAAGCAGGGCGAGATAGTTGCAGAGGAAGAAGCAAAGGTTGAAGAAGAAGCTTAATTTTTGATAACGGGTAAAACCGTAAAAGTAAACACATCACATCACATTAAATAAAAGGCTTCAGCCGGTAAGGGCCGGAGCCTTTTTTCGACCAAATGTAATAAAAATCAATTCGCCTTCGGCGAAAAAAGAATAATGTAAATTAATTCGCCTACGGCGAAAAAAATTAAGGAGGAAATAAAAATGGCTGTTACTGCTGCTATGATAAAGGAACTTAGAGAGCTTACCGGTGTTGGTATGAGTATGTGCAAGGAAGCACTTGTTGAGGCTGACGGCAACATCGAAAAGGCTATTGAAGTATTAAGAAAGAAGGGTCTTGCTCAGGCCGAGAAAAAGGCGGGCAGAATTGCCGCAGAGGGTCTTAGCTACGCATACATCTCCGATGACAACAAGGTCGGTGTCGTTGTAGAGGTAAACAGCGAAACAGACTTTGTTGCAAAGAACGCACAGTTCCAGGAATTTGTTAACAATGTTGCAAAGCAGGTCGTTGCTTCGGATGCAAAGGACGTTGAAACACTCTTTGCAGAAAAGTGGATCGAGGACGGCAGCAAGACCGTTAAGGATGCTCTTACAGAGAAGATCGCAGTTATCGGCGAAAACCTTAATATCAGACGTTTTGCAAAGTTTGTAAATGACGGCAGCGGCTATATGGTATCATATCTTCACGCAGGCGGCAAGGTTGCAGTTCTTATTGAGCTTGCAACAGACAAGCAGGATGCAGGTCTTACAGAAATAGGCAAGAATGTTGCAATGCAGATCGCTGCTATGAGCCCCAAGTATGTTTGCCGTGAGGAGATATCCGAGGATTACCTTGCAAAGGAAAAGGAGATCCTTATCGAGGCTGCAAAGAACGATCCCAAGAATGCAAATAAGCCCGAGAATATCCTTGAAAAGATGATACAGGGTAAGTTAAACAAGGAGTTAAAGGAAATTTGCCTTGTTGATCAGGAATATGTTAAGGCAGAGGACAAGGAGACCGTCGGCCAGTATGTTGCAAAGGCAGGCAAGGAGCTTGGCGCAAATGTAAGCGTTAAGAGATTTGTACGCTTTGAGACAGGCGAGGGTATCGAAAAGAAGGAAGAGGATTTCGCAGCAGAAGTTGAGAAGGCTATGAAGGGCTGATAAAGCAGGCGAAGTTTTTATAAATCGGATACCGGTATGCAGGAAAGGGATAGTTGCAAGACAGTCCCTTTTTTGTATTTAAAAAGTGGGAATATATGGACAAAGCTGAAAAATTAAGAGAATATTTAAAAAATTCCGGCTCGGCAGCAATAGCGTTTTCGGGGGGCGTAGACTCGGCATATCTGCTTAAGACCGCGCACGATACGCTCGGCGATAAATGCATTGCCGTAACTGTGCGGGCAGATTGGTTCCCGCAGCGTGAAACGCAGTGTGCCAAGGATTTTTGCATAAAATACGGAATAAAACAGGTATTTATTGATGTAAAAATGTCGGATATCCGCGGCTTTGCCGAAAATCCGCCAAACAGATGCTATTTATGCAAAAGCGTTATGTTTAAAAAAATAAAAAAGGCGGCATTTGAAAACGGCGCGGAATATGTTGCGGAGGGCTCAAATACAGACGACGAGGGAGATTATCGCCCCGGACTTATCGCAATAAAGGAACAGGGCATTAAAAGTCCGCTTCGTGCCGTGGGTATGAATAAGGCGGAGATAAGGGCGTTTTCAAGACAGCTTGGCCTGGACGAGAGCGAAAAGCCGTCTTTTGCCTGCCTTGCATCAAGATTTGTATACGGCGAACAAATTACCGCGCAAAGGCTTGAAATGGTGGATATGGCAGAACGTTTTTTGCTGGATATGGGCTTTACGCAGGTGCGCGTAAGGCTGCACGGCGACCTTGCAAGGATAGAAATTTTGCCCGAGCAGTTTGAAAAAATGCTGCAAAACAAAATTAAGGCTTATGAATATATCAAAAGCCTTGGTTTTGCCTATGTTTCGCTTGACCTTAAGGGTTACAGAACGGGCAGCATGAATGAAACATTATAAAAAAATGCAGGCAATACCTTAAAATAGGGGTTCTTTGTCAACTGGTGTGGTTGACAATTAACACAAACTTAACAAACGGTGTG
>CAMVJD010000075.1 GCA_947167715.1 uncultured Eubacteriaceae bacterium
TGAAGATACGATAAACAAGGAGCAGATGCTTTTCGGCATAAACCAGGGCGGCACGCTTAACGATATACGCATAGCCCATGCCAAGCAGATAGCGGAGCTTGACCTGCCCGGATATTCGATAGGCGGCCTTGCGGTGGGCGAAAGCCACGAGGAAATGTATGATGTGCTTGACAATGTGGTGCCTTATCTTCCGCAGGACAAGCCCACCTACCTTATGGGTGTAGGTACACCTGCGAATATTCTTGAGGCAGTAGAGCGGGGCATAGACTTTTTTGACTGTGTTCTTCCCGCAAGAAACGGCAGACACGCCCATGTTTACACAAACCGCGGTAAAATGAATTTGAATAACGCACAGTACGAGCTGGACGAAAGACCAATTGCCGAGGATTGCAGCTGTCCGACTTGCAGGAGATATTCAAGGGCATATATCCGCCACCTTTTCAAGGCAAAGGAAATGCTTGCAATGCGCCTTTGCGTTATGCATAACCTTTATTTCTTCAATAATATGATGGAGGAAATAAGAAACGCCATAGATAACGGCGAATATGCGGCATATAAAAAAATGCGCTTAAACGGCTTTGAGGAATTGGACGGGAAACGAAAGTAAAAAACCGCCCGAAAGCGAGGTAAAACTATGTTTTTTCTTGATGCAAGCCTGCCGCCCGCAAATGCGGCAATGGTGTAAGTATTTTTGTTATTGGTGTATTGGCAATAATATTATCCGTTAATGCGATAGTTGTTTTTGCGGTCTATATACATTATAAACACCAAAAGAAAAAGGAAAACGACAGCAAAGAATAAGAATATGAAAAAATATAAAAAAATAATAATTTCGGCGCTCTGCCTTATATGCCTTTGTTTTACGGCATATACGATATTTACGCTTTATCGGATATCAAATATCCCGATATACCAAACCAAGGACTACAACAGCATATATGTTGACAATGCAAAAGTATTGGCCGATTATCGGATATTCGAAAATGTCCCGAAGGAATACAGCGCTTTGGAGCAGATAAGCGCCGAGGAACGGGAAAAGCTGGCTGAGTATATGAGGGAAAATGATTTTGTTTTATCGGACAGGGAGCAGGAATTTGACAGAATACACGATAAATTTGAAATAAACGTATCAAACTTTAAATTTATGCCAAGAAAAAGCCTGAAGCCCGACCCCGATATAAGACTCGATATAGAAAACAGCTATTTTGCCGCCTTTAATTCAAACGGGCAAAGAGTATACTATAAGTGCTGTCTTTACATTGAAAACAGCGGTGCGGAAAAAAATATTGAAATAACAGCCTTTGACAGAAAAAACGCAGTAAGCGGTCTGCTTTATACTCCCGACCTTACGGGCATAGACCCGAATACAGATAAAAAAGCCGTCTATACGCTTAAAAACGGTCAAAACATTATAGAAGTAACATTTATGGGAACAAGCGGCGGCGGTACACAAAAATCGGACAAGCTTTTACCCGAGGAAATATATATAGTCGAGGTGCCGTAATGAAACGTATTTTACTTATTGCTTTATTTCTTATAATTGTTTTTGCGTTTGGTATTTATGCCTTCAATGATCGGGCAAGCAACATATCAAGACCGAATTTGCAGGGAGAAATTGTAATGCCATCGCAGTATAACGGCAACGGCATAATGTATATTAATGCAAGCGGCGGCATTGTAAAATTTGATGCAGAGCATGACGTGGCAAGACCGTCGGATAATGTAGATATATTATATTACTGCAGAGGTGAGAAAAATTATTCCGAAGACGGCAAGAAATATGACTGCATATATAAATACAACAGAAATTCAAAAAGCACCGAGCTTTTATACAGCTCACCCCAAAACATTAAGGATTATGCCTGTGACGAGGATGCCGTATATTTACTTGATGATAAGCAACTAATAAGGCATGATTTAAAAACAGGGGAAACAAGCACATTATTTGAAAATGTTAATTCCTTAAAGAAAAGAAACAACAGCTTATGCTTTGTTACGGATGACTTGAAAATTTATTATTATGATATTGGCAGCAAAAATGTAGGAGAGCTTCCGCTTGCACCCGTACAAAAGGCCTATGATATAAAGCTTGATTTATCGGCAAACGGAGATTTTGTTGCATATCAGTATAATACCGAATCCAATGTGATATATGTACAAAATATACACACCAAAGCAGAAAAGAAAATAGATCTGCCTAATGTATTTTGTTTTTGTCTATCTCCCGACGGTCAATATATTGCCTATAAGGAATATTCGGATAATGCCTTGTTTAAGCATTATTGGTATCCCTGCCGTATAAGTGTTTATGATATAAGCACAGGGAAAAGCTTTACATTGCTTGACGATATCTCCGAATTGGTTCTGCCTTTTATGTATTGGCAGTAATGATATAAAATAAATTTTCAAAAACTGTTTACTTATTTCAAAAAATGTAGTAAAATAAACCTATATGACAAAAATTCTATTCAATTATTCAAAGGAGAAGAAATATGTCCGAGATCAAAAGAATTTATGTGGAAAAGAAAAAAGGCTATGATATCGAGGCAGGGCATTTATTTGCCGACATCAAGGAAAACCTTGGTGCTGATGCTTTATCGGGGCTTCGTATATTATACCGCTACGATATAGAGGGGATAAGCGAGGATGCTTACGAAAAGGCCAAAAAGACCATTTTCTCCGAGCCTCCCGTTGACATTATCCACGAGGAAAGCTTTGAGCTTGCTGCGGATGAGTGTGAATTTGGTATGGAATATCTGCCCGGTCAGTATGACCAGAGAGCGGACTCCGCAATGCAGTGTATACAGATAATCACAGGTGATGATTCAACGCTTATTTCCTGCGCTAAAATTTTTGTTTTAAAGGGCAGTGTAAACGACAAGGAATTGCAGCGGATAAAGGAATACTGCATCAACCCCGTTGATTCCCGTGAGGCAGCTGCCGAAAAGCCCAAGACACTTAAAATGGACCTTACCGTTCCCGAGGATGTTGCCATAGTTACGGGCTTTATCACAAAATCAAACGAGGAGCTTTACGCCTTAAAGGCAGAGCTTGGCCTTGCTATGAGCGATGCGGATATCGTATTCTGCCGGGACTATTTTAAAAATACCGAAAAGCGCGACCCGTCTATTACGGAGATTCGCGTGATCGATACATATTGGTCAGACCATTGCCGCCATACAACATTCTCCACAAATATTGAGAATGTAGAGTTTAAGGACGGCAAGTACAAAGACACTATTGAGGGTGCCTATAAAATGTACCTTGATCAGCGTGAAAAGCTGGGCAGAACGGAAAAGCCCCTTTGCCTTATGGACATTGCCGTTATGGGTATGCGCGCCTTAAAGGCCGAGGGCAAGCTTGATAACCTTGACGAAAGTGAAGAGATAAATGCGTGCAGCATTGTTGTGCCCGTTGATATTGACGGCGTTGAGGAAGAATGGCTTATAATGTTTAAAAACGAAACACATAACCATCCTACCGAAATAGAGCCATTCGGTGGTGCTGCTACCTGTCTTGGCGGCGCTATCCGCGACCCCTTATCGGGCAGAAGCTATGTATATCAGGCTATGCGCGTAACAGGCAGCGGCGACCCGAGAACAAGTGTTGCCGATACACTTCACGGCAAGCTTCCGCAAAGAAAAATAACCACATCCGCGGCGCACGGCTATAGCAGCTACGGCAACCAGATAGGTCTTGCTACGGGTATGGTAAGCGAAGTTTATGACGAGGGCTATGTTGCAAAGCGTATGGAGATAGGCGCGGTTATCGGCGCGGCAAAAAAGAGCGATGTTATCCGTGAAAGACCGCAAAAGGGTGATGTTATCATTCTTACGGGCGGCAGAACGGGACGTGACGGCTGCGGCGGTGCTACGGGCTCGTCAAAGGAGCATAACGAGGACTCCATCCTTACCTGCGGTGCGGAGGTACAAAAGGGTAATCCTCCCACAGAGCGCAAATTACAGCGTCTTTTCAGAAATTCCGAGGTAAGCCGTATGATAAAGCGCTGCAACGACTTTGGCGCGGGCGGTGTTTCCGTTGCTATAGGTGAGCTTGCAGAGGGCCTTGTTATCGACCTTAATGCTGTACCCAAAAAGTACGAGGGTCTTGACGGCACAGAGCTTGCAATTTCCGAATCACAGGAAAGAATGGCTGTTGTTGTTGACAAAAAGGATGTTGACCGCTTTATAGAGCTTGCAAAAACAGAAAACCTTGAAGCAACAAAGGTTGCGGATGTTACCGATGACAGACGTCTTAAAATGTACTGGAGAGATAAGGCAATTGTTGATATCTCCCGCGATTTCCTTGATACAAACGGTGCAAAGCAGTATACCGATATCTGCGTTGAGGAGCCTTCCTCTTCGTTCCCCAAGTCGGATGCGGAGGGTGCAGACTTAAAGGAAAAATGGATAAATAATTTGCAGCAGCTTAATGTTGCTTGTCAAAAGGGTCTTGTTGAGCGCTTTGACTCGACTATCGGCGCAGGCAGCGTGCTTATGCCCTTTGGCGGCAAAAATCAGCTTACGCCTATCGAGGCCATGAGCGCAAAGGTTCCCGTTTTAAGGGGCGAGACCACTACGGCAACACTTATGAGCTACGGCTATGACCCGACAATTTCAAAATACAGCCCGTTCCACGGTGCTGCTTTGGCTGTTGTTGAATCCGTATCAAAAATAGTTGCTGCCGGCGGTAAATATTCAAGCTGCCGTCTTACATTCCAGGAATATTTTGAAAGACTCGGCACAGACCCCAAGCGTTGGGGCAAGCCTTTCAGCGCGCTTCTGGGCGGCTTCTATGCGCAGATGAAGCTCGGTACGGCTGCAATAGGCGGCAAGGACAGTATGTCGGGTACCTTTAAGGACCTTGACGTACCGCCGACACTTGTTTCCTTTGCTGTTGATGTAACAAAGTATACAAATGTTATCTCGCCCGAGTTTAAAAAGGCGGGTAATAAAATAGTCAAGCTTTCGGTAAAATACCTTGAAAACGATCTTCCCGATTTTGACGAATTGATGAGGAATTTTGACAAGGTGACCGAGCTTGTAAAGGCTAAAAATATAGTTTCCGCCGCTACAATAGGCTTTGGCGGTGTAGCTGCGGCTGTCAGCAAAATGGCATTTGGCAACGATATAGGTGCAGTTATTTCGGATGACGACTTATTCGGCAAAAGCTACGGTTCGTTCGTGCTTGAGGTCGAGGGCGATGCGGACGCATTGTTCAAGGGCTTTAATTACAATGTGATCGGCGAGACCGTTTCCGACAAGAGCATAACCGCAAACGGTGTTAAAATTGACCTTGACGAGGCTAAAGAGGCTTGGTTCAAGCCGCTTGAAAAGGTATTCCCGACAAACTACTACAAGCCTTTCGAGAAAAAGGATATCAGCGTACCCTTATTCAATATTATCGAAAAGCGCACATCAGGCATGAGCCTTGCGGCTCCCCGCGTGCTTATGCCCGTATTCCCGGGTACAAACTGCGAGTACGATACTCTTCGTTCCTTTGAGCGTGCAGGCGCAGATGCTAAAACTCTCGTTATCAGCAACCTTAAAAACAGCTGGCTTGAAGAGAGCATAGACAAAATGGCGGAGATGATCAAAAACTCCCAGATCATTATGATACCCGGCGGTTTCAGCGCAGGTGACGAGCCCGAGGGCAGCGGTAAATTTATCGCAGCTGTATTCAGAAACCCGAAGATCAAAGAGGCGGTAACGGACCTTCTTCAAAATCGTGACGGTCTTATGCTGGGTATCTGCAACGGTTTCCAGGCACTTATCAAGCTTGGTCTTGTACCCTACGGCGAGATAAGGGATATGGAGGACGACAGCCCGACCCTTACATTTAACACAATAGGCCGCCATATAAGCTGTATGGCAGATACAAAGATAATAAGCAACAAATCACCGTGGCTTTGGGGCACAAATGCGGGCGATATCCATACTGTAGCATTCTCGCACGGCGAGGGTCGTTTTGTTGCCGAGGAATCCGTAATTAAAAAGCTTGCCGAAAATAATCAGATAGCAACGCAGTATGTTGATTTTAACGGCGACCCGACTTACGATATTAAATATAATCCCAACGGCTCACTTTACGCTATCGAGGGCATCACAAGCCCCGACGGACGTGTGCTTGGTAAAATGGGACACTCCGAGCGTCTTAGCAGCGGCACATTCAAAAATATCGTAGGTACTACAGACCAGTGGATATATAAATCGGGTGTAAATTACTTTAAATAATGTTTAACTATGTGCAAGGGGTAATTTTATCCCTTGCATACTTTTAGGAAAAAATTTTAATAAAAAGCAAGGATAATTTGATTTTTTCAATGGATGTACTGCTTGAGTACCGAGGAGTTAATTATGAATCAGGATAAAAACAATAAAATCAACGATAAAACTTTCAATAGAATAAGTATGTTTATATCTCAGTGCGGTGCGCCGATGTTATTTATATTACGATTTTTATCGGTATTTTTTGTAATATCGGGTTTTGACATTTTAATAAAGCATCACATTTTTGACCCCGTGGCAGATTGGCAAGCCTACATACAAAGCGTTGATCTTGCGCGTAATATTTTATTTTCTTTATTGGGTACAATAGTTCTTTCGCTCCTTTACCGTAATTTAAAAGAAAAATATCGTTCGTTTGATCAAATATTTGCTCTTATAGCCATTTTATTTTTTGATACAATGTATATGCTGAATGTATATGATCCATATTCATCAATCGCGTTATTTATGCTTACATATATGATGATAAACTTTATATATGGATCGTTAAACGGCAAATCTTTTGCTTGCGGCATACCGGATAAAGTATCGATTGCACTAGTAATATCTTTCGCAGCTGCAATGTGTGCTGTAACATACAATTTACAGAGAATGGTTCATAATACATTCAATTCGCATTGTTATGATTTCGGTATATTTATACAAATGTTTCATTCACTTGTAGAGCACGGCAATCCGTTGACCACCTGTGAGCGTTTTTTTATAATATCTCACTTTAACGTGCATACTTCGTATATTTTCTTGCTGTTGGTGCCTTTTTATAAATTATTTCCAAGTATAAAAACACTTTATACAGCACATTCACTATTATCTATGGGTGGTATAATCCCGATGTATCTGTTGGTGAAAAAGCACGGATACAATGGGCTGTCCCGTATTTTTCTGTGTATGGGATATATACTGTGTATAGGTATTGTTATGCCAAGTGCAAGCTTTTTACACGAAAATTCTTTTCTGCCTACATTGCTTATGTGGCTGTTTTGGGCATTGGACAATAAAAAATACAAATTAATGTATATAATGGCTTTTCTTGTTTTGTTGGTAAAAGAAGATGCACCGACCTATGTTTTATGTACAGGCTTGTATCTTTTTATGTCGGAGTTTGGCAAAAAAAGCTGTTTGCACGGTCTTGCACTTTCCTTGATAAGCGGTATATATATGCTGCTGGCAATTCGGAAACTTGCACACGGCGGCGATATAAACATTATTTCCGTTTGGAGTACGAGCCACCTTGCATTTAATAACGGCGGAATAGTTGAAATAATTAAAAACGCTTTCAGTAATCCGGCATATTTTTGCAGCCTTTTGATGAGTGAAGGTACGTTTATGCTTTTTATACGCATTATGCTTCCGCTTATGTTTTTACCGTTAATAACAAAAAAAGCAAGCCGCTATATGCTGCTGGTGCCGCTCTTTTTTATGGTGCTTATTATAGGCGCCGGATATGAAAGCGTTACGATATTTATCAATCAGTATATACAGGGACCTGTTATACCGCTTATGTATTTATGTATTATCAATATGGACGATATTCAGGACAAAAATCAAAAAGCTGTTCTTGTAGGTATGGCATCATATATACTTACAGCTACTGTTCTTGCGGTATATGTTAACTTTTATTCATCCGAGTATAAAATAAACCGCGATAAATTTACACAGGCACAGCAAATACTTGATTCTTTGCCAAAAGATGCTGCAATTGCGGCAGAAGATAATATATTACCGCATATTGCGGACAGGGATAAGGTTTATTTTCTTACCCACGACAATTTCCTTGATCCTAACGGCAAGGGGGAAGTTATGCTTATAGATACGGATAAATGTGATTTTATCGCATTATCCAGCGGTACGGATATCTGTGAATTTTATCAGAGCATAATGGAGGAAAAAGGTTACGAATTATACGCAAAAACAGACGACTTGATGTATGTTTACAAAAATAAAAAATACACGGGAGGGATAAAATGAATAAAAAAATTTCGCTTATAATACCCTGCTATAATGAGGAAAAGTGCATAAATTCACTTTACGACAGGCTCAAAATAATTTTTGACGATATGAAAAGCGAATTTAGCGTTGATGCCGAATTTATTTTTGTAGATGACGGTTCAAGTGACAACACGCTGCAGCTTGTTAAGCAGCTTGCCGAAAAAGATGATCGCATAAACTACATATCATTTTCAAAAAACTTTGGCAAAGAAGCTGCGATATACGCAGGTTTAGAAAATGCCTCGGGGGATTATGCCGCACTTATAGATGCAGATCTCCAGGATCCTCCGGAAATGCTTAAACAAATGTATGAAATACTTCAAACACAAGAGTATGACTGTGTTGCAGCAAGGCGAACCACGCGTAAAGGCGAACCTATAATTAGATCCTGGTTTGCAAGAAGATTTTATCGGCTTATGAAAAAATACACCAATGTAGATATTCCCGATGGTGCAAGAGATTTTCGGCTGATGACAAGACAAATGCTTAATTCTGTGCTTGAATTAAGCGAAAGAAACCGATTTACAAAGGGAATTTTTGCATGGGTAGGCTATCGTACAAAGTGGCTTGAATTTGAAAACACCGAACGCACCGAGGGCAAAAGCAAGTGGTCATTTTTTAAGCTTACACTGTACGCCATTGACGGAATTATAGCATTTTGTACTTTTCCGCTTTTAATATCGGTAATAATTGGCCTTATATTCTGTATTCTTGCTTTTTTATTTATAATACTGGTTATAGTGCGCAAGCTGGCTTTTGGCGATCCTGTTGCAGGCTGGGCATCGCAGGTTTGTATAATGTTGTTTATTGCGGGTTTACAGTTATTCTGCACAGGTATACTTGGACTGTATATATCCAAAATATATAGTGAGTCAAAGGCAAGACCTATATATATTGCCAGAGAAAAGAAAATATTCAAAAAGTAAAGTAAATATAAACCCGAGAAAGGAAATAGTTAAAATGGATCTGTCCGAAAAAACCGAAAATACCAATCGTCACCCCTGGGAGCTTTCAAGAACGGATTGTCTTATAAAAACCCTTAAACAGCTTAAGCTGCACGGAAGAGTATTGGATGTTGGCTGTGGTGATGCTTATTTTGATAATATGCTTCTTGATATTTTTCCCGATATAACAGAGCTTTATGGTGTTGATACCTTTCTTGAGGAGGAGAAGCATTCGGGGAAAGGCCATTGGATAAAGAACCTTTGTGAAATAGAAAATAAGGATTTTGACTTTATACTTTTAATGGATGTTATTGAACACACTCCCGATGATGACGCTTTTTTAAAAAGCTTGATGCCATATCTTTCCAAAAACAGTGACAGTTTGATTTTTATAACAGTTCCCGCATTTCAATGGTTATTTTCAAACCACGATGTAACCCTTAAACACTACAGACGATATGATTATAAAATGCTTTCCGAAGTAGTAATGAGAAACGGGCTTACCATAAACAAATGGCATTATTTTTATGCTTGTCTTGTTCCCGCAAGGCTTTTAACCTTAAAATCCACAAAAGCAGCCGGAAATTGGCAGCGCGGAGAACATGATCCGATAACTGCTTTTATTAGGGCGGTGCTAAACCTGGATTTTGAATTTTGCAAGCTTCTTTCAAAAATAGGTATACATATAGGTGGTCTTTCACTTTTTATGACTGCCAAACGCTGATATTGATTTAAAATACATAGTTTTTTACAATGGGGTGGTAGTATGCAAGGCTTTATTCTTTACTGTGCGGCGGTTTCGGTTATGCTTGCGGGTATAGGTGCTTATTTGTACAACAATAATAACAACGAAAGCCTTAACGAAACAAATGTATCTTATTCTGCACCATACAGTGAAGAATTCCATAATGTTCAGCCTGTGGGTGAGGTACCCGAGGAATTTAAAACTATCGTAGATGAAAACCTTTTTGCCGATGTTGATATCCAAAACGGGAGTTTTATAAGACAAGAGCGCAGCTTTGACGATGGAAAATATGAATATACTCTTTCACATTACGATATACACGGCAATTTGCTCGGAAAATATTCCGATGTATTTTCGGAGCAGATAAGCTGTTTGACGGAGACCTCGGACGGCGGCTTTATATTTGCCGTGGGTTTTGTAGACTATCAAAATTCAGACGGGAACTTGCA
This sequence comes from uncultured Eubacteriaceae bacterium, assembly GCA_947167715.1. Taxonomy (GTDB): domain Bacteria; phylum Bacillota; class Clostridia; order Lachnospirales; family CAG-274; genus RGIG4310. Next base: position 10,415 of record CAMVJD010000075.1, read on the forward strand.
CAGCCAGGACGGAGTTGTTTCAAGCATAATAAAATGCTCGGCAGACGGTAAAAAGCAGTGGCAAAAGGATTTAAAAGACAGATACGGAGAAAACTTAAGCTGCTGCATTGAAAACGATGGCGGATATTATTTTTTCGGTAGTTTCGAAAACCCCGAAACAAAGCAGCCCGGGATTTTCTCATATACGGATATTTATATGCTTAAGCTGGATAAAAGCGGCAATACCATAAGCGAAAAAACCTACGGCGGCAGCGATTTTGAAATGTTTTATCTTGCCGAAAAATGCAGGGACGGCTTTACCGTTTACATAAGCTCACAGTCCCCCGACGGTGATTATGTCTCGTCAAGCGCGCCTGTTCCAGAAAATATGAAGGTATATGTCGATAAGGATTTGAATAATCAAAAAATAGAATCTCTTGAAGCCTTGCCGCCCGAAAAAATTATAGGCTCAATAGATGAAAGGCCTGTACGTATTGATGATAAAACCGTTATAGATCCCTCGGACGGATATCTGACAGCCGTTATAGATTACGGCAGCTTTTATCTTGCCGTTTCAAAAAATATAACGGGTATAGACGAAAATACCCCGCCATATATAAGTTCTGTTTGGTATAATTACGAATACGTCTACGGTGCTTACGATAAAAGCGGTAAACTGCTGTGTAAAGCCGTGAAAGACGGCGGAACACACGACAATATATCAACACCGTATCCTAAGATAGGTTAATTGATTGTATAAAATTTTACCAAAAAATTATTATTTTTTTGTGTAATTATATCAAGAATTTACAAAGTGTTCCAAAACGACAATTTTTGTTAAAAAAATGCTTAACTTTTTTGAATTTTGTGGTATAATAGAGAGTGACAGATTTAAAATTATTTATAGGAGGTAACTATATAATGTCAGTAAAAGTTGCTATTAACGGTTTTGGCCGTATCGGCCGTCTTGCTTTCAGACAGATGTTTGTTGCTGAAGGTTACGAAGTTGTTGCTATCAACGATCTTACAAGCCCCAAGATGCTTGCTCATCTTTTAAAGTATGATTCATCACAGGGCAGATTTGAGGGTCACACTGTAACAGCAGGTGAGGACTCTATAACAGTTGACGGCAAGGAGATCAAGATCTACGCTTTCCCCGATGCTAACAATTGCCCCTGGAAGGAAAACAATGTAGACGTTGTTCTTGAGTGCTCCGGTTTCTACACATCAAAGGAAAAGGCTCAGGCTCACATCAATGCAGGTGCTCGCAAGGTTGTTATTTCCGCACCCGCAGGCAACGATCTTCCTACAATCGTTTACAACACAAA
>CAMVJD010000076.1 GCA_947167715.1 uncultured Eubacteriaceae bacterium
TTTATCGGTAAAAAATTTTTTCATTTTAATACACCTTTCCGCTTAACTCCAGCGTCTTTTTTCTATACTGCTTACGGTAAGAAACAAAAATACGCCGCTGAATGTGATATAATAGACCACATCGGATATGCCGAACACGCCGAGATAAAAGTTTTCAAACCGCGAAAGCACCGAAAGCCAGCCCAGCGAATTGATTATAAGTCCGTCAAAAAGTGTCGGCTTTACAACATAGCAAAGGCCTATTATTGCAGCACCGATAAGGGCAAATATACCCGAGGCCGCAAGGCTTTTCGTACCCGTATAGACCGCCGCCGCAACGGCTATTGCGATCACCGCGGCAAAAATAAGCGATGATGCGCGGGTAATGGGCGCGCTTGAAGCAATATTATCTATCATTAAAAGCAAAAACAATGCACAAAAGGTGCCCGCCGCCGCAACTATCTGATTATCCGTAAGCACGGAAATATAAATACCGACGCTGATAAGGCAGCTGCCCATAAGAAAATAACCTATAAAACAGCAAACAGTCGCGCTTACATCCACCGTGCCGTATTTTGAAAGTATAAGCGGAAATATCGCCGTGATAAGTATACCGATAAGGTAAAGCGTTACCGCCGCAAGAAACTTGCCTATAACGACAGCATTTATGCTTATCGGCGAGGTAAGCAAAAGCTGGTCTGTTTTCTGGCGGCTTTCCTCCGCAAAGGAACGCATGGTAAGCACGGGAACAAGTATCAGAAACATTATCATTGTGGATACCAGAACATCGTTATAATTTGCGCTGTAGGCCGCAAGGTTCTGCGCCGCAAAAAAATAACCCGTTATAAGCACAAAAAAGCCTAAAAATGCATAGCCCGTAAAGGTAGTAAAATACGACCAAAGCTCTTTTTTATATATTGACAGCATTATTCTGTTTCCTCCTTGTTTTTCTCATCGTTATCTGCCTTTTCGGCAGGCGCGATATAGACATCGGGCGTTTCGCCGCTTATTATTTTAAGGAATATCTCTTCAAGCGTAAGCGCAGCGGGCTTAAGCATCAAAACGGGGATATCCGCCTTTGCAAAGGCAGTTGAAAGCGCCGCACGAATATCGGTATCGCCCGAAACGGAAATTTCGGTCTCATCGGCCGAGTCAATTATCTTATACTGCTTTATTTCGGAAATATTTTTAATTATATTTTCCGCCTTTTCCTTATCACAGGCCACGGTAATTATCTGGTCTGTATGACCCGTGCCCTCGGTAAGCTTTTCGGCGGAAGCATCGGCAACGATTTTTCCCTTATTAATTATAATTATCCTGTCACAGACAGCACTTACTTCGCCCAGAATATGCGAGCTTAAAATAACGGTATGACGCTTGCCGAGCGCCCTTATAACATCGCGCATCTCTATTATCTGCTTTGGGTCAAGGCCGACTGTCGGCTCGTCAAGTATAAGCACCTTCGGAAAGCCAACCATGGCCTGCGCAAGCCCGACCCTTTGACGATAGCCCTTTGACAGGTTTTTTACTATCCTGTGGGCATGGTCGGTTATTTTTACCGTTTCCATAATATATTTAAGCATTTCGGGGCGCTTTGCCTTTGGCACGCCCTTTATATCACAGACAAAATTCAAATATTCCGTAACGCGCATATCGCCGTAAAGGGGCGGCACATCGGGCAGATAACCAAGCTCTTTTTTGGCCTTTTCGGGCTCGTCCAGTATATCAAAGCCGTTTATTTTAACGCTGCCCTCCGTTGAAGAAATAAAGCCCGTCATCATATTCATGGTAGTTGTCTTGCCTGCGCCGTTGGGCCCCAGAAATCCCACTATCTCACCGTCATTAACGGTAAAATCAATATGGGCTACCGCGGCGTGCGTACCGTAAATTTTTGTCAATCCCTGTACTTCTATCATTTTGGTTTCTCCTGTTTTATTTATAAATATCGTCAAGGACCTCTATCTCGGCCCTGCCGTTTGTTGCGTTTGTAATATCCTTTACAAATTTATCGGCATAGGATACCCTTACAAGCAGCTTAAAGCATACATTTTCGGCATAGACGGTATCCTCGACCATATGGCCGCCCTGCATAGCCTCATACTGCACCTTGCCGCTTAAATCATAGCTTACGGTCACATTAATACGGCGGTACAGTATCCTTTCAACTATGCCCGCCGCCATAAGACCTTCCTTTGTAGTTTTACTGTAGGCACGCACAAGGCCGCCCGTACCCAAAAGAGTACCGCCGAAATACCTTGTCACCACAACAAGCACATTTTTCACCTTTTCACCCGTAAGCACCTCAAGCATCGGCATACCCGCAGTACCCCCCGGCTCGCCGTCGTCCGAATACCGCTGTATGCGTCCGTCAAGCCCAAGCACAAAGGCATAGCAGTTATGTCTTGCATCCCAATACTGCTTTTTTATTTTTTCTATATGCTCTATAGCCTCTTTTTCCTCGGTCACGGGAATAACGTGGGCTATAAAGCGGGACTTTTTTTCAACTATCTCCGCCTCGCCCGTACCCGCAACGGTAAAATAACTTTCTGTCATTAAAACATCCTCTTTAGCATAAATGCCCTTATAATATTGGTATTATACAAAACTATTGCTATTTTGGACTGCACTATATCATCATACATTACCGAAAAGAACGGCAATGTGACAAAAGCATCCATGACCGCAAAAAGCGCCCATATAAACGCCACCGCCATCGCAAACCCCAGCAGACCGCCGCCGACACGTCCGATCGTGCGTATTACAGGCGTTTTTTTTATGCAGTTAAGTGCGCCGAAAACAAGCTTTATCACGACAAGACAAATCACAAAAATAGCAGCACTTACAATAATATTTAAAATTATATTTGCAAAAAACGCGCCTATATAATCAATTATATTGTCAACACCCAAAAGCTCGTAAACGACAGAGTTGTTGTTTACGGCAAGGTCCTCCTTAAACATATCCGGCAGCTGCAAACTGTCTATCATAATATTTTGTGCATGACGGGTATTACCCAAAAGAAGCTCCTTAAGCCCAAGACTGTCTATCACGGCTTGCTTCAGCGCATCAAAAAAGCCGGTTTGCCTTATTATCCCGCAAACGGTGGGATAAAAAATAAAGGATACTGCGGTAGATATAAAAGTCGATGCCGCGCGTATGACCGTGGTTATAAAACCGCAATATATACCGTAAAGCACAAATACCGCAATAATGGCTATTACCAAAACATCTGCGCTGCACATATCAATTCTCCTTAATTGCTGTCTTCGTCATAATCATCGTTTTCGTTATAGTCATCCTCGGAATAATCTTCGTCATCGGAGTAATCCTCGTCATCGGAATAATCCTCGTCACCGGAATAATCCTCGTCATCATAGTCCTCATCATCGGAATAATCCTCGTTATCGGAATAATCCTCGTCATCCGAGTATTCCTCTTCGTAGGAATAGTCTTCGTCATCAGAATAGTCCTCGTTGTCGGCATCGTCCTCGTATTCTTCCGTGACCTCCTGTGTCTGCGTTGTTGTTTCCGCAGCTGTAACGGCTGCCTCGGTAAGCTCTTCGGTAACTATTTCCGCCTTGCCTTCGTTTTCGGCAGATACGCCTTCATTTATGGTTTCGCCCTTTTTGACCTTTACAGCGTGCATTTTATTGCTGCCCGCAATAACAACACAGTTTGCGGATGTATATGCAAACGCCTGCTTTACATCCTGTCCGGTAATTACCGACCAGAGCGGGCCGCCGTTATAATCAAACGCAGTCAGCTTTGTACCCATTACCGTCAATATAAGGTCGTCATAAACCTTTAAATATGTTACCTCGTTTTCCGTGTCAAAAGAGGCCGCTTCCTTTCCCTCTTTTGTATAGCAGTTTATATGTCCGCCGTTTTCGGTGCGCAGCGCAATGCCCGCAGTACCCTCATCGCTTACATTTACAGCCGTCATTGTGCCGTTTATTTCGTTGCGAAGCTTTTCGGTACAGGTACCGCCCGATACATCCGCCATTATTATCTCTTTATCACTTATTGCGCATAATGCGCTTTCACCGCTGAATTTTACCTTTCCGACAATGCTGTTGCCGCCGGAAAAGGCAGTAAACATACCGTCTATGGTTTCGGCAGTTGCCGCCATATCCTTTCCGACATAACGCATTACCACATTTGATTTAAATGTGACCGCATTTGTTTCTATATAGGAAGTAGCATATATATTGCTGTCATCCGAAATATCTATAGCTACGGGTATGCTTTCACTTGCGGGACAGCTGCTGACGGAAACCACATTGCCAAGTGTATTGTAAATATTTGTGATATATTCATTTGGCATTTCCATTATGACCGCCGCATAGCCCATTTGATTTACGGTAAAGGTAGTAATGGGCTTCTCCGCAGGTATGGTATAAAGGAAACCGCTTGTGTCATAGACCCTTACAAGCATGCCCCTTTCCTCCGCAACGGCCGCATAATCCCCGTCGCCTACCAGCACGGGCTGCTGCATGGTAAATGTATCCGTCCATACGGTATTTCCCTTTTCATCAAGCATCCTCATGCCGTCCTTTGAGCAGTAAAAAATATTTTTGCCGCTTATATAAAACGCTGTTTTTGATGCGGTTTCGTAATTAAGCTCCGGCATAAGCAGCTTATCCCCCGTGCTTACCTCGCTGCTAAGGCCAAATGCAAAGCAAAGCACCGCTATTACGGTTATTACCGCCGCTGCCGCAATATATATAACATTTTTATTTCTTTTTTTCTTATTTTTTTTCGATGCCATAATATATCCCCTGTATAAATTAAAGCCATAGTTTTTGTATCCTGTAGATTATATCACAACTTAAGCATAAATTTCAATACATATAAGAATATTTAATAAATTTTTACAAAAAAATGGCACGGAACAACAGTATTCCGCGCCTTTATAAATGATATTTGTATTTTAAGCCTCTGCTGCGGCCTTTTTAGCTGCACGCTTTTCTTTTCTTGCTTGCTTTTTCTTTCTGCGTTTTTCAATACGCTCGTTAAATGCAACATAAATTGCGGGAATAAGCACCAGCGTAACAAGCGTCGAGAACGAAAGGCCGAATACTACCGTTACGGCAAGGCCGCGCATAGACTCGGAGCCGTCTGCCTGCGAAAGCATCATAGGCAGCATACCAAGCACCGTTGTAAGTGTTGACATAAGAATAGGTCTTAAACGCACGGGGCCTGCGATAAGCATGGCCTCTTTGTAATTTTTGCCGCGTTCTCTTACCTGAAGGTTTGCATAGTCGATAAGCACGATAGCGTTGTTTACAACGACACCGGCAAGCATTATAAGACCCAGGAAGGTCGTTACCGATATATCCTGACCCCAGACAAAGTTACCGAACAAACCGCCCGTAATAGCGATAGGTATAGAGAACATAACTATAAACGGGAAGCTGTAGGCCTCAAATTCCGCAGCCATTACCATATATACAAGCAATACGGCAACTATAAGCGCTATGATAAGTCCCGAGAAAGCCTCTGCCATACGTTCTGCCACACCACCGAATTTCCAGGTAACGGATGTAGGCACCTTGTATGTTTTCATAGCATCCCTGAATTCTTTTTGAACCTCCGAAAGGGCTGCGCCGTCAAGTGTAGCCGTAACGGCGATTTTATCTTTCTGATCTTCTCTGGATATGGCAACGGGTACCTCTTCGTCAATGACCTCACTTATTTCACTTAAAGGCACCGAGCCGCCGCCCGTTGTCGGGATAAGCAGCTGCTCAACATCGGATATATAGTTGACTTTATCGTCTTCAAGCACTACCTTGATATCGTATTCATCACCGTTTATTTTGTATTTAGTCGGCGAAGAACCCGTGATATCCGTTCTTAAAAGATTTGCTATACTTGAAACGCTTATACCAAGGCTGTTTGCCTTTCTTTTATCTATACGGATAGTTGCATTGGGCGAACTGTCCTCTAAAGACGATTTTACATCGGCAAGACCCGGGAAACCTTTTAATATCTCAACAAAATCCTCGCTGACTTTTTTTGCAGTCTCCGAATCATCACCGAATACATCTATTTCAATGCCTGCCGACGAATAGTTACCCATCGATGTGCCCGATGAACTTACCTCTATCTCAGCACCTGCGATATTTGTAAGCTTTTTACGCATTTCGCTGGCAACCTCGTCGGTCGTTCTTTTACGTCCTTCTTTTTTCTTATTAAGCGAGATATTTATTGTACATTCATCTTCACTTGAACCCATAAGGGCACCCATATTGCCGCCGCTTGAACCCGCACTCATAGATATATGCTTAATATCGGGGTCGTCGCTTATGGCATCTATAACTTTCCAGGATATTTCCTCCGTTCTGTCAACAGTAGACCCTTTGGGCAGCGAAACACTGATAGAAACCTCACTTTCATCCGTAGCTGCCATAAATTCCGCATTCATATCCTTAACAACTATACCCGTAAGTACTACGAACAACAGCGCAACAGCAACCGTCATTTTCTTCATATTAAGTGCTTTATGAATAAGTTTGTCATATATTTTTTCAAGACCCTCAAGCAGTTTGCCGACAAGATCGAGGGGGAGGCTTAAAATCGATTTTGACTTTCCTCCATCGTGTACGTTTTCGGGCGAAAGTAAAAGCGAACATGCCATCGGAACAAATGTTACCGATACAACCAGAGAACACAAAAGCGAGAACACGATAGTAAGACACATATCGTTGAACAGCTCGGAAACCTGGCCTTCAACCATTGTTATGGGCAGGAAAACTGCAACTGTTGTAAGCGTAGAAGCAAGAACCGAGTTCACGACCTCGGTGCCGCCCTCTATCGCTGCGGTTATCCTGTCTTTGCCTGCCTCCAGCTTTGTATATATACTCTCCATAACAACTATGGAGTTATCCACAAGCATACCGATACCAAGCGTAAGGCCGCCCATACTCATCATATTGAAGTTGACGTGCATAAGACGCATGACCGCAAATGTGGTTATGATAGAAACGGGCATCGATACCGCAACTACCAGCGTTGAACGTATCTCGCGCAGGAAGAGGAAAAGTACTATAATAGCGAACAGACCGCCCTGCCAAAGCGAGTCAACAACACTCTTTAAGGCAAGGTTTATGTATTCCGCGGGGTCCGATACCGTAACAAAGTTGATATCGGGCATCTCGGTCTTGATTTTATCCATTTCCTTAAATACAGCCTTTGAAACATCAACAGTGTTTGCAGTCGATGTTTTTGAAATGGACATCGTGATACTTTCCATTCCGTCTGTATAGGAATACGCCCTGCTCTCGTCAAATTTTTCTCTTACGGTAGCAATATCACTTAAAAATATCGTACCTCCCGAACTTGTGGGGATAAGTACATCCTGTATCTCGTTGATATCACGGAACTCACCTTTTATACGCAGCGTAAGGTTTTTATCGCCCTTGTATACGCTGCCCAGGGGGGTATTTATATTTTCGGAAACAAGCATACCCGTAACAGTGCTTTCGGTTATGCCGTAGGCACGCATTTTTTCCTGATTTAAAGCAACTTCTATTATTTTGTCGTTACCACCTATCGTACTTACCGATGCTACACCCGGCTGACGCTCTATGCGCGGAACGATAAGGTCTTCAATAGTGTTTTTAAGTTCGTTGATACTTTTTGTATTGGAACTTGCGGTAATGATGATATTGCCCGCAAGTGAATTGATATCGATTTTAAGTATCATAGGGTCTTTTACATCATCGGGCAGCTTAGCCTTGTTCATATCGACCCTTTCGCGCACATCCTGCGCAGCAACATCAACATTTACGGAATAATCAAAACGTGCCATTATCATACTGCTGCCCGCAGATGATGTGGACTGCAGCGTATCAAGGCCGCTGACCGTTGCAACGGCTTCTTCCATAGGTTCCGTAATAAGTGTTTTTATTTCTTCGGAACTTGCGCCATCGTATGTGGTCATAACAAGCACAATGGGAATATTCATATTCGGCATCATATCTATACTTAAACTCATCATAGACATAAGGCCGAAGCTTATTGCTACCAGTACGCACATTATTGTGGTAACAGGCCGCCTTACCGATAAGGTAGATAAATTCATATATTCTTCCTCCTATCTGAAAATCCGACCGTAAGGTGTGTTTTCATTTCCTTGGTCAAGGATCCCTATTTTATTTTTCATTTTGTACAGGTTCCTCACCGGTCTGATCTTCAGCAGACTTTTCCGCCGCATCTTCATCTTCCGTTATTATTGTAACAGGGCCTCCGTCCGTAACGTAAGTCTGACCCGATATAATTATCTTTTCGCCGAACTCAACACCGCCGATCTCCACATTAGCGCCGTCGTCAACACCCATTACGACATCTTTCTTTTCCGCTGTCCTACCGTCCGTAACGTATACATACTTAGCATCGCCGTCTTCAATAACGGTACTTCTGGGCACTACTATTACATTGTCCGAACTTGTTTCAACAAACGAAACGTGTGCTATCATACCAGGTTTTAACTTTCCGTCGGCATTGTTTACCTCTATTTTGACCGTAAACGAACCTGTATTGCCTGCCGCCGGATTTATCGTCTTTATAACGCCGGTTATGGGCTTGTCGTAAACGGCATTGATATTTACATCTATGCTCTGACCTACATTTATTGTATTAATAATTCTTTCGCTTACCTCAACGTTTACAGTTACCTTTGATGTATCGGCAACGACAAACGGTGTACCCGAAACATTATTGGTGGGTTCAATATTACGCTGTGTAATAACGCCGTCGATCGGGCTTACCACTCTTATATCGTTAAGTTTGCTTTTCAAAACTTCAAGCGCCGTTGCCGCGGAATCTCTGCTTGCTTTTGCACTTGCAACACCGTTTCGTGCCGTTGTTTCGCTGTCTTCAAGTGTTTTTTCATTAAAAAGCGAAAGGCTTGATTGTGCCTGTTCAAGTGTTGTGGAAGCTGAATTATACGCATTTTGTGTTTGTACAAGTGCATTTTTTGCCTGCGTATAACCAAGTTCTATAGCATCAAAATCCTTTTGTGTAATAACACCCGCCGCCAGCATAGTCTTGTAGTCGTTATATTTTTTTTCGGTGTCGTTATATGCATTCTGCGCATTTTCCATACTGATCCTTGCGTTGTCAACATTTATCTGCGCATTTTTTACGGCCGATTCAAGCGTTACACGCTGTGTAGCTGTCTGTCCGCCGCCGCTTACCATAGAAAGGCTTGATTGAGCGCTGTTTACCGCCGCATCTGCGACCCTTAACTGTGCCTCGCTTGTAGCTATCTGATCGCGTATATCCTTATCGTCGATAAGAAGCAGCACCTGGCCTTTTTTTACATAATCGCCTACATTTACATAAACTTCCTTTGCCTGACCCGAAAGCTTGCTGGTTACATTTACCGTGTCGTTTGCTGCGACCTTACCTATATAAGTAAGTTCTTTTGATATGCTGTCCGGCACCGCTTCCATTACCTCTACCGGAACGACCGATGCCGTTTCCGCAGCCTCATCCGTCTCGGTATCTTCGGTTTTTCCGCACGCCGAAGCAGCCATCATCACTGCCGTAAGCAAAGCAAAAAGCTTAAATTTCTTTTTCATAATAAATTACCCTCCGTTTTGATCATATTTACAAGTTTATCGAAATGTTCAAGACCTTCTTCCAGTATTTTCTGCTGTTCGTCCGACATTGAATTGTACTCTTCCAAAAACATATCAAAGCACTTTTTTGCTATTTCCTGCAATTCTTTTTTGGCTTTTTCCGTAAGTGATATTATGGTTTCTCTGTTGTCATCGGTTTTTCCGTATTCCTTTACAACATATCCCGCCTTTGCAAGACGTGATACATTGACGGATACCGTACTGACACTTGTGCCAAAAAACTTAACAAGCTTTGACACCGTATTTGTATTATTAAAATATATTGATTTAAGCATTGCGACCTGTTGGATGGTAAGGCTTTTGCTGACCCTGCCCTGGCCTTCGCTTAAGGTTTTCTCTCCCGAGAGCCTGTTTGCAACAAAGCTTGCAAAGCTTGATATATATTCTCTTTTTTGCTTGCTGTAATCTGTTTTATCCAGTATTTCCTTGGTCATTTCAACAAGAAAGCCGTCTTTATAGCCGTATACCCTGCAAAGACAGGCCATACCCTCTTGCAGCTCTTTTTTTAATTCATCGCTCATCATATCGTATCCGTTTGATATAACGTCTAACCTTGTTTTCATAAACTTTTCAAGCATTTTTTTGCCTTTATCCGTTATATCTATATAGATACTCCTGTTATCATCCGTATTATGACCGTATTTTTTTTCGACAAGCTCATTATTCATCATTTTGGACAGCATAATGGAAGCTGCCGATTTGCTGCACCCCAACAGCTTTGCGATCTTAGTGACATTATGTACATTTAAAAACGCAATAACAGCCAATGCATCAAACTGATGTCCGGATAAGATAACATTATCTTCATTAACGGCACTTAATTTTTCATCGCGCCGAATTATCCTTGTTATTATTTCCTCTACGCCCGACCAACTGTCTATTATTGATCGTACATCTCTATCCATCAATAATACCTCCGATATGGAACAATACTGTTTAACAATAAATTTATTTTACAGTAAAACAGTTTTAAAGTCAAGCTAATGTTTAAAAGGCAATATTTGTTTTTTTTGTATATTTTTTTGCCAAAACAGTTATACATACGTTTTATTTGCTTGTTTTTAAGTACATTATCACAATACTTTCACCTGCATTTTTTGTTTTTTATGCAATTATACAGACATAACCTCACTTGTTTTGCACCAATAAAGCAATCAATAAAAATTTTTTCATTAAATTGTAATATTATCCTCTTTACATTTCGTAAAATTTTTTATATAATCTATATATAAGGATAAATAGACGGTATATGTCTATATGCATACACATTGCCGTACATTATAATTAAAGTGGCCATAAATATACTGCTATATATCAAGATCAAGGTGGTGATTATATGAAAATGGAAAAACTAAATGATTACCAGATCAAATTTCTTTTATCCAAACAGGATCTTAAAGACAGAAACATTACATTCGGGGATCTGTTTCGTCATTCGGATAAATTACAGGGATTGGTACGGGAAATAATGAAGCTGGCTTCGGAAAGGATAAACTTTAACGTAACTGAAAACCCCGTTATGGTAGAGGCACGCCCTCATCCCGACGGCATCGTACTTATTGTATCAAAAACGCCCGAAAAAAATGACAGTTTAATAAACGAAGAATATAAACGGCATCTTGCAAACCTTTACAATGAATTTATGGATAGCCGTCTTATCGAAAGCAATACGCTTACATCCGATATTTCCGGACAAAATGTCAAGCAGTCCGACCCCATCAAGGATTTGAGCTATGTTTTTGCATTTAACGACCTTTCAAAGCTTATTACAGCGTGCAAGCTTTGCTCACCGATATATCACGGCCAAAGCACGCTTTACAAGCTTAACGGTGAATATTATCTTGTGCTGACCGTTCAGTCCGAGGAGATGTTATACTCCGTAAGGGACTGCCTGTGTGAATACGGCGAATTAAAAAGACGCTTAAACGAAAAAACATATTTCCTTTCGGAATACGGAGATGCCATCATCCCC
>CAMVJD010000077.1 GCA_947167715.1 uncultured Eubacteriaceae bacterium
TTTAAGTAAGCACCCCCGCTTTAGAAGCGGGGGACTTCCTTAGTTTGTTAAAAAAACAGCCAAAATTGTGTCCGATAAGTCTCAAAATCAACATTGGGACATCTCCCAAAATCGGTTTGACCTTTTCGGACACTTTTGAAAGGAGGATTCTATGGAAAGGACCTACTACTATGCAAGGGTATCTACTTCGGAGCAGAACCTTGACCGTCAGATAGAGGCATTTAAAAATATGGGTGCCGATGTACATGAGATAATTACCGATAAGGCATCCGGCAAAAATATGGAGCGTATGGGTTATCAGGCTTTAAAAAATTCCATTCTGCGGAAAGGCGATACCTTGGTTATAAAAAGTCTGGACAGACTGTCGCGTAATAAAACAGATATAAAAACCGAACTTGAATATTTCAAGGCTCAAGGTATCCGCCTTAAAGTCATTGATCTGCCAACGACCCTTATTGACCTGCCCGATGAGCAAAGCTGGATATTTGATATGATAAATAACATACTTATCGAAGTTCTGTCCAGTATAGCAGAACAAGAGCGTTTAACTATAAGACAGCGGCAGCGTGAGGGTATAGAAGCTGCCAAAAAGAACGGCAAGCATTTAGGACGTAAACGCATCCTTTATCCACAGGATTGGAACAGAGCGTATGACCTGTGGATAAAGGGCGATATTACCGCAAAAGAGTTTATGAAACGTGTTAGTTTAAAGAAAAGCACATTTTATAGGCTTTTAAGAAATTTTGAATCCGAAATACACAAAGCCGAAATTTAGTGTTTTCCCACAAATAAAAAATATATTATATAAGAAAAAGGGGGTCAAAACGCAGTTTCGGCGTAATCCCATCAATATCAAAAATATATAATAACTTTGCATACATAACAAAAAAATGAAATACACGAAGGAGGAATATGTATGAGCAAAAAAATAGTCTGCTGCGAATGCGGCGAAGTATTGACACCCGATGAGGCGATAGAGTTTGACGGGAACATCTATTGCCAAAGCTGTCTTGACGATGTAACATTCGTCTGTGACTGCTGCGGAGAACGGGCGTATAACGATGATGAGATCACGGATAACAACATAAGTATCTGCCAAAGCTGTTACGACAGCTATTACACAAGATGCGATGACTGCAACAGGCTGATTCACAATGATGACTGCTACTATTTAAGCGATGATGACGATTACCCCTATTGCCACGACTGTTACATGGAACGCTCCGGCGGAAGCATACGCGAGTACAGTTACAAGCCCAATCCGATTTTCTATGGTGACGGTACACGTTTTATGGGTGTGGAACTTGAAGTTGACGAGGGCGGTCACAGCACGAGCAACGCAAAAAAGATAATGGATATTGCCAACAACGATGATGACAGACTTTATGTGAAATCAGACGGCTCGATAAGCGACGGTTTTGAAATGGTAACACACCCGATGTCATTAGACTATCACAAGAATAAAATGCCATGGCAGTCAATAATGGACGAACTTATTGAAATGGGCTATTTAAGCCACAAAACAAGCACCTGCGGTCTGCACGTTCATGTAAACCGCAATTCATTGGGTGCAAGCAGCACTTTGCAGGAAGATGCGGTTGCAAGGATATTGTACTTTGTGGAGCATAACTGGGACGAGATGTTAATGTTTTCAAGGCGTACCGAGAGTGCAATGCAGCGTTGGGCGGCAAGGTACGGTGCAAAGGAAAACCCGAAAGCGCATATAGATGATGCCAAGAAGGACTACAGCCGCTACCGCTGTATCAACATTCAGAATTACTACACAATAGAGTTTCGCCTGTTCAGGGGAACTCTGAAATACTCAACATTTATAGCCACATTGCAGCTTGTCAACGAGATCTGCAATGTGGCTGTTTCTTTGTCCGATGACGAAATGACGAAGTTGACTTGGGAGAAATTCGTTGACGGACTCGACAAGGAAAAGAATGCGGAGCTTATCAACTACTTAGGCGAGAGAAATCTTTACAATGGAATGGAGGAATGAGTATGTGCTGTCTGTTTGGTTTAATTGATTATACGCAAAGTTTAAGCGTAAAACGCAAGGAAAAAATAATAAAGGTACTATCAAGGGAAAGCGAAGCAAGGGGAACTCATGCAACGGGCGTTGCCTATTTAACGGGAGACAAAATGACTGTTTACAAGCGTCCCAAAGCGGCTCACTCAATGCGCTTTAAATTTGACTCTAACCCGCAGGTAATTATGGGACATTGCCGCTTTACGACCCAAGGCACAGAGAAGAACAACGAGAACAATCATCCGTTCTACTCGCAGAAACTCGGTTTTTCACTTGCTCACAATGGTGTTTTATACAATGATGTACTGCTTCGCCGTGAGGAACAGATACCCAAAACGGACATTGAGACCGACAGTTATATTGCGGTGCAGCTTATAGAAAAGAAGAACACCCTCAACTTTAACAGCCTGAAATATATGGCTGAAAAGGTTGAGGGTTCTTTCTGTTTTACGGTGCTTGACAGGCAGAATAACATTTATCTGATAAAAGGCGATAATCCGCTTGCTGTCGTTGATGCGGGAGGTTATTATTTATATGCTTCCACTGAGACCATACTTGCAGGAGCCTTGAAAAAGCTGGGCATATACAAAGTATCAAAAATCGAAATAAAAGAGGGCGAAATTATGCGTATTGACCGCAACGGCAACCGTGTGAAAGATACCTTTGAATTCAGTGAACGATTTTACGGTATGCCTTTCGGCGGCACTTGGGGCAGATATGGCGGTTATTACAACTACGGAAGTTATTGTTTTGGTAATTATAACAAAACAAAGAAAGCCGATAATGACCCGATAAAACAGTACACCAAAGACCTTATCGACTATGCCGCTCTGGTAGGCATTGATGAGGACACCATTCTCAGCCTGATAAATGACGGCTACAGCCTTGAAGAGATCGAAAGCATGATCTACGATGCGGAATACTACTACGAAATGGAGGGGTTTGATGATGCAGTTACTGAAATATGATGAATTTAAGACCGAACTTTTAAGCGGCATAAAAGCCAACGTTCCCGATGCTTATAAAGGCTATTCTGTCGAAATGCACAGGATAAAGAAACTTAATCAGTGCCTTGACGGGATATGTATGCTTGACAAAAGCAAGCATACTGCAGTTTCGCCCGTAATTTACGCCGAAGAACTGTACAACAGCTACATTGACGGCACAAGCATGGAGGAAGTTATAAAAACAGCCACAGACCTGCTGTTCGGGCATTTTGAAACAGCAACCGATATGAACCTCGATAATATCAAAGAAAGTATCGTTCCTGTACTTACAACACAAAAAGTAAATGAAGATATTGTCCACATACCGTTCCTTGATATGGAGATACTGTTCAGATGGATAATTAAAAGGGATGAAAACGGCGTTTTCGGTGCTATGATAACAAATGAAGTGGCGAAGGCTTTTGACCTTGATACGGACAGTATACTCGAAAAAGCAAAAGAAAACATGAGAAAAATAATGCCTGTTTCCGTTATGTTACTTAAAACCGCTATTCCAGAATACAAGTTCAGCTCGGATGAAATTCCCGTATTTGTGCTAAGCAATAAATACAGCATAGACGGAGCGGCATATATTCTTGATGACAGCGTTTTGCAGCAGCTTCACAATATTTTCAAAAAGGATCTCTATATCCTGCTGCCCTGTGTCCACGAAGCTTTACTTATTCCCCAAAACTGCTGTACAGCGGAAAATCTTAAAAAAGTGTTGGCAAAAATTCGTGAGGGTTTTCGTGACAGTAATGAACTTTTAAGTGATATGATTTATATATTCGATACCCAATTAAGAAAAATGCAATAAAACAATAACCCCTTGAAACTTTAGCCAAAACCAGTTTCAAGGGGTAAATTTTAAAGTTTGCTTTCGAATTTTGAACACATAAATGTTGCTCGGGTCTCGGCACCTGTTTTTTTGAGACATTTGCATTTTGCATCCCGTTCCATCTTCCACATATTAAGTGCGGGATTTACGGGAGATATGTACATATTTGTAGGGTCGTACCAGAATTTGCAGATACCGCAGTATTTTACTTTTTTTACGTTTATATTTACCGTACTCATAAAATCAGTCCTTTCAGTCGTCTATATGATAGACATAACGGTATACAGCTATAACGGTGAAAAAATAGATAATGCCCATAATTTTGGGCAGATGAGATATAAGGAATTCGTTTTTTAATGCTTCTGCTATCAGCATAACTAGATTGTACGGCACAAGCCAATACACAAACGAAAATATCACAGCCCACTTTATCGCACGGGATATTTTAAGGATGTAATACAATATAAAACATATTACAAAAAAGGCTATTATTTTTGACATATATATTCACCTAAAATCATTTTTTTAACAAACTAAGGAAGTCCCCCGCTTCTAAAGCGGGGGACTTCCTTAGTTTGTTAAACTGTGTACATAACATTACTGCTGCGGTAAAGACCGACATAGACTTTATTAAAAAATTTTTTTCTTCATAAACTCCCTCCTCGATATATTACGGTAAGCATTGTTTTACATTATTATAGCACATAAACCGTATTTGTGCAATAAATTCTCCTGATGCATATATCAATAAACTCTCCTGCCGCATATTTCCTCATTGCGTTATATATGCGACAGCTTCTTTGTACGAGGATAAAATGCGGTGCAGACGGGATATGATTGTACGCCATAGCTTTGTAAAAAGCAAAAAAGCCCTTGAGACTATGTTCCGAACCATAATCTCAAGGGCTTTGATACTCATTATTTGTTTGGTCTTTGCAAATTACTCTAAAACGGGATTCTTTTCACGGAAACTTTTGCATATTTCATTGTAAGCTTTAACCATACGGGCATTATCTTCGGGTGATTCTGCCTCTCCCGTTGGCAGCATAGCTCTTATACAATATATCGAATCTTCCGTTGAATAATATGTATTCATAAATTTGTATGAATCGTTATTTTTCGCCACAAACTCTGTTGTGGAAGTATAATACCATCCATCCATACTGCCTGTATTTGTTTGTGAAAGCGTACCTGCAATGGCATTTTCTTCGTAGTAAGAATTCGCATTTCTGATGGTATTAACAAAGTATTCGTGATGATTGTTTGACTGTTCGGGATATTTTCCGCCAAATATCAGCAAATCAAGGTTATTCGGAGTACCGGGAAAATGAAAATGCATACCCTTCATCCCGTCCGATTCCGTTCCATCCGCCTTTAGTTCATTTGTTTCCATTTCGGCAGGATATTCGATCGTGTATCCGTTGCCGTTAAAAATACTTTTATTTTCTGCTGCGGAACTTTCATTTACATTTTGCGGTGATGATGTTTGTTCATTTGTTTCACCGCAGCCGACTATCATTAAAGAAAACAGCAGTGCTATTATAATTTTTTTCATAATATGATCTCCTTTATATTTTGCAATGATGTTCATTGGTTATTTGAATTTGGTTTTTCGGAACGCTTTTTTCTGAATTTTAATGCTTGAAATGTTAAAAAAGAATAAATTTACGAAAACTTGCAATGCATCGACTCTTTGTTCCTTTTAATTTATTGCCTTTGAAATATAAACCCTGAAATCGGCTGTATCCAAATCAACAGTGAAATGATCGATCGTTTTGAATCTGCCAAATGTGATCGCTATATTCTTTTCACGACTGTAGTATTCTTTTACAAAATCGTCATATCCATATTTGGCTTTCAGTAGCGTAACATTCTTATCAAATATATATCCACAGCTTTCAAGCCTTTGGATATAATCATTGACCATATCGTCTGTTACCTGATAGTAATAATAACTGTATTTATGACCTGATGCACCTTCCAATTCCTGAACCACCTTCAAACCATATAATGCGCCAAAGTCGGGGACCAAAGGATCGTCTTTATAAAATATGGTTTTTTGAGGAAATGTAGTGGGTGCAGCTTTTTCCTCGACTGCACATTTTATATAAACATCTTTTGCATTATACGTTATATGTGCTATTTTATTCTCTTCGTTCCAGCTTACATCAGCTCCTATTGCATCCCCTATGGCTCTGAGCGGCAAATAAAACTTGTCACCGATTATTTGCTGAGGAACATCGGGTTTTATGTCAGTACCATCCGCAAAAAAATGATCTTCACCTTTTACCAAAGAAATATAATGAGTATCGTCTGAAAGTACAGCTTCGTTTTTTTCCGAATTCCACGTTACATTAAAGCCCAATTCTTCAAAAACACCTCTGACGCCAACAAGGGTCCTCCCGTTTTTTACTACCCCCTCGGCTCCAAAAGCTGTGAGCGTATTTGCTATACCCATAAATAACCCGATAATAATAGCGATATTCTTTTTCATAAATATTCCTCCTTCCGCGAGTATCTAATTATATAAATGCATCAATAAAAATTTTTATATACAAGTTCATTTTTGCGCATGATCAATAAACAATGATATTTTTACGGCATTATCGATCATTATACCAAGTATCCTCAAATCCTTTGACTTTTAAGTGATCAATAAATTTGTCCAAGATACTTTTTATCACGTTATTCAATGACCTTATTCTGCCAAAACGAGCCACAAATCCCGGGCTTAATGCGTAATATATTTTGATAAATACTTTGCCTGCGCCATTTTCGGCTAATATTTTATCACGGAAACGGCGAAGCACCCATACTTGCGGACAGTCATACGAACCGTAAACATTTGTTGCTATATAGCATCCCTGCGAGCTTTTGTTTTGCTCCTGCGATGATGTTGATGCACTTAATATAGGCGGTGGAGCAAGTCTTACTTTCAAATTATCGGGTACATTAGGCTCGGGTGGGATATAGCCAGGTTCACGCTTTCTTATTCTTTTGATCGTTTCACGCAGTTCTTCGGTCGCATCGCGGTATTCGTCTTTATCCTCTATTAAACCTTCTTTATATTGTTCTTCCACATAGATAACATAGAGCCCTACAGCAGTTTTAAGCAGCCTATTTATCCAACCGCCCGTGCCCGCGGGAAAATGGGATAACACTAACACCAAATCATCCATAAGGCCGGCACAGTGATAAGCCTCATATCCTATATCAGCGGTTTCATCATGATTTTCCGCTCTTTTTACTGTATTATTAAATCTGTATTCGGCAAATTTGATATACGAATCCACAAGTTCGCCAAACAACCGTCCCTTTTCCATATATTCCAAGTTATTAAAGTATTCATCCATAATATCATATGTGATATCGCTCAATTCCGAATATGGTTCATAGCCGGGTTTTAATATCGTGTCACAATACAGTGCATAGTATGCAGTTTTCCATGTGATATGGCCTTGCTTCAACAAGTTTTTATAGTACTCCAGCGCTTTGGTATAATTTCCTTGTTTTCTTGCAGATTCCGCAAGATTTATCATTTGTTCCGTATCCATTTATTGTACTCCTTTTTTATAAAATACAAATTTTTGGGTATAATTTAAGCATCAATAGCTTACAAATGCCCAGGCATTACCGATATTATAAGTATATATCTTTTGCCCGTCTTCAAATTCAAGTTCATATCCGCGCTTCGGTATGTACTCCTCGGGCGGGATATTCAATATATGTGCAATTGAGACCATCAATTCGGAATCTTCTCCGATTACTGCTGCTTTGAGGCTTTCTTCGGAAAGCGGGGTTTCACTTTTCAGAGAAGTGTTTTCTAAATAGCTCTTTCCAAACGCAGAAAACTGCAGTGCCAGACCCATGCCTTCCCCTGAGGCATACATATCCTCCATCGCTCCCGAACCGCTTTCTTTTAATGATGTATACAGATATTCCGCATATTCATCATCTATTCCCGAATCCGATTCAACAGCTCTTTGCCGAAATTCTTCCAATGATATTGTATTCAGTTTTGCAATGATCTTATTATCTACCATATGTGTATAATAAAAAACTGTATTGGCATATTTCCTTTGCTCGCTTTTTTTATCCGAATTGGCTAATTTGTAGCCTGAATCAACAAGTTCGGCAAGATCATATAAATATTCAAAATCACTTTCGTGCGGAGACTGTGACCAATTATTATATAATTTATCTCTTAATGTTGTGATCGATGGATCTGCTTTGGTACTTTCCGTCTTTTCGGAAGAAACTACACTTTTAACAGGTGTATTTGCGGTTGTTTTGTTTCCGTTGTTAGAGCCGCTGTAATGATATCCGATACCCACCAGGATCGCTATCAGCACCAAACATCCGCAGCCTCCTCCGCTGTTGTCCTTACTCATGTTTATCATACTCCTTACTGTTTTTTTGTAAAAAAATTATGTATTTTTTAATATCTGCCGCAAAGTATAAATAAAAGAACGCAAAATACGGTAAACCACATTGCGATATAACTGCCTATTGTTCCGAATGTGTGCCGAAACAGCAGTGAACAGATAAAAAAAGAGCCTATTAATGATATAACTATTCCCGATACTATACTCATAAAAATTGATCTCCCACCAGATATTTAACTTTATTGTATATAAAAGTTATTCACTCCATACTTCCATACCAAATGTAAGCCTTGTTTTTGTGCCGAATATAAATTCCTGACCATCCCTTTCCACAACAAAATTCAGGGAATCGGTTTTATATACACCGTCATTTTTCAAATAAAATTCATGCAGACCTTCTGTCAATTCAAGCGGATAGGTGTTTGAAAAACCTGCGGTGTGATGGTGTGCAATCTCCTTACCGTCTATAATAATGTTCATAGGCGTATTGCTTGTAAGCGGTACAGATTGATAATTCAATGTTACATAGACACTGTATTTTTGCACTTCTTCTACAGAAGAGGAATTTGTGCTGCTTGACTCACAACCTGTCAAAAACAGTAATGACATTATTAATACCCAAAAAGTTTTTTTGATTTTTTTCATTATGATTTCTCCTTTTTTATTATATAGAACGGTTATATCGCTATAATTATAACATCTATTTCTATAGCTGTCAATTATGTTCGACTTGTTTTGTAATATGATAACAAAAAAACAGCTATTTTTTATTATAGCTGCTTTTTAATGTAAATTGGTACGCTGACGGCGGAATATGACTATTTTATTTTTTCATAATATCCCGGCATACTTTGTCCGTGAGAATACGGTGAGGAGACCTCATTTTCGGTCACTATTATGCCGTTTTCGTAGATATTCATATAAAGGCGGTATTCTTTGCCCGTTCGTGTTGTTTTTGAAAATACGGCGGTCTCCTTGTTTTCGAGTATGAGTTCTCCGCCGCCTTTGCTCGTTTTTGTTCCGTTTTGGTAGGTGATGATCGTAAATTCAAGTCCGTTCTTATAGCTTATCTCAAGATCGGCATTATCGGCATTTTTGTATTTGCCGCACCAGATGTTTTTGATCTCTTCTTCATCAAAATCCTGTTTTGCAAGTATCCTGTTTTTCTGCTCTTCGGTCAGGGTGATAAAGCCGCCGTCCTGTAAAAGCAAAAGCACATCATCGCGAAAAACGGGATCGTTATAATAAGAATTTATGCCAAACATTAAAATCAGCAGGAAAAACGCCGCAAAACTTATCAAGCCTCTGTATTTCCGTAAATATATCGCGCGTTTTACGGCGTTTGTGCTTTTGTATCTTTCTTTAGGTGCAAACCCGACGCATTTTGACAGTATTTTTTTGTATTTTCGGTCGCTGCCCGCGATGAGTTTCATTGTCACACCCATTGCATAAATATCGGCGCGCTCATCCGTTTGCTCAAACCCGTACTGTTCGGGCGGGGCAAAGCCCTTTGTGCCGAGCATAACGGTATCGTTCAGCTGCTCTTTTTTATCATCCGAAACCTCTCTTGCCGCATCAAAATCCACAAGTTTTATCATCCCGTCAGCATACATAATATTGTCGGGCTTGAGGTCGCGGTGGATAATGCCGTGCTTGTGCAAAACCGCAAGTGCATTGCACAGCTGCAAGAATATGCTTTCGGTCTCCTTTGCGGAAAAATGTTTTCCCTCATCAATATAGGACTGCAAAGTCCTGCCTTGTATTTCCTCGACAATAACATCGGTCTCGTTTTCGTCATAGTGCAGATAAAAGATCTCGGGCAGATATTCGCTTTTTATGCTTTTAAGCTGTTTATATACGTCAACGACCCTGTTTATGCTCTTTAAACGGCAATATTCGCCCGTTTCTTTGTCCTTTAAAAGCGTGATGCTCTTATCGCTGTTTTCGGCTATAATGCTTATTTTTTCGTATTTATATTCAATAAAATCCAAAATTTCGGTTTTCATAAAATCGCCCTTTTCAAAAACTTTGTTTTATGATATCATAAATTAAGGCTATTTGCAAGGAGGCGAGTGTAATGCAAAAAAACACCGAAGAACTTAATAACGAACTGAAAGAAGCAAGTGATATTCGGCGCTTTATAAAGGAAAACGAGGAAGAATTGCTCTCTGAAAAACTGTCGGAACTTTTGAATGATATATTGAAAAAGAAAGGAATGACAAAAGCGGAAGTCATAAAAAAAGGCGATCTGACCAAAAGCTATACTTACGAACTTTTCAAGGATAAGAAGAAAAGACCGTCAAGGGATAAACTTATTCGTTTTGCGATAGGCGCAGGGCTTGACCTTGATGAAACGCAGACACTTTTAAAACACGCAAAATATGCGCCTTTATATGCAAGGAATAAGCGCGACGGCGTTATAATTTATGCCATAAACAATAAAAAATCTTCCGTGGATTGTGATATACTGCTTTCCGAAACGGGAGAAGAGCCTTTGGAATAATATTTCGCATAAGCGTAATGAGTTATCTCTATAAATGTAAATAATATCGGCAAAATTTGATACCCTATCTCTATAGAATCAAAATTCTATCTCAATAGAACAGAGAGGGGATGAACAATGTGGAAGTCGGTGAAAGGATAACGTATTTTCGCAAACAACGCGGCATAACCACCAACAAACTTGCGAACAAAGCGGGTATTTCCCAAAGCTTTATCCGTGATGTTGAACTTCAAAAAAAGGGTATTACGGTCGATAATCTTGAAATAATCTGCGAAGCCATGGGCATTACGCTTATAGATTTTTTTGACCCGCCCGCGGAAGAAAAAGATGCCGATAAGGAACTTATGAAGCAAATAGGCAAGCTGTCTGCCGAGCAAAAAACAAGGCTTGCCGAATTTTTGAGGCTTATATGACGGTAAGCGTAGTTTCAAAGCATCAACAAACCTTGCAATGATCATTGTATCAAAAAAATCATACCATGTGGTACGCCGACAGCGTAATCCGCAAAAAGTTCCGCACGGCTTTTGCTGTGCGAATTTTAACCAACTAAGGAAGTCCCACGCTTCTAAAGCGGGGGTGCTTACTTAAAA
>CAMVJD010000078.1 GCA_947167715.1 uncultured Eubacteriaceae bacterium
TTAAGTAAGCACCCCCGCTTTAGAAGCGGGGGACTTCCTTAGTTTGTTAAAATACATACCAAGGGGTCGGCAAATGTCGACCCCTTGGTATATAGATAAAATTATTTTTTTAATTTTTGCTATAATAAAACTACATCGTGGATATTCGTAACACACATCATATAATTGCCACCCGACATATCTTGTCATAATCTTTCGCCTTGAATATCGTTTTATGTGTCAAATTCGTGTCAAGCACGACACATTAACTCTTGAACTTATGAATTTAAGCTATTCTCAAGAGTGATTATCTACAAATCAAAATTTGTTGAGGTACAATAGATAGGTAACACTAAAATAAAAAAGCAAGGTTCAACTTTTTATGGTATAATTGAATCGACCAAAACCCCAAAATACCAAAGGAGAACCTTGCAATACTATGTTATCACAAACAAAGCACTTTCGTCAACGCATTATTAAATATTCGCAAAATCACACCGTAACAGAAACAGCAATACGATTCAAAGTAAGCAGGAAAACCGTTCATAAATGGCTCAAAAGATACGACGGGACATTGGCAAGCCTTGAAGATCGAAGTCACAGACCTAAAAGCAGTCCAAAGGCACATACTGCCGAAGAAATCAAGAGAATCAAACGCTGTTTGAAAAAGCACAAATGGCACGACCTTATTTTATCTTTTCAGGATATGAGAGAAAAGTACGATTATAATCGCAGTTACGGCGGTTTCAAAAGAATTGCTGCAAAATTAAGGGCAGATAAGCCTACAAAAAGCAAGAAAAAAAGAAAACCAAAGCCATACAAACGAGCAGATTATATCGGGCAGAAAATTCAGATAGATGTTAAATTTGTACCGAGTTACTGCGTTGTTGATGGTAAGAAATACTATGAATATATAGCTGTTGATGAGTGCAGCCGTTGGGCATACAGACAGATGTATGACGAACACAGTACATACAGTTCGTACCAATTTCTTTTAGAACTTATAAAGCACGCTCCATTCCCGATAAGAGAAGTTCAAACGGATAATGGATCGGAATTTACCAATGCGTTGTTAGTTGTAAAAGCAAAGCATAAAACGCTGTTTGAGGCAGCCTTGGAACAGTTGGATATAAAATATCACAGGATAAGAGTTGCGACACCAAGGCACAACGGAAAAGTCGAGAGACAGAACCGACAGGATGAGGAACGCTTTTACAGATATATGAAGATGTACAGTTTGGAGGATGGAAGAAAACAGCTTGCCGTGTACCAAAAGAAATCCAATAATTACATAAAAACTTGCCTTAATTTCCAGAGTCCAAATCAGGTCGTTGAGAAGTAACTCGGAGCAATGTAAATATTAGTTAAGGCTTCAGCAGATGGGACTGCCAAAGCCGGATTTAATTATAACATAGTTAACCAGCTGTAAAGGTCAGGTAGTATTTTGCTGTCGCAAAATCTCCACCTTACCCTTGACAGCTTGCTTTATGAAAAAAGTGTAACCAATCATTGACACTTTAACAGAGTGATTATCTACAAATCAAAATTTAAGTTGAAAACGATTAATATTTGTAGTATACTTTATATATATGTAACATTGAAAGGCGGAAAATAAATGAGCAAAAAAACAATAGCTGTCGTTTTCGGCGGTGTCAGCTCGGAGCACGATGTCTCCAAGGTGAGCGCGGAAACGGTCATTAAAAATCTTAATCCCGAAAAATACACTATTTTACCCGTATATATAACAAAGGACGGCGCGTGGAAGCTTTACGAGGGCCCGATAGAGGCAATAAACGGCGGACATTGGGATCAGTATGCCCCCACCTGCGTTATCAGCCCCGACAGAGAGCATAAGGGTCTTTTAAGGATAGTAGGCGACAAGCTTAAGGTGATACCCGTTGATCTGGTATACCTTGTGCTTCACGGCGCAAACGGCGAGGACGGCACCATTCAGGGTCTTTTGGAGCTTGCGGGTCTGCCCTATATCGGCTGCGGCGTGCTTTCGTCGGCTGTCAGTATGAACAAGGCCTACACAAAAATCGTGGTTGAAAAGCTGGGCATTGCACAGGCGCCCTACACCATTGCCTACAAGTACCAAATTGAAAAGGATGTAAACGAGGTTATGGACACAGTCGAAAAGGCGTGCAAATACCCCGTTTTTGTAAAGCCTGCCTGTGCGGGTTCAAGCGTGGGCATATCAAAGGCGCACAACCGCGACGAGCTTGTGGATGCGCTTTGGCTTGCATGCGAGCATGACAAAACAATAGTTATCGAGCAGGGCATCACAGGCCGCGAGCTTGAATGTGCGGTTCTCGGCAACACCCCCGATATAGAGGCATCCACGGTGGGCGAGATACTTGCGGCGGACGAGTTTTACAGCTATGACGCAAAATACAACAACGCCGAGTCAAAAACCGTTCTTCCCGCGGATATCCCCGAGAAAAAACGCGAGGAGATACGCGCCGCCGCGATAGAAATATTCAAGGCACTTGACGGTATGGGCCTTTCAAGGGTGGATTTCTTCCTTGAAAAGAAAACAAACAAGGTTATTTTTAACGAGATAAACACTCTCCCCGGCTTTACACCCATAAGTATGTACCCTATGCTTTTTGAGCATGCGGGCTACAGCACCGAGGAGCTTGTGGACAAAATTGTAGAGCTTGGACTTAAAAGATACGAAAATTAAGGGGTGTTGATATGGATAACAGACCTATCGGCCTTTTTGATTCGGGCGTGGGCGGCCTTACCGTGGTAAAGCAGGTAATGAAGGTACTGCCCCACGAGGAGACCATATATTTCGGCGACACCGCCCGTGTGCCTTACGGCGCAAAGACCAAGGAGACCGTAACCAAATTTTCCGAGCAGATAATACGCTTTTTATTGACAAAGGACGTTAAGGCAATAATAATTGCCTGCAATACGGCAAGCTCCAACAGCTATGACGAGCTTATCCGCGTTTTTCCCGATATACCCATATTTGAGGTTATAACCGCGGGAGTGGAAAGCTGTATATCGGCAACAAAAAACAAGCGTGTCGGCATTATAGGCACATACGCAACGGTACGCAGCGCCGCCTACGAGCGCGGCATTAAGCAGCGCGTACCCGATATGCGCGTTTTTACAAAGGCCTGTCCGCTTTTTGTGCCCCTTGCCGAGGAGGGCTGGACGGATAACGACATAGCGCGTCTTACCGCCGAGACCTACCTTGACGAGCTTTTAAAAAACAACGTGGACACGATAGTTCTGGGCTGTACGCACTACCCGCTTTTAAAGCGCTGTATTTCGGGCGTTGTGGGCGAAAGCGTGACCCTTGTGGACCCCGCAAAGGCTACCGCCATGAAAATGAAAAAATTTTTGGAGCAAAACGATATGCTTAACGGCGGCGAGGAAGAAAAGCACACCTTTTATGTAAGCGACCACACCCCAAGCTTTGATTTTCTTTGTGAAAGACTGTTAAAAAAGAAATATACCGCCGAAAAGACGGATATAGAAAAATATTAAAAAGAAGGGATCCTATGGAAAAAACCGTACTTACCCGCGTAAAAGAGGCCGAGGACTTTCTTGCGGCGGGAAAAACCGAAAACCGCGACGAATATTTAAGGTATCTGGCAAGGTGGATAGGCTATATTCAGCACGAAAGGTTTATACATTTGGTGGTAACTATGTTTTTTGCGCTGTTTGCAATGCTTACAATGATAATAATTTTTGTAAGCGGGCTCCCCTATTCCATACCCGCGCTTGTTATACTGGTAATAACGCTGGGCTTTTATGTGCGCCACTACTTTATACTTGAAAACAAGACCCAGTACCTTTATGATCTGTACGACAAAATCGAAAAAATGTAAAAGCTTTTTTGAGGCACCATAAATATATAGTCAAAGGTATATGTGTCTATTTTTCAAAAAGGAGAGACCGTTTATGAAAAAAAATAACGCTGCCTTAATAAAAGAACTGAAAAGCAAAATCGAAATGCTTGAAGCAGGGACAGACTACAAGGAACGGTTTGACGATATAGAAGCCGCTTTTGATAAGATAAGCGCCTTCTCCCGGGAAGGGGGTGCGGAATATTTTGCGCTTACGGATTATATGAATTACCTGTATGACCGCGCAGAGTATTCAAAGGCACCGGAGATCGCCAAGGAGCTTGAAAATATATATAATATCGATAATAATATAAATCCCGAGGCTAAAGCAGCTTTGTGGAGTACGATGGGCGCAATATACAATGCGCAAAACAAATACAAGCAGAGCGAAGAATATTATCTGCGTGCTTTACAGCAGTATGAAGAGCCGGCTAAAGTCTACCCGGACAGGTTTAACCCCGCTTTGGCCGGAACCTATCAAATCTTTGGTATTTTGAAAAATAATGACGAGTGGTTAAAAAAATCATACCAACCGGCACTGAAATACCCGCAGGACCCACTCTGCCAACGAATAGTGAATACTTCTGATTTTAAATGATCACCCAAAAAACACCCCCGACCGAAGTCGGGGGATTTTTAATGTAATTATTAATTACGAGAAGTACCAGTAGTCAAAATCAAGGCTGCCGCTGAATACGAAGTAAAGATCCTTTGTACCGCTTACGCTGTCAACGGGAACCGTGATATCGCTGTAGCTTGAGCCTGCGGGTACCTGTACATAGCCGATAGCGCTGCCGCTTTCGCTGCCTGTGCAAACCTTGATAGCTGCGCCGCTTGAAGATTTAACTCTTACAGTAAGCTTGGACGAGCCCTTGGAGAAGTTAACGCCCTTAACACCGATCCAGTCGCCCTTTTGGATGTCGGAAACGATCGTATTGCCTGTGCCGC
The DNA here is from genome assembly GCA_947167715.1 of uncultured Eubacteriaceae bacterium. Lineage (GTDB taxonomy): Bacteria > Bacillota > Clostridia > Lachnospirales > CAG-274 > RGIG4310. The sequence goes on from CAMVJD010000078.1 coordinate 4,791, forward strand.
TTACGTTTACACCGCTCTGACGGCTGAATGTCTCGGCCTGAACCTTTGAATAAGGATTAACTGTCTTAAGCTGTGAAACGCCTGTCTTGTTGCCGCTTACCTGATTAAGCTTTGTACCGTTTGTTGTAATTGCATTTACCATAGGACTTCTGTAACCGCCTGCGCTTGCTGAGATACTGTACATATCCTCCATAAGACGTGTGTGGTAGAAGAGGTAAAGCTTGCCGTTAAGCTCTACAACGCTGTGGTGGTTGTTACCGCCGCGCCCGTCGATAGCATAGGTGCTGCCGAGGAGCTGTCCGCCGTAGGTGTAGGGACCCATGGGGTAATCGGAAACCATGTACTGGATGCAGCCGCCCTGCATACCGTAGGGGTTGCCGTTTGTATTAAAGTTGGAGCAATATGTGTAGTAGTACTTGTTGCCTATTCTGTTGATACCCGAATCCTCGAAAAGGTAAGGAGGATTAAGTGTCTGGGGTGTGCCTGCAAGGCTGATCATATCGCTGCCAAGCTTAACTATTCTTGCTGTACCGGGGTTGGATTCCTTACCAGAAGGAACGCCGCCGCCGAAGCAAAGGTAACCTGTACCGTCCTTGTCTACCATAACAGCGGGGTCGAAAAGCCATGTTACGTTACCGCAGTTAGGTGTGTTGCGTGTTATAAGAGCGTGGCCTAAAGGATCGCTCCAGGGACCTGTGGGGCTGTCGGAGGTAACAACGCTTACGCCGTTGCCGCCGTTGCAGAAGTACATAAAGAACTTCTCCTTGCCGTTGATGGTCTTGTGTGCTGCGCAGGGAGCCCATGAGCAGGTAGCCCATTTAGCTGCGCCGCTTGAACCTGCTATTGTAAAGCAGCCGTGGTCTGTCCAGTTTACCATATCATCAGAAGAGATGATGTTTATCTTGTTGATCTTGGAGAATGAATTTTCCTTGATCTTGCCGTTTGAATCATACTCAAATACATCGTTTGTCATGTAAACGTAAACTCTGCCGTTATATTCCATAACGCCGGGGTCTGCGCCGAAACGCTGTGTGTAAAGCGGGTTGTTGTTTGAGCTGTTCTTGAAGCTCCAGCCGGGCTTTACGCCTGAGAAGAGGCTGTTCATAGCGCTCTTGTCGGGATTTTGAGTTGTTGTGTTTGTATTTGTGTTGTTGTTATTGTTGTTGTTTGTGTTTGTATTTGTGTTTGAGCTGCTGCCGCTTGCTGCCTGAATGCTTGTGCCCGACTTTGCAACGATAACTTCGTCCATAAAGTAGTCGCAGTTAGTGCTGCCGGTCTCTACATAAAGATACATATTTGCAGCGCCCGAAGGTATTGTAAAGCTCTTGTTGGCAAGCTGTGTCCAGCTGCCCTTTGTTACTGTAGCCTCTGCAACGGTTGCATAATGTGTTGTGCCGCTTTCGCTGTACTGAAGCTTTAAGTAGAAAGGCTCTGTGCTGTTGCCGCTTGTGTACTTAACATTTGCGCTGAAGCTGTATGCATTGCCGGGTACAAATGTAGAAGCATCAAGTGACTTCTGTGCGCCGTTCCAGGTTGCCGTTCTGTTTTGGATACGAAGAGATCTGATGCCTACAGCATGCTCTGTAGTATTTGTTGAAATAGTTGCAGAACCTCTTGAAGACCAGTTATTCTTGCCTTCTTCAAAAGTATCGTCAAAATACCAACCGTAATCGTTTACCTGTGCGCTTGAATTGCCGGTATTTGTATTTGTGTTTGTGTTGCTGTTATTGTTATTATTATTGTTGTTATTGTTGTTGTTGGTATTTGTGTTTGTATTTGAGCTGCTGCTTGCAGGTGTGCCCGTTGTATCTACCTGTAACTTGTAGATATTGATACCGCTCTTTGTAGAGTAAAGGTAAAGGTTACCGTTACCGTTTATTGTTACCTGACCGGTTGCAAGTGTGCTGCCTGCGCTGATAGAGCCTACCTGCTGGCCGCTGTCGTTTACAATTGCAAGTGTTCTTGTATCGGAACCGGTTGACTTACAAGTTACCTTTAATACGGTAGAACCGCTTACAGGAACCTTAACTGCACGGTAGGATGTAGAACCGCCGCCGCCAAGTGCAAGGCAGTACTGATATGTTGTGCCGTTAAGTGTCTGGGGTGCGGAAGGTACGGAAACAGTCTTGCTGCTGTTTGCAAGAATTGTGATACCGTCAATAGTTACGCTGTTGGAAAGTGTACGAAGACCGTTGAACTGTGTATCGGAGAAGTTCCAGCTCTTCGATGTCCAAGTGCCGTTTGTTGTTGTGTTGCCGGCATTTGTGTTGCCGGTATTTGTATTACCTGTATTTGTGTTGCCTGCGTTTGTGTTGCCTGTGTTTGAACTTGAGCTTGAGCTTGAGCTTGAGCCCGCACCGCTTATGGATGTGCCCGATTTAGCTACAATAGCTTCGTCCATGTAATAATCACAGGTTGCATTTGCTGTTTCAACATAAAGCTGAAGATTGCTTGCGCCCGAAGGTATTGTAAAGCTCTTGTTTGCAAGCTGTGTCCAACTGCCCTTGTTTACTGTTGCCTCTGCTACGGTAGCATAATTTGTGTTGCCGTTTGCATTGTACTGAAGCTTTAAGTAGAAGGTCTCGGAAGCATTTCCGCTTGTATACTTAACATTTGTGCTGAAGCTGTATGCATTGCCGGGAACAAATGTTGCAGTATCAAGATTTCTGTATGCACCGTTCCAAGCAGCTGTTCTGCCGGATACATAAAGTGACTTGCTGCCTACATAATGCTCGCTTGAGCTTGAAGAAACGCTTGCTGCGCCTCTGCCTGCCCAGCTGTCGGTGCCGTTTTCAAATGTACTGTCAAAATACCAGCCGTAATCGTTGGGCTGTGCTGCGCTTGAGCTGCTTGAAGAACCGCTGTTTGAAGAACCGCTGTTCGAGCCGCTTGAAGAGCTGCCGCTGCCCCACTGTGAGGAAGGTATCATGGAAATAAGTGTGTTATAAGCCGTCTTGGGCTGGAAGCTTGAATTGTAAAGAAGCGGGTTGCTTCCTACGTCGTTATTCATATTTACCCAAGAATGAGCATCGTCGATACCCCAAACACAAACTGCGGTTACCTTGCCCTTGTAGCCGCCGTTGTTAATATCCATAGCGGCCCGGAAGATATCCTTATATTTCTGTGCCTGATCGTATTCGCTGTAGTTGCCGCTTGATGTCTTGATATCGATATCAAGCTCTGTTATCTGTACCTCACAGCCGATGCCTGCATACATCTGGAGAGCTTTCTTGTAATTGTTGATGCCGGTGAAGCCGTTAGCGCCGTCAGCAGCGATATGTGACTGCATACCGATACCATCAAGAAGACCCTTGCTGTAAAGTGATTTACACATAGAATAGATGGAGTCACGCTTGTGATCCCAATATTCGTTATAATCGTTGTAGAAAAGCTTACAGCCGCCGGGAGCATACTTTCTTGCGTAGGTGTATGCCTTTTCAACAAAGCTGTTGCTGCCGTATACCTGAACCCAAGGTGACTTGCCGTTGCCGTAGCCGGGTGCGCGGGAGCCGCCGTAGTTCTTTGTTCTGTTAGAATCGTCGCTTATACATTCGTTACAGATATCGTAGCAGTAAAGGTTAAGGCTGGGATACTGGCTCTTGATAGCGGAGAACATATTTTTGATATAGCTTTCCATTCTCTTGTCCATGGTAGACTGTGATACCCAGCTGCCGCTTGCGTTGTAGCCCTCTTTAAAGAACCACTCGGGTGTCTGGCTGTACCAAACCATTGTATGACCGCGCATACCTATTTTATTTTTAACGCAGAAATCCATGATAGAAGCTGCGCCGCTGCCGATCTGTACGCCAACATTAGTGCCGCTGCACTTCCACTGTACAAGTGTTGCATCGGGCTTAAGCTCGTTTTCACAGGTGATAGAGTTAAAGTCCTTTAAAATGATAGCCGTAGCCTTGCTGTTTGACATAAGACTTGCGGGAACTGCCGTACCAACCTTGAAGTAGCGTGCAAATTCGTCCTTAAGACCCTTGTCTGCCGCATATACAACGCTGTCGTCCGTGCCGCGGTAGGTTATGGAAACATCGTCAAAGCAGAAATCCTGTGCCGTATCGGATGTGATAAACAATGTAAGGTTTATGCTGCCCTTGGGTGCCTTGAATGAAGCCTTAAGCTCCGACCAGTCACCGTCAACATCGGTTTCTGCGATAACCTTGCTGGAATACTCGCCCGTCTTGGGGTCAAGCCAGCGAAGTGTAAGATAAAATTTATCTTTGTTATCGGCCTTGACTTTTACGCTGTAGGTGTATTTTACACCGCCGTCCAGATAAAAGCCTTTTTCGGAAACAGCGCCGTCAGCGCCTGTCTGTCTGCCCGTAACGGACATAACACGAGAGCCGTCAACATATGCGGTCGAAATATCTGCGCCCTGTGCGCACCAACCCTCATAGTCAAGCTCAAAGTCGTTTGTGACTGCCGCGTGTACGCTGAATGCAGAATCAAGCCCGGGAATACCCGAAAAAACGCTTGTAAAGCAAACCGCTGCCGTAAAAGCTGCCGCAATTCGTCTCAGTTTCATAACATTTTTCCTCCTCTTTGATTTTCCGCATATAACAAATTCCTTCAAGCTTTGTTATACGCAATTAAATGTTTGAAATTGGTTGCCTTAAGTTAAACGCCTATCATATTCACTTTTTTACTCTTTTTTAATCGAATTCTAATCGAACTCTAATTTTCTCACACAATACATTCTATAGGATAAACCAATAAAGGTCAAACGATTTAAGCAAAATAAATTAACGATTTAACATTGTGAAAATTGTATAAAACTAACAACAAAAATTCACTGTTTTGAAAATACTGCACAATTTACAGAATGTTCACAAAGTCCCGCACAACGCAAAAAAGCAACTTTGCACAATAGGTACAAAGCCGCTTTCGTTTGTCTATAAGGTATAAATAGGAGGTTTTGTAAGTTTTTAACAATACGCAAAAACTTTTTTATCCGATATACGCAAATTCGCCCAAAAGCAGTATTTCCTGCGACTTTGTGTCGGCAAGGCAGTATGCAAAAGGCGTATCTGCGACGAAATATTTAACTCTCTCACCCGGGGAGGCCGCAAGCTCTGCATTTGTTTCGGTAACGGCAGCTGCGACGGTGCCCTCCTCGTCAATGGCAATAATGCAGCTTTGCAGCATTTCGTCTATGCAAAAGCCCTGTTCCGCATCCTTTGATTTGTCAAAGGCGCTTTTTATGCCCACCGTTTCAAGTGCGGGAACAAGGCCGTAAGCACCGTTTATTGTAAATTTCGGGATATCCGCCCAAACCTCGTGCCACATATCCTCGGAGGACTCTCCGTCAAATTTTTCGAGATATTTGCTTATATCCACCCTTTTATCGCCGCTTAGCACAAAGTACATCGCATAATGCGTGTCCCTGTACCGCTTTTCCAAAATTTTTACATCCTCGTCCTCGTAGTACCGCGCAATAAATTCTCCGTGCATAAAGTCCGTTTTTACAGGCTTGCCGTCCCTTTGCGTAAATACGCCGCTGTGGGTAAATCGGCCGTCAAACTCCTGCTCCCACTTCTCGTCAAAATATACCGCACTTGTGATAAGCAGTTCAAAATTTGTCTTATCCGCAGCATAAGGAATAAGCCCGTTTGTATGCTCCTCACACCACTTGTTTATCTTGCCGCGGGCATTAAAATTGCTTACCTCGCTTATTTCCGCCTTGTATAGCCTGTTCATCTCATGCGCGTAAACCCTGTTCAGCGCAGAACCCTTGTCCGTGTTTATCCAGCCGCTTACCGCAAGTTTGTCCGCATTTTCCTTTGCGGTATTTCGGTAAATTCCGTTTGCGTAATTCATATTATTGTAACCAAGCGCCGAAAGTATCTCTTTTTGTGTCCACCCGCTTGTGCCGTTCGCCGCAATTATAAGCGAAAGCTTGACCCCAAGCGGAGAAAAAACATAGTTCCTGTTAAGCGGCATAAGCGCATTTAAGCGGTACTCAAACGAACTTTCCTTGTCCTGCGCCCGCTGTATCTGTTCCGCGGTAAAATTATTCAGTTCGGCAGGCCTGAATTTTTCTTCCTTTATATATTTTGATACGGGAAATGAAAGCAGTACCGCAGCCGCAATTATCCCCGCCAACCTCAATGGTATGGTTATTTTTTTATCCACCGAAAACTCCATAATTTCACCGCCTTGCCGATCGTTCTTTTTACATAAGTATAGCATAAACCGACAGTTTAGTCTATTATTTTGATAAATTGATTTTATTTATTTTTCGGATATATAAATTTTTGTTTACGTCAGTAATCGACTGTTGTTGTGTGGGCAGGTGCAGTCGGGCTTTTAGAAAGCCCTCGACCCTTCCACCATCTTCGATGGTCCCCCTACCCTTTCAGGGCAGGCTCGCGCTGCAGCGCTTTTTCAAAACGGCCTAATTGCCGCGAACAAGCATAAATGCGGTAATTATGTTGGGGTCAATGATATTCGTATTCCGCAGAAATAAATTTCTGCTACACAAGCCGAAACGC
>CAMVJD010000079.1 GCA_947167715.1 uncultured Eubacteriaceae bacterium
TCCGTATTTGGATAAACGGCTTCGGCTGCTTTGTGATAATGCTCGGGGCGGCAGTATATGAGTATTATAACAAGAAAAGCCAAATAAAGGACGGTGCAATATGGCTCTACATTTTTGCTGTACTCCCGCATATTGCGTTTGGTCTGATATCTGCGCTTATCGGCGGATTGGATTCGCTCACGCTTATAGACAACTTTCAGCCCCTTATTTTTGCAGGCGGCGGTATTTGGCTGGGCAGACTTGCATCGGGCAAATACAAGGGCATAAAGCAGTTTTATACTCCCGACCTTTTGTATATTTTGGGCTGTATACTTGTGTTCGCGGTTTCAAGCGGATTTTTGTTCAAAGACATTTTGTCTGAGGAATATGAATTATATATAGGCCTGATTTTGCTGCTTATATCGGCGGTATACGGCCGTTTTTCAGAGTTTGAGTATATACAGGAAAGACTTTTAAGGGCTGTTATGACAGTATCGCTGGTATTTACTGCGGCCTTTATAGTGTATTTCTGTGAAAAGCAGGGCTACGCATCAAACCCCGCCTTTGTTTTTGAGGATTTTGCGATAGCATTTTTTAAGCCCTCGGCAACGGCGGTCATTGGCGTATGTATGGGTTATTATCTGCGTATTATGCGTCTTGGCGGCGACAGAGCGTATTATAAAAAGGACACCAAAAAAACCGTTTTAAAATATATTGTTGCGGTTTCGGCTGTTTTGTTTGTGCCTGTTTTTATAGAGGCAAGGTATTATTTCCAAAAACAGGTAAATATATGTGAGGCTGCCGGAATAGACCTTACCGATGCGGCTATTATCAGTATTTGCGATTCCGATGACGGCACCGGTCGTGTATATACCGACAAGGACTGCATAAATAAAGTTGCGGAGATATTGAAGACCGAAAAAGGCACCGAGGTAAAAACCCTGCCCGGCAGGAAGAAAAGCGGTTTTTACAGAATAAACGTGTTTGATAAAAACGGTGCGATAATTCTTTACCTTAATATGGAGCATAAGGGCGAATTATCCGTAGGAAACTATAAAAACGGCAAAAGCGGCAAGTATATCCTTACAAAGCAGTATTATGACACAGAGGATACAAAAAAAGATGATTATGTTAATGCCTTGAAAAACTCAATGCCGCAGAATACCGAGCAAAAGCTTGAATTTATAAAGGAAATAGACTGCGGAATATTTGATTATTATATTATGCAGTCGTTCTTTAAAAACTATGTCATCGACAGAAGCAAAGAGGTAAGACTTGCGGCTGCTGAAAAATTAGGCTCTATGGAATATGTTATCTTTAAGGAAATATATATGCCTGTTTTGCTTGACGAAAACGCCGAGGTAAAGGCTGCGGCATATGAATCGCTGGAAAAAAGCGGCGCGGTGGCTGATTACAATGATATCGACGATCTTGTTGATAAGGAAAAGGACGGGAAATACCGTTTCTTGGCTATAGTATTTTGGGGAAAGACGGTACGCGAGGAGGATAAACAGACCTTGACAGAATATTTCCGCGGCAGATATGAAAATGCCGAGGAGGATATCGACAAGCTGGCTTATATCTGCGCACTGCTTGAAACAGGAGATAACGAATTTATTGGCGAGGCAATGGATATCCTGCAGCGCTTGCCCGATACGCAGGACTATGAAAAAATCAAGACCGTTGCCGGAGAGATAATAAATAATCAAGCCTGAACAGGGGCAAGCTTGGGTATTGATGTAATATCTTCTGCGGGGACAGAGAACCGTTTGAGACTTCCGAAAAAGTCCCGAACGTCCTCTGTCCCCGTTTTTTTGTCATTATCCCCTCACCCCGTATTCGTACAGTAAACGCACGGCGGCATCTATATCGCTTTTCTTCATTCCTCTTACTCCGAGTATCAATTTGTCATCCTTAAAATCAATAAGTATATCGCGGTCGGCAGCCCTTTGGGCTATCATGGCGGCCGATGTACCGCCTACGGCTACCGTTCCCCTGAAGCGGTCTGTTTCGTCCACCCGCCCGAAGATCTCCTCGCAGGCTCTTTGCATAATGCCAAGCTTGTCCTTTTCCTCCAAGGACAGCCTGTACAGATATCTTTCCCAGTTTTTATCCTGCATAAAATACGCAAGGGCGCGGCACACCACTCTGTCGGGCCCCGCAATATTAAAATCTGCTATTTTTTCGCTCATTTGCTTTGGCAATATGGCATACGCAATACTTTCCGCAGGAAAAACAAGGTCGGAAAAGGTGTTTACATATATTGTATTTTCGTCTTTTTCTACGACTACTGCTTTTTCCCTGTCCTCGCAAAATAAAAAACCGCTGTCATTAACTATGACCATATCCGGAAAGTGTTTTTCCGCGGCAGACATAAGGATATTCAAGCAGTTGTCAAGGCCGCAAAAAAAATATATCTCATCTGCGGCGCCGGAGATCCCTCTGTATTTGTATAAAAATTTTGATATTTCTTTTTTCAGCACGGCATCGCCGAAGCCGTCCGTTTCTATGCCGAATAATGCAAGGTCGTTTATTGCTTTGGCAAGACATTGTTTCCATTTCATTACGGGAAAGCTTGGCGGTATGCGCCCAAAGGCACGCATATCGTAAAGGGGGCGGCGTTTTGCTGCCGCTGCTTCTTTTTTTTCCGTGAGCAGACCGACACCCTCGACATAATATCCCTTTCTGGCGCGGTTGATAACAAGTCCCTCGCTGACAAGCTTTTCATAGGCAAATTCCACCGTATTACGGCTTATTCCCATAGTTTTTGCAAGCAGTCTGCTTGACGTGAGCTTATCGCCTTTGACAAGCCTGTTTTCCGTTATATCCTGCTTTATTCGGTCATATATTTGCATGTAAAGCGGTGTCTTGTCGTTTTTATCCAAAATATACATATAAGCTATCTTCTTTTTCTTTTCCATACGGCAGCAGCATTTGAATTTACCATCAGGTATTCCGTATCTATACCTGCGGGACAAATATCCCTGCAAGACAGCGATTTTCCGCAGCCTGCGTAAAAATGTTTTTCATATTCGGCGAATATACGCTTTTTTTCGGTCTCGGAGGCCTCGGATACAAGCCTTGAAAGAGGTACGGCAGCCGCCATACCCTTAAAATCGCCGTCGGCATAAAAGTTTGGACAGACCTCCAGACAGCAGCCGCATTGCAGGCACCTTGAGGCCTCGTGTATAAGCTGTGCGCGCTTTTCGTTTGGCTGTGCATTTTCGTTAAACCACAGCTCTATTTGCTTTAAGCTGTCAAATATCGACTGTCTGTCTACAATAAGGTCGGCTATCTGCGGAAATTTTTTAAGCGGGGCAAGGCTTATAGTATCGCCGTATTCCGACAGCTTTGCATCGCAGGCCAATCCCGGATATCCGTTTATGAGCATGGCACAGGCACCGCATTTTTTTTGCAGACAGCTGCACTCCCAGCGTATCGGCTCGGACGGTGCTTTGTTTATATCCAAAAGCGGCTCTCTTTTGTTTATGTCGCATAAAGCCGCCGCGACCGTTGCCCCCGCATCGCTGTATTCATATTCAAAGGATTGTGTATATTGCTTATCCTCGTTAAATTTTTTTCTTAAAATATCAAGCCTTATTTTCATTTGTTTTCTCCGCTATATCACGAAAGCTTATATCTGTTATATATTCGCCGTTTTTCCGCTCGGCCTTTACAATGGTTGTCTTTTTGAATATTTCCTTTGTTTCGGGGTTATCCTCTCTGAAATGCGCGCCTCTGCTTTCGCGCCGTTCAAGCGCGCATTTTAATATTGCCTTTGCAAAGGCAAGCCTTGCATTTGTGTTATCGCCCAATTTTTCAAGCCTTTCAAGTGAGCCAAGTATGTTTTTTTCGTTCCTGACTATCCCAAGCCCGTCATAAAGTGCTTTTTCGGTTTCTTCCTCAATATCGGGGGAAAGAGTTAAATTTAATTTATCATCGGGCAGCTCGGGTATATCCTCGTTTATATGCGGAATATTCAATGCCGCGGTTTTGCCGCCGTACAAGGCACCCAGCATGGAATTGCCGCCAAGACGGTTTGCGCCGTGATACTGCGCGGCACATTCGCCGGCCGCATAAAGGCCCTCTATATTGGTTTTATGGTCAATATCGGTATTTATGCCGCCCATAAAATAATGTATCGCAGGCTCTACGGGGATATATTCCTTTGCGGGGTCAAGCGACAGATAGTAAATACATTCCTTTCTTAAATCGGAAAGCTTGCCCGACCATACATCCTCCGATATGCTTGTCATATCCAGAAAAACACCGTCACAGTCAGCACGGTTTTTTATCATATAGCTTTCGCGGCTTACAATATCGCGGGGCATAAGATTGCCAAGCTCGGGATACTTTTCTTCCATAAAATATACCCTTTCGCCGTTTATCCTTGCAAATAAACGTCCGCCCTCTCCCCTTGCGGCCTCGCTTATAAGACAGCGCTTACCCGATATGCCTATGGTAGTGGGATGATACTGTATAAATTCAAGATCGGCAAACTCTACACCTCTTGCAAGGGCTATGACCGCAGCCGTGCCGTCATTTTGAGTTGTTCCCGTTGTTCTTCCCTCGAAAAAGCCGTTCAGACCGCCGCAGGCAAGTATTACCGCACCGCCGAGGGGCAAGATCTTACCCGAATAAATATCACTTATTACAAGACCCGAGCATCTGCCGTTTTTTATGCACAGATCGCAAAGCTCGTGATGCGGGTATCTATGTATAAGCCCCCTTGCCTCGTACTTTCTCGCCTCGTCGATAAGGGCGGTCATAATTATTTTGCCCGTGCTGCTTTTTGCAAAGGCGGTGCGTTTTTTCTTCTGCCCGCCGAATTTTCTTAAAAGCAGCTTGTCGCCCTGCATATTAAAGCCCGTTCCCAGCCTTGAAAGCCATAGGAGTATTTCGGGGGCATTTTTTGTCAGCCTTTCCACGGCATTGGGGTCGGCAAGATATACGCCGCCGCGCATGGTATCCTGAAAATGCTCACGCGGAGAGTCGTTTTCGCCCATGGTATCAAGTGCGGCATTTATACCGCCCTCCGCCAGAACGGACTGTGCCCGCTCGGAGGGCTGTTTTGATATAAGACGGCACTCCTGCCCGTTTTGTGCTGCCGTAATTGCCGCAGAAAGCCCCGCAAGCCCCGCGCCCACAATATTTATCATAAAAAATTCCACCTTATATAGTAAATAATAAACGCAATGGCCATTACGGCAAGCATTATCGACAAAAACAGCAAAATATCACCTGCACGGTGTCTTAATTTTTTTATCCCAAGGGCAATAAGCATAGGTCTTGTGTTTGTGATGATATGCACGGCAACGGAAGCAAGCAGGCCAAACTGCGATATAAGCTTTCCGATGCCGAAAAATTTAAGCCTGTATACGCCGTTTGTAACATAAGAAAAGGCGTTTACATGAAAAAAAACAAAAAGCATAACGGCAAGCCCGCTTATACGCCTTGCCCAAAACAAAGAATTTTCCTTGAAATACGGCGCCCCCGTTTTTTTACAGACCGCAAGCGTTTTAGCGGTAAGTATTATGCCTATAAGCGTATGCAGGGCTATAAGTCCCGCCATTATCCACGCCAAGTATTTAAAATTTATATGTCCTGCACCAATCAGCGTCATTGCACCCATTATGCCGTGTATCACAAAAAGCACCATTATTGCGGCGCTTATAACAGCATTTATTTTTCGCATATTATTCTCCCGTTATTTCCAAAACAGCTGTAAATTCCTTATCGTACAGACTTTTTGCGGTATATTTATCAGCTGTTTTCTTTGACATTATCAATATATCAAAATTTCCGTACTCTGCCTTTGATAAAAGCAGCATCGCATCTGCCTCAACTATCTTATCTGTCATTTGCAGCGCAAGCTCCCTTGCTTTTTTGTCGTCCGCGGATATATGACAGACTATCTCGTCCTTTGGACGGTCTTGCGTACCTAAAAAATAGTTTAATACATTTTCGGCTACTCGGTTTTTATTTATTATAACGGTATAATTGCCCGAAACGCCCGATACCGTCACCTTTTCTGCGGTGTTTTTTACCGTGGCGCTTGTAAGGGCATCGGGGCCGTTTTTAAAGCTGATATTTCCGTTTGATATATTTGCCGCCAGGGCAATAAACCCCAGGGCTAAAAAAATCACAGCTATTTTTGATGCCGCGGTATTTTTTTTCATAGGCTCTTATCCCTCACATTCGGTCAGTTCTCCGCCGTTCATTCTGTATACCCTGTCCGCATAGTCTAACGCATCATTTTCGTGTGTTACAAGCAAAACCGCTTTATTATCGTCTGCCGCCGCCCTTAAAAGCTCCAGCACGGTTTTTGTATTTTCGTCATCCAGATCACCCGTAGGCTCGTCGGCAAGTATTATCTCGGGGTCGTGTATCAATGCCCTTGCAATGGCCAAACGCCTGTTTTCACCGCCCGAAAGCTCGTTTGGATATGCATTTGCAAGCGGCAGTATGCCCACCCTTTCAAGCAGCTGCTCGGCGCGGTTTTTGATATCGCCGTCTTTTTTATACATATAATACGGCAGCATAACATTTTCAAGCACGGTAAGCGCTGAAAGTGCCGACTGCCCCTGCGGCACAATGCCGACGGAGGTGTTTCTTAATTTTGACAGCTCCTTGTCGGTCAGGGCGTATATATCCCTGCCGTCATAAAGCACCCTGCCCTCGGTGGGTGAAAGCAGACCCCCAAGCATATTTAAAAGCGTGCTTTTGCCGCTGCCCGATCTGCCCGTTATTGCCGCAAGCTCACCCCGAAAAAGCGAAAAATCGGTCTTTTTCAAGGCATAAAAATAATTTGCGGTATTGGTATTTCTGAAATATCTTTTGTTTATTCCCTCTGCTTTTAAAATCATTTTATAACCTCTTAGAAAACACTGATTAAATCAAAAAGGCAAAAATAATTTTAGCCCGAGGCGGCACATTTGTAGGCGACCATGCGTATTTTCCCGCTTGAATCATGGCGAAATCCCTACCGGAATTTCGCCGGCAGCAGTTGAGCCTGTACGCGCTTGTCGCGCGTTTCGGCTATAGCGGAAAATAGCAATCAGAGCCGTTAAGCATTATGCCGAAATCCCTACCGGAATTTCGGCGGTAGATGTTGAGCCTGTACGCGCTTGTCGCGCGTTTCGGCTATATGTGCAAAATTATTTTTGGCATCCTTTTAATCAGTGCTTCTCTTAATTTGAGTTAAGTGTAACTCCCGTATCTATCCTGCTTGTCTTTACCGCCGAAAAAGCCGCCGTAAGCGGTCCCGCTATCATAGAGACCAGCCCGGCCGACACCGCCGTAAGAAGTATTGTTTTTAAATCGGGCACAAGATAAGGCAGGCCTATTTTTTGCTCGAGCAAGCCGCCGAACGGAAATATCAAAACACAAGCTGTCAGCACACCCGCAAGGCCGCCGAGACATCCGACTATTACCGATTCGGTAAGCACTATGCCCGCAAGCCTTTTCCTTGATGCACCTATCACGCGCAAAACGGCAAATTCACGCTTGCGCTCGTTTATCACCATAGAAAACGCCACCGCCATTATTACAAGCGCCAGCGCCCTTATTGCCCACATCAGCATATTTGTTATTTCCGATATGCCCGAAAGACTTTTGGCTATACCCGATATCATATTTTGTGTCTTGACTGCGGTCACGCCGCGCAGATGTATATTTATCTCGTCCGATACCTTTGATACATCATAGCCGTCCTTTACCTTTATCAATACTGATGAGATAAGCTTTTCGGGATCGTTTTTCTCCAAAACGCCAACGCCCTTTTTCTTGGCCGCCGCCATAAGCATTTTTACAGTGGCGCTGTCGGCATATACGGCATTATCAAGCTCCGTACCCGTTTTATCCAGCTTTGCCGCTACCTTGCAGGTCTCGCCGTAAAAGCGCAGATTTTCACCCGCCTCGGCATTTATATTTGCACCCGCAAATACGTCGCCCTCCTCAAACTGCTTTTTGTAGCTTTTTTGTATCCACGGCTTTACGGAAAAATCCGTTTCGGGGTCAAAGCCTATTACCTGAACGGGCATAGAGCAGCAGCCGGCGCTTAAGGAGGCAAGATAATATTGCGCCGATACTGCTTCGATGCCCTCTATACGAGATATTTTATCCAAATTTTCCTTATCCATATAAAAATATCCGGGTCTGCCCTGTATCAATATAGCTTCAAGGTCGTTTTGACGCGCGGCCTTGTCGGGGACTGCGATAATATCGGCTCCGAGCCTTGAACGCAGGCTCCCGAGGCCTATCCGAAGGCTTGAAAGCACCATTGCTCCCCCGAATACCGAAAAGGACAAAAACGCCGAAATTATTATCAGTGCAGCGGAACGTGAAGGCCTTTTGACAAGATTTTTAAACGGCAGTTTGGTCAACATTTTGATTACTCCCTTTTTTATTATGGATAAATATATTAATTATGCAGGCAACAAACATAACGGCGCAAAGCACCGTTACGGCCGGACGCATTACGGTATGACAGCGCATATCCTTCATCATACAAAGCTTTATAATAACACCGGGCACAAGCGCGGTAAATACCGAAACAGCCGCAAGCGACAGGTTAAGACCCATTTTTGCTTGGGATGATCTTGTGAAAAGATGCGCGCAGGATAAAAATGTCATTAAAATACCCAGACCGATAACAACACGTTCAGCCCAATGACAGTTCATAAAGCTGCCGTCCTCCTTTGCGCCGCAGGCATGGAAGATAAACGCCGTGCCAAGCGCAATAATTACCGAAATTATCGGCAAAATAATATCCGTGACAGTAATATTTTTTTTACTCATAGTTCTCTCCTTTATTATTAAATGTAAGTTTTGACTAACTAATTATATAAGGTATTTTTTTATTTGTCAAGTACAATATTTATTTCCTTATATATCAGCACCGAAAAAAGCCACACAAGCATAGCCCCGTTCATAGCAAAGGTCTGCAAGCCGTTTGAAAAGGCGGTATGCGGCATTAAAAACGTGCCGAAATATATCAGCGCCCACCACAAAAGCGGATGAAACAGGATCATTGTGCGCGGCAGAATTGATTTTCCTTTTATCATATCCTCAAAATGTATCCAAAACGGAAACAGCATAAACACAAGCCAAAGGCTCATACCCGGCATTACCGCCTTATACAGCGCATTTGAGGTGTCTATCGCCGTTTGTGGTCCGATATTTTGGCTCATCCACGCAAAGGCAAAAACGACAGCCGCATAAAGATAATGCAAAAGAGCCCAGCCGCCCATTCCCGCTATCATAATTATACTTTGAAGCTTTCGGGTATTTTCGTTTTTAAATATCTGTCCCATTCCCCACATACAGGGGGCATAAAAAAGCACGCCGAAAAAGCCGAGGGGCATTGCAATAACGGGGCGCAGAGTGTTGTAGCCGTCTGTATATCCGCCGACAAGCGCACTCCATTCTACGCCGTTTACGGCAGTCGGTTCAACATATCCCAAAAGCCAATCGCCTATACCCAAAAGCAGCGCACCCAAAATACCGAAATAAATTTGACTATTTTTCATTTTTATCACCTACTACCCAATAATCGCAAATTTTTCCGCCGCTTGCTATGGTATTTTGTCTGTATAGCTTTCCGTGCTGATACGCAAACATATATTCATCCGTTTCGCAAAGCGGCGGCATTATCTCACCCAACCCTATGCCTTTTAAATAAGCGCATATCGGGCAGCTTGTAAAATAG
Organism: uncultured Eubacteriaceae bacterium; assembly: GCA_947167715.1. GTDB lineage: Bacteria > Bacillota > Clostridia > Lachnospirales > CAG-274 > RGIG4310. The sequence goes on from CAMVJD010000079.1 coordinate 9,689, forward strand.
TAATAACTGCCCTTATCGTGCAATTCCTCATCAAAATTTACCTGCCATGTTGCTGGATATTTCTTTAGGTTACCGCTGTCGCACCATTTTTTGTATTTTTGCATAGAGTTGTACCAATATTTTTCATTTTTATTCAAGTCAATAATTCCGAAAAGCGGCTTCAATTTTAAAAGTATGTCACGCATAACGACCCCCATATTTTCGGGAGTCAGCTTTTTATCCGTTCCCAGCCATGCGGCAACAAAGACATAGGCAAAATAGGCATTTGCCGCCAGCTGATTGCCGCTGCCAAGCTCGGGCGCGTTTAATATAAGGTCTTTATATTTTTGTCTGCCGCCTTTTATTGCCCGTAGTGCAATTTCCTTTCCGTAATTTTTTTCTATGCTCTTTTTTACCATGGGCGCAAGTATGTGCCAGTATATACCCTTATATTTCATTTTAAATCATCCAACTTTCACTTTCAGTTTGTGTCCTTACCATATTGGCAAAAACTCCGTTTTGTTTAAGCAATTCATCGGGAGTGCCGCATTCCTTTACAACGCCGTCCGAAAGCACAACTATTTTATCCGCACCCATGACCGTGCGCATACGGTGTGCAATAACAATAACGGTCTTTTGTTCTATCAGCCTTGAAATCGCGCTTTGTATTGCCGTTTCGTTCTCCACATCAAGACTTGCCGAGGCTTCGTCAAGCAGTATAATATGAGAATCCTTCAAAAAGGCGCGTGCTATGGAAAGCCTTTGCCTCTCTCCGCCCGAAAGCTTGCTGCCGTTTTCGCCGATCACCGTGTCATAGTCGTTTGGCAGCTTAAGCACAAACTCGTCGCAGTTTGCAAGCCTTGCCGCAGCGTATATTTCTTCATCCGAGGCATCCTTTTTGCCTATCCTGATATTTTCCCTTACGGTATTGTTAAAAAGCGTTACATCCTGAAAAACTATGGAATAAACGGACATCAGCGTTTCGGGGTCAATTTTTGATATATCCTCGCCGCCGACTGTTATTTTGCCCTTTTCTATATCCCAAAACCGTGCCGCAAGGCGGGATAATGTTGTTTTGCCGCTGCCGGAGGCACCCACAAGCGCCGTCACCTCGCCCTGTTTTGCGGTAAAACTAATGTCTTTTAACAAACTAAGGAAGTCCCCCGCTTCTAAAGCGGGGGTGCTTACTTAAAATTCAGTGGGTCAGCACTTTTGCTGCGCAAAAGCCAGGCAAAGCCTGTCCGCATCTATCTTTGCGGTGCAATGTCAGCACTTTTGCTGCGCAAAAGCCAGGCAAAGCCTGTCCGCATCTATCTTTGCGGTGCAATGTCCAAGCTCCTACTGAATTTGGAATTGCTTGCAATTCCGTTGGTTATGAGTTATGGC
>CAMVJD010000080.1 GCA_947167715.1 uncultured Eubacteriaceae bacterium
TTTAAGTAAGCACCCCCGCTTTAGAAGCGGGGGACTTCCTTAGTTGGTTAAATATGCTTGCAAATGATTTTAAAGAAAACTGCGCCGATGACAATGAATGGCAAAATACCTCGATAGACGACTTTTTAGAATCTATAGCGGGCTGGATAGAGGATAATGACAGCCCGCTCTCGCTTGACCGTATCGAATGGACGCCGCAAAAGGCACAGGAAATAGCCAAAATATTTTATATGGGTAAAATATACGAATGAACATTATAGCCGGATATGTCGGGTTGTTTACCGTAGGGACGGACCTATGTGTCCGTCCGCTCAATATCCTCACGAATGTCGGATTTTAACGGATTATTTAAAATATATTGTATTATTTCGATATGTTCTTCCTTATTTCGTATAATATGTTCGTAGTAGGATTTTTGCCAAATTTTTTTATCAAATGGTTGGATCAGGTTGTTCTTAACAAGATTTATGAAGTCATTTGTAGTCATTGTTTTAAACCATTGTATCATATCCGAAAGAGACCGTTTTTTGTTTGGTGCCGCATTTTCAAGCGTATTTTTATTTTCGTTATCAATAACCAAAATAAAATGAATATGATTCGGCATAATGATATATTGTTCTATTATTATCCCGAATTTATGCTGTAATTCTTTCAGCCACTTGTCTATTATAAGGTTTTGGGGCTTCGACGTAGGAACGACACATAGGTCGTTCCCTACAACGGATTTTTCAAAAAGATTTTGACGGTTGTATGTGCATATCGTTATAAAATAATATCCGTTTTGTGAATAATCGTATTCTTTTAAGCGTAATTGTTTGCGTTTTGGCAATTTATTCATTTATATCCCCCTTGCTTGATTTGGCGGAACGCCACACAGTTTGTTCCCTACAAGGTGCAAAGCTACATATATCAAAATGACCTATTTCCGTGTTATCCGTTTGTTGTAGGGACGGACCTATGTGTCCGTCCGAACGATATCTATCTTATAACTCGTATATCTGTTTTACAAAACGGTGTCCCTCGTCTGCGGAGACCGTTACCTTAACATTAAGCGCCTTTTCTATATCGGTTATATCTATATCATCAAGCATGACCGTGGTATCGGCGCGAAAGGCGTTTTCGGGGATGAAAAGGCAGTCACCAAGCGGCTTATCCTTTAACTGGTTTATAATATCTGTGCCGGTTATAAGGCCGCTTACGGTTATTGTTTCGCCGAAAAAGTCATTTCTTATGGGATAGACATAAATTTCGGTATCGGTAAGCTTTTCCTTTATCTTATCACAAAGCTCGGATATAAAATCATAGGCTATGCGTCCGGTTGCTATGGAAAGCCTGCGTTTTTTATTATCGGGCTTCAGCTCGGCAATAGCCTCGTCAAATTCATCGCGCATAAGCGTCAGCATACCGACACCGTTTTCAAGCTGCGGAAAGCCCTCGTAATCGTCATATTTCGGCAGCGGAAGCCCCGCCGTAAGATAAAACTCGTCCGATAAAAAGCAAAATCTGGTGCCTTTTTCTTTAAGCAGCTTACTTTGCCAGGTTGTTACCTGTTCTATGACCTTTTTTGCCTGTTCGGGGGTGAACAGCTGTATATCGTAAAGACCCTCACGGTGTGCGCTTTTCCCAAAGGGTACTATGGACATACTTTTTCCTATGGGAATATATTTGCTTAAGTCCTCGATGCTTTTGTCAAGATATTTTCCGTCGTTTATATTTGCACACAAAACTATTTGAAAATTCATCTCAATATGCGCATTGTAAAGCTTTTCAAGCTGTGAAAAAAGCCTTGTGGCATTGGGGTTTTTAAGCATAAATTTCCGCAGTTCAAGGTCGGTTGTCTGTACGGAAACATTTATAGGCGAAAGGTGATAAAAAATTATCCTGTCAAGGTCCTCGTCCTTCATATTTGTAAGGGTCACATAGTTTCCCTGTAAAAACGAAAGACGGGAGTCATCATCCTTGAAATAAAGGGTACTTCTCATTCCCTTGGGAAGCTGATCGATAAAGCAGAAAATGCACTTATTTGAGCAGCTTTTTGCCTTATCCATAAGCCCCGTTTCAAAAACAATGCCTATATCCTCGTATTCGTCCTTTTCTATTTCAAGCTCCCATTCCTCGCCGTTTTGCTTTCTTATGCCTATTTCAAGATATTCGTCCTGTATAAGATATCGGTAGTCAAAAACGTCCTTTACGGGCTGTCCGTTTATGTCCAGAAGTATGTCCCCGACCTCTATGCCCATTTCCTGAGCAATGCTGTCGGGCTCGACCTTGATGATTATATTTTCTTTCATAATTATATATCCTTATAAGCTGATAAGTCCCGCAAGCGAGCCGCGCGCGTTGCCCATTACCCTGTGCGAAAAGAATACATCGGGGTGACATTTGGTGCAGATGCGGCTGTTTTCTATATTTTCGGGGCTTAAACCGTGGTTTTCAAGTATACGCTGGTTTATGCCGTGTAAGTCGATATAAAACTTGCCTTCTTCGGTCTTGTCCTTTTTGATAAATTCGCTTGACCACGGAAGCTTGCTTAAAAATTCGTCAACAACGGGGCTGTCTACCTGAAAACAGCACTTTCCTATAGCGGGGGAAATGCCCGCAAGTATTTTGCTTTTGTCCGCACCGTATTTTTCGGCAAGAATATCAGCTGTTTTGCCGCCAATCTCCAAAACCGTGCCGCGCCAGCCGCTGTGCGTCATAGCAACAGCCTTTACATCGGGCGCATAGAAAAACAGCAGCACGCAGTCCGCCGAAAAGCCCGTAAGCACAACATCCTTTTTATTGGTGTAAATGCCGTCATAGCCCTCGGCCTGTCTTTCGGTGAAAAGCCCCTTTCCGCGGTCGCTCTCCGTGACCTCTATAACATTGTCGGTATGTACCTGTCTTGTCCAGACGGTATTTTTATTTTCCGTGCCAATGGCCTCGCAAATGATCCTGTAATTTTCAATAACATTTTCGGGCTTGTCCTCGCGAAAGGCAAGGTTAAGGGAGGAATGAACGCCCTCGCTCACGCCGCCCAGACGGGTAGAGAAGCAGTGCTTTACACCCGCTCTTTCAAGATTTTCAAATATATAGTATTCAAGCCTGTCTTTTTTAATTAATTTCATATTATTACTCCGTTATTCCTATACCGAAAACATTTTACAAAAACACCTCAAAATGCATTTTCGTAATGAGTTATTTTTTTATCCAATATATCTATCACATCAAAGCGGCAGTTTGGCTCGCCCAAATTATTTTCCATAAGGTAATATACAGCTGTCTTTTTTATATGCTGCTGCTTGGGATAGTTAACGGCCTCATAGGGCATACCCTTTTCGGCATCCTTTCGGTATTTTACCTCTACAAAAACTATATAGCTGCCCTTTTGGGCGATAATATCTATCTCGCCCATTTTGCAGCGATAGTTACAGGCAAGTATTTTATAAAAATGCCGTTTTAAATATTTTACCGCCATATCCTCGCCTTGGCGGCCCTTTGAAACATTACTCATCAGAATATATCCTTACAAAAGCTCTGACGGTGTATCGCCGAAAAGCCAAGCTTTTTAATGCCCTCTATATGCTTTGGCGTACCGTAGCCCATATTGTTCTCAAAATCATAGCCCGTGTATACATCGGCAATTTTTATCATATATCTGTCCCTTGTCACCTTTGCGATCACGCTTGCAGCGGCAATGGAAAGACTTTTTGCATCGCCCTTTACAATGCCCTCCTGTGGGATAGTTACATCGGGTATGGTAACGGCATCCACCAGAAGCTGCTCGGGCTTTATTTTAAGATTTTCTATAGCGGCCTGCATAGCCTTGTAGGTGGCACGAAGTATATTTATTTGGTCGATAGTTATATTATCCACCGCACCGATGCCTACCGAAAGCGCCTTTTCCATAATAATATCATAAAGCTCCTCGCGCTTTTTGGGGCTTAATTTTTTGCTGTCGTTAAGACCCTCGATAGCGCAGTTTTCTGGCAGAATGACCGCTGCGGCAACAACAGGACCCGCAAGAGGGCCGCGGCCTACCTCGTCAATGCCCGCAATAAGCTTAACGCCCTTTTTGTAATAGCCCCTTTCGTATTCAAGCATAGTATCAAGGCGCTCCAGCTCCTTTAAATAAGCGGCGTATTTCTTATCATAGCTTTTTACAAGGCTTATAACGCCTGCTCTTTCATCATTTCTGTATTGTTTTAAAGCCTCGGGGATATCGGCAATATTAATTTCCTGAAGCTGTTTTTTTATCTCGGCAATAGATGTCATAAATTTATCCTCCGTTATTGTATTCTACTTAATTATATAAAATTTTTATTCGGTTTTCAATATATTTTATTTTACAAAATCATTACACTTTATATTTAGGTATGGAAATGTCGAAAAAAGTGTGATAAAATATATATGTACTATGGGGAAAATTTAAGGATTTCCGATAATAAGGAGGACTCGATTTGAAACTACTGAAAAAACTTGCGGCGCTGGCCATAAGCGGAGCGCTGGTTGTAAGCGGTGTTTTTGTATATAACAGCTACGGTGAACAGACCCTTCGTGTCGGGCTGGAGCGCTATTATATGGGTGTTGGCTCCGTAAAAGCAAATAATGACAGCCTTACGCTTAATTACAGCGGCGGCAGTATAAAGCTTGACAGCGCATCGGGCTTTACCTTTGAGCCTGTTAGCGGCAGCTTTGCCGAAAGAAAGCAATGCTCAAAGCTTGACGATGCTCTTAACGAGGAAAACCCCGTATTTGATAAGGACGGCTGGTGCGGTTATATTGCCGGTGCCAATACTATAGAAAGCAGCACGGAGGCAACAACCTCGGCAATTCTGGCGGAGCCTGTAATACAAGATGAGGAAGTCTCCGAAATTACGACGGAAAAGACCATATCTGTGCCTGCGGCCGTTTCCGCAGCCTATACATATCTGCCCACGGCAATAAAGGTGACTTATTCGGGCGGAAGCTTTGTTTTAAATACGGCGGGCAATGTTACGCTTTCGTCGGCATCGGGCGTTATCGACCTGGGCGAAATGGCATACCGCGGTAAGATAGAGTTTACAAGCACGGGTACCTCAATAAATACAGTAAATATTTTAACAATGGACCAGTATTTATACGGCGTTGTGCCGTCAGAGGTGTATTCCTCGTGGCCCGAGGAGGCCTTAAAGGCACAGGCCGTAGCGGCGAGAACCTATGCCGAATACCATATAGGCAAACATTCCGGCTATGACCTTTGCGATCATACCCATTGTCAGCAGTACAGCGGCTACAATAAGGAAGAAGCAAGCACAAACAAGGCCGTTGACGAGACCTCGGGCGTTATTGCCTATTACGGCGGCAAGCCGATAAATTCGGTTTACTATGACTGCGACGGCGGCTACACCTTATCCGCGGAGGAGGTATGGGGCAGCGATATACCTTACTTGCAGTCCACCCCCGACCCCTACGAGCTTAACGCGAGAAAATGGGAAAAAAGCTTTACCCTTAACGAAATAACCGCCCTTGTAAAGGCCGGGGGCGAGGATATAGGCGATGTGACCAATATCGAGGTAACAAAGCTGCGCGGCAATGTGCTTGCGGACGAGCTTGTTATTACGGGCACAAAGGGCAAAAAAATATTAAAGGGTCAGGAGATAAAGACATTTTTCAAAAAAGACGATGAAAAGCTTTGGTCAAGGGCATTCACCATATCGGGCTCTTCCGTACCGTCAAACAATGTATATGTAACGGGAGTGAACGGCTCCCCCGACGATATGAAAACAGATGTTATCTCGGCCATTGACGGCAGCGGTCAGGTGACCGTGCTTGACGATATAAACTGTGTACTGCGCGGCAAGGACGGCGATGTTGTTATCAGCGCTAACGGCGGCACACTTACCGAGGCAAGCGATACGGTGGTTTTCAGCGGCACGGGCTGGGGTCACGGCGTAGGCATGAGCCAGTGCGGTGCCTACGGTATGGCCGAAAAGGGCTTTAATTACAAGGAAATACTTAAATATTACTATAAGGGAATAGAAGTGAAATAATGAAAAAATCGGATTTTTATTTTGATCTGCCCGAGGAGCTTATAGCGCAGACGCCGCTTAAGGATCGCTCTGCATCAAGGCTTTTGGTGCTTGACAAAGAAACGGGTGCGATAGAGCATAAAATTTTTAAGGATATAATAGATTATCTTGATCCGGGCGACTGCCTTGTTATAAACGAAACAAAGGTGCTTCCCGCCCGCCTTATAGGCGAAAGAGAGGATACAGGCACAAGGGTAGAGATACTGCTTTTAAAGCGCCTTACCGATGAAAAATGCTGGGAATGTATAGTTTACCCCGGCAAAAAGGCAAGGATAGGCAAAAGAATTGTATTTGGCGGCGGTCTTTTAAAGGCCGAGGTCGTGGATATAGTTGAAGAGGGCAACAGGATAGTGCGCTTTGAGTATGACGGCATTTTTGAAGAAATACTCGACAAGCTCGGACAAATGCCCCTGCCGCCGTATATAAAAGAAAAGCTTGAGGATAAGGACAGATATCAGACCGTTTACGCAAAAAATAACGGCTCTGCGGCCGCACCGACGGCGGGACTGCATTTTACACCCGAGCTTTTAAATAAGATAGAGGAAAAGGGCGTTAAAATAGCAAGGCTTACGCTTCACGTCGGTCTGGGTACCTTCCGCCCCGTTAAAGAGGACGATATCCTCGACCATAAGATGCACAGCGAATACTATATGATAGAGCCCGAGCAGGCTGATATTATCAATAACGCACGCAAAAACGGCGGCAGGATAATTTCCGTAGGCACAACCAGTACCCGAACGCTTGAATCCGTTGCCGAGGAAAACGGCTATATCCCCGCAAAAAGCGGCTGGACGGATATTTTTATCTATCCCGGCTATAAATTTAAGGCTATAGACTGCCTTATAACAAATTTTCATCTGCCCGAAAGCACGCTTATTATGCTTGTAAGCGCCCTTGCAGGCAGGGAAAATGTGCTTAATGCATATAAGACGGCAGTAGAGGAAAAATATCGTTTCTTTTCTTTTGGGGATGCAATGTATGTGCAATCACACCATCTTTCAAAGTAGTTATACAAAAATCCATAAAAACACCCACCGTTATTGCAAAACGGTGGGTGTTTTTTACTTTTTGGGCGGCCTTTCGCCGAAATACTGATAATAATCTATTTTAACATTGCCGTTAAAAAGTTTGCGTTTTTTATCGGCGCGTTTGCCGTACAGCTTTTCAAAGCCCTCGTGCGAGGTTATGATATACACCGACCAGGTCTTGTTTGCACGGAACAGCCTGCCCATATCGCGGTAAAGCTGTTCCACCTCGTCCAGAACGCCCATTCTTTCGGCATAAGGCGGATTTGATATGCAAACGCCGTAATCCTCGCTTAAACGCACCTTGTTAAAGGGCAGTACCTCAAATTCTATCATATCGTCAACACCTGCGTTTTCGGCGTTTCGTTTGGCTATCTCAATAGCGTTGGGGTCGATATCGGAGGCCTTTATCCTTGTGACTATATCGTTATCTATTGCAGAAAAAGCCGCTTTTCTTGCGTCCTTCCAATATTTTGCATCTATTATGCCCCAATCCTCGGACACAAACTTTCTGTCAAGACCTGGGGCTATGTTTTTGGCTATCATAGCCGCCTCAATGGGGATAGTACCCGAGCCGCAGCAGGGGTCAAGCAAAAGCCTGTCTTTCCGCCAAAAGCTAAGGTCTATCATAGCCGCCGCCATAGTCTCCTTTACGGGTGCAATAACCTGACTTTCGCGGTAGCCGCGCTTGTGCAGAGCCGCACCCGAGGTATCTATCGTAAGAGTTACATTGTCCTTTAAAATAGCGACCTGAATTTTATATACCGCGCCCGACTTTTCAAACCAGTTTATTTTGTATTTCTTTTTAAGCTTTTCGACTATCGCCTTTTCGACTATGGACTGACAATCCGGTACCGAATAAAGCGTTGATTTTATCGACTTTCCCGTTACGATAAAGTTTGCGTCAACGGGCAAAATATCGCCCCAGGGCAGCTTTGTTGTCTCGTCAAAAAGCTCGGTAAAGCTAAAGGCCTTAAACTTGCCCATAACAAGCAAAAGTCTGTCCGCAGAGCGCAGGTTTATATTAAGCCGCGGTATGTCCGATATATCCGCCTCAAACTCGATAGAGCCGTCAAGTACGGTCTGTTTTTCAAAGCCCAGGTTTTTAAGCTCGCGTTTTACAACGGCTTCCAGCCCGAAGGTGGATGTTGCTATTAAATTGATTTTTTCCATTTTAACTCTCCTTTTATCAGTATGCCAACAGAACCTAATAAATAATAAATGACTATCGGTAAAATTAAAGTTATATGAGGTGTATTCTTATATTTAAAGAAAAATTTAATTATAAATAGATATAAATATTCAAATAAGCCGCGCTTACTTAAACCGTAATATAAATCACAACTACCTACCGGTTCTGCAGCTATCCATACATCTGAAAAATCTTCATTATTGTAGCGGTTTTTTTCTATGTGCAGTATGTACTTTGCATAATCCATAATAAAACAGTATTTAAAATCCGATAGTTTTGCTGTTTTGCTGAAATCTTTCGAATAATCGGTAATATAAAAATCGGAATCCAAACGGAATACGCTTATAACATCAGGCGTATTGATATAATATGTATTGTTCCCTTGATGAATATATAAATCATAGCCTGAGTATTCGTAAGAGTAGTACTCCATTCTGACTTTTGTGTATATAAAGCAAAGTACAAATATCAGAATGTTTATGGCAAATAATTTTAGAACAGATTTAAAATAATATTTTTTCAATTAATTCATCCTCCAATAATTATTTGTATAAATAATATCCTTCGGCAAAACACCAAAAGTTAAGTACATATATCGGCAGGCAGCACATAAACGCATTAACTGCCGCAAATGATGTACTCCAAGAAAGGTTTTTATATTTGTTTTTTTCGGTAAATGCTCCCGCAATAAAATAGACAGCAATACCCGTCAAAAGGAAAAGCATAAACACAATGATCTTTGAATGATATTTGATTGGTTCTATTATGCCCCAATAATAGCAGATCTTCATAACACGGCTGTTTATATCACGGTTTTTGCCTAAAAGCGACAAGAACAAAAACCTTTGCAAAAGCAGCTGAATAAATGTTCCAAGCGTGAACGAAAGCGGATATCTTTTGTTTTTTGTTATTTTATATAACATAAAAACTTCAAGTGCCGTAATTATGACCCATGAAAAAATGTTTATTCCATAAATGGGTTTGGCAATGCTTGCATGTTGAGTATTGTCGTAAAATATATAAAACAAGCTAAAATCAACGCTTTCCAGCAGCTTTTCAAGATATGCTCCGAAATACCTGTTGTACAGCATTAAAGAAAAAACTGTCGGTATAAGTGCCGCAAACAAAAATTTACGCTGTGCAGCCGTTTTATGCCAAATGTATTTTACGGTGTTTTTGAAACAGAGGCTGTGACTTTTCCAGTATTTTTTAATAATGATCGGAAAAATCAAAGCGGCAACAAGGTATATCGGCATCCAACGAGGATAAAACTTATGAGCATAAAGAAAAAACTCAACCAAAAATATCACAGAACATTTTTGAAAGCTCGGTTTGTTAAGTGTCCACACAGAGTCTGTTCTGCCGTCTCTGTAATCTATATGCAGCGATATTCCGTCATACGGAGTATTATAAACATCATCCCAATCCAATTTTTTATAATTGATACTGTCTATAAATTTTAAAAGAAATATATATTCTGGATCGGAAAGTTCAAACTGCTGCAAGACGTCGGAAGAGTTTTGCCCTGTACTATATCTAAAAACACCCGTATATATACTGCCGCGATGCCATACCCTTGCTGTGTCGGGAGAAATGCCGATGCGAAGATTGCGGTATATATCATCCAAATTCGGTTCATTTTCGTTATAAAACCTGTTTTTGTAATATATAAATATATTTCTGCCGTTATCAAGAGACGTATAATAGCTTCTGTACGAATAATAAAACGTTATTATCAGCAGAAATATACCTAAAATAAGACCTATTATGCAGATTATCCTTTTCATTTCCGATATATCTCCATATCTTTTAGTATTTTAACTTAAGTATACACAATTTTACAAAAAATTTCAATATAAGTATTTATTATTTTTAAAATTTATGGTATTATGAAAATGTACAACTATATGACAGGAGATTTTTTATGTATAAATTACTTAAAACCGAAGGAAGAGCAAAGCGCGGAGAGTTCACGACCGTACACGGTGTGATACAGACCCCCGTGTTTATGAACGTAGGTACTGCGGCGGCAATAAAGGGGGCTGTCGGCACGGACGACCTTAACAATTTAAAATGTCAGGTACAGCTTTCTAATACCTATCATCTGCACGTCCGTCCCGGGGACGAGGTTGTAAAAAAGCTTGGCGGCCTGCATAAATTTATGGTGTGGGACAAGCCTATTCTGACCGATTCGGGCGGATTTCAGGTATTCAGCCTTACCACATTGCGCAAAATAAAAGAAGAGGGTGTATATTTTAATTCCCACGTTGACGGACGCAAAATTTTTATGGGTCCCGAGGAGAGTATGCGCATACAGTCCAATTTAGGCTCGACTATCGCTATGGCGTTTGACGAATGTCCTCCGTCCAAGGCCGACAGGACGTATATCGAAAACTCGGTTGCACGCACAACACGATGGCTTTACCGCTGTGTGGACGAGATGAAGCGCCTTAATTCGCTTGAAGAT
>CAMVJD010000081.1 GCA_947167715.1 uncultured Eubacteriaceae bacterium
AGGGGATCGGGTTTGCTTTAGCAAATCCCGACTAAGTCGCGCGTTTCGGCTTATGGCGTAACACGCCAAAGGCGTGTATAGCCTACAGAGGATGAGCCTGTACGCGCTTGTCGCGCGTTTCGGCTTACGTAGCAAAAATGTATTTTTTGCGGAGTACGAATAACATTGACTATCAGAACTGGTCGTCGCCCTGGAGCGCAAGCACTCCGCTCTCGCCTGTTCTTACTTTAACACATTCGTCAATACCGTAAACAAATATCTTGCCGTCGCCGATATTGCCTGTGTAAAGTGCTTTCTTTGCTGCCGCTATAACATTGGCAACGGGTACCTTTGCAACAACTACCTCTACCTTGATTTTGGGAAGCAGTGTTACCTGTACATCGGCACCACGGTATTTCTTTAAATTACCCTTCTGTACGCCGCAGCCCATTGCATTGACTACGGTCATACCTGTAATGCCGACATCCTCAAGGGATTTCTTAAGTGATTCAAACTTATCCATTTTACAGATAATTTCAACCTTGTGCATTTTAACATCGCCTACGGGAGCCTGCTCGCTCATTACCTGTACGGGTACTGCGATATCCTCGGGGATCTTCTCGGAGGGAGATGTTGTGCCGTCACCTGCAAACAGGTTGCCTGCGCCCGGCATAGGCATAAAGTCCGCATAGCTTGATGCAAGACCGTGCTCGAGAGCGTCAAGGCCTACAATTTCTTCTTCCTTGGTAACTCTTAAGCCTACAGTAGCCTTGATAATAAGGAAAACTATTGTCATGCTTATTGCTACAAAGGCGATAACTGCGGCAACACCCACGATCTGTACAAGCGTTCTGTCAAAGCTGCCTGTTGTAAAAAGACCGCCCTCACGGCCGAACAGACCTACACACAGCGAACCGAAAAGGCCGTTTATGCCGTGTACTGCGACCGCACCAACGGGGTCGTCAATTTTTAAAACATTATCTATAAATTCAACGCCAATTACTACCAAAATACCTGCTATCAAGCCGATTATAGCTGCTGCCCAGGGGTCTACAGCCGCACAGCCTGCGGTTATTGCAACAAGACCTGCAAGCGAGCCGTTAAGTGTCATCGAAACATCGGGCTTGCCGTACTTTACCCAGGTAAAGATCATTGTGGCAAGTGTTGCGGTACAAGCGGCGATATTTGTTGTCATAAATACGTTGCCTACCTCGCAGCCCTGCTCGTAAGTCGAAAGACCGTAGCTTGATGCGGGGTTAAAACCAAACCAGCCCATCCAAAGGATGAATACGCCAAGTGCGCCGATAGTAAGGTTATGGCCGGGAATAGCCTTTGCCTTACCGTTTTCGTCGTACTTGCCGATACGGGGGCCAAGTATCTTTGCGCCGATAAGTGCCGATACGCCGCCGACCATATGAACTACCGTCGAGCCTGCGTAATCGTGGAAACCGGTCCAGCTGCCTATTGTAAGTGTGCTTAACCAGCCGCCGCCCCATATCCAATGCGCCTCAAGGGGATAAATAACGGCGCTTATAACAAGTGAATATATAAGGTAGGAAAGAAATTTTGTACGTTCTGCCATAGCACCCGAAACAATGGTTGCGGATGTTGCACAGAATACCGTGTTAAACATAAAGTGTACCCAGAACGGTACGCTGCCCGTGTCATAGCTGCCCGATGTAAAAAGGTCTATGCCGCCGAAAAATGCGTTAAGACCGCCGAACATTATGCCGTAGCCGATTATCCAGTAGGCTATCGAGCCGAGTACAAAGTCCATAAGGTTTTTCATGATTATGTTGCCCGCGTTCTTTGCACGGGTAAAGCCTGCCTCGACCATTGCAAAGCCCGCCTGCATCCAGTAGACAAGCACTGCGCCAAGGATAAGCCATAAGGTATCAAAAGCCGAAAAGTTTGTCATAAACATCACACTCCTAATCTATATATGATCGATTTTACGTTTTTCTCGCGGGCTTCGCGCCCCCAAGAAACGTTCTTGTATATTAATAAGTTGAAAGATAGCTGTCAAGCTCCCACTGACTTACAAACATTCTGAATTTGTCCCACTCGGCCTTCTTTGACTTAACAAAGGCGCCGTAGCAATGCTCGCCGAGTACCTCCTTAACCAGGCCGTCCTGCTCCATAGCCACGATAGCCTCATAAAGACTGCCGGGAAGATTTTTAACGCCAAGTGCATCTCTCTCGTCCTGTGTAGAGCGGAAAAGGTTGATATCAACGCTCTCGGGTGCAGGAAGATTATTCTTGATACCGTCAAGACCTGCTGCAAGGCAAACCGCAAGGCAAAGATAGGGGTTTGTGGAAGGGTCGGGACTTCTTAACTCGATTCTTGTGCCTGCACCTCTTGATGCGGGGATACGGATAATATCGGTTCTGTTGGATGCCGACCAAGCGATATAACAGGGTGCCTCATAACCGGGAACAAGACGCTTATAGCTGTTTACAAGCGGGTTGGTAACTGCTGTAAAGCCCGCAACGTGCTTTAATACACCTGCGATAAAGCTGTATGCTGTTTTTGAAAGACCAACGGGATCCGCGGGATCGTAGAATGCATTCTTGCCGTCCTTGAAAAGTGACATATTTGTGTGCATACCCGAACCGTTGATACCGAAGATAGGCTTAGGCATAAATGTTGCATGCAGGCCGTACTTCTTTGCGATAGTCTTTACTACCAGTCTGAATGCCGCTACATTGTCCGCTGTCTTTAAAGCGTTTGCATATTTAAAATCTATCTCGTGCTGACCCTCGGCAACCTCGTGATGCGAAGCCTCGATCTCAAAGCCCATCTGCTCAAGTGTAAGACAGATATCACGTCTTGCATCCGTGCCTAAATCAACGGGGTCTAAATCAAAGTAGCCTGCCTCGTCATTTGTCTTTGTGGTAGGTCTGCCGTTTTCGTCGGTCTGGAAAAGGAAGAACTCACACTCGTTGCCGACATTGAAATCGTAACCCATTTCCTCTGCCTCTTTAAGGACCTTCTTTAAAATGCCTCTGGGGCAGCCGGGGAACGGCTCGCCGTCGGGTGTGTATACATCACAGATAAAACGTGCGACCTTTCCGCTCTGGGGTCTCCATGGATAAATTACAAAGGTGTCAAGGTCGGGTCTTAAGTACATATCCGACTCCTCAATTCTTGCAAAGCCCTCGATAGACGAACCGTCAAACATCATACCCTCGTCAAGTATCTTTTCAAGCTGTGAAAATGTTATGGCAACATTTTTGGGGATACCCATAACATCAATAAACTGTAAACGGATAAATTCAACATCCTTTTCCTTGCATTCCTTTAAAATCTGTTCCTTTGTCATGCTCATAGTAAAACGCTCCTTTTTATAATAAATTTAATATCGTGATAAAAAAAATAAAGGCGCCAGACACACACCGGTTTGTGTCCAACGCCTTTGTTGTAATGCAAGTATAAATCAAAATCTTGCAAATGTCAAGTGTTTTTTTAAAATTTTTTTAAAAATTTGCAAGTTTTTATATATCAACTTGCAAAATCACAGAGCTATAGCCTTGCAAAGCCGCTGTTTTGGCTATTCTTCCCAAAAAATCTCGTCAAGGGTCCTGTCAAGCGCCCTGCATATAGCTATACAAAGCTTTATTGTCGGGTTGTAATCGCCCTTTTCTATGGCATTTATCGTCTGACGCGATACGCCCGCCAGCTCCGCAAGCTCCTGCTGCGACATATCCTTGGCCGCGCGGGCGGCTTTTAATTTAAGATTTTTCATTGCTCATCTTCCTCCGGCTCATTCTTTATTTTGATCGCCCTTACAAGGAAAACAACGGCCAAAAAGCAAAACGACAGACCGATAAGCAGCCCGAAGCAGCGGTTTGTAAGCATACCGTTTTCTATAATGCCGCCGGCTTTTGCCTGAATTATGCCGCCAATAAGGTTTAATATGCCTATTATGCCAAGCACAAGCGGGTATCTGTACGGCGATTTAAAATCACTCGGGGAAAAATATGCATCCTTGACCGCGCAGTATACCGCAGACACTATCACCCCAAGGTAAAGATGCAGCGCCGCAAGTACCTCCGCGCTCATTATCGTAATACCCATTGAATACAATAATATAATAAGCGCATCAAGCCCCGTTACCGCGTAAAACGCCGCCGTAAAGGCCTTGCCGCGGATAAGGCGCTGTCTTTCGTCGTGGTCTGCGTGGGCAAGACTGCGGCTCACCTCGTAAACAACAACGATACATAAAATTACGGGAACAAGTAAGGATAAGAATTTCATCATTGATCACTCCTATTAATTACATTTATCTATACCCAACTCTTCTCTTTATTGTAATAATAATGTACCATATATTTTATCAAATGTCAAGTATATTTTACATAATATCAAATATTTTTACAAAAAAAGGCAGCGCGCCGATATTTTAAAAGGGCCGCGGACATTGAAGATCTCGCAATGCCGCAGCCCCTTATATTTTTTGTTGCAGAGCCGATAAGACCCGACCCATGCTTATTTAAGATCAAGTTTTCTGACTGTATCCCTTAACGGAAGAACAAACGGTGCCGAAACAGAAAGCTCGTCAATGCCCATGCGCAGGAACTTTTCCGTCAGCGTGGTATCGGCCGCCAGCTCGCCGCATATGCCTATCCACGCGCCGTGCTTATGTGCATTTTGCGCCGACATTTCAATAAGCCTTAATATGGCCTCATGATGTGTGTCGCAGAAAGGCTCCAACTTTGCGTTTTGTCTGTCGCAGGCCAGAGTATATTGTGTCAGATCGTTTGTGCCAACGCTGAAAAAGTCTACAAGCGGTGCAAGCAGATCGCTTATTACCGCAGCGGCAGGCGTTTCTATCATTATGCCGACCTCGACATTTTCGTCAAAAGGTATGCCCTCACCCTTTAGCTCAGCCTTGATGCCCTCACAGATGGCAAGTATGCGCTCCACCTCGGAAACACTTGTTATCATCGGGAACATAATGCCCAGCTTGCCGTATGCCGATGCCCTGTAAAGCGCACGAAGCTGCGTCCTGAATATTTCGGGACGTGTAAGGCATATCCTTATTGCGCGGAAGCCAAGCGCAGGGTTATCCTCTTTGTCAAGCTTAAAATAATCTATCTGTTTATCCGCACCTATATCAAGCGTCCTGATTATTACCGTTTTTCCCGCCATGCTTTCAAGCACCTTGCGGTATGCAATAAATTGCTCTTCCTCGGTAGGATAATCCTCGCTTTCAAGATACAAAAATTCACTTCTGAATAAGCCTATGCCGCCCGCATCGTTGGCCAATACCGCGCCTATACCGTCTATGCCGCCGATATTTGCATAAATATTTACCCTTGTGCCGTCAAGCGTAACATTGTCCTTGCCCTTCAGCTCCTGCAAAAGCTCTTTTTTACGCTTATCCTCGGCCTGCTTTTTGCAATACTTTGCCTCGGTATCCGCATCGGGAGATACGATTATTTCACCCGTATGTCCGTCAACAATTATCTTGTCGCCGTCCTTGATGCTTTTTAAAAAATCCTCTCCGACACTTATTACGGCAGGAATATTCATATTTCTTGCAAGTATGGCCGTATGCGAATTTGACGACCCGAAAGCGGTTACAAAGGCAAGCACGCGGTCTTTGTCAAGCGATACGGTCTCGCTTGGCGCAAGGTCGTCCGCACAGACTATCATTTTATCCCCGCCGCTTTCGGCCGATTTTGCATCCGGATCTGTCAGGCACGCTATAAGACGGTTTGAAATATCCTTAACATCCGCCGCACGCGCCTGCATATAGGCATCGTCCATTGCCGCAAACATTGCCGCAAAATTATCCGCGGTGGATGCAACGGCATATTCCGCATTTACGGACTGTGTTTCAATAAGGTTTGCTATGGATTCGTTATAATCGTCATCCTCAAGCATCATCATATGCACTTCAAATATCTGCGCATGCGTTTCGCCGACCTCCTTAAGCGCTTTTTCGTAAATTTCGCCAAGCTGTGCCACAGCAAGCTCCTTTGCGGCCTCAAAACGCTCAAATTCCGCCCGGATATCCTCTACATGCGTGCGGCGCACCTGTGCATCGCCGCGTTTAAATACGCAAACGCTGCCTATTGCAACGGCACCGTAAACGCCTTTCCCCTTAAAACTTATCATAAAGCCTTCACCTCTCTAAAAAGGTTTTTTAAAGATTGGCTGCCATAAACTCCTCAATAGCTTTTGCAGCTGCCTCTTCGTCCTCGCCCTCAACCGTAAAATTAACCGTGTCACCGCATTTGATGCCCATACCCATAAGCATCATAAGCTTTGTGACATTAACGCTTTTTCCGTCCTTTTCAAGCGATATCGTGCTTGAAAAGGTTTTTGCAAGCTTTGCAAGAAGTCCCGCAGGTCTTGCATGGATGCCTACTGCGTCCTTGATAGTGTAAGAAAATGTTTTCATAAATGATCCTTCCCTTCTTATTTTAATTTTTTTAAATATTCCTTCATATCCGGATAAGACGGTATAGCGCCGTAACGCATAACGCTTAACGTACAAAATTCGTTTGAAAAGTCAAGGCAATCCGCAAGCTGCTTTTCTGTCAGTTTTTCCGCCGCGGTAACGCCCATATCCCGTAATTTCCATAAAAACGAGCCTATAAAGCCGTCGCCCGCGCCCGTAGTATCAATTACCTCCACATCGCGCGCGGTACGGAAAGACGAGGCATTTTTTGTAAAAGCCATAGCACCCTTGCCGCCGCAGGTATATATAATAAGCTTTACATTGCCGCAAAACAGCTTGGGCAACGCCTTTTCTATATCCTTTTCGCCTGTCAGAAACTCCAGTTCCTCGTCGGAAACCTTTAAAATATCCGCAAGCGGGATAAACTCATTAACGGTATTTTTAAGCACCTCCCTATCATCCCACAGCTGAAAGCGCAGATTCGGGTCAAAGCTTATCAGCCCGCCTTTTTCCCTTGCCGCCGCTATTGCGGCCTTATGCGCCTGCTTCATCGGAAAATCTCCCAGGGAAACGCTGCAAAAATGCAGGGCAAATACATTTTCAAAATAATCGTCTTTTATGTTTTGCGGCGAATACAGCATATCCGCCGACGGCTTACGATAAAACGAAAACGTCCTTGCGCCCCTTGCGCCCAGGCTCACAAAGGCAAGTGCGGTATTGGCTTCGGCGGTAAGCGTTATGCAGCTTGTATCTATACCATACCCCGAAAGCTCCTTTAATATTTTATGGCCGAACGGATCGTCGCCAAGCTGTGTCAAAAGCCTTGCCCTGCCGCCAAGCCTTGCATAGGCGCCGCACACATTGGCAGGCGCACCGCCGAGCTTTGGCGAAAATGCCGTTACCTCGTCAAACTCACAGCCCTTTTTATCGGGTATAAAATCAATAAGCGCCTCTCCTATGGCTATCAGCATATCATTCACGCACAAGCACCTCCATAGGTTTAAGATCGTATATTATGCCCGACAAATGCTCGGTCTCAAATACCGCCTGTGTATCCTCGGGATAAAAGCGTGTGCTCATTACGCGCTGACCGCCGTTAAGGTATATCTCCATTGACGATGTATCCGCAATTATGCGGATATCCACACATTGAGAAAGCTTAACATTGCGTTTTTTCCTGCCGCAGCCAACCTTATCATCTGTAAATTCAAGCGTAAATACGCCCTTTTCATATCGCATTTCAAGAAAGTCCATTTTAATTTTAAACTCGCCGTCAACAAGGGCAAAGAGCTCAAACGGCAGCTGTGTCTGTATTTTTGTGCCTGCCGAAAAATCAGCCCTTTGCCCGCGCAGTTCGTTTACGGCCTTTGCGGGACGCTGTATCAAACGACCGTAGCTGTCTGTATCTATCTCGCGCGGTAAGGTAAGGCAATGCTGCCAGCCCCGCTCTGCCGTGGGATTGGTATATGGTATATCGCCTATACCCATCCAGCCTATAAGCAATCGGCGGCCGTTTGGTGTTTCAAAAGTCTGCGGCGCATAAAAATCAAAGCCGTAGTCCCATTCGATAAATTCCGACATTTTTTCGTCAAAGCAGCCCGAGCTGTAGATATTCTGATGCTCAAACTCGCCATGTTCAAGTCCCTGCGGTGAGATGCTCAAATACTTTTTGCCGTTTATTTCAAAAATATCGGGGCATTCCCACATATATCCGAAATCGGGTACATACAACTCCTTTTCAAAAAGCCATTGTCCGTGCAGGTCATCCGCCGTATAAATAAGCGCACAGCCCGTATCATCGGTCTTTCTTGCACCCAGCACCATTTTATATTTGCCGTTTTCCTCCCATACCTTCGGGTCACGCACATGACAGGTGCAATATTTGGGATAATCGTAATTTACAAGCAAAACATCCTTTGGGCTCATATTTATGCCGTCTTTTGTAGTAACAAGTATCTGGTTTGCCTCGCGGCCCTCGTTTATATAATCGTAGTTGCCGTCATGCTTTACATTGCCCGTGTAAAACAAATACGCTTCATCATCCTTTACAAAGGCACAGCCCGAATAAACACCGCTTCTGTCCTCGTCCGTATCGGGCCAAAGCACCGTACCCGTAAACTCCCATTTTATAAGGTCGGGGCTTTGAAAATGACCCCAGCATTTATTGCCCTTTCCGTAAGCATTGTCGGGACAATACTGAAAATAAACGTGGTACAAGCCGTTAAAAAAGCTTAAGCCGTTTGGGTCGTTCAGCCAGCCCTTAACGGGCTCCAGATGAAGTTTTTGCCGCCAATCGTTTTTCATAAGGCCACACATCCTTTTTTATTTTTTTGTTTCAATAAGCTTATCCAGAAAATCTACGCTGCCGTCTGCTGCCTTTTTTATTTCGGCAAAATCATCGGGATTTGTGATTATAACGGGTGTAGTTGTATTATAGCCCTTGCTTTTTATAAAATCGGGGTCAAAGGTTATAAGCGTCTGGCCGCGGGTAAAACGTGCGCCGTCCTCAATATGCGCCGTAAAGCCCTCGCCCTTAAGCTCTACCGTGTTTATACCTATATGGATAAGCATTTCCATGCCGTTGTCAAGCGTAAGACCTATTGCATGCTTTGTTTCAAAAAGTGTGCTTACTTCGCCGTCGGCAGGTGCTACTACCTTGCCCTCATCGGGCTCTACGGCAGCACCGAGACCAAGCACCTCTGCCGCAAACGTATCGTCGGGCACCTCCGTCATTGCGATCGCCTTGCCCTTAAGGGGTGAATATACGCAGTTCTCGTCATATACCTTGCCCTCTGTTTCAACAGCGGGTGCAACAGAAGCGGCACCCGTGGAAGGACCTGCGTCCGAAACCGCAGCAGCCGCAGCCGGCTCTGCATCCTTGTACAGCACAAACGAAAGAATAAACGCTACCGCAGCCGCAACAACAAAGGTAAGCAGATAGCCGACAAAGCTTTCCGTAGTGATAAGAAAACCGAATATACCCGTTACGCCGTTAGCCGTAGCATAAACATGCATAAGCGATGCTACAGCAGCGCCGCAGGCACCGCCTGCCATGCCCGCAACGAGGGGCTTGCCGTAACGCACGTTAACACCGAATATAGCAGGCTCGGTAATACCCATAAACGCCGAAAGCGATGCGGGAAGAGCCATATTTTTTATCTTGTGGTTTCTGGTTTTAAATGCCACCGCAAGCGCAGCCGCGCCCTGTGCAACATTGGCAGCCGTAGCAATAGGCATCCATGTATTCATGCCGTTGTCGGCAAGCATGGCAAGTTCTATCGCATTGTACATATGGTGTACGCCCGCAACTACCGTAGGCGCGTAAACGCCGCCCATTATAAATGCACCTATGCCAAACGGTATGGCAATAAGCATTTTTGCAAAGCTTAATACCCATGTTTCAAGCTGCGAGAACACGGGGCCTATAAGGGTAAGTGTCAAAAAGCCCGTAATAAGCACCGACAAAAGCGGTGTAACAAACAAGTCAAAGGTCTCCGGCACTATCTTATGCAGCTTTTTCTCAATGGTACACATTATAAGCACCGCTATCACGACCGGGATAACATGACCCTGATAGCCCGAGTTTTGTATATTCCACAGTCCAAACCACGACCACAGCGTTTTTGTTTCCGCGCCGCTGCCGACCGACCATGCGTTTACAAGGTTTGGATGTATCATTATCATACCGATAACGCCGCCCAGATAAATGTTTCCGCCAAATATT
>CAMVJD010000082.1 GCA_947167715.1 uncultured Eubacteriaceae bacterium
TCTTGGCATAATGTACTCCTTTTGAGGGGCGGTTCATTTGTATTCATTTCGCATTTTTCCAACTCATACACAGAACCGTCCCCTGTATGGTTTCAGAACATTCCAAGACTGCTATCTTGTAATCAATAAGTTTTTAGATGTATATATACATATCCATTTAGAGTATCAAAGTAAATTTCACTCATATAAGCTTCAGAATTCAACACTTGATGTTTTAATTCGTTTGATGTTTTCCAACTATAATTTTTTGACTTTAATGCCACCTTAGATGTCAATAGCTTTAAAAAATTGTCATAGAATTCAAGGTTGGCCTTTGTATCAAAAAAAGAATAATCCGATTTTAAATCATTAAGTTTATCATTTGAAAGCTTTGCAAAAATAAAGTATTCATAGTCCACCGGACCAATAGAAATTGGATTTCCACTATATGTCCATGAATAATAGCATTCCTCTACTCCATCCAGATTAAGACCCAGTTTTTTTATTATATCACTATCTTTCTTAATATGAACACACACAAATGCTGCAAAAAAAATAATAATGCATATGCAAATAAATATAATACATTTTTTTGGATTTAATTTAATTAATGAAACCCCTTTTATCATCTTCCGTTTCTCCTTTCTCGCCTACGAATTCTATCACGATTTCGAGAACGGCCACGATTTCTTTTATCATATCATACAGGGGACGGTTCTCTGTATGACTTTTACTGTTATGTAGCGTAATGTAGTAAACACCTGTTTTACCTTGCTTTCTTGCTGTTCTTGGCATAATGTACTCCTTTTGAGGGGCGGTTCATTTGTATTCATTTCGCATTATTCCAACTCATACACAGAACCGTCCCCTGTATGGTTGTATGGTTGCAAATACAAAGTAAAGATCATTATAATGATTTAATATGTATTGGCTTAGTTTGTATATAAACATTTTCGTTTTTTAATAAGACTAACATTAGGTATCCTAAAAAAATCACTTAATTCATTTATTATTTTTTCTGTCTTTCATTATTAAAATAGTAATAATGTCGAACACAGGCAACATATTTAAACTTATAAGCATAATTTTGTTAAAAACTGAAATATTCGATTTAAGTATAACACCATAAATTAATATTCCCGTGACAAAACCAATTAACGAAAACACAAAAGTTGTTGGTATTACAATAAGTAAATAGGTTGTCAAAAATACTTCAAGGATACTTTTTGCCATTTCTATTACTCCGCCCAAGAATGAACAAAACAAGTAAAAACATATAATGATATTTGCTAATAGTAAAACTAATTTGATTATAAATATTATATTTATTTTTTTTGAATCAGATATAATCTTAACATCTTTTCTCTTTATAATTATTATTAATAAGAAAAAACTATTTATAATTATATGTAAAGTAATAAAAATATAAATAAATAATATCAAATAAAGAACTGTATTTGACATGTTTTAACCTCCACATAGAAACGGATTAAGAACTACTTACAATTATCCCATTTGTTGAAAGTCATACAGGGGACGGTTCTCTGTATGACTTTTACTGTTATGTAGCGTAATGTAGTAAACACCTGTTTTACCTTGCTTTCTTGCTGTTCTTGGCATAATGTACTCCTTTTGAGGGGCGGTTCATTTGTATTCATTTCGCATTATTCCAACTCATACGCATAACCGTCCCCTGTATGGTTTTCCTATACATTTTTAACCGTTGATACAGCGATTCGGGGGCTTAGATAAAAAAAACTGCGAAATTGTTGTTTAGGGGCCAAAAAAGTTACTTCATACACCCCTCAGTCGCGCAAGCGCGCCAGCTCCCCTTGCAGGAGGAGCTACTAATGCAACGCTTTCTCAATACGGAAGTATGTTTCAAATATTGCTGTTTCGCGGCAATTAGGTTGGTTAGCGCAAATGCAATGGCGCGTACCTCCGCCTGCAAGGTTGTTGATTTAGCTAAAGCTAAATCAATCCCGCAGGGATGCCGTCAGCTTTAGCTGACAGGCACATGGTGGCACGGCGTAAGCCGTGACGGAGGGGTGTATGCAGTAACTTTTTGGTAGTTAAACAACAATTTAATTCATCGTTTACAATTCATTTGCCTTTTTATCACTTTCATTTACAAAATGTCCGGTTGCGGGGATCTTGTCGCTGCGGTAATATTCGGCATCTTCACTTACAAAGTCTTCCTTGTCTGTCATGCGGGTCATAAAGCTGTTTTTCTTTAAATTATAGACCTGTATGCCGCCCGTGCTTTTTGTTGCCTTTGCGGGGATGAGTGCGGTATTTACAAGCATGGCCTTGTCGTTATCGCGCACAAGGACTATGTCCTTATCCTCGGCAATAAACATAGCGGCTGTAAGCTCCGATTTATCGCTGTAGGCGTTTATAAGCTTTTTACGGTTGAGCTTTGTATCGTAGCTTTGCATATCTACCTTTGCCACCTTGCCGTTTTTATAGCCGAAAAGCATATAGCCCTTATAATCGGTCGTTGCCGCAAGATAGACTATAGTCTCGTCCTCGTCAAGCCCAAGCATATTGTTAAGGTATTCACCAAGACTGGACGCCTTGCACTCGCTAAGGTCATAAGCCTTTACCTTGTATACGTTCTGCTTGCTTGAAAAGAACAAAATATCGGCCTTATTTGTGGTTTCAAGGCTTTGTACTATCTCATCCTCATCCTTTAGCTTATGCTCGTAATTGGTGCGGATAGAGGCCTGTAAGGACGCCTGTGTTATCTTTTTGAAATAGTTATGCGCCGTAAGGAAAAGCGTTATGCCGTAATCCTCGATAAAATCGTCCGAGGTAAGGTCGATAGGCTCGTCGTCGTAGATTATTTCTGTCTTGCGTGGCTGCCCGTACTTCTTTGCTACCGCGGTAAGCTCCTCTATGATTATTTCCTTGATAAGGCTCTCGTCGCTTAAAATATCGTTTAATTTTGCGATATCCGCTTCAAGGCCCTCCATTTCGCTTATGCGGTTTAAAAGATATTCCTTATTGAGGTTGCGAAGCTTTATCTCCGCAATAAATTCGGCCTGAATTTTGTCAATTTTAAAGCCCTTCATAAGGTTGGGGATGACCTGACTGTCCTCCTCGGTCTCGCGGATAATTTTGATAGCCTTGTCAATATCCACCATTATTTGTGAAAGACCCACCAAAAGGTGATGCTTATCCCATTTCTTTTGCAGGTCGTACTCCGTCTGGCGGCGGATGCACTCCGTCCTGAATGCAAGCCAGGCATCAAGTATGCCCTTTATACCCATAGTGCGGGGGCTGCCGTTTACAAGTATATTGAAATTACAGCTGAAATTGTCCGAAAGTGTGGTAAGCTGATAAAGCTTTGCCATCAGCTTGTCGGGGTCGGCATTTCGCTTTATATCAATAGCTATTTTAAGGCCGTTTATATCGGTCTCGTTTCTTATATCGTTTATTTCCTTTATCTTGTTTTGCTTTACAAGGCTTATTATCTTGTCGATAATAATTTCTATGCTTGTGGAATACGGTATCTCGTAAACCTCGATAAGGCTGTTTTTCTTGTCATAGCGGTACCTTGCGCGTACCTTTATACTGCCCCTGCCCGTTTCGTAGATGCTGTCAAGCTCCTTTTCGTTGTAGATAAGCTCGCCGCCCGTTGAAAAATCGGGGGCTTTAAGGTACTTTTTAATATCGATATCGGGGTTTTTGATGTATTTTATAGTGGTATTGCAGACCTCTTTTAAATTAAAGCTGCATATAGAGGATGCCATACTTACCGCGATACCCGTATTTGTGGAAACAAGGATATTGGGGAAGGTGGTCGGGAACAAAACGGGCTCCTTAAGCTGACCGTCGTAGTTATCCACCATATCAACGGTGTCCTTGTCTATATCCTTGAATATCTCGTTACAGATACTGTCCAATTTTACCTCGGTATAACGTGAGGCCGCATACGCCATATCCCTTGAATACTGCTTGCCGAAATTGCCCTTGCTGTCTATAAAGGGATGCAAAAGCGCCTCGTTGCCGCGCGTAAGACGCACCATTGTTTCATAAATGGTGGCATCACCGTGGGGATTTAATTTCATTGTCTGACCGACAACATTTGTGGACTTTGTCCTTGCGCCGTTTAAAAGCCCCATTTTGTACATGGTATATAAAAGCTTGCGGTGCGCGGGCTTAAAGCCGTCTATCTCGGGCAGCGCACGCGACACGATAACACTCATAGCATAGGGCATATAGTTAAGCTCAAGGGTGTCGGTTATATTCTGCGGTATAAAGTTGTTTTCGTAATTTGTGCTGTCACTTTTTGTTTTTCTTGCCATTGCAGTAACTCCTTAGCTTAACTCCGTAAGGTCGATATATTTATAGCCGTCTGTTTCTATATGCTGTTTTCTGCCCTTAAGGTCGTCGCCCAAAAGCATATCAAATACAAAGGCTGTTTTCTGTGCGTCCTCGGGCAGGACCTGTACAAGTCGGCGTGTTGCGGGGTTCATAGTAGTCTGCCACATCATCTCGGGCTCGTTTTCGCCAAGACCCTTGGAGCGCTGTATATGATATTTTTTATCGCCAAGTTTATTTGTAATATCGGCCTTTTCCTTTTCGGTATAGGCAAAATAGGTATTTTTGCCGCTGGTTATCTCATAAAGCGGAGATTCGGCTATAAATACCTTTTTCTCGCTTATAAGCGTGGGTGCAAGGCGGTATATCATAGTCAAAACAAGTGTCCTTATCTGGAAGCCGTCCACATCGGCATCGGTGCAGATAATAATTTTGTTCCACCTTAAATTATTGATATCAAAGCTGTTAAGCTCCTTGTTATGCTTGGTTTTAAGCTCAACTCCGCAGCCTAAAACACGCAAAAGGTCTGTTATGATATCGCTGTTGAATATTTTTTCATAGCTTGCCTTAAGGCAGTTAAGTATTTTACCCCTGATAGGCATAATACCCTGAAACTCCGCATCACGCCCCAAAACACAGCTGCCGAGTGCCGAATCGCCCTCGACTATATACAGCTCGCGCTTTGCAACATCCTTTGTGCGGCAGTTTACAAATTTTTCAACGCGGTTATTCATATCAATGCTGCCCGTCAGCTTTTTCTTTATATTTACACGGGTCTTTTCGGCCGTTTCACGGCTTCTTTTATTTATGATGACCTGATTTGCTATCTTGTCGGCATCAGCCTTGTTTTCAATAAAATATATCTCCAGACGGCTTTTTAAAAACTCCGTCATATTGTCCTGTATAAACTTGTTTGTAATGGATTTTTTGGTCTGGTTTTCGTAACTTGTGACCGTTGAAAAAGAGTTTATAACTATAATAAGACTGTCCTCTATATCCGAGAACGTAATTTTTTTCTCGTCCTTTTTGTAAAGATTGTTGTCCTTTAAATACTTGTCAACAGCCGAAACAAAGGCAGAACGCACCGCCTTATCGGGTGAGCCGCCGTGTTCGAGAAAACTGGAGTTGTGGTAATACTCCATTAAGTTTATCTCGTTGTTAAAGCAAAAGGACATCTCGTATTTTAATTTGTAGTCCTCCTTGTCCTCGCGGTCGCGGCCCATTGTCTCGTTTGAAAGGTAAACAGGCTCGGTAAGACCCTTTTCGCCGCTTATCTCGGCAATATAATCCCTTATGCCGTTTTCGTAGCAGTAAATATAATGCTCGTCTGTGTTTTCGTCATAAAGGTCAAAGGTCAGGCCTGCATTTACTATACATTGTCTTTTAAGTATCTCCTGAAAATACTCCACGGGGATGTCCGTATCGGTGAAAACATCACGGTCGGGCTTCCAGCGGATAGTTGTACCCGTAGTTTTTACCTTGGTCTTTTCCTTTTTAAGGCCGCCGACATTTTCGCCCTTGAAAAACTCCAGCTCGTATTTATACCCGTCGCGGTAAATGGTAACATACATAAATTCGCTGCTGTACTGCGTAGCGCAAAGGCCGAGGCCGTTAAGACCCAGGCTGAACTCGTAATTGTCGCCGGCGTTATTAAGGTATTTGCCGCCCGCATAAAGTTCGCAGAACAAAAGCTCCCAGTTGTATTTTTCCTCTTTTGTGTTGTAGTCAACGGGGATGCCTCGGCCGTGGTCGCAGACGGTAACAGAGCCGTCCTTACCCATAACTATCTCTATTTTATCGCCGTATCCCTCGCGCGCCTCGTCAATGGCGTTTGAAAGTATCTCAAATACAGAATGTTCACAGCCCTCAAGGCCGTCCGAGCCAAAAATGACCGCGGGACGCAGTCTTACTCTGTCCGCACCCTTAAGGCTTGTGATACTCTCGTTTCCGTACTCATTGTTATTTTTGTCAATGCCCATTATTATACCTCTATTTAGTCATTTTGATCAAACAATTTCCGTATATTGTGTCCATACCTATATATAGTAAAATTTTTTACCAAATTTGTCAAGAGATTTTTTATTTCAAAAAAATTACAAAAAATAAAAAAATAAAAAGGAGTTTTAAATTTTACAGCGAATATTAAATATAAGGTCGTGTTTATACAAGTGAACACAAATATTATATAAACGCGGTGAAACGTGATAATACCGCGTCATCCAAAGGAGGAGATTTTTATGGTTCAAATTCTCGCAGGTGAAAAAGGTGAAGGTAAGACAAAAAAGCTTATTGAAATGGCTAATACAGCTATGAAGGCAGCAAACGGTCACATCGTCTATATTGATGATGACAGCAGACACACCTATGATATATCTCACGATATACGCTTTGTTGACACATCCGAGTATGCACTTTCCAACTACAGGGAACTTGTTGGTTTTATTTACGGTATTTTCTCACAGGACAACGACATTGAAAAGGTTTACATTGACGGTCTTTTCAAGGTTGTTAAAAATCTTGAGGGTGATGATATCATCAAGCTCACAGCCAAGCTTAAATCTATCAGCGAAAAGTATTCGGTAGATTTTATTATCGCAGCAAATAACGACGAAAAGAAGATCCCCGATGAATTAAAGGACCTCCTTATCTGATACATATAAATTAGTATTTTAAAAGCCCAAACCTTACGGAATGGGCTTTTTTATGCTTACATCACCGCTAAAATACGGTATAGGCGGTAATTTAGTCTTTCTTTTCGTATACCTCAAACTGTATGCCGCTGTCCCTTAAAAGCTCCTCGCTTAATTTGTCGGGGTACATTTTGCCCGCAACTATACGCACTATGCCCGCGTTTATTATCTGCTTAAGGCACATATTGCAGGGGCTGTCGGTAACATAAAGCGTACCGCCCTTGCAGCTTACGCCGTTTACCGCGCATTGGGTTATGGCGTTGTTTTCGGCGTGGACGGCGCGGCAAAGCTCGTGCCGCTCTCCGCTGGGTATGCCAAGCTCCTGCCTTAGGCAGCTGTTAAGGTCACAGCAATTCGGCAAACCCTTGGGCGCACCGTTGTAGCCCGTTGCCAAAAGCTGATTGTCCTTTACTATGACCGCCCCCACCTGCCGCCTTATGCAGGTAGAACGCTTGCTCGCCAGCTCCGCCATACTCATAAAATATTCGTCCCAGCTTATTCTTGCCATATTTTCAACTCCTTTATTTTATCCTTTGTCTTACGGCCTCATATATCATTATACCCGCGGCAACCGCGGCATTCATCGACTCTGCCCTGCCCGGCATGGGTATTTTTACAAGCTCATCGGCAAGGCCGGATATCTCGTCGCTTAAGCCGTTTGCCTCGTTTCCTATTATTATGCCGACACTTCCGCTCATATCCGTGTCATAGCAGCTTTTTGCGCCCTTTAAATGCGCGGCAAAGGTCCTTATTTTGGTATCCCTTAAAAAGGCCTTTAAATCCACATTTCTGTAAACGGGCAAATGAAAGACCGAGCCCATTGTACTGCGTATCGTTTTTAAATTATAGGGGTCGGCGCAGCCCTCTGACAGAATGACCGCATCTGCGCCCGCCGCATCCGCCGTGCGGATTATCGTGCCTAAATTACCCGGGTCGGCAACTCGTTCAAGTATCACAACAAAGGCATTTTCACCGCCGACAAATTCATTTATATTATTTTCCGGTATCTTGCACACGCCCAAAATGCCCTGTGGGCTCACCGTATCGGAAACCCTGTCAAAAAGCGCCGCAGATGTGGTATATACCCTTTCAAAGCCGTCCAGATCGCCCGTATAGTCCTCCCTTGCAAGCACATATTCGGGGCTTGCTTCGCTTATAAGGCGCTCGCCCTCGACAATAAAAAGGCCCGTTTTGTCGCGGTATTTTTTTTGCTTAAGGCTGTTTATCTCTTTAATAATTTTATTTTGTGAACTTTCAATATACATTGCTTTACTCCGAAATGAATTTTTTACATCTAAATCTTGCAAAAATTAAAAATAACCATTGTCAAACGACAAAAAACGTGTTATAATTTTGTTGTGTTTATTTTAACACATTTTAAAACTATTTTCAATACTAAAAAGGAGCTGTTTGTATGTCCGGTTCCACTTACGGAAATATATTTAAAATAACAACCTGGGGCGAGTCTCACGGCCGCGGTCTGGGTGTGGTAATAGACGGCTGTCCCGCCGGCATCCCCCTTTGTGAGGAGGATATCCAGCGCGATATGGACAGGCGCAAGCCCGGTCAGAGCCGTTTCACCACACAGCGCAGCGAGGCAGACAAAATAGAGATAATGTCGGGCGTGTTTGACGGTATGACCACGGGAACGCCAATTTCATTAATGGTTTTAAATACCGACCAGCGCTCGCGCGATTATTCGGCTATTTGTGATGTTTACCGACCCGGCCACGCGGATTACGGCTTTGAAACAAAGTACGGCTTTCGCGATTACCGCGGCGGCGGACGCTCGTCTGCAAGGGAAACGCTTGCAAGGGTCGCGGCGGGTGCGGTGGCAAGGAAGATACTTGCCGAGCTTGGGATAAGCGTTGATGCCTACACCGTTTCCATAAACGATATAGAAATAAACCGAAATAATTTTGATTTAAGCGAGAGGTTCAACAACCCCGTTGTTATGCCCGACAAGGCGGCGGCGCAGCGTGCGGCGGAGCTTTTGGACAGCGCCATTAAAAATCTTGACAGCGTGGGCGGTGTTGTTGAATGCCTTGCAAATGGGCTGCCCGCAGGCATAGGCGAGCCGGTCTTTGACAAGCTGGATGCAAGCCTTGGCAGGGCGATATTTTCAATAGGCGCCGTAAAGGGCGTTGAGTTCGGGCTTGGCTTTGAGGCGGCCAAAATATACGGCAGTCAAAACAACGACAATTTCTTTTTTGAAAACGGTATAAAAAAGAAAACCAATAATTCGGGCGGTGTTTTGGGCGGTATATCGGACGGAGATACGCTGGTTTTAAGGGCGGCGTTCAAGCCCACCCCGTCAATAGCACAGCCGCAGCAGACCGCAAACAACAAGCACGAAAATATCGAAATTGAGATAAAAGGCAGACACGACCCCATAGTCGTGCCCCGCGCGGTAATAGTTGTGGAGGCAATGACCGCAATAACCCTTGTCGATCTTCTGCTTATGAATATGGCGGCAAAAATCGACAACGTAAAGAAAATTTACTGCGGCAGGTAACAACGTAAATTTTTGTTTGGCGGGGTTGACACTTGCGGGTCGGACTTCTACCGAAGTCCTCGACCCCTCCACCAAACTGCGTT
>CAMVJD010000083.1 GCA_947167715.1 uncultured Eubacteriaceae bacterium
CATGTGTGTGGCCTGCTCATAAATCAATGTGTCCAGAATTCTGGGTACATATCAAAGGCCTCGCTTTTCTTTTGTACAAGCATACGGCAATAAAAAAACCGTCTGCGCAAACAGACGGTCATATTATTAACCTAAAAACTTGATGCAAAGAATAAGTACAAACAGTACAGCCGTAATTATCTTTGTGTATTTGCCAAGCTGACCCTCAAGCGAACGGCCCTTGTTTTTATCCCAGTATGTGTTTCCGCCGCCGCCCATGCCGCTGATAGCGCCTGTAAGCCCGGATGCATTTTTGTTTTGCATAAGTATAAGACCAATAAGTACAATACATAAAACAGCTATTATAACCGATACAACTATATATCCAACGCTCATTATGAACACTCCTTTTTTGATATCTATTTAAAAGTAAAGTTGATTTAATATACAAAAAGCGCGAGACGGGATTCGAACCCGCGACCCTCGCCTTGGCAAGGCGATGCTCTACCACTGAGCCACTCGCGCATATAAACATATTGATTTGAAAACAAGCGGGTGATGGGAGTCGAACCCACGTCCTCAGCTTGGAAGGCTGATGTACTAGCCGTTGTACCACACCCGCAGGGGTAAGGTATGCCCAGAGACGGAATCGAACCGCCGACACGAGGATTTTCAGTCCTCTGCTCTACCAACTGAGCTATCTGGGCATAATTTCTATCGGCTGCCTTACTACTGTCTTCCGCAGCGACAAGAATAATTATAAAGCATTACGAGGCAAATGTCAAGCTTTTTTTTAATTTTTTTTAAAAAAAATTCAACCCTTGACAAATACGGGCTTTTATATTATAATTGATGTGTTGTTAAGCCGATGTGGCGGAATTGGCAGACGCACTTGACTCAAAATCAAGCGAATTCTATTCGTGCCGGTTCGAGTCCGGCCATCGGCACTCGCCGCAGGGTCATCGCCCTGCGGTTTTTTTGTACATTTTTGAAAGGGCGTGTATATATGTCAAAGAAAAATATTAAATGTC
Source organism: uncultured Eubacteriaceae bacterium (assembly GCA_947167715.1). Taxonomy (GTDB): domain Bacteria; phylum Bacillota; class Clostridia; order Lachnospirales; family CAG-274; genus RGIG4310. The sequence continues at coordinate 1,011 of CAMVJD010000083.1, forward strand.
CCGTCTGCGGGAAATATATATTTGACCGTGAAAATGATTTTGACATCTGCGATACCTGCGGCTGGGAAAATGACGGTGTGCAGTACAGCGACCATAACTATGCGGGCGGCGCAAACGATTTAAGCGTAAACGAGGCACGCATAGAGTATTATTTGCTTAACAACGCGCATACAAGGACACGCGCCTGCGTTTTAAGGGAAGAGTTTATAAGCAGGCAAAATAAAGCAAAGGAAACGACCGAGCGCAAAAAGCTTTGCAGCGCTTATGTAGATAAATTAAATAAGCTTTTAAACGGCTGATATTCGGCCGTTTTTTTATTTTTAACATTAAATAAAGGCATCCCCCGCAAACGGCAGAGCCGCCCGCGGGAAACGCCTTAAAACATCGTTATAATGCCAAATACGGTTTTAATCCGTATAAACCGTATCATCGGACTCATATACATAGCCAAAGAATCCGTAGCCCGTCGATTTATTTAAAATGCCAAAGCAGTCAAGCTTGGTATGTGTGCCGCTTTCGTCAAACCTGCCGGGCCACCAGCTTAAAAAGTCCTCCGAAAGACCCGAAAGCGGTGTGTCGGGTTTATACAGCACAAATTCCGTTCCGGTCTCAAGGCCGTAGGGCTGTGCGCTGACGTGCCTTACATTTTCTATGATCTCCTCTTCGCCCGCGGGCTTATCGGTCTGTATGCTGCCAAGAGTCATAGTATAGCTGTTGTTCCCGTTTTTGCGGATATTGGTAAAATTACCCGAGAACATACATTCATAAGCCGTACCGTCGGGATAGCCGCTGCCCGTTTCGCCCATATTGGTATCGTGGTAATAGCCTGTAAAGCTGCCGTCCTGCGAAAGCGAAAGGTTTGTTGACCACGCGCCTGCGCCGCTTGAAAACTCAAAATATCCGGGCAGATTTTCTTCTATCACGGCACCCTGCGACACCGTTCCGGTATCGGGTGTGGTTGCCCCTACGCTGCTGCCCGAGCCAAGCATGACCGGATCCCAGCCGTAGTCCTGATAAGCGGTTATTTTAAGCCTGTTGGCTTTTACATAATCCGCAATAAGGTTTTTGCGCTCTGTTTCGCGCCTTTCCTCTGCCTTTACCACCTTATCGTAGCGGGCATCGTTATTTCCGCAAATTTTTCTCAACGAGGATGCGAAGCCGGTGCCGTCCGCAGCAACCTCAAACTTTTTAACGCTGTAGCCGGAGCCGTCCTTTTTAAGATGCATACAGCCCGGATAATTGCCGCCGCTGACGCATTGAAGCACATCGCCGCTAAGGTTGTAGTTAAATACCCAAAAGCCGCCCCAAACCTTTATATCGTCCGGGTCGCTGCTGTCCATTTCGGCAATAAGCGGCACGGGGATAGTAACAGATGCCTTATCGTAACGGTCCTTTGTATAGTCGATAAGGTAGTCGCAAATGGTTTTCATATGCGCAGCATCGCCGTGGTACTCATATTTGGGCATATCGGTCACTACGCTTGTAAATTCCTCAAACTCCTCTTCGCCGTACTCGCCGTCACCGCCGTCCTCGGGGAAGGTAGTAACATAAACCGTCTTTGTATCTCCGTCCCAGCCGACCTGACAGCCAAAGCTTTCGGATATTACTCTTACGGGCACCATTGTCCTTCCGTTTACTATCTGCGCAGGAGAATCTATCTCCATGGGCTCTCCGTCATTATATATGGTCTTGTCGCCTATTTTAAGCTCCAGTATACGGCCGTTTTTCTCTGCCGTAACCTTCTTTTCCTCCTGCTCCCATATGACATTTGCGCCCATGGTCTCCGATATAACACGCAGCGGCACTATAGTGCGCCCCTCCGCCGTTATCTGCGGAGGCGTATCCGTCTGTACGGTCTCTCCGTCAATTACAATACTTATGGCGGGACCCGCATTCACCGCAGCCCCCAAAGCCGCAGCTGCAATTACGCCAACAAATGCGGCCGTCAATTTTCTTTTCATAATAAAACACCCTCTTTAATAATTATTTTTCGTCAAGCATATCAATAGGTGCAAGAACTATCGCTGTCCTCGGCGGAAGGAATACCTGAATATTATTACCCTCAAGGCCGGGCGTCCACGCACTTAATCTGTTGTGGTGGATAGTACCGAAGCCGTTATAGCGCCAATCGTCGGTAGTAAACAGCACCTGATGATCCATGCCCTTGGTTACGGGGATGGGATAGCCGTTATAGCACTCCGTAGGGCTGAAATTAAATACAAATACCAAGCCGCCGCGCTCGAAAGCAAGCACATGGTCGTCACAATGCATCCATTTAAGGTCGGGCCATATCTGCTTGAAGATATTGTACTTTTTGGCAACGGCTATCATATCGTGGTCAAAATCGTTAAGGCACTGATATTTAAGCGCATTGTTGTTTAAAAGGCTCCATTGTCTGCGGCAGTAATGGAAGCTGCTGCCGTTGCCCTCGCGCGGGAAGTCTATCCACTCGGGATGACCAAACTCGTTGCCCATAAAGTTAAGGTAGCCCGTGCCGCCTGCGGCCATTGTCAAAAGCCTTATCATTTTATGCAATGCAATGGCGCGGTCAATTGTGGGGTTGTGGCAGTCCTTGTTCATATCCGTGTACATAGCGGCATCCGCAAGCCAGAAAATAATGGTCTTGTCGCCTACAAGTGCCTGGTCGTGGCTTTCCGCGTAGGCTATGGTCGGCGCATTGCGGAAGGTCATTTCGTGCCATATCCAATCAAGGTTCCAATCCTCGTCCTTAAACTCCTTGCAAAGCTTTATCCAAAGGTCGGGCAGACCCATACCAAGGCGGAAATCAAAGCCAATGCCGCCGTCGTCTATCGGGTCGCACATGCCCGGCATACCCGACATATCCTCGGCAATGGTTATCGCGTTGGGATTTATAAGGTGTATAAGCTCGTTTGCAAGCTGCAAATAATTTACCGCCTCTATATCGGTATTCATTGAAAAATACATGTCAAGGCTGTTAAAGTTCGAGCCGAGAGCGTGGTCGTTATAAAGCATGGAGGTAACACCGTCAAAGCGGAAGCCGTCAAAGTGGAATTCCTCCATCCAGAATTTAAGGTTGCTTAAAAGAAAATGCAAAACCTCGGGCTTGTCATAGTTAAAGCATTTTGTGCCCCAAGCGGGGTGGTCGCCCTTGCCGCCCGAGTGGAAGAACTGATAATCCGTGCCGTCAAATAAATTTATGCCCTCAAGAGTGTTGGCAACCGCGTGGGAGTGAACAACATCCAAAAGCACGCGGATACCCATATTATGCGCCTTGTTTACAAGATATTTAAGCTCGTCCGGGGTGCCGAAACGGCTTGATGCGGCAAAGAAATTGCTTACCTGATAGCCGAATGAGCCGTAGAACGGATGCTCCATAACTGCCATAAGCTGTACGGTATTATATCCGCCGTCCTTTATGTGCGGCAGGATATTATCCGCAAATTCGGTGTAAGTGGCAATTTTGTAGTCCTCGCTTGCCATACCCACATGAGCCTCGTAAATAATAGGCGGCTCGTCGCATTTAAAATTTTTATCCGTCCATTTATAGGGCTTTACATCATCCCATACCTCACAGCACCAGCTTTGGTTTACCCAGTCCTGCACGGCGCGGCGGGTATAAAGCGGCAAATGCTGCGTAAGCTTGTCGCCGTTTTGCACAATGGTCATTACCTTGCTGCCTTTTTTGATAAGCTTGTCCGAAAGATGAAGCTCCCAAACACCGTTTTCAAGACGTTCCATAGGGTTGTCTACCCACTGCCAGCCGTTAAAATCGCCCGTTAAAAACAGTTGGTCGGCACCCGGCGCCCACTCTCTGTAGACCCAGCCGCCCTTTTCTTTGTGGAAACCAAAAAAGTTGTGAGCATTGGCAAATTCCTTAAGCGTTGCATGACCGCCGCTTAAAAGCTGGGCGCGCTTGCCGTAATAGCGCTGCATACGCAGCTCTATATCATCCGCAAAAGGCTCTAACTCGGGATGTGTTTTAGTAATTTGATATGCCATATTAAAAACCCCTTTCCTGATATATGTATATCTACAGTATAGCATATTTTTATATGGGTGTCAAAACAATTATAGGATTTTGATCTCCCCCATTTTTTGTATAAAAAGCGGATATACGCCATAAACCGAGATCATTCGCGCGTATACCCGTAAAACGCAAAAAACCGCGGGGCATTTCCCGCGGCCTGATATTATTTTGCGTTTTTCTTTTTTTCTTTTTCCTGCTTTTTCTTTTCCTTTTGCTCTTTTTTTACCTGATCGGCAGTTTTAAGGCCGACAAAGTCAACAAGATACATACCCGATATCTGCGCCTTTATATTTTTCTTTAACGGTACGGCATTATACACGTTTTTATCACACATAAGCGTAACTATCTGCGGGCCTATCTTTGCTTTTACAAAATACATTTTCATCATTTTTGCATAAGCCGGTATCTGTCCCCGCGCGGCCTTTGGCAAATTGATATTTGTTATCTTGTCGCGTTTTTTGTCTATAACATAAATCGTGGCAGACATTTTTGTGCTGTCGATAAGCGCCTGCTGCTCATCCATTTTTTTGTATGCGGCGCGGTTAAGAAAATAAAGCGCGCCCACCACAAGCACGATTATAATGCCCGCTACCAGCATGCCGTCCAGAACTGTCCACTCGTGCGAAAGCAGCAGCGGAGTAAAGCTATAAAGATACATATTTATCCTCCCATATGTTGTTTTATATTTACAGTAAACAACATTTTTATGCCGTTTGCCATATATTTACCTTACAATTATAATATTTTTGCGGCTTTTAGTCAAGAAAAAAAAGACAGTATGTTTTGCGGCGGAAATAAAATAAGTTGTTTTTTAACTAAAACTGTTGATTTTATACCAATCAATGTGGTATTATAATAGTGATTTGATTTTAAATCAATAAACAGTATCATTGCAGTGAGGGGGTGCAATATGACCAAAAAGCAAGAAAAAAAATCGGGCATACGCTGGCAGTCACAGCCGCTGTCAGCCGTTGCGTTTTGTATATTGGGTGCAATAATCAATATCGCCGGCTCATCCGTAGCGGTAAGGTTTAAACTGCCATTATTTTTAGACTCGATAGGCACTATACTTGTCGCGGCATTCGGCGGTTATCTTCCCGGTATTGCGGTAGGCTACATAACAAACATAATAACGGGCATTACGGATATAACAAATGCTTATTACGCCGTGCTGAATGTACTTATAGCACTTTTGGCCGCCTTTTTCGAGCGAAAAGGGTTCTTTAAAAGCCCTATCAAAACGGTAGCCGCTATACTGTGCTTTGCGCTTGTGGGCGGTGGTCTGGGCTCGCTTATCACCTATTTTCTGTACGGCTTTAATATCGGCGAAGGCATATCCGCACCCTTTGCAACATACATTTACGAAAACATACTGCATAATGTATTTTGGGCGCAGTTAAGCGCAGACCTTGCCATAGACGTGATAGACAAGGCCGTGACCGTGACAATTGTAATTGCAATAATGCATTTTATACCCTCAAGGTTAAGGCCCCTGATACATTTTTACGGCTGGCGCCAGCAGCCCCTTTCCGACCTTGAACTGAAGGCAGCGGGAGTTCAGCGCACAAGAGGCCTGTCGTTAAGACACAAAATACTTATTGTAATAAGTGTTGCGATCATACTTATTGCCGCCTCTACGGTAACTATGTCATTTATACTTTACCACCGCACGGTCATCGAGGAAAACAGCGCTACCTGTCAAAGCGTTGCAGCACTTGCCGCCGCCACGATAGACGGCGATATGGTTGATACCTACCTTTCAAAGGGTGAGCGCACTATAGGATATGACACCACCAAGCAGCGTCTTTATGCCATAAAGGAAACATCCTACAATATACAGTACCTTTATGTTTACAAAATAGAGCCGGACGGCTGTCATGTTGTCTTTGATTTGGACAGCGAACAGCCCGACGGAACGGTGGACAAGGCAAACAAGCCGGGCGATATAGTTGCCTTTGACCCCACCTTTGAGCAGTACCTTCCAAAGCTTTTTAAGGGCGAGACTATCCCACCCGTTATGTCAAACGACTCATACGGCTGGCTTTTGACGGTGTACAGCCCCGTTTACAGAAGTGACGGCAGCTGCGCCTGCTATGCGGCAGCGGATATTTCAATGAATACCGTCACCAAAAACGAGATAAGCTATCTTGTAAAATTTATTTCGCTGTTTTTCGCCTTTTTCATACTGGTGCTTGCACTGGGTCTTTGGCTTGCGGAATATAATATTATTCTGCCGATAAACACTATGTCTATCGCCGCAGAGGACTTTGCGTTCAACTCCGAAAAGGAGCGAAACAAAAGCGTCGATAAATTCAAACGGCTTAATATTTACACCGGCGACGAGATAGAGCGCCTTTACAGCTCATTCACCAAAACCATAGACGAGACCGACGGTTATATCGAAGATATACAAAACAAAGGACGTCTTATATCAAAAATGCAAAACGGTCTTATCCTTGTGCTTGCGGATATAGTTGAAAGCCGCGATAAATGCACGGGCGACCACATTAAAAAGACCGCCGCATATACGCGCATTATTATGGAGCAGTTAAGGGAAAACGGCAAATATACGGATGTACTTACCGACAGCTATATAGATGATGTGGTAAACTCTGCGCCCCTGCACGATATAGGCAAGATAAAGATACCCGACAGCATACTTAACAAGCCCGGCAAGCTGACCGACGAGGAATTTAACATAATGAAGCAGCATACCACGGCAGGCGGCGAGATAATCGACGGTGCCATTGCCCTTGTTTCCGAGGCAGGCTATCTTATGGAGGCCAAGAACCTTGCGGCCTACCACCACGAAAAGTGGAACGGTATGGGCTATCCCAAGGGGCTCAAGGGCGAGCAGATACCGCTTTCCGCAAGAATAATGGCGGTTGCCGATGTATTTGACGCGCTTGTGTCAAGGCGCAGCTACAAGGAGCCGTTCAGCTTTGAAAAATCTATGGCAATAATCATAGAGGGCTCGGGCAGCCATTTTGAGCCCGCTATAGTCGAGGCCTTTGTTGCCGCCAAGGAAAAGGTAAGGCAGATCGCCGATACCAATATGGAAAACGAAACAAATTTATAAAGAGGACAAAATAATGAAAAGAGCAATTACATTGATATTAAGTGCCGTTATGCTTTGCGGCGCATTGACCGCCTGCACAAACAAAACCGGCGAAACGTCCGAACCCGAGCAGAAGGAGGTCCCCGCCGCCGTACAGGCCGAGACACAAAATGTTGAAAATAAGCTTTCCTTTGCCGAACATCAGACAAACCGCACCGCACTTGAGGATGCGTATATCGAGTTAAAGGAGGCTTACGAGGACCCATCCGTCGATGCCGACCCCGACATAGAGGCATCGCTTAATAAGGCCGCAGCCCTTCTTAACGATACCGACGGTATGACCGAGGAACAGTACCAAACCACAAGTATGGACGAAACAAACGACGCTATACTCGATGCCGAGGCAGAGCTTAAAAAAGCGCTTGAAACACTGCACCCCGACGAAACACAGGCACAGTAAATATATGCAGGAAAGTATCGAATATCAGATCTTTATCGGCTGTGCCGACTCGCAGACATATAACGAGGTCGTTTCGGACAGCGAACTCAAAGAAATGGTGTCTATGTTCTTTGAGCGAAATAAAATCAATTTCTCAATGCTGAAAGTCCGCGGCGGCTATCGACATAACTGCGGCCGATTTATTACGGAAAACAGCCTGTGTATAGATATTGTCGGCATTTCGGGGCTTGATATCATCAAGCTTGCAAAAGGCCTTTCAATGTATATGAATCAGGAGTGTTCCTTAGTAACGCGAAACTCATTGAAAACCAACCTGGTTTTTTCGAAAGACAATATGGATAATAACAAATTATTTGAAAAAGGCATAAAGTACGAAATATTTATAGGTCTTAAAGATAAGGACAGCTACATTGAAATTTTAGATGTAAATGATTTTAAAAACATAATCACACAAGTCTGTACGCACAAACAGCTGAGTTTTTCTATGATGACCCAACTTGGCGGCTACACCCATAACAAAGGCTATACGACCGAAACAAGCCTGCGGGTGGTGATAATAGGCGCAGATGAGGATGAAATAACGGTTTTGGCCGAATGGCTGAAACATAAGATAAACACGGATGCAGTCCTTATCACCAAAACGGAAATAGAATATTGTTTTATGTAGTTTACCCGTTGCCGCTCTGCCAAATTTCTTAATACATAAAATAAAAATACGAACGGAAGAGCCCGCTGTTTAAGCCAAAAAAGTTATTTTATACTATATTTTATGAATTATTTAAAGCTATTTGATTCATTTTATTAAGTAACTTTAGCGTCGCAGACTTAAATCCGCAGGACGAGCTTTGCCCGTCCGAGGAGCAAAACTTGTTTTTGCTACAGATATTCGGGCAAGTGTATCTTTGATGCGCGCAGCCCGAATGTGATTTGACGGAAAATGTCAATTTTCCGTCAAGGCTGTCGACTTTATCGACAGCCAGAAG
>CAMVJD010000084.1 GCA_947167715.1 uncultured Eubacteriaceae bacterium
TTTTAAGTAAGCACCCCCGCTTTAGAAGCGGGGGACTTCCTTAGTTTGTTAAAATGATATAGTTTCCCTCTTTTTCAAATCAATAAATGCCAGCGAATTTGCTATCTTCTCCGCCGCACCTTGATCCACGGCGGTCAATGCCTCGCTTGCGGCCGCCCCCTCGCCCATTGATATAAGGGCGTAAATAAGCTCGGGCAGGCAGGCTATATTTTTTTTGCTTATTGCCGCCGTCCGTCCCTTAAGCAGCTCCTGCCAGCCGTTAAAGATTTTATCGTCATTTATACTTCCCGTGTCTATACAGATATGGAAAATATTGTATTTTTCACCTGCGGCGGCTGTCAGCTCCTCGTTTGAAAGGCCGAGACTGCGTGTGTCGCCGAACACCCTTTTTATCTCGGCAGGGGTGAGCCCCTTGTGACAGTTATCATCGCCAATGGTTATTAAATAGCCCTTTTTTCTGCGCTTTTCAAAGCAATCGGTCTGTGTGCGCTCTGCGGCAAAATACCATACAAGGTTATACGACTCGCCGCCGTTGCCGCCGCCACCACCCTCCAGATCAAGCCCCGTCAGCTGCTTTATAATGCGTATATCGCTTTCAAACTGCGTTGCCTGCAGGGGGTATTTGTCGCTTTTGCAGTCGCCTATCGCACAGCACATTATCTGCGGGCAGGTTATGGGTCTGTTTTTATAAAGATACATAATGGCCTTGTTAAGCGAATTAAGCGCAAGCTCGCTTGCCAGATAGCCCATAGATGCCGTAACGTCAAAGCCGATTATTACGGGCGTTGATTCGGGCGAGTCCTCGCTGTCGCGCGACTGTCTGAAAACACCCGCAAGCGCCGCCGCAACATCCCGCGAATGATTTGTTTTGTATATTTTTTCGGGTCTTGTTTCGCTGCCGAACGAGCCCTTAAGCCTTGCCCAGTCGCTTGCCGTATAGCTTCCGCGTCCCATTTCAGTTACCCTCTTTGTATATTTTTTCGTCGTCTGTTTCCATATTTATAAATTTTCTTTCACCATAGGACTTGATAAGCACCTCATCCCAGTAGGCAAAATCGTCATAAGCGGTGGCTCTTGGCTCGCTTTTTAAAAATTGCACAAAGGGCTCGGGGATATCCTCGGTCGCCTTAACATCGGCAATATCCTTAAAGCCCAGAACTCTTGCCGCCGTTTCACGCAGGCGGATAAGATTAAGACGTGTGGTAAGGCCGCCTGTATTGTTTTTAACGGCATTTTGCCAGCCCAGATACAGGCTTGCCTGATGTGTATAGGGGTTTATGTACAGCGTGTCCTCGCAGATATCGGGGTGAACCGTGCTGTTGTATTCAAGCACACAGCAAAGGTTTTCCATACGGCCTATAAGCCAGGCGGTGTGTCTGCCGCTCAATTTTCCGAACATACGCAGGGGATATTCGTCCTCGCTTTTTTTCAAAACAAGCAGCACCGAGCCGTCCGATAGGTCAAAGCCGCCCGTTATATCGGGGAAAAAGTCGGAAAGCCCGCGCGTGTCCGCAGACGGATAGTCGATCGATGCCGCCGCGCGCCTGAATTTATCGGCATCGGACGGCGAAAGGTCAAGAATGATATTTCGCCTTGCGGTATACGCCGCCACATTTTTGCCGTTTTGCATATACATACTTTTTACATCTATTTTTTGACCGTCACGGGTCTCAAAAACGGTGGTATCGGCGCCCTCCCAAAGCTTGTCGGCGCGCGCCCGTCTTTCCCTTTCATCGTTTGGCAGGCTTAAAAAGCCGCGCATCTGCTTGTAAAAATCAAGATAATAATCGGTATCGCGGTGGTCAAGCACATATTTTGTGCCGCAGTACGGGCATACCGCCTGCATACCCGAGGGATCCACCGACATTGTGCCGCCGCAGTTTTTACAGTTTAAATTTTTCATTTTTCATCCCTCAAAATCTCTTTAGCCCCTACAATTTTTAGCGTTTTTGTAATTGTATCATACAATATTTTTTATGTCAAGCAGCGGGGGATCTGACTTTTCGTTTTTATAAGCTGCTTTGTTTTTGGCGATACATTTTATATGGCACAAAAAAGAGACCGACTAAAAAGCCGATCTCTTATTTTTAATTACTGTAAATATTCGTCAACAGGAACTTCACCGTACATATTTGCCTCGGGCTGACCGTCCTGGCAAAGAAAAACTATAACGATAATAAAGCCTACAATGGGGATAAGATCAAGAAGCAGATACCAACCGCTCTTTCCCATATCATGCAAACGGCGTACACCCGCTGCAATACCCGGAATCATTATAGCTATACAATAGATCCAGCTAACAACAGGTATCCAGCCTACAAGCAAGCTAAGGATAAAGTTAGCTGCAAAAAACATCCAGTACTGTCTTTTTGAGTCACGTCCGTTAAAGTTCATATAATTGTCCTTTACGGCTCTTTTAAAATAATTTACAAGTGGCATAATTTGACCTCCTTTGTTATTAAGCCGCACAAAAAGCGGCATACATAAATCACAGTTACAGTATATAACATTTAATGTGCAATTTCAATAGTTTTTGTCAAAAATATTAAAATTTTCTTAATTTTTGTCAATTTTAACAAGCATAAAAATATTATTATGGGCAAATACTATATTCGGTGATGTATATGATATCAAAAAAGACAGTTTCGGCGCTGACGGGGCTCGGTTCGGGGCTTTGCAACGGACTTTTCGGCAGCGGCGGCGGCACGGTGGCGGTACCGTGCATGGAAAAGCTTTTAAAAACGCAGGAGCATCGGGCGCACGCCACCGCCATAGCCGTTATACTTCCGCTTAGCGTATTAAGCGGGATAATATATTTTCGCGGTGCCGATATCCCGGTAAGAGAAACGCTTTTTGCCTGCGCAGGCGGAGCCTTGGGCGGATTTTTTGGTGCAAGGCTGCTGGGCAAAATAAAGGGCCGCAGTCTTCATATTATTTTTGGCATATTTATGCTTATAGGCGGGGTGAGGATGTTATTCTGACAATATTTACCGCGGCCGTTTTATCGGGCATAATAAGCGGTATGGGCATAGGCGGGGGCGCAATACTTATTCCGTTTCTTACACTTGTGCTTGATATGCCGCAAAAACAAGCGCAGGTGCTTAACCTTATTTATTTTATCCCAACCGCTGTTGTTGCGCTCTTCGGCCATATAAAAAACAAAAGGATAGAAAATGCATTTTTGCCGCAGCTGATAATTTTTGGCCTGGTGGGCTGCATGATAGGTTCGTTTGCGGCACTAAAGCTACATGACGACATTTTAAAAAAGCTTTTCGGTATTTTTCTTATACTTATGGGTATACGGGAAATACGGCAAAAAGGCACAAAAAAAGAGCCCAATAAATGAGCCCTTTATATTTTTAAGCCTGTGCAAGCGCCTGCTCGAAATCGGCGATTATATCATCAACATTTTCGATACCTACGCTTAAACGGATAAGGTCGGGAGTTACGCCGCACTCCTCAAGCTGCTTGTCGGTAAGCTGTCTGTGTGTGGAGGATGCGGGGTGCAAAACGCTTGTTCTTGCATCCGCAACGTGGCAAACGATGGCCGCAAGCTTAAGGCTGTCCATAACCTTTACAGCTGCCTCTCTGCCGCCCTTTACGCCAAAGCTTATAACGCCGCAGGTGCCCTTGGGGAAGTACTTGTCGGCAAGCGGCTTGTACTTTGAGCTTTCAAGCATAGGGAAGTTTACCCACGCAACCTTGGGATGATTTTCAAGATATTTTGCAACGGCAAGAGCATTCTGACAATGTCTTTCCATTCTTAAATGCAGCGTTTCAAGGCCAAGGTTAAGCAAAAATGCGTTCTGCGGTGCGGGAGATGCACCCAGGTCGCGCATGAGCTGCGCCCTTGCCTTAACGATAAATGCGGCCTTGCCGAAGTTTTTGGTATAAACAACGCCGTGATAGCTTTCGTCGGGCTCGGTAAATTCGGGGAACTTGCCGTTTGCCCAATTAAAGTTGCCGCTGTCCACGATAACGCCGCCCAGTGCAACAGCGTGTCCGTCCATATACTTTGATGTGGAGTGAACAACTATATCCGCGCCGTACTCTATAGGTCTGCAAAGCACGGGTGTGGGGAAGGTATTGTCAACGATAAAGGGAATATCGTTTTCGTGCGCAAGACGTGCAAACTTTTCAAAATCCAGCACATCAAGAGAGGGATTTGAAACGCTCTCGCCGAAAACGGCCTTTGTATTGGGCTTTATTGCCTTTTGAAGCTCCTCATAGGGTGCGGAAGCATCAACAAAGGTAAAATCTATGCCAAATTTTTTAAGCGTTACATTAAAAAGGTTGAAGGTACCGCCGTAGATAGCCGCAGAGCTTACAACGTGGTCGCCTGCCTTACATATATTCATAATTGCAATAAGCGATGCCGACTGACCCGCAGCGGTAAGCATAGCGCCAACACCGCCCTCAAGGTCGGCTATTTTAGCCTCTACAAAGCCACAGGTGGGGTTTGCAAGACGTGTATAGAAATAACCGTCTGCCTTTAAATCAAAAAGGTCGCCCATATGCTGTGTGCTTTCGTACTTGTATGTAGTGCTTTGAATAATTGGGATAACACGGCTTTCACCGTTTGCGGGGCTGTAGCCCGACTGTATGCATTTTGTTTCGATTTTCATTATTGAGATCTCCTTTGTTTTTTAGTTAAGTATATTTTAACAAAAAACTGACCGATTGTAAAGCTAAAATCAATATTTATTTGGGGACGTGTACGGAATCTTCCCGTCCCTTTTACATAAAAACGTTCCCCTGTATGGCGTATATATGACCTGTATGACTATGACCGGGACGGGTGACGGTTCTTTGCCCCCGTCTCCTACATTCTGTCGTTCATACCTATAATAAGCAGCTCAACGCCCATTTCATCGTCCACAAGGCCGTTTTTGATATTTTCCTCGCACTTATAGCATTGTGTAAGATATTTATACAGCGCTGTGCGCTTAAAATTTTTGGACTGCTCGACATAGCCGCGTGCAGAGCGTTCAAACAGCTTATATTCGGGTAAATTGTCGGCGATCTGCTTTGCGGGCATACCCTTTTCGGCAAGGTATCGGCATTCTATCATAATTTTAAGCTGACGCACAAGCATAGTCAGCACGCCAAAGGAACTGCCCTTTGCACTTAACATATTATGGTAAATGTCAAGTGCTTCGGCGGTATTTCTGCGGCCAACCGCCTCAAGCAGCTTAAACATATTCATTTCCGGGGTCTTGCTGCATACCTCGTCTATATCCTGTTCGGTTATATCCTTTCCGTCTGTGTAGACAATAAGCTTGTCCAGCTCGCCGTTTATACGCTCAATACTGCTGCCTACACAGGTAACAAAGTATTCGGCGGGTATCTTTACCTTACAGTGTTTTTTTACATGATCAACCAGCTCGTAAGGCTTTAAGGGCTTAAAGTCAAAGACCTCGCCGTATTTTTTTACCGCCTTGTAAAGCGAATTTCTGCCGTCTGTCTCACTTTCGGTAAAAACCAGCACCGTAGTTTCGGGTATCTCGGCAAGATAGGCAGCCACGGCCTCGGTATCATCCTTTTTGCCTGCGGTAAAAAGACCGCTGTAGCGTACCTGCACAAGGCGTTTTTCGGCCATAAACGGCAGCATTTCACAGGCTGCGGTCAGCTCTCCGGTATCAATACTGTCTTTAAAAACGCTGTGATTCATTGCCGCCATTGTCTCGTCGGGCAAGGCGGCTTTTTTTATCTCGTTTTCCTTTTGGGCAACAAGATAACGCTCGTCGCCGCAGATAAGATATACGTTTTTCATAGCCTACTTATCCTCGTTTTCCTTGTAAATAAGGGTCTCGTCGCGCGAAACGATCTTGCTTAGATCAACACCGCCCTTATATTCGTTTATCTTTTCGCCCTCTACAAGAAACTGCACTTTTTTTACCGAATCCAGCTCGGTAAGTGAATTAACTATTGAATATACCGCCAATTTTTCAGACATACTGTTCAAATGTTTTGTGGTGATATCGGCCGAAAGATTAACATAGCAGATCCCCTCTTCGGTTTTGATATCCCTTATTTTTATATCTGCCGCGACCGTAGGTATAAGGCTGCTGTCAAGCGGCCCCTGGATTATCTGCTCGACTATCTGATATTCCGTAGTCTGGCTTTGCTTTATTTCGATACTGCGATCCTCGCGTATAAGCCCGCGCTGACGCGCATCCGTAAAATACAGTACGACCAGCTGACGGTCACGTTTTTCGGGATCAAGGCTTGGATTGTTTGCAACATTATTGCGGTTATATCGTTCGGATGCATCGCCTATTGAATTTACTACGGGCTCGTTATTCACATAAAAATATACATTTTTTAAAAAATCCAGCTCCGTAAGGGTATAGACCATACCCGAAATACAAAGCACACGTTTGGACTCGCTTAAATTGTAAAAGCTGTCCGTAAAGTTGATTTTTGCTATATTTTCGTTGTTTTCGACCGGATAGACCAGCGTGGTAAAATTGTTAAGCTCCGGTGAGGGCAGCGACAGCGCAGAGTTTGACGGGCCGTTCATATACTCGTTATAAACGGTCTTAACAGCCTCCTCCCTTTTTTCGGGGAGCCTTATCCTGCGTTTTTCGGTTTCAAGCGTGCCGGTCAGGTCCGACACATAGTAAAAGCTTATTTCTTTTGTATCGTCCGAGTCCGGGCTGCGGTTTATACTGAAAAGATAAATGCCTATCACAACGGCAAGCACGGCCGATAGCACAACTGCAAATATTGTTTTAGCTTTCATTAGCACGCACCCCCTGATATTTGATCGGCAGGCGCACAATAAACGCCGCACCCTCGCCCTCGGCGCTTACCACCTTTATGCTGCCGTTATGCATCATCACGGTGGAATGTGTTATGGCAAGGCCAAGACCCGTACCGCCCGTTTCCCTGTCGCGTGTTTTATCCACGCGGTAAAAACGGTTAAATATTTTTGTCTGTTCTTCGGGGCTTATGCCTATGCCCGTATCCTTAACGGTAAAATATGCATTTTGATGGTCGGCATCCACCGTTACGGTAACAGTCCCGCCGTCCGGAGTATATTTGACCGCATTTTCAACCAAATTTGACAGCGCAAGCGTAAGCTTCATGCCGTCCGCCTCTATCATAACATCTTTGTTGTTATCAAGGAAAAGACCGATATTTTTCTTTGCAGCAAGCGGATTTATCCTTTTTACTATTGATGCTACCAGCTCGCTTAAATCGGTATCCTCAATGTTAAGCACGCCCTCCTCGCGGTAATCCAGCTTAACAAGCGACAAAAGATCGTTTATTATATTTGTCATTCGGTCTACCTCGCTGTTTATGTCCTGCATAAATTCGCGGTACATCTCAACGGGCATATCCTCCTGCAAAAGCAGGGACTCACTTAAAACCTTTATGCTTGAAAGCGGGGTCTTAAGCTCATGCGACACATTTGAAACAAACTCGGCTCTTGCGGTATCAACATGCTCAAGCTGCTGTGTCATTATGTTTATGGCATCCGCCACCTGGCTTAATTCGTTATGTCCCTGCACCTCCAGACGGTTGTGAAGCTGGCCGTTTGATATACGCTGTATGGTGGTAAGGATATTGTTAAGCGGTACAAAAATAGCCTGCGTAATAAAAAAAGCGATAAATACCAGTATTACCGATATTATCACAGTTACGGTAAGCCAGTTATGATTAAGCTCTTCAAGCAGGCTGTTCACCTCATCAAAGGACATGACCAGCAAAACTACGCCTGTTTTTTGCGAAAAATCATTCTCGATATAGGCGGAAGCGTAAACAACACCCTCGGATTCTCTTAAATTGGCATCGTCCTTGCCGTCAAGGGCAACAAGTATCTCGGGTACAACGCACATTTTGCCTACTGCGGAGCGGTTTGTATCGGCAACAGCCACGCCAAGGCTGTCCACCACGATAATACGAAAGCCCTCTTCCTCGCTTTTCTGGTCTATTTCCTCTATAAACTGTCCTCTTAACTTATTGTCAAAAAGATAATTGTTTTTTTGTATGCTTACGGCCACCTTATTTGCCTCGTAAAGCAGCTCTTTTTCCTTGCTTTCCTTAAAATATGTTTTAAGGTTTGAGGAAATGACCAGCGAATACACGATAAGCGGCAGTATACCAATAAGAAATACCGCCACAAACAGCATAAATTTAAGGCTTTGATACCATTTTATGCCAAAGCTTGACGATGCCGCGGGAAACTTAACTGAAATAGTAACCAACCCCCCATTTTGTATGGATATACTGCGGCTCGCTGGGCTTTTCCTCTATTTTTTCGCGCAAACGTCTGACATGTACATCAACAGCGCGCGCATCACCCGGATAGCCTATGCCCCATATGGTGTTAAGCAAATTTTCGCGGCTGTATACCTTGCCGGGGTTTTCCATAAAAAGCTCCAGCATATCAAATTCCTTCGCGGTAAGATTTTTCTCTTTATTGTTAAGAAAACATCTGCGCGACTCCAGATCAAGGGTAAGACCGCGTATTTTAAGCACATTTGTCTTTTCCGCAGCAACGGGAACGGTACGCACGCTGCGCCTTAAAATGGCCTTTATGCGCGCCTTTAATTCCAGTATGTTAAAGGGCTTGGTGATATAATCGTCCGCACCGTATTCAAGCCCCATGATTTTATCCATATCCTCGCCCTTTGCCGTTACCATAATTATAGGTACGTTTGAAAACTCCCTTATGCGCTGACAAACTTCAAGCCCGTCAAGCTTTGGCAGCATAACATCAAGCAGGATAAGGCTGTAATCGTTTTGCGAAGCCAGATTAAGCGCCTCCTCACCATCGTATGCAACATCAACTTCCATATTTTCTTTTTCAAGGCTGAAGCGTATGCCTTTTACAATAAGTTTTTCGTCATCAACAACCAAAATTTTATAAGCCATTTCTTTTCCCCCAAAACGATCGCTTATTTCCTGTTTATTTACAAGCGCATAATGCGCCAAGTTTAATATATAATAACAATATACTAATATTTTCTAATAAAATAGCCGTTTTGTCAATATTTCTTTTAAAAAAATATTGCAGAAAATTCGCAGTCAAAGCAGCCTATTTTTCATAGTTTTAACAAACTAAGGAAGTCCCCCGCTTCTAAAGCGGGGGTGCTTACTTAAAA
>CAMVJD010000085.1 GCA_947167715.1 uncultured Eubacteriaceae bacterium
TGTTGTCATTGCCAAGGGTGTAGACAAACTTCTTGTTCTGCACCTCCGAGACACAGGTTTTGGGATCGAAATAAGTAATACCCGTAAGATCCGCAGGCAGCAGGTCGGGTGTAAACTGTATACGCTTAAAATCCGCACCGACCGACGCCGCAAGTGTACGCGCAAGCATTGTTTTTCCCGTACCCGGTACATCCTCCGTAAGCACATTGCCACCCGCAAGCATAGCCGTTACCGCAAGCTCTATCTTATCACGTTTACCGAGTATTGTTTTTTCGATATTGTCGGTCAATTTTTGAAACAGTTCCACAACCGTCATATTATCCGCCCCCTTTTATTACAATTGTTTTATCATTATTGCAGGTCAATACAGATCAATGGTTAAATAACGGCGTTGAAAAATATCTTTCTGCTGTATCCGGCAAAATGGTAACAACGGTTTTGCCTTTTCCGAGCTCTTCGGCCATTTTAAGCGCGGCCGCCACATTTGTACCGCTTGATATGCCGCACATTATACCTTCAAGCTCCGCAAGCTGTTTTGCCGTATTTATCGCGTCCTCGTCCGTAACTATATGGATATGATCGTATATATCGGTATTAAGTATAGACGGAATAATGCCATCGCCTATACCCATCTGTAAATGAGTCCCAATAGTGCCTCCCGCAAGGATAGCCGCATGCTCGGGCTCGACCGCCCAGATCTTCATATCGGGATTTTGTGATTTAAGTGTCTCCCCTATTCCCGTTATAGTGCCGCCCGTGCCTATTCCCGAGCAAAAGCCGTCTATTCTGCCTGCGACCTGCTCAAGTATCTCAAGTGCGGTATAATATTTATGTGCATAAGTATTGTTTATGTTTTCAAATTGCTGCGGTACAAATACGTTTTTATCGTTTGCAGCCATTTCAAGCGCGGTGTCAAGGCATTTTTGTATGCATTTTCCTATATCACCGTCATCATGTATAAGTATTACCTTTGCACCGTAATGCTCAACAAGCTTTCTGCGTTCCTCGCTTACCGAATCGGGCATAATAATTATTGTTTTATAGCCTCTTACAGCGCCGACAAGCGCAAGGCCTATGCCCTGATTGCCGCTTGTGGGTTCAACGATTATCGTATCCTTATTGATTTTGCCCTCTTTTTCGGCATTTTTTATCATATTGTAGGCTGTACGGGTCTTTATGGAGCCCCCGACATTAAGTCCCTCAAATTTGACCAAAATTTCGGCATTATCGGGTTTATTCATACGGTTAAGGCGTATAATAGGCGTATGGCCCATAGCTTCAAGAATATTGTTGTATATCATTTTAATTTCCCCAAATCATTTTTTTTGTGTTATACACAATTTATTTATAATTATAGCAAAAGTTTACGAAAAAATCAATCTTAATTATTTTGAGTTTCCCCATTTTGAACGTGATTTTTACTTGAAATGCGATAAATAACAGCGTAACAGTAAAGTTGAGCAATTATCACTTGCAAAATAAAAACAAACAATTATATAAAAACTATTGAAAAAAACAAAAAAATGTGGTTAAATTAATTATATATGTGTACACCGCATATACAATACATAACCTATACGAGGTGACGATATGGAAAAAATAAAAGTAATGAGCATATTCGGTACAAGACCCGAAGCAACAAAAATGGCACCCGTTATCAATGCGCTTAAAAAATACGACAATGAGATAGAATCCATAGTATGTGTAACGGCGCAGCACAGACAGATGCTTGATCAGGTGCTTGAAATATTTGATATTAAGCCCGATTATGACCTGGATATAATGACACCGCGTCAGACGCTTACACAGATAACCACAAAGGCACTGACGGGGCTTGAAGAGGTAATGAAGACCGCCAAGCCCGACCTGGTTTTGGTACACGGCGACACGACCACGACCTTCGCGGGTGCGCTTGCGGCATTTTACGGCAATATAAAGCTGGGACACGTTGAGGCGGGTCTTCGCACCTACGACAAGTGGCAGCCCTTCCCCGAGGAAATGAACCGCCGCCTTACAGGTGCTATGGCAGATCTGCACTTTTCTCCCACTCCGCTTGCAAAGGAGCATCTTTTAAAGGAAAATGTAGACCCCGAGGGTATTTTTATCACGGGCAACACAGCCGTTGACTGCCTTAAAACAACCATAAAGGACGAATTTACCTTTGACGAGCCTGTTTTAAACGAAATTGATTTTAAAAACAAGCGTGTTATCACTATGACGGCACACCGCCGCGAAAATTACGGCAAGCCGCTTGAAAACATCTGTAATGCGGTGCTTGACGTTGTAAACAAGTACGAGGATGTAGAGGTGGTTTATGCCGTGCATTTAAGCCCTGCGGTACGCGACACGGTGTTCCCCATACTTGACGGACATCCGCGCATCCACCTTATCGACCCCGTGGATATTGAAAATATGCACAACCTTATGAAGCGCAGCTTCCTTGTGCTTACCGACAGCGGCGGATTGCAGGAGGAGGTTCCCTCAATGGGCAAGCCCGTTTTGGTTTTAAGAAACGTGACCGAACGTCCCGAGGGCGTTGAAGCAGGCACATTAAAGCTTGCGGGCATTGAACGCGAGGAAATATTCAGACTTACTTGTCAGCTGCTTGACGACAAGGACGAGTATGCTAAAATGGTAGCCGCAAAAAATCCCTTCGGTGACGGCTATGCAGCAGAAAGAATAGTCGAGGCCATACGCTATCACTTTGGCTTAAGACCCGACAGACCCGAGGATTATTAAGAGGATAATATGTTATATTCAACAGATAAAAAGGCCGAGAGAGTAATACTGGTGGCAGTTGACGACGGACACAATGAATTTGATGTGGAAAGCTGTCTTGACGAGCTGAAGGACCTTGCAAAGACTGCGGGCGCAGAGGTCGTAGGCCGAATGATACAAAACAGAGAGGCCGTACACAAGGCGCACTACCTTGGCAAGGGCAAAATAGAAGAGCTAAAAAACTATATAGAAATGACCGAGGCCACGGGCATAGTCTGCGATGATGACTTAAGCCCGAATCAGATGCGCAATATGGCAGAGCTTTTGGATACCAAAATTATGAACCGCACTCTGCTTATACTTGATATTTTTGCGCAGCACGCCCAATCTGCCGAGGGTAAGCTACAGGTCGAGCTTGCACAGCTTAAATACAATTCATCTCATCTTGTGGGACAGTACAAGTATATGAGCCGTTTGGGCGGCGGTATAGGCACAAGAGGTCCCGGCGAAACAAAGCTTGAAACAGACAGGCGCAATATCGCCAACCGTATCGCCGAGCTTAACAAGGAATTAAAGGAAATAAAGCGCCACCGCGATATTATGCGTGAAAAGCGCAGCACAAGCGGTATGCCCATTGCGGCGCTTGTAGGCTACACAAACGCCGGCAAGTCCACGCTTTTAAATACCCTTACGGATGCAAATATACTTGCCGAGGACAAGCTTTTTGCTACCCTTGACACCACCACACGCAAGAAAAAGCTGGATAGCGGCATAGAATGTCTTTTTACCGATACGGTAGGCTTTATACAAAAGCTGCCGCACGGCCTTATAAACGCCTTTCGCGCCACACTTGAAGAGGCAAGCTTTGCACATATCCTTATCCACGTTTTGGATGTGTCAAATCCCCGCCGCGAGGAGCAGATGAAGGTAGTCTATCAGACCCTTGACGAGCTTAAATGCGGCGACAAGCCCGTTATAACCGTATATAACAAGGTCGATAAGGACGGCATAGAGCTTCCCCTGCCGCCCGACCCCCGTGCGATAGCCACGGTAAAAATATCGGCAAAAAAGGGCGAGGGCATAGACAAGCTGACCGAGATCGTGGAAAACTGGATAAAAAGCCAAAAGAAATGCCTTGAAATAGTTATCCCCTATGACAAGGGCAATTTGGTGAGCCTTGTACACGGAAGCTGTGAGATAATCGAAAGCAACCACCGCGAGGACGGCTACTATTTTAAAATTTATGCAAACGAGGAAGCCGAAAACAGATTGAAAGATTATATTATTTAAGGAGATGCAATTAAAATGGCTGATGTTTATATAAGTCATTTTGGTGAAAATTCGCAAAATATTGCGGATAGTATATTGAATAAGCTTAATAAAGACGGGATAAGCTGTTTTTCTACCCCGTCGGAAAAAACAGACACAAGCGAAAATGCTTTAATGTCATGCAAGGTATTTGTAATTATTTTAAATCAGGCCGCGAGCTATTCAAAGCAGGTGCTTGATGAGATAAGTACGGCCTGTGTGCGTATGAACGGTAGTGAAAACATAACCATTTTGCCGTTTCAGATATCCGACGAAACTATAAGCGATGAAGCTATGAGCTATATCGGGCGGCTGCATTGGACAGAGGCCTTTGACGGAGATATTGACAAACATATTGAAGATATTATTATAAAAATCAAAGATGCCATTAAAAACGGCAGATCTGTCAAGGCAGAAGCCTTTACCATAAGACCGGAGCAGAAAAATCTTTATACCGCCGATCCCGCACAGGAAAAGGTCGGTAAAAAAAGCCTGTTGGCTGTTATACTTCCTTTAGCCCTAATAATTATTGCGGTTATTGGTGCATTTTACGTTATAAAAAGCAAAAAAGAGCCGGTTACCGATAACGGCAGCGGTATTCGGTATACTTTATCTACCGATTCGGGTGCTATGACCTGGACAGAGGACGGCAACACCTATACGGGCACTATTTCAAACGGTGTTCTGGAGGGCGAGGGAAAAGCCGAATACTCAAACGGTTCGATATATGAAGGAAACTTTGTAAGCGGCGCGGCAGACGGCAAAGGCAAATGCACATTTCCCAACGGAAACATATACGAGGGCGAATGGTCAAACGGAAAAATGAGCGGCTACGGCAAGTTTTATTTTGCGGCCTCCGGCTCGGTATATGAGGGTATGTGGGAAAACGGCTTAAGAAACGGCGCAGGTAAGTTTGTCAAATCCGATGGAGAGATATGGGAAGGCACATGGAAGGATGACCTTGAAGAAGGCGATTTTACCATAACATATGCTGACGGAACCGTTGAAAAATATGTTTTTTCGGCAGGCAACGGCAAATTAATAGAATAAAAAAAACGGCTGAAGCATTATACCTATCTTTAATGCATCAGCCTGTTTTTATTTAAGGGTCAATTGCCCCTTAACCATATTTTTAATATTTCCTTTAAATTTTTACAAAATCCGCTTGCGGCAACGTCTTTTTCTGCCGTAAGCATACTTTTACCAATTTCTTTTCCGTCGCACATATATATTATTTCCCCTATTTCATCTCCGGCGTTTATCGGCGCCTTAAGCTCTTTTTTAATATTTATCGTGCTTGTAAGCTTTTTATCTCCCTTTTGAGTCAAATAAGCCGTCTTATCCTTAACGACTGCATTTACGGTGTCTTCTTCACCGCCAAAAACAGGTGCTTCATAAACTATTTTTCCTGTCGGCTCTCCGTTTAAAAGCATATAGTTTGCATAGCCGTAATCAAGCATTTTTATTACCTCTTTAAACCTTAATTTAGGTTCGGGGCATGCCATTATTACGGCAATAAGCTCCATACCGTCCCTCTTTGCCGTACCCGAAAGACAATATTTTGCATTGCCGGTGGAGCCGGTTTTAAGGCCTGTAGCACTATCATACCATTTTATAAGCCTATTTGTATTTGTAAGGCCAAATTTGCTTTCGCCCTTTGCAGTCCTATGCGTTATGGTGTCCTGCCATTTAGTCGTATACTCCGTTATTTCGGGAAATTTTGTTATAAGCTCACGGCTCATTATGGCAATATCCTTTGCACTCATTTCGTGCCCCTGCGCGTCAAGCCCACAGGCATTGACAAAATGAGTATTTTTCATACCAAGCTCCTCGGCGCGTTTATTCATCATTTCAACAAATGCGCTTTCGCTGCCTGCGATATACTCCGCCATAGCAACAGCCGCATCGTTTGCGGAGGCTATGGCTATGGATTTTGTAAGCTCCGCAGCCGTTTGTTTTTCGCCCTGTTCAAGAAATATCTGTGAACCTCCCATGCCTGCCGCATGTCCCGAAACACTTACTTCATCGTCCCATTTTATTTTGCCCTGATCCTCGCTTTCGTATATAAGCAAAAGTGTCATTACCTTTGTTACACTCGCGGGCGGCAAAGGGGTATCCGCATTTTTTTCAAAAATTACGTTTCCTGTCTGTGCCTCCATCAAAATATACGCCTGCGCTTCCACCTCCGGCGGCTGTGCGGCAAAAGCAACACAGCTAAATAACATTACCGCAGAAATTATCGCCGTAAATATTTTTATATATTTATACATACCTTATCCCCCTATTTTTTATTGCATAGCTGTCACAATATTTTATCGTCAATATATATTATTAATAGTAAAGGGTAAAATATGCTTAAAACAAAATGTAAATTAAGGAAAACAAAAAAGCCGCGGTTATTGCACCGCGGCATTATATCAGCCCTCGCTGGGTATATAGTAAAAATCCTTATCGGGTAAATTGCCTTCAAATACATCTGCATTTACGGAAATAAAGTTTTCCGCCACTATACGCATATCTGCGCCCTCGGTAAATTCATAGCCGCAGTTGCGCATAGTAGATACCGCAAGGCTCTTATCCGTCATAATATTAAACTGCGCCGAATAATCAAGTGTTTTTGTAATACCATAAATAACAGTATTTACGGACTGCTTGAAATCATCCAGAATATATATCATACTTCCTTCATTGTTTTCAACAAAATCCTTTCTTGCAACAAGCACACTTGAAATTATCTTGCTGTTTTCATCAACATCGTTCCACATATCGGTAACATCGGGTCCAAGCTGAACATCATCATTGTCAAACTTTGCAAGCGTTACATAAGGCTCGGGCATAAGCGCAAGCTGTACCGAACCGCTTGCGATATCTGTCTTGATTTTTTCGTTGCTTTCCGCCGGCTGTGCCTGCGCACCACATTTTTCAAGCATAAGTCTTGCCGCCGAGGCCGTAAGAGAGCCATCCTCGGCATAAACAACGGTCTTGCCGCTTAACATAGACTTTTTGTTTATCTCGCCCGAAAGATCGGTAATATACATATTGTTATAGGTATTTGTGGCAAGCATTACTATATCTTTTTTCTCGTTATACAGCCTTACAGCAGTATCAAGCGGAAGTATGGCAACATCCGCATTACCGCTTTCAAGCTCTTCCGCTGCGGCTTTTGCATTTTCCTTAACGCTTAATTCGTATATTTCGTGATTTTTGTCCTTTTCGCCCCAACCCATTATCGGCGCAAAGCCTATACCGGTGCAGTCGCCTACAACTACGGCTTTGACCGTTATCCTTGATGCTGCATCAG
This sequence comes from uncultured Eubacteriaceae bacterium, assembly GCA_947167715.1. Classification (GTDB taxonomy): domain Bacteria; phylum Bacillota; class Clostridia; order Lachnospirales; family CAG-274; genus RGIG4310. The sequence continues at coordinate 7,328 of CAMVJD010000085.1, forward strand.
GCTTTTCAAGCACATCATTTTCATCATCGGGGTCCTCTTTATTATCATTGCTTAAAACTATCTCATTCTCACTCAAACCCGGCTGTTCCTGTGGTTCCTGCTTTCCGCAGGCGCTGAATAAAATTGCAGCGGATAAGACAGCGGCAGATATAAGAAACCTTCTTTTGAGCATTGGTATTAACTTCCTTTCTAAACGAATTACTTGAATCATCATTTATATTTTATATTATAAAATTGCTTTTGTCAATGAAATTGACGATTTTTCTTTAATTGTTCGTTTTTCTTAATAATTTTATACACGCAAATAAAAAAAACGGCCGCATATATTGATATGTACCCTCTTTACTGGACACCCAGTAAGGAGGGTATTTTTTATGCGTTA
>CAMVJD010000086.1 GCA_947167715.1 uncultured Eubacteriaceae bacterium
ATTTTAAGTAAGCACCCCCGCTTTAGAAGCGGGGGACTTCCTTAGTTTGTTAAATTGACTTTACCGTTATTATATGATATATTTAACCCAAAAGACCGAAAAGGGGTATATCAATGGAAAATATTTGTATAAGCGAAAACAAAAAATATTTAACATCGGGCGGGAAGCCGTTTTTTTGGCTTGGCGACACGGCATGGCTGCTTTTCCAGAAAACATCCGAGCAAGAGGCATAAGCCTACCTTAAAAACCGTGCGGAAAAGGGCTATAATGTTATACAGGCGGTTTTGGTATACGCAACACCCGAGCTTCAGGACATAAACAAAATGTATATCCCGAACTGCGATGTAAAAAGCGAGCAACACTGGCAATACTGCGACAAAATTATAAAGTACGCGGAAAAGCTGGGGATGTATATGGGACTTTTGCCGTCCTGGGGCAGTCTTGTAAAGCACGGCTTTATAACCGAGGAAAATGCAGGGACTTCATGATGATACCCAGCCCCACCGGACAGCGCCCGATGTTAGACGATATGCCTATTGGTCGGTGTTTGCGGGTGCCTGCGGCCACACCTACGGCGATAATTCTCTCATGCAGTTTTATACCGGACACCCCGACGATAAGGGCAGCTACGGCGCGGTCTGCACCTGGAAGGAGGCTCTTCACCACGAGGGCTCGGGACAGATGAAATACCTTAAGGAACTGATGGAAAGCGTTGATTTTACCACCGGAAAGGCAAGCGACGAGTTGCTTTTGGACGGACAAAAAGAAAAATACGACAGGATAGCCGTATTTTCGGGAAAGGATTTTATTTTTGCATATGATTTTACGGGCAGGAGCTTTAAGCTTGATGTAAGCAAAACGAGAGATGCCGATATATGGCTGTTTTCGCCCGCAAACGGAATATACAGCTATATCGGCAAGGCAGACAATGACATTTTCTGCTATGAAAAGCCAAAGACCCCTCTTCCCGATACGGATATAGCTATTGTAATTAAAAAATAAAAAAAGAGAGAGTTTTTCGGCTCTCTCTTTTTGATTTGATATCAGAATTTCATTTTGTCCTTAAGATAGTCCATAAGGTCTGTTATCTTGATCCTTTCCTGTGCCATAGTGTCTCTGTCGCGGACTGTAACTGCACCGTCCTCTGCGGACTCAAAATCGTATGTGATGCAGAAAGGCGTACCTATCTCGTCCTGACGGCGATAGCGCTTACCAATGCTCTGCGCATCATCAAATTCGCAGTTAAATTCCTCGGAAAGCATAGCATAGACCTCCGAAGCCTGCTCCGAAAGCTTTTTGGAAAGCGGAAGCACAGCTGCCTTTATGGGTGCAAGCGCAGGGTGGAAATGCAGTACAACTCTTGAATCGCCGCCCTCAAGCTCTTCCTCGTCATATGCCTCGCAAAGGAAGGCAAGTGTTACACGGTCTGCGCCAAGTGACGGCTCTACGCAGTAGGGAATATACTTTTCGTTTGTGGTCGGGTCGAAGTAGTCAAGTGTTTCGCCGCTGTGGTTTGTGTGTGCCTTAAGGTCAAAGTCCGTTCTGGACGCAATACCCCAAAGCTCGCCCTTGCCAAAGGGGAACATATACTCGATATCGGTCGTAGCGTTGCTGTAATGTGCAAGTTCTGCCTGCTCGTGATCGCGCATAACAAGGCTTTCTTCTGCAATATTAAGGCTCTTTAACCAGTTATAGCAAAAATCTTTCCAATATTTGAACCATTCAAGCTCCGTACCCGGCTTGCAGAAAAATTCAAGCTCCATCTGCTCAAACTCGCGTGTACGGAAGGTAAAGTTACCCGGTGTTATCTCGTTGCGGAAGGACTTACCTATCTGACCGATACCAAAGGGGACTTTTTTTCTGGTAGTACGCTGTACATTTTTAAAGTTTACGAATATACCCTGTGCTGTCTCGGGGCGCATATAAACGACGTTTTTAGCATCCTCGGTAACACCTGCGTGTGTCTTGAACATAAGGTTAAACTGACGTATATCGGTAAAGTTATGTGCGCCGCAGCTCGGACAGGGGATGTTCTTTTCGTTTATGTAGTTTGTCATCTGCTCGTTTGTCCAGCCGTCGGGACTGTCCTGAATGCCGTTTGCCTTCATATAGTCCTCGATAATGTTGTCGGCGCGGAAACGCTCCTTACAGTCCTTACAATCCATAAGGGGGTCGTTAAAACCGCCAACATGACCGCTTGCCACCCAAACCTCGGGGTTCATAAGTATTGCGCAGTCAACGCCCACATTGTAGGGGTTCTGCTGTACAAACTTTTTCCACCAGGCCTTTTTAACATTGTTTTTCAGTTCCACGCCAAGGGGGCCGTAATCCCATGTGTTTGCAAGGCCGCCGTAAATTTCGCTGCCCGCATAAACAAAGCCTCTTGATTTTGCAAGCGCAACGATCTTATCCATTGTTTTTTCCATTTTAGTTCTCCTTTTTATATAAAAATATTAATTTTCAGCCATCTATTATGTCGTCGTCAACGGGCATGATAAACATACATGCAGCATAGGCTATCGCGCCCAGAAAGCCGCCCGTAAGCAGGGTAACTATTGCATAGCCCACCCTTATCACCGTTTTGTCGATACCCATATATTCGGCTATGCCCGCGCATACGCCGCCTATCATAGCATCCTTTGATCTGTAAAGCTTTTTCATTTAAATACCTCCTTAAAAACAGACAGTACCGTTTTTTAAAACTTAATTTTATTTTTCTCTACCATAGATACCGCTTTGTCGCCGCATACCAAAATATGGTCCGTCAATTTGATATTATACGAATATAAGCATCTTTTTATTATCATGGTAGATCTGACATCTTCTATTGAAAATTCCTCTTCGCCCGAGGGGTGGTTATGCGCGCAAAAAGCAGCGTTCGTCCCCAGCATATTTATTTGCGACATCATTGAGCTTATCCTGACGCTGACCTGCGAGTCACTGCCCTTTGCAATTTCAACGGGTGCTATTATGCGCTTGTTTTTATCAAGGCAAATAATATAAAATGACTCCGTTGTCTTATTCTTAAATAATTCGATACAGTATTGCTTTACCTTTTCCACGGTATCCAGCTTAATGCCGATTTTTTTACTTATACTGCTTCTTGTGTGTACTTTACCCACCATAGAGATAAGCACGGCCGTGTTAAGGCTTACGCCGGTCCTTGACACAATTGCCTCCGGCGGGGAATTTATAAGCGCATCCAGATTACCGAATTCCTTTATCATTTTATGCGCCAGCTCGTTTGTATCCCTGCGCGGCAGGGCATAAAACAAAAACATTTCAAGTATCTGATGATCCTCAAAATTGTCCAGACTGCCCTCGTTTAAATACCTGTTGCGCATACGCTGCCTGTGACCGCTGTGGTCTGCACCCTTCATATATTATACCTTCTCTATCGGACGTTTATACCTGTCAAATTTATTTGAATAAATAATATCCAAAAGCCTTGATGCCCTGTTTACCGCTTTTATAACGGCCGCCTTGTCCAGAATATCGTTTTCAAGCGCCTCGGCTATTTCATCAAGGTCGACTACCTTGACCGTACCGTCCTTTTCAATTATCACATCTATAAGCAGATCGTTAAATGTGTACGAATCTTCCTTTTCGTCATACTCGGTATCTATAATATCGCAGTACCAGTACACAAGGTCGCCGCTATCGTCCAGAAACTTGCTTACCTTAAAGCCTTCCTTTAAATAATAGCAGCTTGCGCCGTGAGTAAAGGGATGTACGGGAGAGAGTACTTTCCATTTTGTAACGACCTTCTCATCATCTATTGTAACAATAATATCATCCTTTAGCAAGATTTTTTCATCGGGAATATATCTTCTTCTGTATAATTTTGTCATAGAAAGCACTTCTCCCTTCTTATTATGCGTTTTCCTGTAATTCCTCGGGAAGCTCTGCGGTATAGCTGCATTCCGCATTTGTGCAGGCTATATGTCTGTTTTTTGTACCTTTTTCTACCAAAACACCGCCGCACTTGGGGCAAAGCTGTCCCGTGGGCTTGTTCCAGAGCATAAGATCACATTCGGGGTTATTCTCGCAACCGTAGTATTTTCTGCCCTTTTTGGTTTTTCTTATATATACTCTTCCGCCGCACTTGGGGCAGGCAACGCCCGCATCCTCAAACAGCGGCTTTGTGTTTCTGCACTCGGGGAAGCCGGGGCAGGCAAGGAATTTTCCGAAACGGCCGTATTTTATCACCATATTTCTGCCGCATTCCTCGCAGACAACATCCGTTTCCTCGTCGGCTATCTCTACGTTTTCAACTTTTTTCTCGGCCTCGTCCAGCAGGTTTTCAAAAAGCGGATAGAAGTTTCTTAAAACCTCTTTCCATTCAAGCTTCCCGCCCTCTATGCTGTCAAGCGCCGTTTCCATATCGGCAGTAAAATCGGTATTTATTATGGTTTCAAAATTATCCTTTATTATCTGATTTACTATCTCGCCAAGCTCCGTTGTGTAGAAAAGCTTGTTTTCCTTTGTAACGTAATTACGCGCCTGTATAGTGGTTATTGTGGGCGCATAGGTACTGGGGCGTCCGACACCGATATCCTCCAGCGTTTTGATAAGCATGGCCTCGGTATAGCGTGCGGGCGGCTGCGTAAAATGCTGCTGGTCTATAATGGCATCGGGTTTAAGTATGTCGCCCTCCTTTATCTCGGGCATAGACTTACTCTCGTCCTCTTCCTTTTCCTCGTTTTTCTTGTAAACGTGCAGATAACCCTCAAACGTAAGCACCGAGCCGGATGTCCTGAACTCGTAATCGGTACCCTCCGGTGTTATTTTTACACTCATTGTTTTATACTGCGCGGGCGCCATCTGGCTTGCTATAAAGCGTGACCATATAAGCTTGTAAAGCCTATACTGCTCTCTTGAAAGGCTGTCCTTTATTTTTTCGGGGTCTCTTGCGGCAGATGTGGGCCTTATAGCCTCATGTGCATCCTGGGCACGGCTGTCCGTCTTATACTGCACATGCTCGCGCAGATTTTCGCTGCCGAAATTTTCAAGTATATAGGCCTTTGCATCCTCATATGCCTCGTCCGATATACGCACGCTGTCGGTACGGATATACGACACCAGACCGACGGTGCCCTCGCCCTCGATATCAACGCCCTCGTAAAGTGCCTGTGCTATACGCATTGTTTTTTGTGCCGCATAGCCCAAAAGCTTTGAAGCCTCCTGCTGGAGGGTACTGGTGGTAAAGGGCGGCACGGGATTTTTAACACGGGAACCGGTTTTTACATTTGTTACCTTAAAATCCTTGTTTTTTATGTCCTTAATTACCTTTTGTGTGTCTTCCTTGGTATTAAGATCCATTTTTTCCTTTACGGTGCCGTAAAACTTTGTTTTTATTATCTTGTTTTTCTGCGCTTTAAGGTCTGCCTCAAGGCTCCAGTATTCAACGGGCACAAAGTTTTCTATCTCTTCATCCCTTTCGCAGATAAGCCTTAAGGCAATAGACTGCACGCGGCCTGCGGAAAGGCCCTTTTTGACCTTGCGCCACAAAAGCGGGCTTATTTTGTAGCCAACTATTCTGTCAAGTGCGCGCCTTGCCTGCTGTGCATCCACAAGGTCCATATCTATCTCGCGCGCCTCTTTTATGGACTTTTTTACCGCCGCCTTGGTTATCTCGTTAAAGGTTATTCTATACGCCTTTGACGGGTCTATCTTAAGCGCGAAAAGCAAATGCCAGCTTATAGCCTCGCCCTCGCGGTCGGGGTCAGTTGCAAGATAGACTTTTTCGGCAGCCTTTGCCTCCTTGCGAAGCTTTGCAAGCAGCTCGCCCTTGCCGCGAATGGTTATATATTTCGGCTCAAAATCATTATCTATATTAATGCCCAGCTCGCTTTTGGGCAGATCCCTGACATGCCCCACGGAAGCCTCTATCTTATAGTTGCTTCCAAGAAACTTTTTAAGTGTTTTCGCCTTTGCGGGCGACTCCACAATAACCAAATATTTACTCATTATCTGTTTTCCCCCTATATCAATACTGGTTTCTTATATATCTCTGCCCGCTCATTTTTTTGATATGCCCGTTAATTTCAAGCATCATAAGCGTGCTTTGCAGGGTGCTTGTATCAAGCCCCGTTTTTGCCGCAAGCTCCTCCACAGACTGCGGCACTATATCTATTGCATCATATACTGATTTTTCGTTTGGCTCGGTTAAATTATTCGTATTTTTTTGTTTTTTGCTTTTCTTTTTTTTGTCAATATTATAAACATCAAAAATATCTTCCGCAGAAGTAAGTATATAAGCGCGGTCCTTTAAAAGCGCGTTTGTGCCCCTGCTGAATTTGCTGTTGATATTGCCCGGTACCGCAAAAACATCCCTGTTTTGCTCCAGCGCCATATTTGCGGTTATAAGCGACCCGCTTTTAAGCGCCGCCTCTATAATGGCAACACCGTTTGACAGCCCGCTTATTATGCGGTTTCTTGCGGGGAATGTATATGATGTGCCGTGTACGCCGGGCGGAAACTCGCTTATGATACAGCCGTTTTGTATAATTTCGCTTCTTAACTGCGTATGCACCGACGGATAACAAATGTCGATACCCGTACCCATTACGGCGATGGTTTTGCCGCCGCCGTCAAGTGCGCCCCTGTGCGCACAGCCGTCTATTCCCTCGGCCATACCGCTTATTACCGTAATGCCGTTTTGTGCAAGCTGCCTGCTTATTTTATAAGCCGTTTCCCTGCCGTATTCCGTGCAGGTCCTTGAACCGACAACAGCAATATTTACGTCGCTTTTCGGCATTTCGCCTATTATATAATAGCCGATAGGCCAGTCGTATATCTCACGCAAAATTTCGGGATATTCGTCATCGTTATAGGTAATAAAGCGCGCCCCTGCCTTTTCGCAGCTGTTTAAAAGCTTTTCGATATATTCGCCGCTTTTGGTGCGCACTATCTTGTACATAACATCGCTGTTTATGCCCGCCACACGGCTGACATCCGCGCTGGGAGCAGACCACACCGCCTCTGCGCTGCCAAAATGATCCAAAAGCCTGTGTCTGTTTGCTACCGAAATATCTATAAGGCTGTTCAGCCACATTATATAAGCGTTTTCCGTGTACATATCCGCCCCACCGATTTTTTTCTTCTATATAATACGCTTATAACAATACCATATATTTAAAAAATAATCAAGTATAAATTTTCAATAATCATAAAATTTTAAAAAATGGGACAAATAAATAGGGACAGCGTTAAGGCTGCCCCCTTTGTATCAATTATTGTTTCAGCTTGCTTTTTTTAATATAGCTATTACATCAATGGATTTTGCTCTTTTACAGCCGCTGAACATCATTGACATATCGGTTACAGCGGATGTTTTGGCACCTTTAAGGTCAATGGTCTCCACATACTCAAATCCATAGAACATTTTTTTGCTGCTTTCGGGAAATACTGCGCCCGAACTGCCGACCTTTATTGTTTTTAGTGTATCATCACTCTTGTACGCCTGTACCTCGTCCACAGTTACATTGCCGCTTAAGGTAAGCGTACTGCCGCTTTTTGTCACAAGCGAAGTCAATGATATTCGTATTCCGCAGAAATAAATTTCTGCTACACAAGCCGAAAC
>CAMVJD010000087.1 GCA_947167715.1 uncultured Eubacteriaceae bacterium
ATGAAACTTTGACAAATCCATACATAGACCTACTTTCTAAAAGATTGAGGGAAAAATGTTACTTAGTCAAGTGAAAGCAGCTTGGCGGAATGGGCAAAAGAGTTTATTTGACAGTTCTGTATTCCTGCATTAAATTCCCCCATGACATCAAGCAGGATACAGTCAAAAAAAACCGTACATTTAAAATTGATGTACGGTTTTTTATTTGGGATATTAAGATATTGTTATTGTGAAAATACTGCCGTAATATCTCCTTTGCCAACAGTCTCTTCAAGTCCGTCGGTATTTGTGATATGTCCTATTGTTGTATAGCTGTACGGCGTATCAAAACTTTTATAAAACAGTACAATGCAGTTGTTGCCGTAAAGCATTATATCTCCTGCGTTTATATGACTGACTTTTTGTGCTGCCGATGTAAATTCGGTATCGGTATAAATGTATTTTTCATTACTGTTAAGCTCTGACATATTAAACGTCTGCGGCAATATATCTGCAAATTCCGCAGCTACCTTTGTGTCACTCAATTCAATATCAAATGTTTTGCCGTTGATCGTGACGGCGGGCTTTACCGATTCGGAGCGAGATACAAATAGTTTTTTCAATATCATAACGCAGTCTTCAAAAGATATTATTCCATCATCGTTAATATCCAAACGCTCATCATAATCGTGCTGTTTTTCTGCCATATTAAGTACGGCTATTGCATCAAGCAGATCAAAACCGGCGGCATATATGTTTGTTGTACACATAAAAACCGCAAATATAGTAATAATGATTTTTTTCATATATATCACCTTATTTCAGATTTTTTCCGAATTCATAAGCAAGTTTTAAATATTTTTCGGAAGTTGTTGCTTCGTTTGGCTCATTAAGGCCAACGCAGGATAAAAGCCCTTTAAACTCTGCCTTTTCAAAGCAATCTATCCAGCCGATAAGTCCTCTTTTTGCAGTTTCAGAGACCTCATCGGTATCTTCCGCTGCAGTTGTAAGCATATAAATACCGCGAAATTTATAATCCGCCGGATAAAGAGGGTTGCAGCGGTCAAGCAAAGTTTTGAGCTGTCCGCTCATTTCATAATAGTATATAGGTGTAACAAATACAAGAATATCCGATTCTTTAATACTATTGGCAATTTCTGCTGCATCGTCTTTAATTACACATTTTAGAGTGTTTTGACAGGCAAGACAACCCTTGCAGAAATTTATCGTCTTATTTTTTAGTGAGATAAATTCAACAGCATTGCCGTTTCCTTTTGCACCGCGTTCTGCTTCTCGAGCAAGTATTTCCGAATTACTTTTTTCTCTTATACTTGATGAAATTATAACGATTTTTTTACCCATATCCTATCCCTCCCTTCTACTAATTTTCTTTTACCGCAGGGAAAGCAAATGAACTTATCAACACCTTTTGCAGTATATAAGCCGCATCGGAAGCAGTAATATATCCGTCCCTGTCTACATCAACATAATTCATATAGTCCTTTGTTTTATCTTCCAAAGGCAATTTATATGTATTAACAAGCACTTTTTGCAGCACCATAGCCGCATCATCTGCCGCAAGGATACCGTCACCGTCGGCATCGCCGTAAACGAATTTTTCTTCCGTTTCAGGCAGCGAGAACACCGCCGTAACATTGCCTTTGCCCAATATGTTTTTTAATTCGGACTGCGTTATATCGTCTATTTTTCCGAGCCTTGTAAAGTTCCACGAATTTACATCATAATATATCGTTATGCTGTTTCCCTGATACAAGATCAGATCGCCGGGCTCAGTCGTGATATATTCATCATTTCGGGGCAGAGTTGTTCCAAGACTGCCGACCTTTTCAAAATCGCCGTAATCTGACATTTCCACAATTACCTTGCCTTTTTCGAGCATTTCCGAAAATGCCTGTGCAGAGGAATTATCCGCAAGTGTGGCTGTGAGTGTCTGACCGTTCACTTCTATATTTATTTTTTCGGCGGCATAGGCATCTATGGATAAAGCGAGAAACACCATAACTACACCTATAAGTGCAATTATTTTTTTCATAACGACCACTCCTAATCAAAAACACTTTTTATCACTTTTGCAGGGGAACCGACTGCTATCATATTTTCGGGAATATCCTTTGTGACAACGGAACCTGCACCTATAACGGCATTATCGCCAATATTCACACCCGACAGGATTATCGACCCCGAACCTATCCACACATTTTTTCCTATATGTATCGGCTTCGGGATAAGGTCGTGCCTTTCTTCGGGCTTTAAGCCGTGGTTGAGAGTTGCAAATATCGTACTGTGACCTATTTGTGCGCCTTCGCCTATATAAATGCCGCCCTGATCCTGAAACTTGCATCCGCTGTTTATAAAAACACCTTTGCCGATATGCAGATTCTTGCCGCAGTCGGTATATATCGGCGGAAAAAGTCCAAACGGTTCAAGCTTCCTGCCCGTCAGTTCTTCCATAAGTGTATGGAGTTCCGCTTCGGTATGATAATTTCCGTTTATCTCACTTGTAATGCGCAGGGCTTCCTGACTCAATTCGTGCATTTTTAAATGAATATCGGAAAAACCCTTTACAACCTCGCCGCTGTTCATTATTTCAATAAATTCTTCTGTCTTCATCATTTTTTGAATGCATCCTTAAAAAATTTCTCAAACTTATCAAACGGTATCTTGCTTGTATCGTCATAAAGATCAACATGGTTTGCACCCTGCACTTCATACATTTCTTTAGGTTCGGAAGCATTTGCGTATGCAGTTTCGCTGAAGCCCTTTGAATGTGCGTTTTCGCCTGTAACAAAAAGTATCGGGCGCGGTGATATTTCGCTTATATGCGTAAGTGACGGAAAGTTCATAAGCGACATATTTGATGTTGCGGTAACATTGCCGAGTGCATTTTGATGCCAGCCGCGTTTTGTACCGTAAAAGCTGAAAAATTCCGCTGTTATTGGGTCAAGATCTTCGGGTATTTTCTCAACAGGTGCTGAAGGATAACCATTACTGTACTGCGGATATCCGTTATCAACATCTTCCCAACGCTGTTTTGCAAGTTCGTCAAGCTGCTGCTGCCTTGCCTCACCTGTTGCTCCGTTTCCGAAACTGCTTATATCATACATAACCGATGTGGCAATTGCTTTTATTCTTGCATCCGCTGCCGCAGCAGATAAAGCAAAACCGCCGCTGCCGCAGATACCTATTGCACCTATTTTTTCGCGGTCAACATATTTAAGTGTGCCTAAATAGTCAACACCCGCACTGAAATCTTCTGCATAAATATCGGTAGAGCCCGTCATCCGCGGCTGACCGCCGCTGTAGCCATGATAAGAAGGATCAAAAGCGATAACAACAAAACCTCTCTGTGCAAGTTCGTTTGCATACACGCCCGGGCCCTGTTCCTTCACTCCGCCAAACGGAGGGCCAATAACGATCGCAGGATATTTTTTGTTCTTGTCGATATTCTTTGAAGTATATAAATCTGCCGCGATCTCAATACCGTAACGATTTTTATAATAAACGTGTTCTCTTTTTACATTATCCGAAAGCTCAAAAATATAATGTTCCTCCGATGCTACTGTTCTTGCAGCCAAATTGGGATTTTCCTGTGCCATAGCCGCTGCTCCTCTCTTATTGTTCAATGATGAACTCTTGCTGTATGCCGTTACTGAAATACCTGTTACAAGTATTCCCGCAAGAAGTATTGTTACAAATCTTTTCATATAAATCATCCTTTCTTACATGCTCTTTTTAAGTATTTCGATAACTTCTTGTTTTGTAAGTGTTTTATAACCGCCGTTAAGCAGGAAAGTCGCATCGGCAATGCCGTCAAGCATATCTTCCTTTACGCCGAGTTCTGTTATGTTCATAACAACACCTATTTCATTCATCCATTTTTCCATTTCGTCAAGACCCGAAGAAGCAATTTCTTCATCTGTTTTGCCGTTTGCCTCAACACCCCATACATTTATTGCAAAACGCTTGAATTTGGCAAGACCGCTTGACATAATATAGCGGTAGTATGGCAGAGAAACAGCCGAAAGTGTCATACCGTGCGTGGCATCGGTATAAGCACCTATTGCCTGACCTATCATATGTACTTCCCAGTCGGTGGATTTGCCCATTGCAATAAGGGTGTTGAGCGCCCATGTTGCTGTCCACATAATGTTGCTGCGTGCTTCATAGTCCTGCGGGTCTTTTGCGGCTATTCTTGACGAATGGATAAGTGACTTCATCAAACCCTCGGCAATATAATCGCTGGTATTATCGTCTGTATTTGAGAAATACTGCTCCATAATATGCGACATTATATCAAAGAAACCCGCTGTCATCTGATATTTCGGCACAGTAAGTGTATATTGGGGATTTAAGATAGAAAACTTGGGCATTACATTGTCGCCGAAAACGTGACCTATCTTCAATTTCTGTTCGTGATTGGTGATGACCGATCCGCCGTTCATTTCCGAACCCGTGCCTACCATAGTCAATACGCAGCCCACAGGGATAATTTTATTGTCGGGTTCTTCCATGTGAAGATAATATTTTTCCCAAGGGTCGCTCTCGCAGTGTGCCGAAACCGAAACTGCCTTTGCATAGTCTATAACAGAACCTCCTCCTACTGCAAGAATAAGGTCAATATCATTTTCCTTTGCAACTTTGCAGCCCTCATACAGCTTTTCAACAGTCGGGTTTGACATAACGCCGGGTACTTCAAAAACTTCTTTGCCGCTGTCTTTCAAAATTTTAATAACTTCGTCGTAGATACCGTTTTTCTTTATTGAACCGCCGCCGTAAGTGAGCATAACTTTTTTGCCGTAGTTTTTTAATTCGTTGGCAAGATATTTTAAAGAATCGTCACCGAAGTAAAGTTTTGTGGGGTTTGAGTAAATAAAGTTTCCTAACATAATAAATTCCTCCTTGGTTTTATTGTTGTAAGCCCTCTTTTTTCATCATAAAGACCAGATAATCAAGACAGCTTATGTTTTCCTCTTTTTTATGGACTTCATCAAGCAATTTGCGTCTGTGTGCGGCAAGCAGTTTTTCACATTCTGTTCTGTCGCCAATACAATCGGCAAATGTTTTGATAAATTCCTCGTTACAGCCTGCATCAAAAAGATTTTGCTTTATACTGTCTTTCATTTTTATCATTCCTTTTTGATTTGATGATATTATTATAACATAGCACAATGTAAATTACAAATACTTATATCAAATACAGGTATATGCTTGAAAGTAATATGCTTTTATGATATACTAAACAAAAAGGGGGTAAATTTTATGGATATTCGCGTACTTAAATATTTTCTTGCGGTGGCAAGGGAACAGAGCTATTCAATAGCGGCGGAAAGACTGCATTTGTCGCAGCCGACACTTTCAAGGCAGTTAAAAGAATTGGAAGAAGAACTGGGCAAAACTTTGCTTATACGCTCAAACAAAGGGGTCACACTTACCGAAGAAGGTATGATATTAAGAAAAAGAGCAGAGGAGATAACCGAACTTTTGGATAAGACCGAACAGGAGGTAAAACAAAGCAGTGATATTGTATCGGGAAAGGTGTATATCGGTGCGGGCGAAACATATGCAATAAAACTTATTGCCGATACTGCTCAAGAGCTTCAAAAAAATCACCCGAATATAAGCTACAGTATTTACAGCGCAGACGGATCGGATGTAATGGATAAGCTTGACAAAGGACTTATTGATTTCGGACTGATATTTCAGTCTTATGATATAACAAAATACGAAAGTATCGAAATACCGCTGAAAGACAAATTCGGAGTGCTTATGCGCCGTGACAGCGAACTTGCAAAGAAGACGGAGCTGCACCTCTCCGACCTGAAAGATAAACCGCTTATCGTTCCCAGACAGGAAAACCATTCATACCTGCTTGCCGATCTGTTAGGCGTGGAAAAAGAAAAATTGAATATTACCGCCGAATATAACCTTGTATATAATGGCTCTGTTATGGCAAGCGAGGGAATGGGTTACTGTATCTGCTTTGATAAGCTGATAAATGTATCGGGCGAAAGCAATATGTGTTTCAAAACCCTAAATCCTGAAATTGAAGTGGGCTGCAATTTCGTATGGAAAAAATATACCGTGTTCACCAAGGCTGCCGGACTGTTTTTGTCACAATTCAGACAGGATGTTGAAAGGCTGAAATGACAGAAGATGTGGCAATTTTTATCTTGGATTTAAAGGGGCTTGTGAAAAAATAATCGTAAAATTATGCGGCGTAGGGTCAATAATGATTTCCAAACCGCAATTTTATATTATTAGGCAGTATTTAGAAGTAAAAATATTTATAAACTTTTACCGTGAATAACGGTTCCTTGCCCTTGTTTCCTCGATTTCTTCATCTTCCTCAAGGTCATCGCCGTTGATAGAATCAATATTCCCATTTCGGAATATGCTTCACCTATCGTATCACCCCTGCGGAAGCGTTCTTCGCCCCTGCCGCGAAAACTTATGTACTTGCCGATTTTTACCTCATACCCCGATTCCTGCATAAGTCCCCAAAACTCATCAAAACTTTTTGCAACAGAGATATGCTTGTCTACGGTGTCCATAAGCAGGCACTTACGCTTTATCGTGTCTTTTGGGATTACCGATAACCCATTCTCACGACACAAATCATCGCTTATTTCACGCATTTCAAGTATGTTGCTGATATTGGTGTGCAGTTTGTGATAAGTTTCAAAGTCCACAGCATTCATAATTATATGTGCGTGCAGATGTTCTCGGTCATTATGAATTGCGATAACATACTGATAATTCGGATATTTCCGCCGCATAAATTCCTGCGCGATTTCCGGTGCCTTTTCAGGTGTAATATTGTCATCGGGCGCATACGACTGTATGATATGATGCGCCAAATTGTTTCCCTTATGGATAGCGTTTAAATAAATATCGTTAAAATCTTCAACAGCATACCTATAATCGCACATATAGCTTGACACATACAGCGTTTCTTCGGTCTTGCCGGGATTGATTATGTAATCAATGCTCTGCTGCCCTTATGGTATAATATGAACGGGTAAGGGTTAAAAAAGCTTGTTTTTTTAACCCGCCCCCGTTCAACGACGTAAAATCGAAGATTTTGCGTCGTTTATACCATAACTGTGGTATAATAAAGACAAACGGCGAAAGCCGCATTAAATCAAGGCTTTTGAGGTTTGTCTTATTATATTTCAGTTCTTTTTCCACCCCTGAAAACGTAAG
>CAMVJD010000088.1 GCA_947167715.1 uncultured Eubacteriaceae bacterium
AAGTAAGCACCCCCGCTTTAGAAGCGGGGGACTTCCTTAGTTTGTTAAAAAATCCTCAATATATATTTTAACTCCTATCCGTTATAATTTCAACACCAAGTTTAATTTTTATGTCAGCCTTTGATCATATTGCATAAATCAGCACTTTATTGCAATATTTCCATAAAAAATTTGTCGAAATCTGTTTACAACGTAAAAAAAATATGCTATAATATTTTTACAGTTAAGTTTTCCCGCTTAACTGTTAGAGCCTATGCTCTATTATTCATATACAACTCTCCACAAGAAAAGAGCTCTCTGTCAGAGAGTTCTTTTCATTTGCGAGTTTGCCGAGATCCTGTAAGACCCAAATAAAAAACCTATCGGCTTGACACATTTATTTAATTGTGATATTATACGTTAGTAAATGAGTTTTATTCTAACCAAGAGGTGACAAAAGTGAAAAATATCAATAGAAAGCTTGTGCCCGTTACCGTAATATCCGGCTTTTTGGGCGCCGGCAAAACTACCCTTTTAAACAATATTTTAAAGGAACCGCAGGGTAAAAAAATAGCAGTAATAGTAAACGATATCGGCGAGATCAATATAGACGCGGAGCTTATCAACAAGTCCGACTATATAGAGCAGGAAGACAAGGACGTTGTTGCACTTTCAAACGGCTGTATCTGCTGTACTTTAAAAAACGATCTTATCGACCAGATAGGTAGTCTTTTACAGAAAAACAGCTGTGACTATATCGTTATCGAGGCCAGCGGCATATGCGAGCCCCAGCCCATTGCAAACACCATTATGGCAATGACACAGAGCCTGCTTGAAAACAATATGCCGATAGTATGCAAGCTTGACAGTATAATAACCGTAGTTGATGCTTTCAGGATGGCCGATGAATTTGAATGCGGAAAAGAGCTTGCCGAGGATCATGACCATGAGCATGAACACGAGCATCACGAAGAAGAAGAGGACGAGGAAGACCTTACACCCCTGCTTATAGACCAAATAGAGTTTTGCAACGTAGTTTTATTAAACAAGACCGACCTTGTCACACAGCACCAAAAGGAGCATATCAAAGCCGTTATCGCTGCTTTAAATCCAAATGCAAGAATAATTGAAACAGTAAAAAGCAATGCTGATATTGCCGAAATAGTCAATAAAGACGTATTTGATTTTCAGGAGGCCTATAGAAGTGCGGGCTGGATACAGGCTATGGAGGAAGAAACAGAGGACGAGCATGACCATGACCACGGACACAGCCACGAGCATCACCACCATCACCATGACCACGATCACGACCATGACCATGGTGAAGCACTTGAATACGGCATAAAAACCTGTGTATTTACCGCTGTACGTCCGTTTGCAAGGGATAAATTTGAAAGCGCGGTACTGGAATTAAGCACAAAGCTTATCCGCTCCAAGGGCTTTGTATGGTTTGACGAGGATCCGGACTGGATATATATTTACGAGCAGTCCGGCAAGCAGATAACACTTGACGAAGCAAAGCAATGGGTTGCCGCGCTGCCTAAAAAGGAGCAGATGGCAGTATTTGCCGATTACCCGGAAATAGCCGATAATTGGGATAAAGAATACGGCGACAGGCTTAATAAAATAGTATTTATCGGCCAGGGCATCGACCCCGAGCTTATAAACGATATTATGAATAAGGCGCTTAGATAAAGCAAAAAAGGTGCGGTCAACAGATCGCACCTTTTGTCTTATACATTATATATAGATAATCGATATATCAAGAATAATATCGGATATTCCCTTTAAATATTTTTATTACGCAGGCTCTTTAAGGCGAAAGCGTGCTATAAAACCGCCTTTTTCAAGTACGGCAATTATCACCGATGCAATAAATATGCCCGTTCCCGTTTGAAGTATGTTTCCCGGCAGCCTTACAAGCGCATACGCAAGGTCGTACATAGGTATTTTTATAACGGTGTACAAAAATATCTGTACCGCGCCGCCTATCAAGGCACCGACAAACCAGCCGCTCTTTTTGTCCTTAAGAAGCTTGTAGGTAAAAACACCCATTATTACTGCCATTATCGCCTTAATAAAAAAGGTGGGCAAAATATACTGCGTATAGCCCCCAAGCGCATCGGCAAGAGCTGCGCCTATACCGCCCGCAAGTGCCCCGCGCTTTGTGCCGAGAAGCAGCACGGAAATAAAGATCATACAGTCGCCAAGATGCGTATAGCCGCTTGGCGCCGGTATTTTAAAGGTGTAAGTTGTCAAAAAAACCAATGCTGCGGCAGCTGCCGTAACAGTAAGGTCCTTTGCGCTGAATTTTTTATCCATATACTCGTCTCCTTTTTCCTATTTGTTTAATATGTGTTTATTCTACCATACAAAGCTTAAAATGTAAAATACACAAAAACAATAGCCAATTATAGGCCACACCTATAACCGCAAAGCATAATATAATTAATTTTAAAGTGCGCTGTTTAATGTTTCATAGCCTTGCATTGCCTGTTTCTTTCGTCCAGCAGCCTGTCCGCAGCATTTAATTTTAAGGCTGTATCCTCATAATTGCCGCTGTCTATAAGCTGCCTTATTTCTTCCACGGTATCCGAAAGCTTTTTTTCAATTTCCTCAAGCGCCGGGTCCGAAACAGGATCGCTGTATTTTACTTTTTCTGCAAACTTTTCAAGCGATCTTTTTACATCCTCATCCTCGCAGGCGCCGACCAAAGCATAAGCATCAAGCTTAAATGCCTTTACATTTTGTATTTTCCGCTCAATTTTTGCATCCGTTTCCTCGATCATATCGCGTGCGCTGTCGGCCATAGTTACACCTATAAGCACGGCTGCCGTCAAAATAACGCCTATTGCCGCAGGAAGCCACGCAGGCACATCCCGTACACCGTCCGCAATAATTATCAAAAGCGTGATAATAAGCTGTGCAGCGGTATACATATAGCTTAATTTTAAAATTGGCAGTCCGTAAACCTTTGATTTAAGGCCTTCCTTTTTGGAAAACGCATAATTAGTCAAGGCGCAGCCCAAAACGACCGATATTTCGGCAAAAACAAACGCTGTCCATACCGCTGCTGTTTTTTCAAACGGTATAACAAAAAACAAAATACCTACTGCAGCCAACAGAATAATATATATCAACAAAACCGAGTATTTTTGTTTTTCGGTCATTACTCGTCACCTCTCATTTTCCCGCAATCGGGGCAGAATTTACTTGTAATATTGCGGGCGCCGCATGAACAATCCCAGGCTGTTGTGCCTTCCGGACGTTTTGCGCCGCAGTCAGGGCAAAATCTGCTGGTTATATTTTTAGCGCCGCACTTTGCGCAATCCCACGCCGCAATGCTTTCGGGACACTTTGCGCCGCAGTTTGGACAGAAATTGCTTTTTATGCCCTTTGTGCCGCAAACGGGGCATTGTCTGCCGTCGGGAACATCGCCCTGTACTATACTTCCAAACCCTGCACCCACCTTTGCCGAATTGCCCATTATAGGATCAAGTGCATCCTTTGTCATATTTATAACGCCGCCCATAGCGCCAAGCGTTACGCCAAGACCCGCGATATCACCCAGGCCGCCGCCCGAGCCGCCGTTTCCGCCGCCCGTAATGCCGTTTTGCATGGCCTCAAGACCAACCTGTCTTGCAGTTTCCTGCTGATAGGTATAGCCCTTCATCTGCATCTCGCGTGCCTCTGCTTCGGCCTGCATCTTATATGCCTCGGCCTCGGCCTGCGCCTTTATTTTAAGCGCTTCCGCCTCACCGGCAGCCGCAACTGTTTTTAACTGCGCCGCTGTCTGTGCCTCCAAAATTTTTCTGCCCTGCGCTGCTTCGGCCTCCGCACGTCTTATCTCTTCCTCGCGTACCTTTAAGGTCTTATCCGCAAACTGCTGCTTAAGGCGCTTAAAATTAGGATCGTCGTCGGGTGTGATAACGCTTGTTATATAAAACTCGGGCATTACAAGACCGTATTCGTCAAGTGTCTCATTTATCACCGAGCGCATTATCTCGGAGAGGGTATCAAGATAAGCATCAATTTCAAGAATATTGATATTTTGCTCTTTAATTACCCTTGCAAGGTTGGATTTGACCTTATTCATTACAAGCGCCTTGAACATACCCGATCTATAGGCAATGCCGTTATCAAGTATTTCTCCCTGCGCAAGCGAACGCTCCGCACCGACAAGCTTTATGATAAGCTTGCGCGAATCGTTAACACGCAGATTAAAGTTACCGCAGGCACCTATTTCAATATACAATCCCGATGCCGGGTCAAACAGCCTTACCTTGCTGTCCGTTCCCCATTTTATACCCATTTGGGTAACAAGGTTTATAAAATAGACCTCCGAATGGAAAATGGCATCTCCGCCCGTAGGCAGCTTGTACAACTCGCTTATAACAGGGATATTCTGTGTTTCAAGCGTATATCTGCCCGAGCCGAACAGATCCAATGCACGGCCGTCGCAAAAAAACAGCGCCTCCTGCGACTCGTGTACAATAAGCTGTGAGCCTAAATTAAAATCCTCTGTGGGGTGCTTCCAAACAAATACATCGTTTGCCCCCTCATATTTTATAACACTTATAAGACCTTTCTTTTTTTCCTGTTCCATTACAAAACACCTCTTTTTTATAGCATTAATCTTCTACGGGTATGAGATAATTCCACATCAAATATGCATCCTCGTTATTATCCGTATAATATTTTTTGCGCTTACCCGTTACAACAAAGCCCTGCTTTTCATATAGATTTTTAGCCGCCGTATTGCTTACGCGCACTTCAAGGGTAACGCCTATCATTTCCTTTTCTTCCGCGGTCTGCATAAGCCTTTGCACAATTGCGCTTCCAACGCCCATATGCCTGTATTCCGGGTCCACCGCAATATTTGTTATATGCCCCTCTGTCACAACATGCCACATACCGCCATAGCCTACAACTTTTTCGTTTATAAGGGCAACATAGTAAAATTTCATCAGGCTGAAAAGCTCTTCCTGCATTGCACCCCTTGTCCACGGTAAACTAAAGCAGGCATTTTCTATCGCCATTACGCTGTCAAGATCCTCATAGCGCATTTCCCTTGTTTCTATATTAATTTCCATAGGCGTGTCTGTCATAATCCCATTTCCCTTTCCGCCTGTGATTTTCTTAAATATAATATTTCAAATTCGTCGCCCGATACCGCCTTATCCGTCATTTTTGCCGCAAGTGCGCCTACACAGGCTGCGCGCTGCATATTTGCGCACGCGGGGGCAAAACAATGCTTGTTGTTGTGCTGCAATATTCTTTCCTTAAAAACCGGCACTCCGTCACCCAAAAACACAGCCGAATCGGTTATCTCATCCAAAGCATCCAAAACAACATCAATGTTTTCTGCCATATATTCGCTCAATTTTTCAAGCCTTCCGTCCGAGGTCCGAAAAAAGCATGTATATACCTGATCGCGGCGGGCATCCATTATCGGGACAACTATCCTTTCGCTGAACGGCAAATTATATGCAAGCGCGTCAAGCGTAGGTACCGGAATTATTTTAAGTCCCAGGCCGTGTGCAAGACCCTTTGCCGTTGCCGCACCTATTCTTAACCCCGTAAACGAGCCGGGTCCCGATGCACACGCTATATAATCAAGGGTTTTAAGATCCAGCTCTATATTTTCGCAAATATTTTCTATCATAGGCATCAATGTCTGCGAATGTGTTTTTTTATAATTTATCGTAAACTCTGCCGTTGTCTTTTCGTCATCCATTACAGCGGCCGAAGCGACCAGCCCGGTAGAATCAAGCGTAAGTATCTTCATATCATTTTACCTCTATTTTTCTGTAATCAAAGCCTTTTTCAAGGTCTTTTTCAATATTGATCCACACGGCATTTTCGGGAATAAGCTCTTTTATAAGATCTGCCCACTCTATAAGGCATACCCCGTCACCGAAAATATACTCTTCAAAGCCTATATCATACATTTCCTCGATATCACTTATACGGTATACATCAAAGTGATAAAACGGCATTTTGCCCTCGTATTCATTTACTATTGTAAATGTGGGACTTGTTATATGCTCGGCAATGCCAAGTCCCTTTGCAAACCCCTTTGTAAAAACGGTCTTGCCAACACCAAGATCCCCGCACAGACAGTATATGCCGCCTTTATTTGCGTTTTCGGCCATTTTTTTTGCAAAGCCGAAAGTTTCTTCTTCGGAAAAAACTTCTTTTATCATTTCATTTCTCCTTGTAAAAAATATCCGCATATATACAAATACACAATTTACGAATCTTTTTTTAATTATAATATAAATTGATATTAAAGTCAATATTTCACAAAATTTGACATTTCCCATTTCTTTGAGCATAACGGTCATATAAAACCGACCCGTTTAACCAAAATAAGGCTGTCGCATAAAGCAACAGCCCAAACATTATTTACAGCAATATGCAGATAAGACCGCCGCTGCCCTCGTTTATTATTTTTTCTACGGTGCCGCGAAGTTTCTCACGCGCATCGTCGGGCAGACGTGTCAGCTTCATTCTTAGATCGTCCTCTATCAGTTCACCCACGCTTTTGCCGAATATCTTATAATCCATAAATTCCTCGGCATCGGCAAGATATGCGGCAAGCTCCTTGCTTTGGCTCTCGCTGCCCACAACGGGGGCAACGGTAGTCTCTATGCCTGTTTTAATAAGGTGTATAACGGGTGCCTGCGCCTTTATGCTTATTCCGTAGCCGCTGCCCTGCTTTATTACCTCGGGCTTACCTGCGCTTAAATCGTTAATTGTAGGTATAACAACGCCGTAGCCCTTTAAATTGACCTGTTCA
>CAMVJD010000089.1 GCA_947167715.1 uncultured Eubacteriaceae bacterium
GACCCGCAAAAGACCCCGAAATGATAGTTCGCATACTTATTTTGCAGCGTTTGTACGATTTATCGGATGAAAGAGTTATGGAAGAATTGCAGGTAAACCTTGCTTATATGTGTCACAACTTTTGGTTGCGCCAAAAGCCGATTGCCGCACAGTTGCCCGAATCTATCTTTGCGGTTGAATGTCTCGTTATACGGGCTTTTTTTTGTTGGCGCAAATAGTAAATGCGGACAGGTTTTGACATTATTTTTTTGCAAAATTGGCTATTGTACACAAAGCGTTATTGTGATAAAATTAAATATATAGTTATAAGTGAACGAAACTATTGCCGCATCGGCAGATGTTAACGGCAAAATTTTAATGAAAAGAGGGATGAGTATGATAACTACAAAAAAATGGCGGCGTTTTATCGGGCTGTTACTGTGTTTTTCGCTGCTTACGGGGCTTTTGCCCACAAGGGTTTTTGCGGACGGCACGTCAAATGAAATACAGTCGGTGTACCTTAATATGAAGATGCCGCAGGCAGGCAAATGCGCGGAATTTTCGGCGGCTCCGAACAGCAGTGAATATGCCGTAAGAAACAACTACACAAATACAAGTGAGGGTTTTAAAAACGGTGTAAGCTGGTACGATGTAAGCGCAAAAAAATATATGACCGCAAATGATGTGTTTGAGGTGGGAAAAACCTACAATTACAAGGTGCAGATATATTCTGTTTCACCCTACGATTTTGTGTACGAGCGCTGGCAAAGTTCCACAACGGCATATTGGGGAACGGCGGCTTATGTAAACGGAATACGCTGCGAAATGGCGTTTGCCTATGAAAAACAGAATTATGTCAATGTATCGGGCAGCTATACCGTACCGCAATACATAACCGAGGCTGTGGTGTATACAAATCTGCCCGTCGGTTCGGGCTATGTGGCAAAGCCGGGTATTACGGGAAACGATAAATTTTCGCTTTACAATATGTATTGGAGAAATATCGAGGGCGATCCTGTCACATTTCTTTCGGGCGGTACATATTACGAGCTTGTAATGACGCTGAAGGCAAATGACGGTTATATTTTTAACATAAACGACCGAATCTGGAAGGACGCAAAAATAAACGGATATACGCCAAATACAAGTATGCCGAATGATGCCGACGGGGATAATATAGACCGGTATATCGTGCTTACGCTTGGCTATACGATGCCAAAAGGCATAGGCGATATTTTTATAACCATCAACGAGCCTGCGATAGGCAATATGCCCGCCCGATATCCCTATGATGTCCAAACTACCTATGGCCACAATTATGACCAATACTGCTGTGATGTTGTAGCACTGTGGTACGAGGACGGCAAGATGATGGACGGTAATATACCGTTTACGGCAGGACACAGCTACAGTGCGGAGTTTTTGATAACTGCCGCAGACGGCTATTCACTGCTGACAAACAGAGAAGATGTTTCACAGATACTTTTTAAGGTAAACGGCAAAGCAGTCGATGTTTACGAGGCTTATGATATGCCGGTATACAAGGGTATGGAAGCGGCATACGACTTTGGTGTGCTTGACGACCCCAATATAACAAGGGTGGACATAAAGGGTGTAACAGCACCTCAAGTGGGCAAATATATCAGCTATAACCCGGTTTCGTGCGGAAGTACATACAGGGTCAATAAAAATTACAATGCCAGCTATAATACAAACGGACTTGTGTGGTATGAGGACGGTGTGCCACTGCCATACGGCGAAACATTTAAAAGCGGAAAGACCTATACGGTAGAGATAGCGCTTTTGCCAAATGACGGATATCAATTTGCTTCGCAGGTTGTTGCAACGATAAACGGCTGCGAGGCCGATGCGGGCTGGCTCCTAAAAACCGGCGGATATATCACATATTCGTTTAATACACCTATATCGACCTTGCCCCTTACCGTTGCTGCGCCCGAGGCGGGCGATACCCCCGGACGTGTTACGGATAACGGCGGCACGCCGTGCAGCGTTGATGCAGGCAGCATTAAATGGACCGATGTTACCGCAGGCAGAGTGATAGATCTTAATACGGTATTTATTGCGGGACACAAATATAAGATATCCCTTACCCTTACCGCGGACGGCGAATATTTATTTGCAGATACGCTTAAGGCAACCGTAAACGGCAGCGATGCCGTTGCCGAGACAGTAAACGGTGCCAAGGCGGCTAATATTGAATATACGTTTTCACCCTGTACGGTGGGTGGTCTTGAAATTACAGGGCTTGCCGTACCTAAAGAGGGCGATACCCCCGCTTACGATGCGCAGATAAGCACAGACGGCATAAGCCTTGATACGGCCGCCGACGGCGAATACTGCAAAAACGGCGTAAGTTGGTATGACAGAACGGACAATGCCTACCTTTTGCCGACAGACACATTTAAGGCGACCCACAGCTATTATGCTTATGTCAACGTTAAGGCTGACGGTACGGTATTGGGTAATGACATTGATATGGTTTTGAAAACTGCGGACGGTCAAATTAAAAGTGGTGTGACAGATATTAAAAATAATAAGGCGGCTGCCAGATTTGATTTTTCAAATGTTCCAATAAGCGTGGTAAATATCGCCGCCGATGAGCCTTTATGGCTTGGGACCCCTGCAAGCACCGAAATTAATACAGACAGCACACTGTATCACATAACGAATGTAGAGTGGTATTATGGCAGAATACCGCTTGCAGACGGGTATAAATTTGAAAAAAACAACGAATACAGGGCTGATATTTATATAGAATTTTCGGCAGACCAAAACCTTGTGTCGGACGATCTTTCGGTATATGCAAACGGTGTTAATGTGCCGTTTGTCAAAAACGGTGAAAACGGAATTATCGTAACGCTGTACTTCCATATCGGGGGTGATGCGCGGCTTGGCGATGTAAATGCGGACGGAGCAGTGGATGAAAAGGATGCGGAACTTGTAATAAGGTATGCTTCACAGCTTGATACACTGACTTACGAACAGCTTTGCGCAGCGGATTGTGACTATAGCAAGACGGTAAACCTGGTCGATGCAATATTGATAATGAAGAACTGGTAATGCAAAGACTTACACAGGATAATGTCCGATATTATACACTAAAATTAAGTAGTTATACAAAAGAACGGCTTTAGGGCCGTTCTTTTTATGGCATAAAATCAATTGTTTTTACTAATATGGACATATTTTTTAATGAAACAAAGGTTTGCAGGAACAGTCGGACAACTTGCAAAAAGCGCTTAAAAATAGGACTTTTTCACTGGTCTCGAACCGTCCCTTGTCTCTTAGATGATGTGGTATGTGCATCTGCGGGTACGGAAACAGCGGGTACAGGCAACCCAAAGATAATAAAGGGCGATGTTGATTTTGACGGCAAGGTCACTAAAACAGATGCGACACTTGTGCTTAAATACATAAGTGCCGATAAACCGTTTTTTGAAAGCGCCGAAATGAACGAAATGGCAAAACAGGCGGCGGATTTTGAAAATACGGTGGGTATTAATGTATTGGATGTTATCGGGATCCTTAAAAAAGCGAACTAAACGGCAATGCAAAGGTTATGAGAAGGGAGAAGCTTGCTTTCCCGATTTGAATGGTTTTATATAGGATTTTTATTGATTTATTATAGCAAAAATGGTATGGGCATATTATATAAAATAACGTCAACACTATATTGACAAATAAAATTTACGGTGTTATAATGACCCTGTAATCAGGGAGTAGCCAACGCGAGATAAGTATAAAAAGCGTGATGCGTATTCGTCAGTACGGGAAATATCCCCGGATCGCATCGTAACAGGCGAGACTTTTTACTGCATTTTTTGTGCGGTAGACAGTCTCGCCTTTTTATTTTGCCGTGAAGCTCAAATTTTACGAAAAATCAAGAAAGGATGAAAAAACTATGGTACTGTTGGATGTTGTTATTTTGGTAGTGGGTTTTATTGCGCTTATAAAAGGTGCGGACATTTTTGTTGACGGAAGTTCCGCACTTGCAAAAAACTTTAAAGTACCCGGTGTTATAATCGGGCTCACCATTGTTGCGCTCGGGACAAGTGCGCCCGAACTTGCGGTCAGTACTTCTGCGGCATTGCAGGGGTCAAACGAAATTGCGCTGAGTAATGTTATAGGGTCAAATATCTTCAATTTGCTGTCGGTGCTTGGTGTGTGTGCGCTGATACATAATGTTCCCGTTGATGATGCTATTATGAAGCGCGATTTTCCGATCTCGATAATAGCAACGGCTGTCGTGCTGTTTATGACAAGTTGGGAGGCATTATTCGGCGGCGCGTTCGTCAACAACAAAATGCTTGATAATGTAGGTGATGTAACGCGCATAACAGGGCTTGTGCTGATAGTTTTATTCATTGCCTATATCGTTATGCTTATTGTTGATGCAAAAAAGCATCCGCAGGAAGAAGATGATATAAAAACCATTCCGGTTTGGAAATGCTTTTTGCTTATAATTATCGGTGTTGCGCTTATTGTTGCGGGCGGACAGGCTGTTGTATATTCCGCAAAGGAAATTGCCCGTATTGCGGGTATGTCCGAGACCCTTATAGGCTTGACTATAGTTGCGGTAGGTACATCGCTTCCCGAACTTGTGACATCTATCGTTGCATCGAGAAAAGGCGAAAACGGTATGGCCGTCGGCAATGTCATAGGCTCAAATATATTTAATCTTCTGTTTATACTCGGCATTTCTTCGGCAATACATCCCATTCGTGTAAATCTTGCATCGGTTTATGATATGATAATTCTTATTGCGGTAAGCATAATAACATATCTGTTTGTCGCAAAAGACAGAAAACTCGGTAAATTTGAAGGCAGCGCAATGGTAATTATTTATATTGCGGATGTGGTATTTGCGGCTGTTCGCTAAGGAGAGGCTCTATGGATATATTCAATGTATTGGCTATGATAGGCGGCTTATCCTTGTTTTTGTATGGTATGCATGTTTTGGGCGAGGGCCTTACAAAGCTTTCGGGCGGACGTATGCAGGAGATACTTGCAAAGCTTTCGGACAGCCCGATAAAAGGTGTTTTGCTTGGTGCGGCCGTTACTGCTGTTATACAGTCATCTTCCGCGACAACGGTTATGACAGTGGGTTTTGTCAATTCGGGCATAATGCAGCTTAAACAGGCTGTCGGTATAATAATGGGCGCAAATATCGGTACGACAATAACTTCGTGGATATTAAGCCTTTCGGGGATACAAAGCGACAGCTTTTTTATACGAATGTTGAAACCGACATCATTCTCTCCGATACTTGCTTTGATAGGTGTTATTTTTCTTATGTTCTGCAAGTCGGAAAAAAAGCACGATATAGGAAAAATACTTATAGGGTTTTCGGTGCTTATGTTTGGTATGGATACGATGAGTACGGCGGTGGAACCTCTTAAAGATGTGCCCGAGTTTACAAGGCTGTTTACGGCTTTTTCAAACCCAGTAGTCGGCTTGATAGCGGGCACGGTGCTTACGGCGGTCATACAAAGTTCATCGGCCTCGGTCGGTATTTTGCAGGCACTTTGTTCAACGGGCGCAATACCGTATAATTCGGTGCTGCCCGTTATTATGGGTCAGAATATCGGTACTTGCGTGACAGCGCTTATCTCTTCGGCGGGGGCAAAAACAAATGCAAAGAGAACGGCTTTTATACATTTGTATTTCAATCTTATAGGTACAATGGTTTTTATGGCGCTGTTTTACCTTGCATACACGGTACATCCGTTTGCTTTTATGACACAGCCCGCAAATGCATCGGGTATTGCAGCCATACACTCGTGTTTTAATGTGTTTGCTACGATATTTCTGCTGCCGTTTTCAAATGCACTTGTGCATCTTGCGGAAATATCGGTAAAACAAACCGACGACGAAGACGAGACCGTTTCGGAATATATGCAGGGGCTTTCGCTAATAGACGATCGTTTTCTGAAAAATCCCGCTTTTGCCCTTTCGCAATGCGCAAAGGCGGTTGACAAAATGGCCGAATTATCCGTGGAAGCGTTTTATGCAACCACAAATCTTATGAATGATTACTCGGAAGAAAAGGCACAAAAAGTTGATGAATTGGAAGGTGTGATAGACCAATACGAGGAACGCCTGGGATATTATCTGACAAAGATAAGTTCTTTTGATGTATCCCGTACGGAAGCCAACCGTATATATGATCTGCAAAGCTTTATCGGAGATTTTGAACGTATTGCCGACCACGCGCAAATGATGAAAACTTCTTTTAAAAAGATGGATCAAAAAAAGAAAAAGTTTTCGGAAAAAGGAAGGGCGGAAATAAGCAATATGCTTAATAATGCGGCCGAAATTTGCAAAAGAAGTCTTGATTGCTTTCTTAATAAAGATAAAGCCGCTGTCGGAACGATAGCCGAGTTAGACAAACGTATCGATAAAATTTGCGGCAATGTTATAAAAAGCCACAAAAAACGCCTTAAAAACGGAAAATGCACCGTGGATATGGGATTTATTTTATCCGATTTGACAAATGATGTTAAAAGTGTATCCGAGCATTGCAAAAATATCGCGGATACGGTATATAAACCGATGTCGGATATGTGACGGGGCGTTTACTATACATAACAAACCATCTGTATGACGACCTTTTAACAAACTAAGGAAGTCCCCCGCTTCTAAAGCGGGGGGTGCTTACTCAAAAGTCATACAGGGGACGGTTCGAGACTGCTGAAAAAGTCCCCATTCTCCCAAATTTTTGAATAAAAAAGCACAAAAGTCATCAGATTTGTGTTATAATTAAGTTG
>CAMVJD010000090.1 GCA_947167715.1 uncultured Eubacteriaceae bacterium
GGTTATGAGTATGTAGCAGAAATTTATTTCTGCGGAATACGAATATCATTGACAAACTCGGATAGATCCTTACTGCTTGCAACACTTTTTAATTTTTCATAAAGCTCCATTACTTTGCCCCATTCTTTTTAATAAATTCCAAAAATTCATCCTTCGGCAAAGGCTTTGAGAAATAGAAGCCCTGAATATAATCGCATCCAAGCTCTTCAAGCTTATCAAGGGTCTCTTTTGTTTCCACGCCCTCGGCAACTATCTCTTTATTGATATCCTTCATCATACTTATTGTATTTTTGATAATGGCAAGGCCGTCGGGTGTATCAATAATATCAATAAGGCTTTTATCGATTTTAATAATGGAAAACGGCAGACGAGACACTCGCTGGATATTGGAATAACCCGTGCCGTAGTCGTCCAGCGAAAAGCTATAGCCCATATTCCTGATGCGGCTTATATTTTTATCCATTATCTCGCCTATATTGTCAAAAAATGTTTCGGTAATTTCAAAATTTATCTTTTTCGGGTCTATATTGTATTTTATTTCCAAATCGCTTATTTTATCGGCAAGCTCGGGCTGCAAGCACTGTGCGACCGACAAATTCGGCTCTATATGCTCTATGCCGTACTTTTCAAGGTCGTTTTCGGATATAAACTTAAAAACAGCATCAAGCACAAAATCACCTATCGGCAGTATAAGCCCGCGTGCCTCGGCTGCGGGGATAAATATACCCGGCGAAATAAAGCCGAATTCCTTATCCTTAAGCCTTATAAGTGCCTCGGCGGAGTTAAACCGCTTTTCCTTGAACGAGTATATGGGCTGATAATACATTTCAAGCTTGTTTTCCGTAATAGCCCGTTCAAGTATGCTGTCAAGGTTGCTCTCTATCTTAAAGTTTTTGGAGCCGATAATATCCGAGGCATAGGTCAAAGCCTTATGGTAGGATGTAAGCCCGAAAAACTCGTGTCCGAGATGTATGATATCATCATAGTTTTTAAGGTCGCCCGGAATATCCATAATAAGCACACGCGGTATAAATTTTGCGCCTGTATGCTCTATCTCCAGAAAATTACTGCGCATAGCGCGGTACATATCAAAAAGCGTTTTTTCCGTATCAAAATCCTTTTTTAAATTCATAAGTACAAGGTACAACGAGCCCGGCGCCTCGTAATAAACCTCAAAATTCAACTTATATTTGTACAAAAGCTCTATAAACGGCGAAAATATTTTGCGTACATATCTGTTATACCGCTGTTCGCCGAGATATGTACGGATATTGTTTGCATTTATAAACTTTACAACGCATACCTTCACATTTTGGTTGGTGACAAGTATATTGTTGATATGATGCTTATATGCGCGGAAATTGGGTATCAGCACGGCAGAGTCTATATTTTCCTCCGGGCGGTATACTATAAGTACAATAAACAAAAACGCTATTGCCGTACAAAACATTTCAACCATATATCTGGGCTTAAAGTACTGCACTATTACGCCCGCCAGATCAACGACATAAAGCGAAATAAAAGCTAACCATTTCCAGCCGTCGATAAGCTTTCTGTATTTTATAAGGTATCCCACGCCAAACAGGAAAAACGACAGCACAAAGGGATAAAGCGCATAGAAATAAGGCCCGCGGGTATAGCCATTTTCGGGCGTTACGGTAAATATCCACTCTGTTATCGGGTTTGAGAATATTAAAAACAAAAGCCCGAAGGTCATTATGCTTAAAATCATTAAAATAGCCTTGTTTTTAAGCAAAAATTCCGTCTTAAATACATATATCAGGTATAGCTGGTAAAACAGCATAGTCATATCATGCAGCAAGTAATAGCCGTATTCAAGCGACGTTACCGCAAATACGGCACCATCCGAAAGCGGACGGTGTATAACTATATGATTAAGCCATATATCAAAAATAGTTGCAATAAGAGAAATGGCATTAACAAAAATAAAAAACTTGTTGTTCCAGCCCTTTGTTGCACCCTTTACAAATATGGATATAAGAATTATAGAATATATTGGAACTGCGCAATAATTGAATATCAATATTCTATCTGCCATCTTCGCATCCTCCGTTATAAATCGTAAAATGATATTTATATATATTCTACCATATCTTACTAAAATAGTCAAAATATTTTATTATTTTTTATTACTTTTTTGTTATAAATTATGCGGATCTCAAATATAATTACTAAAAGCAGGGATAAAAAGGAGAAATATTTATGGATGAAAGTCAATTTTTTGACAGCAATATAGAACGCGCCGTAAGCTTGATGACGGCAATTTCGCAAAACAAGGAAAATACGGATAAAATTACAATGCTGACAAGCATACTGCCGCTTTTTGAGCCGTCGCTTTCGGAAAGATTAACGCCGCTTATAAAAGCATATAACGTAAACAAAATAATACAAAACTACATATCGCTGTCAAGGCAAAACACGCATATTAAGGAAAGCAAGCGCGAGATCATTTCCTCTCTTCGCGGCGAGCTTGACCAGCACGGTCAAAATATTTTAGAGCTGTTTGTTAAATTTAATGAAATAAAGGATATTATTGAGGTGATATAAATGGACGAAAAATTTTTGCAAAACGAAATATTAAACGAGCTTGAGCCAAAACAGGCAGAGGCCATAAAAGCACTTTACAACCGTATAAAGGGCAAGCGCCCAAATGAGATACTGCCGATAGTTATGTCGTTTAAAATGCCGCCCGGAAAGCCGATAAGCCCCGAAATGAAACAGCGGCTTATAGCCGCCGTTATGGAAGAGGTCAATGATATTCGTATTCCGCAGAAATAAATTTCTGCTACATACTCATAACCAACGGAATTGCAAGCAATTCCAAATTCAGTGGGAGCTTGGACTCCCACTGAATTTTAAGTAAGCACCCCCGCTTTAGAAGCGGGGGACTTCCTTAGTTTGTTAAATATCAAATAATTTTATCAAGCCTTATATTTTCGCTTATTTCCTTATCGGTAAGCGTATAAAGCCTGTCAAGCATATTTGCGCGGTAGCTTGCCATACCCTTGGAGCTGTCCGAAAGCTCACCGCACAGCCCGAATATAACAGCGGCCGCCGCGCAGGCTGTCAAGGGCTCGGCAGCGGAAAGATATACCGCAGTAAGCACATTTAAAACACAGCCCGTGCCCGTTACAAGCGCCATTTCCTTTTTGCCGTTTGCTGCGGCATATACATTGCTGCCGTTGGTAATTATATCCCTTTCACCGCTTGCAAGTACGGTGCAGCGGTATTTTTTTGCAAGCAAAGAGGCATCGTAAACACATTCGTCAAAATCCTGCTTTTCGGTAACATCAATGCCTACTGTCTTTGTCTTTTTCCCGAGCAAGGCCCGTATTTCAGCAATATTTCCTTTTATTACGCTGAATTTTGTTTCGCTTAAAAGCCTGTTGATATAATCAAGCCTTAATTTGCTGCAGCTTACCCCTACCGCATCTATCACGGATGGAATATTTTTCTTTGCCGCTGTTTTCGCGGCAATTTCAATGGATTTAAGCCTTGCATCGGTAATATTTGCAATATTAAGCGCAAGTGCATCGGCTATTGCCGTTATCTCCCTCACCTCATCGGGATGCTCGGCCATAAAGGGCTTTGCCCCCGACGAAAGCACAAAGTTTGCACAGTCGTTTATTGATATGGGATTAGTAATGCAATGTATAAGCGGCATTTTTGCCTTAACATTATTTCTTGCGCTTAATATTTCGTTTAACATAGATTATTCCTTTATTTTGACCTTTTTTATATTAATACAGTAATATATAACACCTATAGCCGCAAAGGCTAAAAATGCAGTAAGCGGGAGAATAGTATAAACGCCGCCCGTAAGCTTTAAAAGGTTTTTAACAAGCACCAGCACCGCAAGATAAGCGATAATCCCGATAAAACAGATACCGAGAGAATCGCTTAAGACCGTGTTTGGTGTGTCATATACCTTGCTGCCAAGTGCTGCCTGATATTTTGCGAGCAGACCCGCCTTTATAAGCTGCTTTAAGAAAATAAAAGCAATGCTGCCGCCGATAAGCGTGCCGCTGATAAAGCTTGGTACATAGAAAAACCATGTAAGGTCTGTTTTTCCCCATAAAAGGGTCATTACGGGATAGCTGACTATAGAACCGATAAGTCCCGTACCTATTACCTCGCCTATTACGGCAAAAATAAGTCTGCCCTTTGACGCACGGTAAAGCATACCCGACAAAAATGCGCCAAACACCGCGCCCGTAAGCGCAAGCGGCGGTATACCCATAACAGCCATTCTTATAACGCCAATTAAAAACGCACATAAAAGCGCATAATATGGCCCAAGCAATACTGCCGCAGTTATATTGATAAAGTGAGCCATGGGGCACATACCCTCTACACGAAGGATAGGCGAAATAACAACGCCCAGAGCGATAAGCATAGCCAATACCGCCATTTTAAGTATTTTTGGATTTTTCATATCACATCCACCTTTCGATTATGGATACCTCTAAAAATTAGGAGGTACCCTTGTAATAAAAAAAGTGTATACATTATGTACACACCTGCAAGGTAGACCAAATACAGCTTAACAAATGGTACACAAATAACACTTGCGGTCGGTGCTCAAAAGCACCCTCTCAACCCGAAACACGGGCTCCCATCGCTGTAAATGATCGACAAAATATCGAAAAGTTTCAGGACGCTCCTCCTCAAACATTTGTATTTTACTACAAATATATCTTTTTGTCAAGTATATTATAATTTTTTGAGTTTCCCCATTTTTTCGGAAATATATATGCCGCACAAATTTCAGTTTGTTTATTCATACCGATATATCGTACCTTTCTTTCAAGTATACTTTATTTAAAGCCTTACGGAACAGCCGAAAAGCCTGTATATTTTTAATATATCCCAAAAATATAAGTCCCTACACTCATATCTACTCTGCCGCCGCGGCTTAAAATATCAAGCAGCATAGATGCATCCGCATCCGTCACGCTGCCGTCACCATTTATATCACCGTATACGCCGTCGGGCTGTTTTTGCGAAGCCGAGGTTTCTATCGGCATAAAGTATTCGCTGTTTTCGGCCTTTTTAAGTATCTGTATAACATCAAGCATATCAACGTTTTTGTTTGCATCGGTATTTCCGAGGGTGCGGCAGGTCTTATGCAAGTCGTCCTCTGTGTTTGAGTATTCTTCCGCCAATATATTTCTGTAGACCAATCCGCGGTCAAGCGCATTAAGACAGGGATAGTCGTCCTTGCCTATATCCTGTGTCCAGGCGCTGTTAAGCGGTGTTTTTTCGCTGTTTAAAATATAGGCTGCCTTGCCCGAAGCAAACTCCGCGGCAGAAAGCTCCTCGCCGATATTTTTGCCGCTTATATTGGACACCGTTTTATCATTTGCCGTCCATTGCAGATAACAGCAATTATACGCACAAACAAGACCGTCATTGTGTCCCGCTATGCCATAGGTATTTGCACCGCTTAACCAACCCGAGCTATAGCAGTTTTTAACCGTATTATAGCTTCGCATTATCCAGCCGTAGCTGCCGTTTGAGCCCGATGAAGTATAGTAATCCGAAAAGCCGACAATACCGCCCGCTTTTTCCACAGCGCTTATATTGCCCTTATTAAAGCATTGGTAAACAACGTCTTGCGCCGATTTTGCGGACATATAGCCGATAATGCCGCCGACATATTTATTGCCCCTTACCGTACCGTAATTTTCAAGCTCGCGCAGGGGCTGTCCCGAGCGCTCCGATGCACCCATAATTCCGCCCGTGTAGTCCGTACCGATAACCTCGCCGTAATTTTGACAGTATGCGAAGTTTGATCTTGAATTGTGACTGCCCACAATACCGCCCGTGCTTGCGCCCTCGGTATAGGATGCGACCGTGCCTTTATTTACACATCTGTATAAAAAATCTGCCTGATTATAGCCGACTACCGCGCCGACATACTTTGTCCCCTCTACATAAGAGCGGTCAATGACTACGCCGTCTATCGTGGCGCCCTCACCCGTACTGCCGAAAAGCCCCGCATACTCCTTGTCCTTTACATAAAGCCCCGTTATGCTGTGGCCGTCACCGACAAATTTCCCCTTAAAATCCATTATCGGCTCCCACTCGTTCAGGTTTGTGCTGTAGGAGTACGCCCCGCCGCTGTTGATAACTATGTCATTGGTGAGCATAGCATAAACGCTGTCCGTAGACTCGGCATTTTTGCAATAGTCCGCAAACCAGTACAGATTTTCCGCCGAGGCTATGTTGTAACACCCGCTTGTTTTGGTGGGCTCCTTGGGCGTTATACCCGCATAAGTACACAGCGGAAATGCCGCCGTAAAAATAAGTGCTGCCAAAAAAATCATTTTTTTCATTTTGTTTCTCCTTTATTTTCTTTGTTTTCGGGCCGCAGCCGAATAAAATTAAGCATATTCTCAATTTCCTCCTTGGCCGTTCTTTCGGAATACTCCGTAGTTTCGATATCCCCGTTATCAACCGTATTTCCGCAGTCTGTGACCGTCAGATACCACATTGTATCGGGCGGATAGCTTTTCGCCATTTCCTTTACTGCTTTGACCTGTACAAATTTAAGGCCTTCGATATTCTCGGATGTAAGGATCTTGGTGTTTTCCGCCGCCGCAATTCTCCAATCCGATTTATTATTGCCCGTTTTCTTTGCATAAAGTCTTATGCCGTTTGCAGGGTCAAAAGTCAATGATATTCGTATTCCGCAGAAATAAATTTCTGCTACACAAGCCGAAA
>CAMVJD010000091.1 GCA_947167715.1 uncultured Eubacteriaceae bacterium
ATCCTATAATTAATGGCAATAAGACACATTTTCTGCCGTAAACAGCAGCTATATTATGCGTGCTGTTTTTTTATTTTGCGGGGCTTGCCGAACAGCGTTTTTGTACGCGTTTTGTTTATTGCTATACTTGCTATACTTGCTGTAAATTAACCGTAAATTAACAAAGCAGGTGTATATAAACAAAACACGCAAGGCTTGACATTTTAAATAAACAATAGTAAAATAAGGCTAACTTTATTATTAAGGAAGGCAGCATATGAGAAACACTTTACTTGAATACTTTACAAACTTTATTTCTATAAACACGCAGTCGGACCCAAACTCCGACACCTATCCCTCCACCGAAGCGCAGGAGCTTTTTGCCGAGGTGCTTGCGGGCAAATTAAGCGTAATGGGCATGAAAAATGTAGATGTTGACCGCTACAGCTATGTCACGGCCGAGCTGCCCGCTAACACGGACGAAGAGCTGCCCGTTATAGGGCTGATAGCGCATATGGACACCAGCCCCGATTACAGCGGCGCGGGCATACGCCCCAATATTATTGCCGATTATAACGGCAGCGATATTGTTTTAAAGGACAATGTTATAATATCGCCTGCGGAATTTCCCATATTAAAAAAATATGTCGGCAAAACGGTAATAACCGCTGACGGCACCACGCTTTTAGGCGGGGACGACAAGGCGGGTATGTCCGAAATTTTTACCGCCATGGACTATCTGATAAAGCACCCGCAAATAAAGCACGGCAAAATAAAGGTCGCTTTTACCCCCGACGAGGAGATAGGCGCGGGTGTTGACCATTTTGATACAAAAAAATTCGGCTGTGATTTTGCATACACCATTGACGGCGGGGACGAGGGCGAGATAAGCTACGAATGCTTTAATGCGGCACGGGTAAAAATTAATATACGCGGCAAAAGCGTACACCCCGGCAGCGGCAAGGACAGCATGATAAATGCCGCGCTGCTTGCCATGGAGCTTAATGCGCTGCTGCCCGCCGAAACACCGCGCAGCACCGAGGGTTATGAGGGATTTTATCACCTTACGGATATAAAGGCAGATGTGAGCCGCGCAAGCCTTGAATACATAATACGCGACCATGACAGACAAAAATTTGAGGCACGCAAGGATAAAATGCGCGCCGCCGCAGAGAAAATAAACGAAAAATACGGAAGCTGTACAGAGCTTGAAATTTATGATGAATATTACAATATGGCAGAGGTAATAGAGAAAAACAGGTTTGTGCTTGAACGCGCGGTAAAGGCGGCCGAGGAGGCCGGCGTTAAGCCCGATATACGCCCGATACGCGGCGGCACGGACGGCGCAAGGCTGTCGTTTATGGGGCTGCCCTGCCCCAATCTATTTACGGGCGGGCACAATTTCCACGGCCCCTACGAATTTGTCGTATTGGAGAGCATGGAAAAGGCAGTTGAAACGATACTTAATATAGTTAAAGCATAGAAAAACCCCGCTTATCAAAAGCGGGGTAGTTTTATTTGGAAAATATTTCGTTTGCCTCTTCAAGGGATTTATGTGTGCCTATATCATAGCATTCGCCGTTCATTACATAAGCGTAAACGGTTTTTCTTGTATAAAGCCATGCAAGGAAGTTACCCGGAGCATCCGGCTTATTGCCCTCTTCAAGGTAGGTCTTTATCATAGGTACCGTGTCCTGTCTGTATATATATGCCGCAAATGCCACCTTATTGCTTTTGGGCTGTGCGGGCTTTTCCTCAAAGTTTACTATAATGTCGTTTTCGTCAAGAAGCACAACACCAAACTGCTTTAAGCGCTCGGGGTCGTTAAATTCTCTTACAACAACGCAGTCATCCTGCTTTGCCTTGAAGAAATCAAAATATTCCTTTAAAGCAAAGGTAAACAGCGTATCGCCTGCAATTATCATAAGGTCGTCATCTATCTTTTTCTCGTCGATAGTAAACTGAATGTCGCCAATAGCGCCGCGGCGGGTCTCCTCGGTAGAGGTGCCGTCGTCAAGCACGGAAATGGGGATGGGATTGTTAAGCTCTGCCGCCCACTTTTCAAAGTGCGAGGCAAACTTGTGGTTGCTTACAACATATATTTCGTCTACCGCATCAACGGTGTTTATCTGTTCTACAATGTAGTTGATTATTTTTTTACCGCCAACCTCAAGCAAGGGCTTGGGTGTATTTAAAGTAAGCGGATAAAGACGTGTTGCGTAACCCGCTACCAATATCAATGCTTTCATAGGGTTCCCCTTTCACTTTTATTGTGCGCCGTCCTTTTTAAGCACAACAAGCACAGTTTTTAAAATAATTTTTATATCAAGGCCTATACTCCATTCGTCAATGTACTTGGTATCAAGCCTTACTATCTCTTCAAAATCGGTAATACTGCTTCTGCCGCTTACCTGCCACATACCCGTAAGGCCCGGCTTTATAGCAAGGCGCCTTCTGTGATGCAGCTCATACTTGACCCACTCGTCAAGTGTGGGCGGACGTGTACCCACAAGGCTCATATCGCCCTTTAATACGTTAAAAAACTGTGGGAATTCGTCTATTGAAAGGTCGCGTATAACGTGGCCTATGCCCTTTATTATGCGGGGGTCGTCATCCATTTTAAACATCATGCCGTCCTGGATCTTGTTTTGCGCCATAAGCTCGGCCTTGCGTTTTTCCGCATCCATATACATACTGCGAAATTTGTATATTTTAAACGGCTTGCCGTTTCTGCCGACCCTCTGCTGCGAAAAGAATATGGGACCCGGAGATGCAATAAATATCAGCGGTGCCACAAAAACAAACAATACGCAGGTAATAAGACAGCCTACCAAGCCGCCCAGAATATCCATAATACGTTTTAATATCATATCACGGCGCGTAACTATGGCCGCGCTGTGTGTAAGCACCATAAAACCGCCTATACGCTCTGTAACGTAGTTTTCGGGGTCACTTCCCACAGGCAGAAGCATGGTGTGGTCGGCTATACCCATCTGACGGCACGAGCGCTTTAATTCACCGACAAATTCGGGCATACTGTCATTTGTTATTTTACCTATAAATATCTCGTCCACCCAGCTGCGGCAAATATACTCCACAGCCTCGGACGCATTGGCAACAACAGGTATGCCGATTATTTCTTCGCCCTTCATATCCTTGTCGGCAATGATGATACCCTGTATATTGTAATCGTAATTATTTTCCTTTATGCGCGCAATAAAGCTTTCTACCTTTCGCGACAGACAGACCACTATCAGGGAACGCTCGCCCGCATTATTTTTTGCGATCTTTTTAACATGCTCCTTTAAAATGTTTCTGAAAATAAATGAAAGAATAAAATCAAAAACAAAGGTTATACCTATAACCAGACGCGATGTCATTGCCGCTCTATCCGAAACAAACAGCCAAAGCACAGCAAAAAGTGCAATAAATATATCCTGCTTTGCAAGCTCTGTAAACTCGGAATAAAGGCCGCGCTTTAAAATATTTTTATATCCCTCGTGAAAAACGGCTACCAGCATAAACATAACCGATATAACGATCGCAGTATCTATATATGAGTAAAACTGCTCGCAAAAACCATAGCCAAAACGCATAAGATAAGCGGCGATCAGGGATATGTGAAGCAGAAAAAAATCAATAAGAATGAAGTCAAGATGTTTTTTCCAGCCTATAGGCTTTTTTTCATACATTATGAGAGCATCCTTCCGTAATTGTTTTGCAGAAAAAACCAAAAAAAATTCATTAATACGAAATCAAACGCCTTTTTTCGTTTTTAATCGTACTTTAATAATAATATCACAAAAATTTTTTTCGGTCAATAGTAAATATTGTTTTTATTTGACAACATTTTAACAATTGAAGTCATCATGTCATCACATCTCTGCAATTTCTTCCATAAGGCTTATATCTTCGCTTGTTACACGCTGCATTACATAGCCCGCGTGTACCATAACAAAATCGCCCTCCGATATATCCACAAAATCGCGTCTGACCTTTATTTTGGCGCCCTTGCACTCGATAACTGCGTTTTTATCGTCAAAGCTTACTACCCTGCCCATTACCGCAACGCACATATCACGCCTCCGCGGAGCTTTGTTCCGCCTTTTTCTTTGCCTCCATAGCCGCCTTGGCCTCCGCGGCCTTTCTTGCGGCCTCGGCCTTTTTCTCCGCCTCCAGCCTTAAGGCCTCCTCGCTTTTTTTGTAAAGCTGTGAGGTCTTACCGGGCTCGGGCTCCTGATAGCCGGGGGCAGTGCGCAAGCACTTTTTGGGGCATTTTTCAACACAGTAGCCGCATACAACGCAGTCAAAGCGGTCTATTTCCCAAGTGCCCTCGTTTTTGTCCACCTTTAAGGCACCAAGCGGACATGCCCTTGTGCACATACCGCAGCCGATGCAGTCATCGATGGTTATTTCAATATGTCCCCTTGCCCTTTCGGGATATTCCGCCGGTTCAAAGGGATAAGAAGTCGTAACGGGCTGTCTGAAAAGATTTTTCAGCGCCTCGGGTATAAATTTCATAACTGCCATTTATATTTCCTACCTTTCAGTACAGCTTATGCAGGGGTCGATAGTCAGAATAAGCAGGCCGACATCGGCGTAATCGGCACCCTTTAAGGTTTCGCACAGACCCGCCAGATTTGCAAAGGTGGGTGTGCGCACACGCATTCTGTCAAGATGCGGGCTGCCGTTTGCGCTTACATAGTAAATCGCCTCGCCGCGTGGCTGTTCTATCCTTATAAAGCTTTCGCCCTGCGGATTGCCCTTTACCGCCACCGCTATCTCGCCCTCGGGCAGCTTTTCTATAGCCTGTCTTATAATATTTATAGACTGATAAATTTCTCTGATACGCACATCACAGCGGGCATAGCTGTCGCCCTCGGTGCTTGTGACAACATCAAAATCAATGTCGCCGTAGGCCGCATAGCCAAGCTTACGCATATCGCTCCCTATGCCGCTTGCTCTTGCAAAGGGACCTGCGCAGCCCAGATCGTGCGCCTGCTGCTTTGTAAGCACACCAACGCCCTTTAAACGCGAAACAACGCTGTAATCCTGCATAAACGCAGGCACAATAACATCAAGCTCCTTTTTGACCGAATGTATCATATCAAGCACTGCGCCAGCCATTTCGGGGGTTATATCCTTAATAACGCCGCCCACCTTGTTTACCGAAAAGATAACGCGGCCGCCGGTTGTAAGCTCCAGCACATCAAGTATTTTTTCGCGTATGCGCCAGCACTGGTAAAACAGGTTTTCAAAGCCAAAGCCGTCCGCAAGCAGACCGAGCCACAAAAAGTGACTGTGCATTCTTGAAAGCTCAAACCATATGGTCCTTAAATATTTTGCGCGGTCGGGGACCTCGACATCCATTATATCCTCTATAGCCTCGCAGTAGCCAAAGCCGTGGCCAAAGCTGCAAATGCCGCAGACACGCTCGGCAACATACACCATTTGGTTAAAATCACGCTTTTGCACAAGGCTTTCAAGACCGCGGTGGATAAAGCCTATCGACGGTATCGCCTCAACTATTTTTTCATCCTCTATCACCAGGTCAAGATGTATAGGCTCGGGCAATACGGGATGCTGCGGGCCATAGGGTACTATACTTCTTTTTTTCATTGTTATCAACTCCGAACAGATCTATTTTTTACGTTTTCTTTCGATATTTTTAAGCTTGGCAAGCCGTGCTTTGGCCGCCTTTACGGTAAAGTTATACTTTATAACGCCGTATAAAAGCCAAATACAATATATAGGCACGGCAGCAGCGCCAAGCAGTATACCGCCCGCTATTACGGCCACAAAACAAAGCATTACAGCCCTGCCCGTCAAGTCGTAGATACCCGCAAACCACCTGCCAAGCGTGAACGAGGCACGAAGCCCTGCGGGTATGCAGGCAAGCGCATAAATAAAAAGCGCCGTTTTTCGCCTTGGCTCATTGCCGCCGAAAAATGCTGTAAGCGCATTGATCGGCGCCGTGCTGCCCATTTTGCAGTAAAACAGGTAAAACAGCGCCCCCGTTACCGCAATAACGGCAGCCAGCCTTAACAAAAATATATTACGTTTTTTGACCGCTATTTTTTTGATACAGTCCGTACACATATTTGCGCCCCAATAGGCGCTGCACGCCCTGCAAAGCGGTTTGCCGCAGTTTATGCACTCCGCGGCGCGGTCCTTGTCTTTATGATAATAACAGTTCATTCTTTTGGTGCAAAGGGTGTCTCTTCCTTTATTCTGTACAGCTTATTTTTGTAATCGGGTTCTATAAGGCTGATATTGATACCAAACAGCTCCTTCATCTCGTTTTCGTAAAAGGCCGCATAGGGTATCACTTCCGAAAGGCTTATAATTTCGGTATCTCTTTCTATATTGCACCTTAAGGTGATATATTTATAATTTTCGTCGTCGGCAAAGGAATAGCTTAATCTGGGCTTACCGTCAACATAGGCCGCGCAGGCCTGCGACAGGCGATAGCCCTCGCGTTTTTTCTGTATGGCCATTTCCAGCAGGTCGTGGTAGTCTATCTCAACTATTTCGCTTAACTTATCTCTCATTTCTTACCCGCCTTTCTTTTTTTGCCCTTTTTCTTGCCCGAGCTTTGCTTTGGCTTTTCCGTTTTTTTGGGTATCTCGGTTTTTGTTTCGGGCTTTGCCTCGGTTTTTACCTCGGTCACGGACTTTTCGGGCTTTTT
>CAMVJD010000092.1 GCA_947167715.1 uncultured Eubacteriaceae bacterium
CGTTTCGGCTTGTGTAGCAGAAATTTATTTCTGCGGAATACGAATATCATTGACTAAAAAAAGGAGGAGACCGCTTATGTTCCTGACTACTGTATTTCTATCTGTAATTCTTTCCTGGCCTACATATCTTATGACACTGATATGGTACATAAAAAAAATAAAGGCCTGCAGCATTCTGCGCAAAAGGACGGATGCAGACGAACTATACCTTTCTTATGCCAAAACCACGCTGAAATATGCGCGTATATTGTTTTATGCGCCTTTATTGGCAGCTTTTGCTCAGCCGATATTTGCGGATAGGCTTGCGGCATTTATTATAAGTATCATTATAGGTAAAAGTATTGCCAAAAGCGGCGAAAAAGAGCTTTTAGCAGGCAATATCACAACCGATGCCGATTATAAACAGGATGCAATGTATCTATGGTCGGTTGCAGCAGTAACGGCAATAATAACCATACTGAATATTTATGGATTTATGACATTTGAGATGCCGGGTTGAAATACGAAAAAATTATACACACCAACAAAAAAGGCTGTGAAAAAAATGACATCAAAAAAATTTTGGGCATACACAAAAGAATGCGGAAAAATAGAATATATATGCGTTGGACTGTGGCTTTTGTACAAATCGGGGTTGCTTTATGCGTTTTTGGGGGATTTGATGTGTACACCGCTTATTGACATACTTTATGAGCT
Source organism: uncultured Eubacteriaceae bacterium (assembly GCA_947167715.1). GTDB lineage: Bacteria > Bacillota > Clostridia > Lachnospirales > CAG-274 > RGIG4310. The sequence goes on from CAMVJD010000092.1 coordinate 697, forward strand.
TATTTGCCTTGTTGCGTTTATTTTTGGCAATTTGGGAGCGGCACTTGCGGTCATATCTTTTTTTGCTGCGATTTATGAGGCCATAAAAAACAAATCGGGTTCGGCTATAATAAAAAGCACGATCTCTGCGCTTTTGTTTGGAACTGTATGCTTTTTGCCTGTTTTGTTTATACTTGTAATGTATTATCCCCAAATAATGAGCAGACTTATACCTGTACAATAACACAAAAAAAGGAAAAATACTATGATACTTATTTTAAATATTATTACGGCGGCAATACCCATATATTTTTGCATAAGGTTCAATAAAAAAAAGCGCAGTTTTTTCTATACCTTTGTTTTTACACTTTTAATTACGGGCATAATATGCAATTTACCCTTTACGCTTGTGGGTATTACGCGCCTTTTTTCCGATTTATTCAAATTGAGATGTGAACCCGAAAGAATTATTTTATTCATAATGGATATTTTTCCCTATACCATTCTTCTGCCTGTTGGTTTGGGAATATATTTTCCTCTTTTACACATTATACCGTTTTTTCTTTCATTCATATTGATAACAAAGCATCCCAAATGCTTGACCAAAAAACATATACATACAATTATCGTGCTAAATTTGCTGTACTATATCACAGCGGCTGCCGCAGAATTTTCACTTATGCTGTCTATGCAGGTATAAAAACTTTTTTATTATCAGAGGTCGAAATGAATTTTTACACAGCATTAATATTAAATATCGTTTTAACAGCGATACCTGTATTTTTAAGTATATGGCTAAACAGCAAAAAACACGGCTTTTTATATGCCATTGTTTTTACCCTGCTTACTGCCTTGATAATATGTCATTTGCCGTTAGCCCTTTATTATTGTTTAAAGCGCTTTAATACAGCAATATTTTTGATCCCCCATATTGAAAATTTTTGTATGGATCTGTTTATGATTTTTTTATTCCCCGTTGTTTTTGGGGCAATGTTTCCGTTTTTACACATTGTACCGTTTTTGTTATCGGGTGTACTTATAAAAAACAAAGCTGACGAGCTTGGCAAAGGAAAAATAATTTTATTTGTTATACTTATAGTAAACGACAAAAGTATTTATACTTTTGCTCGTTTACTCGCGCCGGCTGCGTGCCGCAAAGCGGCTAACTACCTTGTACGCAGCCGTGTGCATACCCCGTAGGGTTATAGTAAACGACATTTTTTAATGTCGTTTACTATAATGCGATATATTTTCCGATAGCTTATGCTGCAACAATGGCAATATCGGCATCCGTAATGAGATAACAAATAAAGCATTTTACACACGGAGGGGCAGTATGAAAGCCAAAAGAATTTTAAACGGAATCGAATGCAAATACGGAAAAATAAATTGGCACAGGCTCGACAAAAATGAGAGGCGTACCTGCGAAAAGCGGCTTGAAAACAAAGACAAAATGCTTTATGACACAGATGCGCGTGCCGTGCTTATAAACGAAAAAAACGGCGTGGTCATTTTTGAGGTTATGGGGGAATATGTCGCCGTAAGCCTTGAAAATGACAAGCCCGATCTTAATTTACGGGATGCACACGAGCTAAAGGGCTATTTATACAGCACAACGGAACAAGCAGAGATCGGGTATATAAGCAAAATACCATTAGTAAAACGGGCTTTATCCGTAATGCTTGTTATAAACCATATATTTTTGTTTCCGTTTATATTGATGTTTTTGGTTAGGCTGATGTTTTTCTTATATGTGCCTATAGCAATAATGTGCATTATCCCGTGGGCTGTATATAATGCGTATCCCGTGATCTTTTGGATACCCGCTGCCGTCACGCTTGCGCTTTTCGGAAAATATTCAATGGATGCTTGGGAAACGGATACCTACGACAAAAAGATATATATAAGCTTTGCCGTCTATATTTTGGAAATACTTGCGGCCTTGTTTTGGTGTCAAACCGGATTTCTGCCAACCTAAAAACGCCCCGGGGCAAACTGACCCTCGGGGCGTAAAACATTATTTATACGCTGTTATTTGTCATAGACTATCCCTATTTTATATATTTTTAAATTTGTACCGCCGTTTATATACAGTCTGTACTTTCCGCCGCTTCGGGCGTACAGCAATATGGTATCACGTCCGTAATACTCGGTAATATCCGCGATATTTCCGTTTTCATCCGCAAGACATGCCCGTGAATATCCGTAGCCGTCAAAATCGGCCTCTACAGACAAGGCAAAGCTGCTGTCGGCATATATCTCAATATATCCCTCGGTCAGATCCTCATCATTATTTACGTTAAGAATAATATATTTTTCGGAGTCTTCACCTACGGTATATCCGTTTTTATTTGCAATGACCGCAAAGACCGGGCTCGTATAATCATCTGTATGAACTCCGTTTGGAATACCCGAAAAATCAAAATAATCAAATAACGAAGTTGTTGTCTCGATAGTATGCTCTGTGGTCGCCTCTGTTGTGCTTTCGGTGGAAACTGCGGTTTGTGTAGTTGTTTCCGTGGTAATTTCGGTAATGATCTGCGTTGTTACTTCTATCGGCATTGCTATATTTTCCGCAAGCACCTTCTGCATTATCAAAGCCGCATCCGAGGCTGTCAAACAACCGTCGCAGTCAACATCCACAATATCCATATAGTTATGTATATTGCTTTCCAAAGGCATAGCATAATTTTCTTTTAAGACCTTTTGAAGTACAACAGAAGCATCTGTAGCCGTTAATACACCGTCTGCATCCGCATCACCGAACACTGTATAAAAATCTTTATATTTGATTTCGGCAAATTTTAAATTATCAAGATATGTAGGATAGGAATGATGTTTATCTGCCTGCAATTTTCTGAAACCTACATAAGGGTAAAATTCATTGCAGTTCTGACCCGAGATCACTTTAAAATTTTCGATCGCGGGCTGTCCGTCGATATATACACTTCCCGTTCTTTCCTTTGCATTATATATCATACAAATATTATACCATTTATGAAGCTGTGCTTTTATTCCGCTGTCGTATTTGACCGATATTTTAGCTTCTTGGTTATTGGGATATGTGATTATAAAATTGTCATCCGAACTGACTGTTATCGAATTATCGCCGTATATTTTGCCTTTGTAATGATCCTCCGCCTCGGGGTCGTATAAGCACATATACAGATCACCGAAATATGCCAGACCGTCATTGCACACATCGGCCGAAAACATATATATACTGTCGCTGCCGACCGTGTTTACCGTATCCGAAAGATCAGCATATATATTACTGCCACGCGATAAAACGGCATAAGTATTGTTTCCGTTGATATAATTGTAACACGGCGCGGTTTTACTTTTTTCTGTGCCGTAAACAAATTCACCCATACCATTTCCGTCAAAGTCTGCCTGCGCCAAAACATCGGCTTCAAATGTACCGTCAAGGCTGTTAAAAACAGAGTTTAGTTTTTCGGTCTGTTTGGTATAATCAGCTTCGGAAACATAAAATTCATCATATAGTTTTTGAGAAACGGCTATCTCGTTTTGAAGGTTTCGCCAATTCTCCGGATAGAAGCCGATATTTGGCATTCCCTCTGCCTGCCTTATTGCATTGAACAAATCAAGCCTTGTACTGTATTCAAGAGTTTCTTTTGCTGCTTTTATCTTTTCTACAGCGGCATTTATTTCTTCCTCGGTATATTCTATACCTAAAAGGGCTTTGCCATCGTTTAAGGCATCCTCAAAGGCAATATATGAATCCATAGTGTAATAGTATTTTTCCGCGTTTTCGACTTCCTCTATGTACTCGGATAATTTATACCCCGGATCCTCTTTAAAAGTCGATATTTCGGCTAAGATCTCATCCGCACAGGCATCTATTTTGTCCTGTGTATCATTCGTCCCGAGGATGAGCTTGCCCTTTTCAACAAGCTCGTCAAGTCTATCAAATTTTGTATCGCCGTAATGTGCGCGGTTAAGACCTTCGGCAGATTTCACAGCCGCCCTTAATTTACCCTTGTCAAGTGAAATAACACCCTTTGAAATAACATACTCGCCGTAGTTTTCAAGGTTTGTATAGCCGTTGGAGGCAATAGCTTTATTATCATTGGGGTTATTTTTGTCAAGACCGTGAGTTTCTTCATAACTGTCGGGCATACCGTCATTGTCCGTGTCGGCTTCGGTTTTGCTGCCGTAAAGCATTATATAACCCTCGACATCATCCGGGGTGTCTATAAAGCCCTCACCCGACTTTGAGCCTGTAGGCAGAGTCCCGTTTTTGACATTATCTATAACGCGCCTGTCTATCTCGTCCATAACGATATTTGCGCCTACATTGTCAAGCAGAGTATCATATACCTGCTGCGCAGTCTGTGTTGTAACGGGATAATCTTTTAAATATTGGTCGTTGCGCCATAATTTGCCGTTTTCGTCCGTGTAGCCGTCACTTATGCTTTCGCACTTTGTCCACGATATCCCGTCATTATGTTCTTCAACGCCCAGCCAGTTATTTTTTGTTACCGCCGTATTGCCCTCCATAACATTTCCGCTTACATAAAGAGTCGTTCCTGTATTGTCGTTGCCGAAATAATGCTGATAAATGCGTGTCACCTTGGATTTTGACGAGGGCTTGTAATAATTATTTACAAAATTTACCCTAATATTGTTTTCGCCGCCGTAGCCGCTGTTCATTCCCCAGTTGTAAAAAAAATTGTTTCTGATATCTACAAGCGACTCATAATCGGGGGTATCATTGTAAGAATGTACTGTTGCACTCGTACCTATGCGGGGATTACGGCTGTTATGTGTTGAAATAAGGTTATGATGAAAACTTGCGTTTATGCCGCCCCAAATGCCGCCGTAGCCGTGCTTGCCCTTGCCGTGAATAGACTCGTTAAGGCTTTCGCTTATTATACAGTTCTGCACGGTCAAATCCTTGTTTTCGTAAGCCGACAGACATTCGTCAACAGACCACGATACCGAGCAATGGTCAATTATAACATTTGTACATCTTCTTATACCCAGACCGTCCTCCTGCGAGCCCGCATAGTCACCGCTTCTGAAACGCATATATCTTACAATTACGTTATCCGCTCCGTTAAACATCATACTTGCACCTGCAACACAAATGCCCTCGCCCGGAGCAGTTTGGCCCAATATAGTTATATTGCTTGCCTTGCAGGTTATGTTACTTTCGAGCATAATAGTCCCCGCAATATCGAACACAACTATTCTGTTTCCCTCCGATACCGCATTTCTGAACGAACCCGCGCCCGAATCATTAAGGTTGGTAACGTGGTAAACATATATATTGTCCGCCGCACGAGACCCCAAAGAATACATACCACCACCCTCGGCTCCGACAAAAGCAGGCAATGGATCTTCCGCACCGCACACATCCGTCAAGGCCGTATTTATGCTGCCAAAAAGCATAAATACAGCAAGAAATGCAGAAATAACACGTTTTTTCATCCTTATATCTCCCCTCACATCATAAACAATGCTTGATTGCAGCGTTTTCGATTGGCTTTAAAGCCAATTTATTTTAATTAGATTATACTGTACTTCATCGCCTTTGTCAACAGAAATTTTGTATCGACTTAGTCAATGATATTCGTATTCCGCAGAAATAAATTTCTGCTACACAAGCCGAAA
>CAMVJD010000093.1 GCA_947167715.1 uncultured Eubacteriaceae bacterium
GGCTTTCCCCGCAAATCTTCTTCTGTCGGTTTCGCAAGAAGAAAATCATTGAGATCCCGTACATCCTGCACGGTGTATTCGGTATCAGAGGTGCCATTCGTTTCAAATGTTACAGTCGCACTACTCTCGCTTTGCATCATATCAGACGAGCTTTCACTTTGCACCGTCACAGCAGAACTATCCTCTAAGTAGCTGCCGCACCCGATCAACATAAGAAAAGAAGAAATAACTGCTAAAAAACTTGCTTTGATCATAAATGTTCCTCACCGCCTTTGCAATGCCGCTTTCTCTCAGATGGTCATCTGAGATATTCGTTGTAGAACGCTTCGAGCTTGTCAAACGGAATAGCGTTATTCTCGCCGCCGTCATAGAGGTCGGTATGCGAAGCGCCTTCGATCACAAGAAGCTGTTTATTGTCGGTGTACTTGTTTCCGTTTATCATATTCTCATACGCATCTTTTCCGAAGTAGAAAGAATGTGCCTTGTCACCGTGCATTATCATAACGGCGGAGCGTATCTCATTGCTGTATTGCAGAATAGGCATATTGATAAACGACATACAGCCGATCTTGTTCCAGCCGCCGTTTGAATTGAGCGAGCGTGGGTGATAGCCTCTTTCGGTCTTGTAGTAAGCGTGGTAGTCCTTGACAAAGTAGGGAGCGTCTTCGGGCAGAGGATCGACAACACCGCCGCCAAGCTCATACTCGCCGGACTGGTAATCCTTGATACGCTGGGCATTTAGTGCCTGCTTCATGGCATATCGCTTTTCCTCGCTGTCATCTGCATCGAAATAGCCCTTTGCGTTCACTCTCGTCATGTCGTACATGGTAGAGGCAACAGTCGCCTTGATACGGGTATCAAGCGCCGCCGCATTAAGAGCCATACCGCCCCAGCCGCAGATACCGAGAATGCCAATACGGTCGGGGTCAACATTCTCCTGAACCGATAGAAAATCGACTGCCGCCATAAAGTCCTCGGTGTTGATGTCGGGAGAAGCCATATAACGAGGAATACCGCCGCTTTCGCCTGTGAATGAGGGATCAAAAGCTATGGTGAGAAAGCCGCGTTCAGCCAGCGTCTGAGCATAAAGACCACTGCACTGCTCCTTGACCGCACCGAACGGCCCGCACACAGCGATGGCAGGGAGCTTTCCGTCTGCGTTTTTCGGAGTGTACATATCGGCGGCAAGGGTAATGCCGTAGCGGTTGTGGAAAGTGACCTTGTTGTGGTCAACCTTGTCGGACTTGGGGAAGGTCTTGTCCCATTCCTGTGTTAAAGTAAGCATTTCATCTTTCATTTCAGATACCTCCGTTTTTTCTTAATGTGTAGGCGAAATAGTCAAGGCAGTCGATGCGGTCGTTATACTTGTGAACGCTGTCAAGGAGCGTTTGACGATAGCTTTTCAGAAAACAGTCAAGTGCCTGATATTGTCCGCTTTCGACCATTTGCAGGCATTTCGCTGCGCTTTCATCGTCCAAGCCCATATCCCTGAGATTTTCGGTTATGACCGCTGTTTTGTCGGCTGCATTTGCCATATTCTCACCTCTGTGTTATTTGGTATCTTTAGTATAACACAGATTTTATGATATGTAAAATACCTATTTTGAATAGCTTGTTATTCTTGACAGGAATAACAAAACAGGTTATAATGATAATAGAAATATTGGAGGTGTGCTATGGAAATACGCGTCTTACGTTACTTTCTCGCCATCGCAAGAGAAGAAAACATGACAAGGGCGGCCGAGCGCCTGCATATCTCGCAGCCCTCGCTGTCTAAAGAGATAAAGAAGCTTGAGGAAGAATTGGGGCATGAACTGTTTATCCGCACCAATAAGAATATGCTCCTCAATGACGAGGGAATGCTCCTGCGAAAGCGTGCTGAGGACATTCTCGCTATGGTGGACAAGACCGCCGAGGAGTTCAGCCAGCTTGACAACATCGTCGGCGGAGAGATACGCATAGGCTGTGCTGAAAGCTATCTTATCAAGTATCTGGCACGGAGCATTAAGGTATTCAAGGAGCAGTACCCGAATTTCATCTTCCACATTTTCAGCGGAGATACTGAGCCTGTTGCGGAACGGCTTGACCGGGGAATCCTCGACCTCGCCGTGATCGTTGAGCCGCCGAACCTGTCGAAGTACAACTATCTCTCTATACCCGAAAGTGACAAATGGGGGCTGGTTATGCTGCGTGACACTCCTCTTGCTAAAAAGGAGTATGTGACATTTGATGATCTTTACGGCTTGCCGCTGTTCTGCTCAGAGCAGTCTATCCGTGTGGATTTTCCGCGCTGGTGCGGGGATAATATGGATAAACTCAGCTTTGCAGGAACTGTCAATCTTGCCTACAACGGCTCGGTATTTGTGAAAGAAGGGCTTGGATATATGCTGACCTTTGAGCACCTTGTAGACACAAGCGAAGAAAGCGGACTTTGCTTCCGACCAATCAAGCCGACACTTGAAACTAATATGTATATCATCTGGAAAAAGTATCAGGTGTTTTCGCCGATTGCGGAATTGTTTTTGAAAAGATTAAGGCAGGACTATAGTTAATTGAATAGGCACAGGAAATAATCTATGCAGAACGAAGATACAAGAAAACGCGAATTGACCCCGCTTACCAAAATACGAGATAATTACAGAAAAATAGTCCTCACACTCCGATAAGGTCATACACATTATTTTATAATGACCTTCGCACCTTGATTTTTAAGTATTTTTAAAAAATACTATTTATAATATTTTTTTGTTTGAATGTTTTTGTGCAATATGGTAGAAATATGGGTGCTTTTTTATAGAACTATTGTACCATGTTGCTGTCTCTCCCCACCCGGGGAGAGTGGATTGAAATAAGTAACGACAATTCAAGATAACGTGGGTCACAGTCTCTCCCCACCCGGGGAGAGTGGATTGAAATTTGGAGTATGCAGGGTTGTTTGCGCCTTTACGACTCGTCTCTCCCCACCCGGGGAGAGTGGATTGAAATGCGATCTTCAAAACCTAAAAAATCAAAGCCGCGGTCTTTCCCCACCTGGGGAGCGTTTATTGAATAAAAAAATGCTTTGAAGCACCATTAAAATAACTTTTAAGCTGACTAATAATATGTAAAGTATATTTAAGCCATAAAATTCCCCTAAGCAATTTGCTTAGGGGAAGATGTGGATTGGAAATCGGGTTGAAAATAAGCTATTATCGAAAATTGAATAATTACACACAAGAACAGCTTGCGGAGGCAATTGACAAGAATGTTGCCTTTATAGGTGCCGTGGAAGCCCCGAATATTGACAGGGCTATCTCTTTAGACACTCTTTTTGATATTTCGGAAACATTGAATGTACCTGCATACAAATTTCTTACAGACGACTAATAATGCCCCTTGTTAAAGTCTTTGACTTTGGCAAGGGGTTTTTGTTAAGAATTACGATAAATTTATCGTAAAATAAGCTGATGTTTATTGACATAAATATATATGTAATGTTATAATATAAATTATGAGAGGGGAGAAAATTTATTTTCTCAACTCGATTAATTTATCAGAGTAAAAACAGCACTTTAGTGATGTTTTTGCGATGCTTTGAGGAAGATTTATCTTCCGATAATATAAACTATGAGAAGGGAGAAAGCTTGCTTCCTCAATTCGATTAGTTTATCTGAGCAATATCGGCACTTTAGTGACGATATTGGGAAGGCTTGAGGAAGATTTGTCTTCCGATAATATAAATTATGAGAGGGGAGAAAGCTTGCTTTCTCAACTCGATTAATTTATCAGAGTAAAAACAGCACCTTAGTGATGTTTTTGCGATGGTTTGAGGAAGATTTATCTTCCGATAATATGAATTATGAGAATAGAGAAATCTTACTTTCTTAATTCGATTAGTTTAATGATGCGAAATCTTTGATTTTGCGGAGAGTTTTAACTTCATATAATAAAATATGAGAGGAGAGATCATTATGCCAAATATTGTACCAATATCAGATTTAAGGAACTATTCATCCATATTGCAAAATGTTTCTGTTGGTTCACCCGTATACCTCACAAAGAACGGCCGAGGTTGCTATGCTATTGTGGATATTGCCGAGCAGGAAGAATACGAAAAAGCCAAAGCTGCACTTCGTCTTATGTGTGAGCTTGAAAACGGCAGAAAATCAGGAGAGGAGAATGGATGGCTTTCATCTGAAGATGTGAGAACACATTTCAAGGCTAAACAATGAACAAGATAAATTATTCACCGCTGGCGTTGAACGATATGGATGAGATATGGAATTATATTTCAAACGAACTTCTTAATCCTACTGCTGCAAACGATACAATAAACGGGATCCTTGATAATGTAGAAAAAATAAAAGAACATCCCGAATCAGGTTCTCCGCTGTACTTTGACGATATTTTCAGCGGTTACCGTTTCGTGATGTTTAAAAACTATCTCGCTTTTTACAGAATAAGTGGTTCGGATATCTATATTGACCGTGTTTTGTATGCTAAAAGAGATTTTATGAAAATTTTATTTGGAAACCTGTAAAAAAATACTGCCCCTTGTTAAGTTTTTTGCGCTTTAGCAAGGGGCATTTTTTAGATCAATGAAATACTGCCGTCATATTTATATAGGCTTGATGTAAGTTTTTCTTCGGGGTTCGTTATGCTTTGTGCTATGTTTTGAGCGGCCTGTTTAAGTGCGGATTCGTCCATAAAGCCTTTTGGGATTATAAGTGCTTCATGAACACAGGGCAGCAGGATATAGAGATCCTTTTTGAAAATATCGTGAAGCTGCTGCAAAACGCTTTCATCAAGGATATATGCCGCCCCGTCTATGCTGTGTTTATTGCTTAGAACAAATACGGGAATTTCATCCGAGCTGAACTTGTATTCTGGAATAGCGGTTTTAAGCGGCATAACTGAAACGGGCATTATTTTTCTCATATTTTCTTTTGATTTTTCGAGAATGTTGTCAACATCAAGTTCAAAAGCCTTTGCCACTTCATTTGTTATCATAGTACCGAAAACGCCGTTTTTATCCCTTTTAATTATCCATCTGAACAGTATCTCCATATCGAGGAACGGTATGTGGATCATATTTTCCTTCGGTTTTTGTGTTGTTAGTACAGGTACGATACTTTCTTTGATATTATCGAGATTCATATCGGTTGCAGTCTCAAAATTCCCGAACAGCAGGTCTGTTGCTGTTTTTATGACTTTCTCCAAACTTGTGCCGTCAATGTAGCTGTTGTACAGCTCTTCGGCATAAATCACGGGCGAAACTGCGGTATGCTCTGTTTTGTCAAGCATACAGATACCGTCAAGGCATTGGTTCAGTTTCTTTATTCGGTGTACTTCTATAGAATAATTCTTATATGATCTTTGCCGCATATTTGTAACCTTTAAACTTGCAAACAAGTTTGCGTTCAGCAATACATTAAACCGCTGCCAAACTTTAAGTAATGTTCTCCGTCTAAAAGACAAATATTTTATTTCATAAGGTAAGTAATGCGGATGAAATTAATTCCACCCGCATCGTTTTTTTACTGAATTTCGTCAATAATTCCCTTGACCGCAGCAATTACTACGTAGCAAATAGCCTCGGTCAGTACCTTTATAAAATCGCCATTGGTATTCACCTTCCTTCTATGAGTGATATTGACGGTTAGCCTCGTTTTGTACCAATAAACCGCCCGTTTTTACTGTTATACGAAAAAACACCTTGTCAGCCTATGATTCAAGGCAGAAAAGATGTTTTTCTCATTGTCATTATCCATAATGACACAATTATTATATATTTTCTTATCCGTGAATTTTACGGCATAATACGCATATTTGCCGTATTAAACAAGCCTATAAAATAAAAAATCAAGGAGGAATGCTTTATGTATACCAATTTACCCGAAATTTTAAAACCGACAGATATAGCCGCTTACCTTAAAATATCCAAAAATACAGTTTACAGTATGCTCAGCCAAGGGATTATAAAGGGATTCCGAGCCGGCAATAACAAACGCTATCTTATGTGCCGTTTCAATGCTTGTCCTGCCATGAACTGCCTTTGACACCGTCGAGGCTGCAACGCCGCTTCTTCGTGAGACCTCGGCATTTGAAAGCTTATTCTCTTTCATATACTTTGCAAGACCCCACTCTTTAGCGTAATTGTCCCTGCTGTTTATCCCTCCTTCCCTTAAATTTGCATAAAACGCCTGTAAGTGCTGACTTTGTAAGGTCAATGATATTCGTATTCCGCAGAAATAAATTTCTGCTACATAAGCCGAAACGC
>CAMVJD010000094.1 GCA_947167715.1 uncultured Eubacteriaceae bacterium
GTAAAATAAAAAAAAGCCCCGAAGGGGCAATACTGCGGATGACAGGACTTGAACCTGCACTCCGAAGAACCGGATTCTAAGTCCGGCGCGTCTGCCAATTCCGCCACATCCGCATATTTTCAACTGCATTAAAAATTATACCATTATATGCAAATTTAGTCAAGAAAAAAATTGTCGGCATATATTGTGTTTATTCAACATATACCGACATATATTTAGTATATTATAATAGGAAGAAACTCGTGCAAAAATATCATTTTATGTCGGAATTTCTTTTATTTTGGCGGCTTACACCAGCTTTACGCGGTGATGTACCTTTTTGCCCTTTTGTATCATTATCTCGTCGTTTTCAAAAAGGCTTGGTGCAACAACAAAGTCGATAGCGCCGACCTTTTCGCCTGCTACCTTTACACCACCCTGCTGTACAAGACGTCTGCCCTCGCCTCTTGACGGGATAAGGCCGCACTTGTCAAGCAGCTCTATTATCTGCATACCGTCGCCGTACTCGTCCTTGCTTATCTCTGTTGTGGGTACGGAGCCGCCCATAGCACCGCCGCCAAAGAGTGCCTTTGCAGCCTGCTGTGCTTTTTCGGCCTCCTCCTTGCCGTGTACAAGCTCGGTAAGCTCGAAGGCAAGTATCTCCTTTGCCTCGTTCAGCTTGCTGCCCTCCCACGTGTCCATTTCGTCGATCTGCTCAAGCGGAAGGAACGTAAGCATTCTAAGGCATTTAAGAACATCCGCATCGCCCACATTTCTCCAGTACTGGTAAAACTCAAAGGGAGATGTCTTGTTGGGGTCAAGCCAAACAGCGCCCTTTTGGGTCTTGCCCATTTTCTTGCCCTCGCTGTTAAGAAGAAGAGTTATTGTCATAGCGTAAGCATCCTTGCCAAGCTTTCTTCTTATAAGCTCGGTACCGCCAAGCATATTGCTCCACTGGTCATCGCCGCCAAACTGCATATTGCAGCCGTATTTCCGGTATAACGAATAGAAGTCGTAGCTTTGCATTATCATATAGTTAAATTCAAGGAAACTAAGACCCTTTTCCATTCTCTGCTTGTAGCACTCTGCGGTAAGCATACGGTTTACGCTGAAATGCGCACCTACTTCACGCAGTACCTCAATATAGTTAAGGTCGCGGAGCCAATCCGCATTGTTTACCATAAGTGCCTTTCCGTCCGAAAAGTCGATAAAACGGCTCATCTGCTTTTTAAAGCACTCGCAGTTGTGGTCTATCATTTCCTCCGTCATCATCTGACGCATATCGGTACGTCCCGAGGGATCTCCTATCATAGCGGTACCGCCGCCGATAAGCGCAATAGGCTTATTGCCCGCCATTTGTAAACGCTTCATAAGGCAAAGCGCCATAAAATGACCAACGTGTAAGCTGTCCGCCGTGGGGTCAAAGCCGATGTAGAAAGTTGCCTTTCCGTTGTTGATAAGGTCACGGATCTCCGCAGGATCCGTAAGCTGTGCAAGAAGCCCTCTTGCCTGTAATTCTTCGTAAATTTGCATTTTTCTTCCTCCTGTTTTAAATAAAAAACGGGTATCCAATCCCAAAGGACGAGAATACCCGTGTTACCACCTTAATTCACTTTATTGAAAATAAAGCCTCATTCACGTTTTAAGGCACGCCTGCCGCATACTCCGAAAGTGTAGGGAATTGTATTTTACTGCAAGGCTTTCAGCAGCCGCCCTGCTCTCTATGTTGTAACAAATACAAACTTGGTCTTTCTTCAACGTATCTTAAATATTTCAAATACATCTAAAATTTTAGCATATACAATTTTGTTTGTCAAGCGGTTATTTGTATTTTACCGTCTAAAAAAAATCACAGCTTTATATCCGAGTTTGAAAATACGGGTAAACAGAATTTCATAAAAAGCGGATAAAGCAGCAATATCGGCAGGATATACAGGATATCAGCCGCACACCAAAGTGTTTTCACATTGGCATAAGCGGGCGTATACAGCCATATACCATCATCTACACCGATAAAACTTCTTGCCGATATATACATATTATAGAGATAATCACGGCTGAGATAAATAACATAACGTAAATACTCATTCCAAGCAGCAGCCGCAAAAGAAAGCGAGACCGCCGCAACGGGAGCTTTTGACAGCGGCAGCACAACACAAAACAGAGTTTTCATAGGCGAACAGCCGTCTATTTCGGCAGCTTCAAAAATGCTTTTGGGCAGATTTTCAAAAAAATCCCTTAAAATATAAATATTAAGAACACTAACCGTCATTGGCAGTATTACCGCCCACAGGCTGTCCAACAGCCCTAACCTTTTAATCGTAAGCATTTCGGGCACTATACCCGCCCCGAATACAGACGTAAGCACCAGCATTTTCCCAATCAGTCCCGAGCCCGGCATATCCCTTTGCTCCAGAACATAGGCTGCTGTAACGCTGACAAAAGTACCTATTGCCGTTGTCGCAAACATTATAAGCAGTTGGTTTATTATGCTTTTTCTGTAAAAATCTATGTTCGGCTCTTTAAATAAAAATTTATATGCAGCTATATCGGGCTTTTCGTCAAACATCCGTATTCCGAACACAGAGTGGTTGACTAACGAATCATTGAATACTTTTAAAACAGGCAACAAAACGGCAGCAACAAGAAAAATCATAAAAAGTGTGTTGAAAATAATAAATATTTTTCGTGAAAAAGAAGAATATCTGAATTTTTTACTCATAATGCGCACCTCCGTATTGAATTTTATCGTTAAGATAATTATACATTTTTTATTAACATATTGTCAAGCTATGCTCTTTAAACAATTAAAGAAATATCTCATAAAGCTTGAAAACAACAAAATCTCCCTCTTCCAGTATAAGCGGAGGATGTGTCCGTTTAAACCGTTCTCTTGCGGCAATATATTCTTCGATCTCCTCTTTTGTTTGGAAAAGTCCGTATTGATTTAATTGAAATTGCGGAAATACAAACGGAATTTCATTATACACAGCCGAATAATTGTCACCCGCGGCATACGCATAGTCATACCCCAAAAATATTTTTTTAAGATCGGGACGATCAAACTTGGGATTCGGGACATCCGTTTCACATAGCAGCAGCCTGTATTTTATATTTAGTTTTTCTGCTTCTTTAATATATTTGTATATGTGATCCATATCGTTACAGGCAGCTATCCAAGTATTATCGCCTAATTCCCAATAGGTTTTGCCGATATTTTCATCATAATACGGTTCAAAACTGTCGGATACACCCTCAACATAATTTAAAAACCAATTTTGAGCTGATTTTTCGCTGAATCCGCTGCCGTCTATCCCCCTATAAGAATTATCGGAGTATTCTTGAACAACAATGCCGTTTACTGTCATATCTCATCCCCCCTAAAATAATTATCACAACGATCAAATAATGCATCTGCTATAAAATATTGCGTATTTTCAGCATTTTATACAGCTTTGATCTTACTGTATAATAAAAATACTTGATTTTCAGTATCGGATTGTCAACACTTCTCCAACTTGCCTTTTTAGCCTCTATCAAGGTAAAATCATTGTAATTTAGATGCTCTTCGTTATTTGGGTCAAAATCCTCCCACATTGTCCAATAAATATATTTATCGTTTTTAACTATTTTTGCAAACAAAATATCCGAAAGATCTTCATACGGGAAATAGCTGAACCGCTTTATACCCTCAAACTTTATCTCAACAGCACAGGGTGCATACTCCATTCTTTCAAAACGTATCGTCAGATCGTGCTTATTGTATTGGCTTGCCTTATAAGGATCTGCCCTGCAAACATAATTTCCGCTGTCGTACCAAAATTTAACAATAAAAGAGTCAAGAAAATTGTCGTATAGCTTTAAAAAATTTTCTATTTGCTCCTTGGTGTTTAATTCATTCCATAGCATAAGTATCAACCCCTTTAAAATATTTAACCTTAAATTTTAGCATTAATTTCGTGAATTGTCAAGATGTAAATTTACGAATATAAAAATATAAATAAGGGCAAGGCGTTTATGTGCCTTGCCCTTTAATATTTTGGGTTTAGAAATTAACATCCTTAAATTTACTGCCGTCAAACTTTTTAAATGTAGTTTGTTTAGTGCCGTCGGTAAGTCCCGATGTTGTAATGATGTCAGCGGAAGAAATTTCTTTTATTGTCATTATGGGTGTTGTATATTCCTTTTTCATCATTCATTCACCCCCGTTGTTATTGTAAATTTTATGGGCTGTGTAGTAATGCCGCTTAATTCAAAACCGATAAGATATTCGTTTTCGCCTGCGGTCATCTCCGATCGGTCGGGGAACTGTATGGCGGTGTATACGGTGTTGAACTTGCCCTGATAGCCGTCCTCGCCCTCCGATATCTCGTCCGAGGGGATAATGGTCACGCTCTGGCTGTCAAGGATAGAAATAAAATCATAATCTTTTAACTGCTCCTCTGTAGCTTTAAGTCTGTAAATAAGGTATACCGCATTGCCGCTTTTGTTAAGGCACCAACCTATAGTGCCGTCTGTACCTTCTATTTCTTTGTATGTGTCTGCAATACTCTTTACCGTAACAACACAATTCGCCGACTTATCGTCCGTTATTTCATCAGTTCCGTTTGTTGCCGTTGCGGTGATAGTTGCCTGACCTGCTTTTAAGGCTGTAACTGTGCCATTTGCATCAACTGTCGCAACTTCCTCGTTGCTTGACTTCCAAGTTACGGTCTTGTCCGTGGCATCCGTAGGTTCGACTGTTGCTTCAAGAGTTTCGCTATTGCCTATGGTCAAGGTAGTTGATTCTTTGAGTGTCACACCTGTAACGGAAACAGTGGCGGGTGTAGCATAACCGTAGACTTCAATCTTTGTTATACCTTTAGACGTGTATGCCAGAATAGGAGTGTCATTTACTTTAGGTGTCTTATCTTCTTCCGTTGTTTCTACTACAAACGGAGCGTCACTGTCCGTAGCAGTACGATTTTTATCGTCGTAGAATACACATTTGGTGATAGTATATCCCTCGACGGGGGTAACAGTTGCCGTCCAGCCGTATCCCCACCATCCCCAGTTAGCTAAGTATGCTGAACTACCACCTGCTGTATAGCTAAACGAAACGGTAGCTACATCCTTTGTGCTGTAACTCGCCTGTTCTTTAGCAGTTGCTGTAATTGTGGTCAGTAGTGTTTCGGTCTGATCTGCCGCACTTACCACGATAGCAGTACTGCCGAACAATTCTCCAACTCCCTCACTCGCAGGCGCAACACCCACAACAAGAGCCATAGCCAACAGACCCGCTGCGACTTTTTTTAATTTGTTTTTCATAAACTCATTCCTCCTTATGATTGATTTTTTATACAAAAAAAGCGCACCCCACAGGACAAACTTATCCCACAAAGTGCGCAAAATTGCCGTATGAAATTGTAAAAAAGGACGCAGTTATGCTATTGCTTGCTTGCTTGCTTGCTTGCTTGCTTGCTTGCTTGCTTGCTTGCTTGCTTG
>CAMVJD010000095.1 GCA_947167715.1 uncultured Eubacteriaceae bacterium
GCGTTTCGGCTTGTGTAGCAGAAATTTATTTCTGCGGAATACGAATATCATTGACGCAAAAGCTGTTTTTTATAAATGCACATGTAGGGCAAATTTCAATTTGACGAGGTGTTGTTGTGAAACGAGGCAACGGAACGACACATAGGTCGTTCCCTACAAAACGGTGATATGTTAGATCATTTGTTGTAGGGACGGACCTATGTGTCCGTCCGCTCAAAATCCTCTCGACAAATTGAAATTGGCAAAACAACAATTTTTTATTGGTATAATTAAGATAAAAAAAGGATTTTGCTATATTTTGGCGTATATTATAAGTATATAAAACCGAAAAATAAAATCAGGAGGTATTAAAATGATAACCATTAACAACTATGTAGACCAAAACGACGATATCGTTACGCTTGAAAAAAAGGGTATGTTCACCATTTTTGAATTTGTGCGCGATTTAAGCGTATACCCGTGGAACGCGCAGACGGCGTATTTTATGTCCAAAATGGGCTGTCGTATGCGTCAGCTTAAGGTGGATATAAACGATGATGCAATAAGGCTTAACCCGGGTGCTATGAAGATGATGCTGGGCAGTCTGGAAAGCACTACGGGCATCAAGGGCGTGGGCGACCTTATCGGCAAGGGCTTTAAAAGCAAAATGACCGGTGATGCGGCTATCAAGCCCGTTTACAAGGGCAAGGGCATACTTATTACCGAGCCGACCTTTGACCATATGCTTATCGAGGATATGGACGAGTGGGGCGGCGAAATGGTCTGCGACGACGGCAGCTTTGTAGCATGTGACGACGAGATAAAGGACACAGTTGTTATACGCTCAAACTTAAGCAGCGCGGTAGCAGGCGGCGAGGGACTTTTTAACCTTTGCCTTAAGGGTAAGGGCTATGCGGTGATCAAAAGCCCCGTACCCCGAAACGAGCTTATCGAAATGGTTGTGGAAAATGATGTTGTAAAAATTGACGGCGACAATGCGATAGCTTGGTCAAATTCACTTAAGTTTACCGTAGAGCGCTCTTCAAAAAGCCTTTTGGGCTCTGCCGTAAACGGCGAGGGTCTTGTAAACGTATACAGAGGCACGGGCAAAATACTTGTTGCGCCGCTTACCCGCGATGAGGCAAAATTTACGGGTACAGGCTTTATAAAAACCTGATATTACGGGGCTGCCCGCTTTTCGGCATAAGAAAGGCGGGCTTTTATTTTTAACAATTTTAAGTCGAAAAAAAGGATTTTATGTTTTTTTGGCGTATTGTAATATTAGAGGTTTCGGAAATAAAAATCGTAAAGAAAGGAGATGATACCGTTGAACATACGCGAACGCAACGAGGAAACAGAAATAGCCATGCTTTCGGCGTATGCGATGAAAAGCCGTTTCAGCAAGGGGCGTGAGAATAATGAAGAACCTTGTGATATGCGTACTTGCTTTCAAAGGGATAGGGATCGTATAATCCACAGCAAGGCGTTTCGCAGGCTTATGCATAAAACACAGGTATTCATCTCGCCCGAGGGGGACCATTACCGTACAAGGCTTACGCATACGCTGGAGGTATCGCAGATAGCGCGTACCATTGCGGTTTCGCTGCGTCTTAATGAGGACCTGACAGAGGCAATAGCGCTTGGACACGATCTGGGGCATACGCCGTTTGGACATCTTGGCGAGGAGGACCTTAACAGGGTAGTCCCCGGCGGCTTCCATCATAACGAACAAAGCGTAAGAGTAGTAAAATATGTTGAAAAAAACGGAGAAGGGCTTAACCTGACTTACGAGGTAATGGACGGCATACTTAATCACCGCGGCGCCTGCCTGCCTTATACGCTGGAGGGAAAGATAGTACAGATATCCGATAAAATTGCTTATATCAACCACGATATAGATGATGCGTTAAGGGCAGGGATAATAGTGCCCGAGCAGCTCCCCAAGGAATGTACGGATATTTTGGGTGAAACGCCGAGAAAGCGAATAGATTTTCTTATTCGTGACATAGTAAATAACAGTATGGATAAGCCCGATATAATCATGACACCCGAGGTAAAGGATGCCATGTACGATCTGCGCAGGTTTATGTTTGAAAATGTGTACAACGCAAAGCAGCTTGCAGTCGAAAGACGGAAATACGGCAGCTGTTTAAGCAAAATTTACGCTTATTATCTTGAAAATTTTGATAAGGTGCCACAGGAATTCAAAAATAAAAAGGACACAGCACGCGAACAGGCGACCGCCGATTATACGGCGGGGATGACGGACAGATATGCCTTAAAGGTATTTAACGAATTGAAGCTTGATTAAAAATTAAAATTAAAAAAAGGGTTTTTGTTTATTCTGTCGAATTTAAAAAAAGGACGGTTTTTTTGACGGTTTTTTATTCGACGTTTTTCGGCTGACGAGGTGTGTTTATGTATTTTTCGGAGGAAGTTCTTGCGGATGTGAGAATGGGCAATGATATAGTTGATGTCATTGGCGAATATGTAAAGCTTAAAAAAAGCGGGGCAAATTATTTTGGCCTTTGTCCCTTTCACAACGAAAAGACACCATCGTTTTCGGTAAGCCCCGAAAAACAGATATACCGTTGCTTTGGCTGCGGTGCGGGCGGAAATGTTTTTCGCTTTATTGAACAAAAGGAAAACCTTACCTTTCCCGAAACGGTAGAATATCTGGCAAAACGCATCAATTACACCCTACCCGAGAACAACTCAAAGGCAGATGCATATAAAAGGGAAATAAAGCAGCAGCTTTGGGATATACACAAGGCGGCGGCGCGGTTTTATTATGAGTGTCTTAACGCCGATATGGGCGCAGAGGCAAGGGCGTATCTCGACAAGCGCGGGGTGCAGCCAAATATAAGAAAAAAGTTTGGGCTTGGATATTCACCCGATGAATGGAACAGGCTTAACGACCACCTGCTTGAGCTTGGCTTTGACCAAGAGATGATATTGAAAAGCGGCCTTGTAAACGGCAGCAACAGCGGCCGGTACTATGACAAGTTCAGGAACAGGCTGATGTTTCCCATTATTGATGTGTACGGTCATATAATTGGTTTTGGCGGCAGACAGCTGCGTGATAACAAGGAGGAGGCCAAGTACCTCAACTCCCCCGATACCGAGATTTTTAACAAAAGCTTCAATCCATATAATCTTAATTTTGCAAGGCACGCAAATAAACGCGAGTTTATACTTGTTGAAGGCTATATGGATGTCATTGCGCTCTATCAGGCGGGGTTTAAAAATGCGGTCGCTGCGCTGGGCACGGCCTTTAACAGCAACCACGCTTCGGTGCTTAAGCGATATACGCAAAACATTATTGTGCTGTTTGACAGCGATGCCGCGGGCGAAAACGCAGTGTTGCGCGCGCTCCCCGTTTTAAAGGAGGCGGGCATTTCCGCAAAGGTGCTTCAGGTCAAAAATGCAAAAGACCCCGACGAATATATAAAGTCTTATGGGGCGGAGGCCTTTGCCAAGCTGCTTTCAACCGCAGTAAACGGGACTATGTTCCGTATAGAAAACGTAAAAAAGAAATACTCTCTTGACAATATCGACGATAAGATATCACTTACCAGAGATATTGTGGAGATACTTGCACAGACCGATGATCCGCTGGAGCTGGAGCTTTATATCCGCGATGTTGCAAAGCAGATAGGAGTATCGCCGGAGGCGATATTAAGCGAGGTAAACAGGATACAGGGGGTCAAAGACCGGACACCCAAGGGCAATGGAAACGGTTTGGGCAAAAGCGTTAAAAACATTGAGGTGGACAATGCGCTGGAAGATGCAAAAAGCGGCCTTATAAGTCTGCTTGCATTGGACGGCAGCTTGTTTGAAAGTGTTGAACGCATATTTGACAAAAAAGAATTTTTGGATGATTTGTATATCAAGCTCTATGATATAGTGAAAAAACTGCATGCACAAAACGCCTCTATACAGGCGGCCGATATCGTTACTTACCTTAACGGCGAAACAGACGAGGTGCAGTCACGGGCGGCGCGCATCCTTATGGCGCAGCTACCATATGGATCCGACGAGCAGCGAAGACACGCGCTTGCCGATGATCTTAGGCTAATAAAAACAAACTACATTGATCGTATGATGCTTGAAGCCGAGGATGACGAACAGATAGTCAGGCTTGTACAGCAAAAGAAAAATGTGGAAAATATAATTAAAAGCTTATAAGGATGACCCACTTAAGCGGAAAGGAAGATAGGTGTTGAAAGCTACAGAAGATATGACGACCGTATTTGCCCAGCGTATGAAGGAGCTTCTTACGTTGGCAAAGAAAAAAAAGAATGTTCTTGAATACAAGGAGATACTTGAATTCTTTGCGGATGTGGATCTGCAGCCCGAGCAGTTTGACAAGATAGAAGAGTATCTTGAAAGTCAGGGTATTGATATACTTGGTGCAATAGAGCTTGAAGACGAGGATGAGGATGAAAAAGACCTTGACCTGTCGATAGCCGAAGCAAGCGTTAATACGGACGACCATGTGCGCATGTATTTAAAGGAGATCGGCAAAGTGCCGCTGTTGAGCGCCGATGAGGAGACCGAGCTTGCAAAAAGGATAGAAGAGGGTGACGAGGCAGCAAAAAGCCGTCTTGCGGAGGCTAACCTGCGCTTGGTGGTTAGTATAGCAAAGCGCTATGTTGGCCGCGGTATGCTGTTTTTGGACCTTATACAGGAGGGCAACCTGGGCCTTATAAAGGCAGTCGAAAAGTTTGACTACCGCAAGGGCTACAAGTTCTCGACTTATGCAACATGGTGGATAAGACAGGCCATTACAAGGGCTATTGCGGATCAGGCGCGTACTATCCGTATACCCGTGCATATGGTTGAAACTATCAATAAGCTGATAAGGCTTTCCCGTCAGCTGCTGCAGGAAAACGGACGCGAGCCCACCGACAGAGAGCTTGCCGAAAGTATGCAGATGTCGGAGGAAAAAGTGCGTGAAATAAGAAAAATATCGCTCGAACCCGTGTCGCTGGAGACGCCCATCGGCGAGGAGGAGGACAGCCATCTCGGAGACTTTATCCCCGATGAGGATATACCCGCGCCTGCGGAGGCGGCGGCTTCGACATTGCTTAAGGAGCAGCTTATGGACGTGCTGGATACCCTTACGGACAGGGAGAAAAAGGTGCTTATGCTGCGCTTTGGCTTAAAGGACGGCCGTTCAAGGACGCTTGAGGAGGTCGGCAAGGAGTTTAAGGTCACAAGAGAGCGTATCCGCCAGATAGAGGCGAAGGCGCTGCGCAAATTAAGACACCCCAGCAGAAGCAAAAAGCTGAGGGATTACCTTGAATAAAAAAATAATTATGATTTTTTTCGGGGAGGTCGTTTAAACGACCTCCTTTGGCTGTCGATAAAGTCGACAGCCTTGACGGAAAATTGGCATTTTCCGTCAAATCACATTCGGTCTGCGCGCATCAAAGATACACTTGCCCGAATATCTGTAGCAAAAACAAGTTTTGC
>CAMVJD010000096.1 GCA_947167715.1 uncultured Eubacteriaceae bacterium
CAAAAGTGCTGACCCACTGAATTTTAAGTAAGCACCCCCGCTTTAGAAGCGGGGGTGCTTACTTAGTTTGTTAAATACTTTGTTGTATAATAAAAAGCATATAACTTAAAAGCCAACAAAAAAAGGTAACACAGAACCGTCCCCGCGTTACCCTAAATTAGCCGCCATAATAAAATAATTTCTTTTTTCGGCTATTACACTCTATCCAAATCGCTTTTTATGGTTTTTCTTATATTCGGCAATGTCACATATAAGGTCGGCTTCATTTTCATAGATAAAATCAAGATACGGTTTTATACGCTCGGGCAAGACCTTAAACGGATCTGCTTTTGTGTCGGTCTCAAACAAAAAGTGCGGCAGCTCTATTATATCAAAATATTCTCTCATTCCCGTAATACCGTAGTTTTCGGCAATTTTTATCATTGCTGCCGAAATATAGTCTATGGGTGTAAGGTAACCCATACCGGCAGGCGCTTTTCTGTAATATTTAATATGCTTTTCGAGCTCCGTTCTGAATTTTACGGCGTTTTTTTCAATTATAGCATTAAATATCGGAATATACGAATTTTCTTCAAGCGTATGCTCCGGCTGCCACTCTTTTGTCGGCGGGTCAAGCTTTTCAATAAGTTCCCTTGCCTTTTCGGTATTCATAAGATAAAGGTTCATAATAATGCTTTCGCCGAAAACATCCTTGTATCTGTCCGCATTTCCGATCGCGACCGCCATAGCCGCATATCTGCCAAAAACAGGTATATCCCAATCCAAATTTACGGTATTGGTCTTTACACCTATTTTTACAAGGTGGTACATTCTTGCATAACACTCTGCCGAAAGCTCAATACAGCATTTTATTATATCCGCACATTGCTCGATATAGCTTTCGCACACATCCTCGTAACATTCTTCCGCCGACAGCATAAAACCGTACACAGCCGAATGATAAAACCCTACTGCATCCCCGTATGCCATGTTTCTCCGGTCATATATCCATAGCTTATCCTTTGCGGCAAATTGAAACAAATGTCTTATCCCATACAACTCGTTCAGCCGAAACCCGTACAATTCATAATTATGCTCTTTAATTGACCGTTGTTTTGAAATAACCGATTCTTTTATCTCTTTATCCCACTTTTTGCTTTTATATTCAAGCCTTTGAGCCATAGTCTTTGCCCTCCGTTCCGATATATTTATCATCTTGATTATATCATTTACATAATCGGCTGTAAAGCTCTTTCGGAAACATACGACAAACTTTTTCTTGCTTTAATTATACCATTGTTGTATAATATTGCGTGGACCGAATCAATTAACTAAAGGTCACCTCTAAAAATTCATTATTTGCATAACTTGATGGATTTCCCGATAACTTCGTCAAACTCCCTAAAAATAGCTTTTCTGCTATTCTTTCGGTCGTTTTCCTTGTTCTCGAAAAATCCCTCTGCGTTCTGCTTAAAAGCAATTTTTAGAGGTGACCTAAAACGGAGCTGTTTTTATGAACAAAGTATTAGATTTATACCTGACCTTTGCCAAAATGGGGGCTGTATGCTTCGGCGGGGGCTATGCCATGCTGCCGCTTTTGGAGCGAGAAATAGTAAATAAAAAGGGCTGGACGACACAGGACGAGATACTTGACTATTACGCCCTTGGACAATGCACTCCCGGTGTTATTGCTGTAAATGTGTCCACCTTTGTCGGGCACAAGCAGGGCGGTGTTGCGGGCGCATTTGCGGCCACTGTCGGTATGGTGACCGTCCCCTCTATACTGATACTCACCATTGCCGGGCTTTTGACAAACTATGCCGAAAATCCTTATGTACAGCGCGCTTTCAGCGGTATACAGGTCTGCGTGTGCGTGCTTGTGCTGGATGCCGTTTCAAAGCTTTGGAAAAAATCGGTAAAAAACAAGCTTGGCCTGACCATATTTGCTGCCGTACTTATTTTATCGCTTTTTACGGATATAAGCAGCAGCTTTTTTGTGCTTGCCGCGGGCTTTGTCGGTCTTATTGCGGGCAAAATACACGATTTAAAGGAGACCGATAAAAAATGATATTTTTAAAATTATTTTGGGAATTTTTTAAGGTTGGACTTTTTGCCGTAGGCGGCGGACTTGCCACCCTGCCCTTTTTATACGAAATTGCCGCCAAAACAGGCTGGTTTGATGCCGCAAGCATAATTGATATGATAGCCGTGAGCGAGTCCACGCCGGGGCCTATAGGCGTAAATATGGCCACCTACACGGGCTATAAGATACAAGGCATATTGGGCGGCGTGACTGCGACCTTCGGACTTGTTCTGCCCTCTATTATCGTTGCTGTTCTGGTTCAGATATTTATTACCAAATTTAAGGAAAGCAAAAATGTGCAGAATATTTTTAACGGTCTGCGCCCTGCCTCAATGGCACTTGTCACCTCTGCGGGAATAGGCGTTATAACAAGCTGTCTTATCTTCCCCAAGCTTTTATTGCAGGGAAATTTTGCGGAGGGTCTGCATATAAAGGGCATAATTTTTGCTGTGATACTTTTTTATCTTATAAAAAAATATAAAAAGCACCCCGTTTTGTATATATTCTTGAGTGCCGCAGCTGGATTGATAATTGGATTTTAAAAAACAAGGATAAATTTTTAATTTTCGGGTATACTGTATTATAAATATTATTCGGAGATGATAAAATGATTTTTCTTTATTTGTTCGCAGCACTTTTTGCAGGATGTATAATAGGCTTTATGACCGCCTGTATACTTGTATCGCAAAAGCTGAATAAATAAAATAACAGCCGTATGGGATTATATCATAAACCTGTATGGCTGTTATTTTATTTACCGTTATTCACTTAATAGCCCAAGCACCCTATACAAAAGGCTGTAAAGCTGGCGAGCCTCGTCCTTGCCAAGCTTTACACAGCAGGACATTTTATCCGGTATTTGAACTGCTTGTTCTTTCAGCTCCTCGCCCTTATTTGTTAATTTAACAATTAAATTTCTTTCGTCCTTGTCGGATCGTTTTCTTTCGATAAAGCCCTTTGCCTCAAGCTTTTTAAGCAGCGGCGTCAGCGTACCCGAATCAAGATAAAGCCTTGTGCCAAGCTCCTTAACGGTGGTTTTCTTTTCCTCCCACAGTATCAGCATGGCAATATACTGCGTATAGGTAAGGTCTATCTCGTCAAGAAAGGGCTTATACCGCTTTATTATTTCCTTTGAGCAGGCATAAAGCGGGAAACAAAGCTGATTTTCAATTTTTAAGCAATCAAATTTATCACTCATATCCACGCCCCATTACTGCTTTGCCTTTGCATCCATTACCGCCCTTGCAAGCTGGTCTGCACAGGATGTGGGCTTGTTGCCGCAGGTATTGCCCGCAAGGATGCTGTTTATCTCATCGGGCGTCATACCGTCCACCAATTTTGAAATAGCCTTTAAGTTGCCGTTGCAGCCACCGAGAAAGCTGACATTTTTAACCTTTCCGTCCTCCAGGTCAAAGCCTATCCTCTGTGCGCAAACATAGTTGGTTTTATAATCGTAATGCATAATATGACCTCTTTTCCATAATTTATTTTTTACAATTATATTGTACACAATTTAATTTTATTTGTCAAGTATTTTTTTGTAAATTTTTGCATAATATAAATTTTTTTTATTGACGATTAATAAAAAATCTTATATAATGTAAATATAAATATAATAATATAAAGTATGAAACACAAGAAAGGAAGTTTTTTTAAAATGACTTATGAAGAAATGTTTGCAAAAGTAAGCAAACTTTTAAACAAGGCAAAGGTAAAAGACATTGCAGATCATATTGCAGTTCAGTTTAATGTTGAAGGCGATGGCTGCGGTATTTTCTACGCAGAAATAAAAGACAGCGCTATCAATGTACAGCCCTACGATTATAACGACAAGGATATCGAGGTAAGCGTTGATTCCGCAGAGCTTATCAAGGCACTTGAAAACAAAGCCGGCGATACACTTCCCTTTGTAGGCAACGATGATAAGATAGCTGTTATCAAGCCCGTACTTGCAAAGATACCCAAGGCTCGCGCCGCTGCTGCTAAAAAAGCGGCTCCCGCAGAGAAAAAGACAGCTGCTAAAAAGCCCGCTGCAAAGAAAACCACAACCAAAAAAACAACCGAAAAATAAATTTAAGCCGCCGTTGTGCGGCTTTTTTTTGCCGTAATTTGCCGTCTTTGCCATATATTTTGCATTTATTTTTAATAAAAAATATATTACAATAGTATTACACCAAAGGAAAATAAATTAAAAGGAGTCGATTTTATGAAAAAAATACTTTTTATTTTAAGTGTAATGCTAATGACGACAAATGCTTATGCAGACACTTACATAAGGGTCTACAACCGCAGCACGGGTACATATTACACATTAAGCGGCAGTACATCAAATAACGGATATACCGTTTATAAAAATACCGCAGGCAAAACCGTGTATTCAAGGCCAACTGTGACCGAAGCTTCAAGCGAACAAACAACACAATCCGCACAGCAGCGTGTCAGCACCCCCGCGGCGGATACAGACACCGCGCAGCAAATTTTGACCCTTGTAAACAAAAGCCGTGCGGCATACGGGCTTTCGCCGCTTACATTAAACACAAACCTTTCGCGTGCAGCCATGGCAAAAGCAGAGGATATGAAAAACCGAAATTATTTTTCGCATACCTCACCCATCTACGGTTCACCGTTTGATATGATGAAAAGCTTTGGCATAAGCTATCGCACCGCAGGCGAAAACATTGCAAAAGGCCAGAAAACGCCTGCCGCAGTAATGACCGCCTGGATGAACTCCTCGGGTCACAGAAAAAACATCTTAAACCCAAACTTTACGCAGCTTGGCGTAGGCTATGTTTATAACAACGGTTCGCCCTACTGGGTGCAAATGTTTATCGGTTAATTTTTCCTAAAAAAATATCCGTCACAAAAAAATTCAAAAATGCCCTAATGACTTAAATAAAAAAATGTATAAAATTTTAATTACAGTAAAAAATAATATCACAACTAAAATAAGGGGGTAAAAAAATGAGTATCAACCAATCAATAAAATGCCGTGTAGACAGCTGCAAGCACAACGAGGGACACTTCTGTTCGTTAAGCGATATCCTTATCGGCAACGATATGTGTCAAAACGCAAAGACCACCTCGGAGACCGAGTGCCGCAGTTTTGAAATGTAAACAACACTTAAAAGCGGGCATATCTGATATGTACCCTCTTTACTGGACACCCAGTAAGGAGGGTATTTTTTATGCGTTA
>CAMVJD010000097.1 GCA_947167715.1 uncultured Eubacteriaceae bacterium
GCGGGTATCGTGTTTGCGGTATTTTGCTTTGGTATTTATATTTATTTTTTAGGGAATAAAGGTAAAAAATAAACTGTAAAACGGTGATGTGAATGAAAGAAATATTAAGGGCCGAAGGGCTGATAAAAAAATTTGTAAGCGGCGAAATTGTCGTAAATGCGTTAAGGGGCGTTGATTTCAGCATAAACGAGGGAGAGTTTGTGGTGGTGCTCGGTCCGTCGGGCTCGGGCAAAAGTACAATGCTCAACATTATAGGCGGTATAGAGACTATAACCGACGGAAAGCTTTTTTACAACGATATAGAGGTGCATAAGCTTTCAAAAAGCGGCCTTACGGATTACAGGCGCAAGTATGTCGGTTTTATTTTTCAGTTTTATAACCTTATGCCAAACCTTACTGCGCTTGAAAATATCGAGCTTGCAAAGGAGCTTACCGATAACGCCCTTGACCCCAAGGAGCTTTTGGCTGCGGTAGGGCTTTCGGAGCGTGCGGATTATTTCCCCGCAAAAATGTCGGGCGGTCAGCAGCAGCGTATCGCCATAGCGCGTGCGCTTTGCAAAAACCCCGACCTGCTGCTTTGTGACGAGCCTACGGGCGCGCTTGATACCAAAACGGGCGTTGATGTGCTTGAATTATTGCTTGATTTTAATAAAAAATACAACAAAACCATTATTGTGGTAACACACAATGCAAATATCGCCTATGTTGCGGATAAGGTCTTTTATTTCAGGGACGGTCATATAGAAAAGGTAGTTATAAACGAAAAGCCGCTTACTCCCGACGAAGTGGAATGGTAGGTGAGGCGCATAAATGAAAAAATTTTTCAGAAATATTCTGCGCACGATAGCGCAGAATAAAATCTCATATATAGGTGCCGTGCTTATAATTGCCATGGGCGCGCTTATATACACGGGTATGACCGACTTTAACCTTATTTTCGATGAAAAAAGCACGGAATACTTTGAAAAAACGGCTTTTGCGGATGTTTTTGTCGAGGTGGCATCCATGCCAAGACAAAAGGTAGGCATACTGGAGGATATAGAGGGCGTAGACAGCTGCTTTGGCCGTCTTGAAGGGAATATGCGCCTTTTGCGTGACGGCGAAACAAAAATCATAACCATACACGCAATGGCCTACAGCCCAAACGACAATATGAACAAGCTTTTGCTTGAACCCGAGCCCGACAATATGAGCGACACGGATATTTATATCAGCAAAAAAATGTGTGATATATACAATATCCAAAACGGCGATGTGATAACCGTTATCGCCAACAACAAGACAAAAAAATTGACCTGCCGCGGCATTGCCTATTCCTCCGAAAGAATGACAAGCACGGCAGACGAGAGTGCGACCTCCCCCGACAGCTCCGTATTCGATATAGCGGCAATGAGCACGGAGGGGCTTGAAAAGCTGCTTGGTGTTAAGGGCGAGATAACAAATATCGGCATCAGGCTTGCCGACGGTGCGGCATATTCGGATGTAAGATACAGCATAGAGCAAACGCTTAAGCCTTACTCCGTGATCTCTATAACCGACAGAAAAAATCAGGAAAGCTATACCGGTATAGTCGAAGAGATAGATATGTATACGCTTATAATATCTATCATTCCGACTATTTTTATGGGTGTTACGATATTTATGCTTTACATAGTTCTTAAAAAAATGATAGATAAGGACAGGATACTTATCGGTACTATGAAAGCCTTTGGCGCAAGCGATCTTGAAATACTGACTCAGTATATGAAGCAGGCCGTTGTAATAGGCCTTGCGGGCGGTGTGCTGTTTCTTGCGCCTGCGGAAATGATGGGTAAATTTTTGTATGTTGACGATGTGGGATATTTTAATTTACCCGACCAAACTTATTATCCGCATTTGTCATCGTGGGTGATGTCGATACTTATATCGCTTGTTACCGCGGTAATATCGGTTTATCTGGGCGTAAGCAGCGTTATGAAAATAAACCCCGCCGAAAGTATGAGGGCGGCTGCACCAAAGGGCGGAAAT
Organism: uncultured Eubacteriaceae bacterium; assembly: GCA_947167715.1. Taxonomy (GTDB): domain Bacteria; phylum Bacillota; class Clostridia; order Lachnospirales; family CAG-274; genus RGIG4310. Next base: position 2,008 of record CAMVJD010000097.1, read on the forward strand.
TTCAAGATACCGCCGCTTATGGGCAAGCTGCTTAACATAAGGCAAAAAATAGGCCTTACATCAATGCTCAGAAACAAGGGCCGAAGCATTATAATAGCGGTTGCCGTGGCGTTTCCGTTTTCTTGTATAGCGGCATTCGGCTCCTATAATCTACTTATAGATAAAATGGTCAACGACCAGTTCGGAAAAATAGAAAACTACGATATAAAGGTAAAGCTTACCGAGTTTATAGACCGCAATGATGCAGATGCCATTTTAAGAAATATGAAGGATGTTTACAAGGCAGAATCGGCGGCAAGCTATTCAACGATAATGACGGCAGCAAACCATTACGAATATGCGCCGTTGATGGTGCTTAACAACAATTCCGATATACTGCGCATTATGGACAGGTACGGCAATTATTATCAGCCGCGCGATGACGGACTTATAATGAGCCACCATATGGCAAAAAAACTAAAAGTAAAATCGGGCGATACCGTAAAAATAGAGTGCAAAGACCTTACCTATACCAATTCGCCCGTTGAAGTGCCTGTTGTGCAGATAATAGAAAATGCCTCGGGTATGTACAGCTATATAAACGGGGACGGCATAACCGGATATTTTCCCGTAAAAGACAGGGCAAATCTGTTTATGATATCCGCTGACCCCGGCAAAACGGACAGTATAAAAACACAGATAAGCAAAATGCGAAGTATCGCTTTTATGTTTACGCAGGAAGACCAGAAAGCCAGCTATGCGGAAATGATGAGCACCGTTGTGCTGATAATGAATTTTCTTGCCGTATTTTCAATAATAGCGGGTGTGCTGATGATATACAATATTATGGGTATAAGCATAAGAGAGCGTAAAAACGAGTTCGGTACACTTATGGTGCTTGGTATGACCAAACGCGAAATAAGCGAGATAATCTTTTTTGAACAGCTGATAAATTTCTGCATCGGCATATTGATGGGCATACCGTGTATATACGGCTGGTGCAGGGTGATAGAGTTTGCCGCAAGCAGCGACAGCGAGACAGTGACTATGCAGATATTCCCGATAATGGTAATTGCGGCACTTGCCGTATGTATCATATCTGCTTTGGTTTCCGTTATATTGATAATAAGGGATGTCTTTAATATGGAACTTACCGATGTCCTTAAAGAAAGGGAGTAGTACATTGAAAAAGAATATTATAGCAAAAATTTTAAAAGCAGCTGTCGGGATAGCGGCGGTATGCGGCATAGGCTACGGCATCTATTGGGCGTTGAGCGAGGATATAGAGGTACGCTGTCTGAAGGTGGCGGCAAGTGAATATACGGACAGCTTTACCGAAAATGCTTATGTAAAAAGCGGAGATACCGTAAACTGCGTGAGCGAGACCGAGGGTGCTGTGATAAGCGTAAACGTAAAGAAAAATCAATCTGTAAAAAAAGGCGATGTTATAGCGGTGATAAGCAGCAAGGATCTTGAATTTGAAAAGCAGGCACTTAATGACGAGATAGCTTCTTTGCGTGCGGAGCTTAACGAAACAAAGCAAAACGACAGCTATGACAAAAAGGATATAAGAAACAGCATCAGCGAGCTTGATGTTGCGCTTGAACAGATAGAAAATGCGCGTAAGCAGAAAAAATACGAAAAAAATATGGAGGTATCTCCCGAAACATATATCAACGTATTAAAAACAGCCGTTGATGCCGCAAAAACAGACCTCGACTACAAAAAAACAGAGCTTGAAAACAAAAAGCGGCTTTTTGATGCGGGCGTTGTTACCAAAAACGATCTGGACACCGCCCAAAATGAATATGATTCCGCGCAGAACAGCTATACCGAGGCTTTGCAAAAATATAACGATGCAGTTGAAAGAGCATCGGCAGGCAGCAGCGAAAATAATGAATATTACAAATCAATACAGGAGGATTTTGATATTCAGCTGAAGGAAATTTATGCAAAGCGCGATTCGCTTGAATCACAGCTTTCAAACGATAAGCTGACTTTGGCCGAAGTAAACACAAATACGCAGATAGCACAAAAGCAGACCCTTATCACACAGATAGATGATAAGATAGCCCGCTGCACCGTAAAGGCACAGGCCGACGGCATTATTTCCGACCTGCCCGCCGATAAGATAAACCGCGTTGAAGCGGGTGAGGTGCTGGCGGTCATAAGGCCCGAGACCGATCTGCGCGCCGAGGCAGATATCCTTACAAACGAGGAGCCGTATATCAATGTCGGCGATAAGGTAAAGCTGACACAAAAGCTTAAAAACGATAAAAGAGAATATTCGGGTACGATAGCCGAAATATACGACTATGCGGAAAAGACCACATCCGCGCTCGGCAATGATGAATACCGCGTTAAGGTAGTGATAACACTTGATGATGTGACCGACCTTAAGGACGGCTACGAGCTTGAAGCCGAATTTGTTACATACAGTACCGACAGCGGCCTTACAGTGCCCAACAGCGCATTGTACAAGCGCGGCGAGATATATTATGTATTTATAAACGACAAGGGCATAGCAAAGGAAATGCCCGTTGTACTGGCGCACCGCGGAAATATAAACAGCGAGATAGCGTCGGGCATATCCGCAGGCGACGAGGTTATAATAGATGCAAATACAAAAAACCTTGCCGACGGTGTTGAGATAGTCGCCGAGTTGGTGGAAAAATAAACCGGGCTGCGGTACGCAGATGGTATTGATAATTTGAGGATAAGTTATGGATCATAAAACACAAAAAATCGATTTAAAGGGTGTACCGAATGCAAGGCAGCTTGGCGGCTATATCGGATATAAGGGCAAAAGGATAAAGCGCGATACCGTCCTAAGGTCGGGCTCGTTATATAAGGCCGAAGCGGAGGCTATAAGGCTGCTTGAAGAAAAATATCATTTGAGTGATATTATTGATTTCAGGATGCCGCAGGAGACCGCGGTAATGCGCGAGCCCGATATCGCAGGGGCAAAATATCATCATATTTCCGTGCTTAATGATATTCCCGTAACAGCGGAGGATTTTCAAAAATACACGGAGGCAATGCGTATGCAAGATATTGGGCAGCGCTATCTTAAAATATACAATGCGGGGATAGAAATAAAGACAGATGAGGTCTATAGGTCTATCTTTTGCGGAGCCGACGGGAAAGCGGGATACAAAAG
>CAMVJD010000098.1 GCA_947167715.1 uncultured Eubacteriaceae bacterium
CTGATTGTTCTTTGCTGTTCGCAGTGATATATTTCATCATTGTATTGCTCTTTCAGAGACTTAAATTTATCAAGACTTATTTCTTCCGATACAAATTTTTCATATAGCTTTTGTTTTTTTTGCTGATATTCGGCTATTTTCTTTTCAATTTCGGAAACCTGATCGCTGTCGTTGTGTGCTTCGTTTCCGTTGCTTTTATTGAAAGCCTCTAATATTTCTTTCGACCTGTTGTATGCTATATCGAACAGGATGCCTTGTAATTCCTCTATCGTTATATCAAACATATAACAAGGCTCGTTTTCGTCATACACAGTGTATCTGCAAGCGTAAATGGGTTTTATTCTTTTCATATAGTGCAGATTATGATTGCAACATCCGCAATAGACTTTTCCGCGTAATGGGTAGCTTTGTGAAGTCGTTGATGTTATTTTTACCTTGCGCCTGACCTCGTTGGCTTTATGGAATACGTCTTCCGAAACTATTGCGGGAAAGTGGTTAGGAATTTTTATCCAATCTTTTTCATCAAGTTTTACCATTTTACGGCTTCCAATATCCTGAACCACTTGCTTACGTGCTATATACATCCCCATATACATTTCGTTTTTCAGAATATTAAGGATAGAATTTCGTGACCAATTCTTGCAGTTCGATATGTTATAGCCTGTTTTTCCTCTTTGTGCCTTATATTGTCCGGGCGAAGAAATATTCATTTTATAAAGGATCGTTGCAATATCCTGTGCCGATTTTCCCTCAATAGTAAGGTCGAAAATCATTTTGACTATATATGCAACAGCTTTGTCTATAACGGGCTTTCCGTTGTTATCCGATAAATAACCGTATGGATAATTGTTTGAATAGTATTCTCCTCGCCGCATCTTTGCATATTTAGCCGTTCTGGTTTTCATAGACAAGTCTCGGCTGTAAAATTCGTTTACGAGGTATTTTACCGACACTTCCATACCGCCCGTGTCGCCTTTGTGTTCGTTGCTGTCATAGCAATCGGCTACGGATATAAAGCGTACATTGTACAGCGGAAATACCTGCTGTGTGAAATAGCCTACCTCTATACTGTTTCTGCCAAACCTTGAAAAATCCTTTACGATGATGCAGTTTATTTTATGATGCTGCACATCATTAAGCAGTTCCTGCACCGCAGGGCGTTCAAAATTCAAGCCTGTGTGTCCGTTGTCCACATATTCGATTATTTCGGTATCTTCTGCAAGACCTTCGGCATATTTATGTAATAAAGCCTTTTGGGAGTCTATACTCATACTCTCGACCTTTATATCTTCGATTGAAAGGCGGATATAAAGTGCAATAACATATTTACTCATTTGCTGCCGCCTCGCTTTCAAACTCATTTTCAAAGTTAAAAGTTATTTCAACACGCTTGCCGTTGTATATGGCTATTCTGCTTACAAGTTTGTCTACGATCTCTTTTGTGAATTTTCCGCTGTCAAGCAATTTTTCAATGGTATTATTCATTTCAAGATAACGGCGGTGTTCGTTTTCCAGCACTTTTTTCTTGTTTTCTATTTCGTGTATAGACCTGACAGCTTCGGATATTTTATCGCCATAGCTTTTACGCATTTCCTGATACTCATCGGGGGTGATAATGCCGTTTACAAGGTTTTCGTACAGACTGCTTAAAAAGTTCTGATTTTTTGATATAAAAGCCTTTAAACGCTTTATTTTGCTTTCCTGCATCATAGTTATATCTGCATCCGATATTGTATCTGCAAGCATATTTTTCTTGCCTATCAGTATGCCTGCCTGCACTTTTAATGATTCCAAGACCACCGATAACAGTTCATCTTCATATATAGAACCACTTTCGCAAGCACCGCGTTCATAACGAGTATTTGTAAGACAAGTAAAAAAGTATCTGTCAGCTGTGGTTTTTCGTATATGCCTGTTTCTATGTAAAGGTCTGCCGCAATGACCGCAGAATATTTTACCCCTAAATATGTTTTCGGTATAAGGGTTCAAAGGCTTCTTTGCGTGTTCAGCCTTTATTTCGGCTGTTCTTGCCTGTGCCTTGTCAAACAATTCCTGCGAGATGATAGCTTCGTGTGTATTCTCAACAACTATCCATTTGCTTTTATCCTGCGGGAGCTGATTATGTTCTACGGTATCGGTCTTGCCTTGAACTAACTTGCCCGTATAAACTTCCTGACATAAAATCCGCTGTATTGTACGAGTATTCCATTTTCCGCAGCCGACTTTTTTTGATGACAAGTAGCCTTTATTGTGACCGTAAACGCTGGGGGTAGGGATATTCCTTGCTACAAGCTGTAAGCATATCTCGTTTGTTGACATACCACCCACAAACCACTCATATATGATTTTTACGATCGGTGCTGTTTCCGGATTTACAATAAGTTTATGGCAATCATTGGGGTCTTTTAAATACCCGTAACAAGGAGTTGAAGCAACATACTGTCCCTCGCGCATAGCTTGTCTTGCCTGCGTTTTTATCTTTTTACCAATATCCAAAGCGTAGGCTTCGTTGATGATATTTTTTAGTGCCACAAGCATACTGTCCGTACTTTTTGGAGCATCGCTGTCATAGTTGTCGTTTATCGCAATGAGCCTTACTTTATGTTCGGGAAAGTATTTATCAATATAAAAGCCCATATCTAAATAATTTCTGCCGAGCCTTGAAAGGTCTTTTACGATAACGCAGTCTACTTTGTTGGCTTCAATATCGTCTATCAGCCTTTGAAATTCGGGTCTTTTGAAAGTTGTTCCCGATACGCCGTTGTCAATGTATGTATCGACCGTTTTCATATTTGGGTGTAAAGCGATATAATCATCGAGTATCAGACTTTGGTTTTCAATAGAATTGCCCTTGTTGTCGCTGTCCTCGACCGATAATCTTATATATCGTGCCGTCCTTATGCAAAAGGTTGTTTTTATTTCGGGTTCGCTGTTGATCGTAATATTTTTTCTGCTTTTCCTTGCCATTTATACCGCCTCCGTCATATCTTCCAATACAGATAATGCCTGTTCGTATTCATCTTCAAAGTTATAGGTTATCTGTAAATGAGTTTTGTCAAATATCTTTATGCTTACAATAAGCTGAACAACTATGTTTCGGTCTAATTCCGATATGTTTTCAAACTGTTTGAAGTGTTCTGTCCACAAAGCCTTTTTTGAAGTGTTATTCACACATTCATCAAGTTCCGACTCCAATGTTTTTATAGTATCGTTTAATTTCTGTTCGTCTTTTGAATATGTGGCTTTTAAGGCTTTGTAATCGTCTTTATCGAGAATGCCCGAAATAAAGTTTTCGTAAAGAGTAGACTTAAAATCGGCTGTCTTTTTCAGCTGTTTCTGGATCTCGGCTATCTGCGTTTTTATTCTGCCGCATCTTTCGGCATTTATCGCCGAGCTGTCAATGCCCGACAACACATCCTGCAATGAGGTCACATTTTTGATATATGCTTGTATGCTTTCGGTCACACATTCGGTCAGATCATCTTCCTTGACCATATTTTCGCCCTTGCATCCGTTCTTTTTTCCTGTGGGGCAGTAGTAGTAAAAATATTTATTCCCCTTGTAAGCGACGGTTTTTCGGGTCATACGATTGCCGCAGCAGCCGCAAATAAGCATTCCCGAAAACAGATGTAATCTGTCTGTTTTGGGAGATATTCTTGTGTCCAGCTGCATCAGCTTTTGAACAAGGTCAAAATCGTGTTTGCTGATTATAGCCTCGTGGGCGTTTTCGGTAATGAAAAGTTCGTCCTCGGAACGCTTGACAAGTTCTTTGATTTTGTAATTCGGTGTGCCTTGCTTGCCCTGAATGAGTTTACCGGTGTAGATCTCATCTTTGAGTATACGGATTATTGTAGTAGCCGACCATTTGGAATTGGCTTTGTCGCAGTAGCCGTTTCTCGGAAGAGGTATATTGTTGTCTTTCTTATATTCTCTCGGAGAAAGTACGCCCTTATCATTGAGTTGTGCCGCAATTTTATCGGCACTTATGCCGTCGATACGCATCTTGAATATATCCTTTACGATGCTTGCGGCATAATCATCAATAACGAGCCGGTTATTATTTTCTTCTGACTTTTTGTAGCCATAAACGGGTGTTGCACCCACATAATCGCCGTTTTTTCTTTTGATGTTCAATGCCGTTCTTGTTTTTATGGATATATCGCGGCAGTATTCGTCATTCATAACACCTTTGAAAGATATTGACAAATCGTTTGTTATTGCCTCTTTCGCCGTATCAATGTTATCGTTTATGGCAATGAAGCGTACACCCAATGCAGGAAAAACTTTCCGCAGGTATGTAAATGTTTCGTTGTATTCTCTGCCCAGCCTTGAAAGGTCTTTTACTATAACGCAGTTTATTTTACCGCTTTTAACCAACTAAGGAAGTCCCCCGCTTCTAAAGCGGGGGTGCTTACTTAAAATTCAGTGGGAGTCCAAGCTCCCACTGAATTTGGAATTGCTTGCAATTCCGTTGGTTATGAGTATGTAGCAGAAATTTATTTCTGCGGAATACGAATATCATTGACCCCAATAATTGGAGACGTTATGAACGGATTGCTTAAAAATCCTGTTCTTACGCTTAAATAGGTATATATTGTATTATTTCGGCTGTACCCGTCAGCATATATGAATGACGGGTGCAGCCTTTATGTTAATTTTAAAATTGCAAAATTAACACTTGCATTGTTTACCCTTTGGGTGTAAAATAAACTTGTAAAAATTTACAAAAGGGGGTTGACAAGTTATGCAAAAGAGTGTATTCTCAAGCAAGCAAGCAAGCAAGCAAGCAAGCAAGCAAGCAAGCAAGCAAGCAAGC
>CAMVJD010000099.1 GCA_947167715.1 uncultured Eubacteriaceae bacterium
GCGTTTGCACATTAGTGGGCGTTATGGGAAGCATATTTGCAAAGCTGTTCGGAGGCTGGGACAGTGCAATATCCACGCTTATAATTTTTATGGCGATAGATTACGTAACGGGGCTTATTGTGGCCGGAGTTTTCCATAAGTCAAAAAAAAGCGATAACGGCGCCCTTGAAAGTAATGCCGGGCTTAAGGGTCTTTGCAAAAAGGGCGTAATGCTTTTGGTGGTGCTGGTGGCGTACAGGCTTGATGTGGTGACGGGGCTTGGGTTTATAAGAAATGCGGCGACGATAGCCTTTATTGCAAACGAGGCAATAAGCATCGTTGAAAATGCGGGACTGATGGGTATTCCGATGCCAAAGGTGATAGAAAAAGCGATAGATGTTTTAAAAGAAAGGAGCGAGGATGATGAGTGACTTAGATCTGCCTTTGTACAAAAATTTTGCAAACCCCGCCAACTACGGCAAAAAGAGGGCTTTAAGCGATATTAAGTGGATAGTGCTTCACTATACTGGTAACGACGGCGATACCGATACGGGTAATGGGAAGTATTTTGCAAGAGAAGCTGTAGGAGCTTCGGCGCATTACTTTGTGGATGAAGACAGCGCAACACAGTCCGTGCCCGATGAGTACATTGCTTGGCATTGCCAGACACCAGGTATGACACTTAAATGCGGCTGCCGCAACAGCAACAGCTTAGGTGTTGAAATGTGCTCGGACTATGTGGACGGAAAGTGTGTTATTACCGAAAAGACCAAGCAGAACGCCGCAAAACTGGTAAAGTGGCTTATGGATAAGTACAATGTGCCGACTGAAAGGGTTGTGAGGCATTTTGATGTGTGCGGGAAAGAGTGCCCCGAACCCTGGGTACGCAATGAGAAGGAGTGGCTGGACTTTAAACGACTTATTAAAAAAGAAGGTGTAAATATGGAAGAATTAAAAAAACTGGAAGCAGAATTTGAAAAATTAAAAAAAGAATTTGAAAACCGCAGGGAAAAGGTGTATACTAAATTTGACGAGATACCAGAGTGGGGCAAGGCCACGGTTGAAAAGTTGATAAGGTATGAATATTTGTATGGCGACGGCGAAAACTTAAACATTTCTTATGACTTGCTGCGTATGCTTGTATTAAATGACAGAGCGGGGTTATACGGAGGGTGATTGTTGTTTTCCCACATTTTTCCCACAGTAGTACGATATGACATCAGAAAATATGGTACTCTAAATTCAAAAAATATGATAAAAACGCACTTTATAAAGGTGTGTTGAGTTTTGTGAATTTTTTTATAGACCCCGAAGGTCGTTGGTTCAAATCCGGCCTCCGCAATTCTTCAAACCTTGTGATCAAGCCGATTGCAAGGTTTTTTAATTTGAAGTCTGCGGTTTTATATTGGGTGCGGGATTATGGGAACGATAAATTTCAATTTGTAGATAATGACTCTTGAAAGCAGCTTATATTCGTAAGTTCAAGAGTTAATGTGTCGTGTTTGACACGAGATTGACACACAAAGCGGTATTCAGATCGAGAAATTATGACAAGATATGTCGGGTGGCAATTATATGATGTGTGTTTTGAATATCCGTTGATGTAAACAATCAAAATATAAACCATAAAGTGCAGCAAAATATTGATAATTCAATACCATAATGAAAAAGCACTTGCGGGGATGAATTTAATACATCTCTTGCAAGTGCTTTTATTTTGTGTCCTCATCCACAATCAACAAATAAGCAGCTTTCAATGCCACACCTTTCTTCCTAAATCACCAGTTGCTATCGTTCTTTTCAAATATTTCATTTTTTCTCAATTATACCCCATAGTTGCTTTCAAAATATTCTCCAATTGTATAAGAGTCGCCATTGAGATTTTGTATTTCAATTTCTTGTACGCCAACTTCATCGGGAGCATCCGGATATTTTAATCTTGAAAAGAAATATATTCTATAACTTTCCCCTGTATTTGTTTTTACGTCATCTATCCACGGTTCGGCATAAATATCAACATAGACGCCATCTTCAACGCTTGCGCCATTGATACCGACATTTTTCTTTGTTTTATATGAGACAATATTACCCTTAATAAACCGAATGGCTGTTGATATCTCTTCATCTAAATTATGCGTTTGTTTCACCTTATCGCAAAACACATTCTTGATAGCCAAAACATCTTTTGACATAAACGCCTTAATAATAATATCGTATTGTTCTTGTGCATTAATTTCACTTGCATCGCCATCAACTAAATTTTGATTACTATTGCTGTTAGCCTTAGTATTAGGTATTGAGGAATTTTGCGTATTTCCCGTTATTGTTGACGAATTTGAGTTAGGATGACCCGAACAACCCGATAGTAAAAAACACACTATACAAACAGAACATACAGCCATAAAATTCATCAATAATTTAAACATATTTGTACACCCCCACCCTTCTTTCCTAAGTCATACAGGGGACAGTTTTGTGTATGAGTCACAGCAAAGCCTCCCCTGTATGACATCCCTTAAAATTTCAGGCTCGTTTTTAACGCAGGTGTAATGTCAAGATCCTTATTCAAAAATCCTCTTGCTCTTGCGCCCATCACAAAGCCCATTACATCATTTTGGGGCATATTCGGGATAATTGCAGGGAAAAGCGCAAATTTAGCCTGTCCGTAAATATCCGCAAGTATCTTCGCTTCTTTTATATCGGCTGCGTCAAAGTATTCCGACAGTATATTCCCCCAGATCTCAAGTGAGGTTTTGTATTCAAGCCCAATAAAATGTGGCGAACGTTCGGGAGTAGCCCGTCCGAACACCTCCATTACAAGGCAGGTCGCGCCGAGGTCAAGAAGCGGATGTCCGTAACCCATATCGGCAAGGTCGATAAAAAGAAGCTCGTCATTTTTTTCCGAATACATAACATTTTTAGGGTGAAAATCACCGTGCATTACGGTATTTCGCTCATCAAGACAGTCGTAAACCGCCGTAAGCTTATCGGTCTCTTCTTTTGTAAGAAACTTCTCCATACGGCGCACACGCTCTTTGAACAAGGCGCGTACATCAACAAACTTATTTGTATCAACTTCTATCTTGTGGAGTTCCTTTAGCAAGCGCCCCATTCTTTTGCCCATTTCGGCTGCACGATCGGGATTTTCCCTTATAAATGCGGAAAGCGTTTTCGCACGCAGCATCTCATAGACCGCACCGTAGCTTTCGCCCACCTTTACAACATCAAAAGATATGGCGGTAGGAACGCCCGCAACAAACGCATTTTTTGCAATACGCTTTTCCTCCTGCACAACTTCAAGCGGCACCCCGGGCGCAAAAACCTTGATTATTGTCTCATCATCAAGCCGATACACTTTTCCGACAGCGCCCTCGCCTATAACTTCACAGCCTGCCACCGAAAGCTCACGCATTTTCTTTTCCTGCTCTTTTTCCATATACGATACCTCCTGTCAATCTTTCCAAAACCGAGCGTTTCCTTAAATATAGGATACCATATTTCGCGAAAAGTGTAAAGACAGAAGTTGGGAAAATCTAAAAATTTAAAAATATATGCGTTTAAGTATGATAAATATCACGTTTTTTTATGTAAAAAAATAATTTACCAACCGCGTTTTTTGCCCTGAAGATCATAGAAAATTTCATATTGTTCATTGCGTTTTAAAAATATATATGACATATAACACAGAGATAATTTATTCAAGGTAATCACCTTGAGGTGTCAAATGCTCTTGCTGTTCATTATGCTCGGATTTTAATTTTATACACAATATAACCAATAGTTAATGTCATAAGAAGATATTTGAAGTCAGTCTTTTGTGACAGTGTACTTTATATGATTTTGAAATATATATCATAAGTACGGTAACGAATTGATTACAGTATAAAAGAAAGGGGCATATATATATGGATAATAAAGAACCTTTAATGAACAACATTACGGCAACTTATAAAAGGTGTCAAAAAGAGAATATAGGTCTGTCACTTAATCATTTACGTTATATCTGTAAGGCAGGTGTTATTCCTACTTGCAGAATAGGCAACAAGCATCTTATCAATTGGGATGTACTTATGGAGTATCTCAAAACAGGCGACAAGAGAGAAGAAAAACCTGAAGATTTACCCATAATTCCTATCAGAAGAGAAGAAGGAAAATATAAACGTCCTATAAGAGCATTGGGCTAAGGGGGTGAGTATATGGCAACGGTAAAAAAATATATCTCCAAATCGGGAGAGGTAAGCTATAACATTCGTGCCTATGCGGGCTATGACAGATATGGCAGACAGATCGAAAAACGTATGACATGGAAGCCCGAACAGGGAATGAACGAAAAAGCGATAAAGAAAGAACTTGAACGTCAGATAGTGCTGTTTGAGGACAAGGTAAAGCAAAACAAGGTTTTTGATACCAATACTACATTTGAGCAGTATTCAACGATGTGGCTGAATAACAACAGACCTCCGCAGCTTGCGCCAAAGACATATGAGCGTTATACGGAAATGCTTGAAAACATAAATATGGCTATAGGCAACATAAAACTTTTTAACAAACTAAGGAAGTCCCCCGCTTCTAAAGCGGGGGTGCTTACTTAAAA
>CAMVJD010000100.1 GCA_947167715.1 uncultured Eubacteriaceae bacterium
TGAATTTTAAGTAAGCACCCCCCGCTTTAGAAGCGGGGGACTTCCTTAGTTTGTTAAAAGGGCCTTTCGCAATGAAAAGCCCTTTTAATTATGCCAGATAGCAATTTTCTCTGTCCTCTATCAATCTTACCTTTACGGTATCGCGCAGGCGAAATCTAAAGTTTTTGCTCATTTTATACTCTTTGCCGTTGTATTCAACCACGGTTTTTTCATCAATGCTTGTCACCTTGGCCTTAACGGGGCGTATATGCCTGTATTCAGCAGGCAGCACAACATCTGCAACATTGGTATGCTTAAAAACATTAAAGCTTATAAGACCCGCCGCCGCAAAAAGCGTAAATTCCACCGCGGCAAGGATATAAAACGCCCTGCCAAGCTCCGAAGTATAGCCGCTTAACGAATAGCCGTTGTCATAAATACAGCACAGATAAAGATATAGTATATGAAGTCCCATGACCGCAAAGGTATAAAAGACCATGACCCAAAAAAACTTATTACGGCTTTTTGGTCTGCCGAATTTTAACATAAGATACGGCACACCGCCAAACCAAAGCAATAATATCACCAGCGCAAACACAGCCACCATAATATAAAGCGCAGGCTGCAGCTCGCCGTCTACAAACATTTCAAGCATATTACTTACCTATTTTATTAACAGCACTCATAATAGCGCGCAGGGATGATTTAGCAATATTTGTGCTTATACCTACGCCAAAATGCGCCTTCTGTTCCGAATCGAAAATCTGGATATATGTAATAGCCTTTGAAGCATTACCGTATTCCATAGCGTGCTCGCTGTAATGCGCTACATTAAAGCTTAAGCCGAATTCCCTGTTAAGTATTTTGCAGAACGCATCAACAATACCGTTGCCTTCGCCCTCAAAGGTCTTTTCCTCGCCGTTTATAATAAGGCGAACGGATATCTCTACCTTATCGTCGGTAGCATGCTCGGTATAATATTCAACCTTCATAGGCTCGCGCACATAGTAGGTATCCAGGAACAAATCGTAAATTTCGGAGGGTGTAAGCTCCTTATCCTTTCTAACAGACTCGGCTGTAACGATAGGTCCGAAATCCTGCTGCATAGTCTTGGGTACGGTAAGCGAATAATTTGTTTCCAGAATATAAGCTACACCACCCTTTCCCGACTGGCTGTTTATGCGGATAATGGGGTCGTAATTTCTGCCCACATCCAAGGGGTCGATAGGAAGATAGGGAACCTCCCAGCGGTCGGGATGCTCCACCATTTTTGCCATACCCTTTTTGATAGCGTCCTGATGAGAGCCCGAGAAAGCAGTATAAACCAGCTCGCCCGCATAGGGATGACGGGGATGCACCTGCATAAGTGTCGAGGATTCGTAAATCTCGATAGTATCGTTTATGCTGCTGAAATCAAGCTGCGGGTCTACGCCCTGACTGAACATATTAAGCGCCATTACAAGGATATCCGCGTTGCCCGTTCTTTCGCCGTTGCCAAATAAGGTACCCTCTACCCTGTCCGCGCCCGCCATAACGCCAAGCTCGCTGTCAGCTACGGCCGTACCGCGGTCATTATGCGCGTGCAGGCTTACAAGCACGTTTTCACGATATTTAAGATGCTCGCACATATATTCTATCTGGTCTGCATATACATTGGGCGTAGCCATTTCAACGGTATTGGGCAGGTTGATTATTACCTTGTTATCGGGTGTGGGCTGCCATACATCCAAAACTGCATTGCAAATTTCTGCCGCATAGTCCATCTCCGTGCCGGTAAAGCTCTCGGGCGAATACTCAAAGCTGAAATGCTCCTTACCGTATTCCTCGGCAAGATCCTTTACCATTTTAGCACCGAATACCGCAAGATCGGTTATTTCCTTTTTATCCATATTAAATACAACATCCCTCTGAAGTGTCGAGGTCGAGTTGTAAAGGTGAACTATTGCCTTTTTAACGCCCTTTAAGGCCTCGTAGGTGCGCTTTATTATATGCTCGCGGCTTTGTGTAAGCACCTGTATGACCACATCATCGGGTATCAGATCTTGCTCGATAAGCACACGGCAAAACTCGTACTCGGTCTCGCTGGCTGCGGGGAAACCTACCTCTATTTCCTTAAAACCTATTTTTACAAGGTATTTGAAAAATTCTATCTTCTGCTCAAGGTTCATGGGCTTTTCAAGCGCCTGATTGCCGTCGCGCAAGTCTACGCTGCACCAGATAGGTGCCTTTGTTATAACATTATTTGGCCATTTTCTGTTTGGCATATTCATTGTGGGATATGCTCTGTACTTTTGAAAATTCATAATAATTTCTCCTTTTTAAAATTATAAAAGCCTTTCGTCAAAACATAAAGACGAAAGGCATAACTTCGCGGTACCACTTTACTTCGCCGCAGCGCGGCGCACTCATCGGATACGGGCATAAAAGCCGATATCCTTGCCGCTGTATCGGTCGGCATCCGTCCTGACCTACTGAAAGTTCAGCCAAGCCACTCAAAGGCGAGTTCACTTACATTAATATACCAATTCGCACCACCCATTGGCTCTCTGAAATATCTTTGCAGGCTACTACTCCTTATCACCGTGTTATGACAGTATCAAATTCGAATTTATTATAGCATTAATTTTTATGGTTGTCAACCGTTTTTTTACTTTTTTGAGTTTCCCCATTTTTTTGAAAAATATTTTTTAATTTTGCAAATCAATACAATTACCAATGATTGAATGTGGCAGTTTGGGTCTCAGCATCCCATTTTATCGTCACACCAAGTGCAAATGCAAGTTCCCTTAAAGGAACAAACATCCTGCCGTCTTTTATTTCCGGATATACTCCATACTCCATAGAAACAACTGTCCCGTTGATTTTCATATTTGTATCGTTTTCACAAAATTCTATCGTTTTCCCGTCTGCGATCACGGTTGCCGTCCGTGTTTCGGCATCCCATCTTACAGCGGATGATGAGTTGATATTTTCGGTATCAAATCCACATATTGCAGCCGTGACCATACGCAGGGGAACAAGCATACTGTTTGTTGAATATTGAATATATGGTGCCGGGTCATTGGGATCGCCGACAGGTGTACCGAAAATATATACCAGCGGATCTCCTATCGTTACCTCAACGGGAGCGACAGTCGCATAAACGACCGAACCGCCGTTTTCATTATACTCATAATTTTGTTTTTTATTGTTTTCGTAAATATCGATATAACGGTCTTTTGAATGAACACTAAGTTCTTTTCCGCTTTTGTCATAAAACCTTACCGATAAAAACTTTACATACCCCAAGCCAACAGCCTTGGCCTTGAAATGCAAAACTGCCGTTTCGCCTGTTGTCTGCAAAGCATTTTCGGCTTTTTCAAGCTTAAGGCTTATCTTATCATCGTTTTGCTTATATTCTGTTACCGTATCCTCGCATCCTTCGGCGGAAATAAATTTCATTACATTTGCATTATATAAGACCTCTATTTCTGCCTTGCTCCATTTCGCCTCATTGTTCGTATAAAAATAACAATCGGCATCTTCGCCTGTCAGCGGTCTGTATGTAGACTTTGTTTTCAGTTCTATTTCCGCAGCACAGGAACAAACCGTGTTAAGTATGCAAAACAGGAAGAACACCACCGCAAATATTGAAAATCTGTTTTTTCTCATATAGATACCTCCGATACTCTTTACCGCATAGTCATACAGAGGACGGTTCTCTGAGTCATACAGGGGACAGTTCGAGACCAGTGAAAAAGTCCCCATTCTCCAAAATTTTTGAATAAAAAAGCACAAAAGTCATCAGATTTGTGTTATAATTAAGTTGCAAAACAAAAAAACGCAAGGAGATGACTTTTATGCTCAATAGAGAAGCTAAACAACTTAACTTCTATTCAACATTATACCACAAAATTCCCGAAAAACATATACTAAAATTAATAAATTCCGCAATTTCTTTCAATTTTATTTACGATCTTGTTAAAGACAGCTATTGCAGCCACTTTGGCAGACCCGCAAAAGACCCCGAAATGATAG
>CAMVJD010000101.1 GCA_947167715.1 uncultured Eubacteriaceae bacterium
GTTTCGGCTTGTGTAGCAGAAATTTATTTCTGCGGAATACGAATATCATTGACTTGTAATATCGTGATAAAAAAATGTTACTTTGTTGATGTCGAAGTACGTTCAAAATGTTTTATACACAAGGGAAAAATGAACGACACATAGAACATCTGTATAAAACAGGATATGATCGTACCGCAAACACCGGGTATCAGGCTTTTGAACAAGGGCGAAAGAATAAGGCTGACGGCATAATAGCTTAAAAGCCCTGTTGTCAGTCTTGTCATCCTTGTCATTAAAGGGATGTCGGTTGAAAAATTGACATATCGCTTTTCCAGGATCCAACCTACCCAAAAACCAACGCACCAACCAACACCTTTGTAAGTGTCGTTGGCCATTTTTGCACCGTCTACCAACAGTTTGCCTGCTTCGTCATAATCCACAGGATAGGACTTAAATGCAGCAAATACCGCAACAGCAACGGAAATAGCGATACCGACACACACAACTATTATGTCTTTTTTCGGATCTTTATCTATCCATACGATAAGCTTGCCTGTCAGCCACATCACGAGCAGGCCTGCGCCCAAACCTACCAGAATATCCTGCGGTGTATGCACACCCAAAAAATTGCGGCTGAGTGCAATAAGTACGGCAATAAGACCCAACACAATGCGAAGCACTTTGGAAAGTTCTTTGCGAATAGCGGCCCCGCCGTATAGAGAAGCAGCGTTCATACTATGTCCGCTTGGGAAAGAATAACCTGTTGCCGAAGCCAGTGCGTCACTGTCGGGTACGATGCGTGCATCTCTGATCCACGGACGATAAACGCAGGCTGTCACCTTCAGCAACCCGTTGACCACTCTGTTACCGCTCCAGCCCATTAAAAGGTAGTTACCGAATTTTTTGTTGACACACCAGTAGATTAGTGCTATTATGATCAGTACCGTATTCATTTCACCGATGAAACTCATTTTTGTCATGAAATCTACCAGACAAGCACCGACACCGTTTCTGAATCCCTGCAAAATCAAAAGAATATCAATGTCCATATATTCGCCTCCCTAAAATCATATAGTATAAAATTATCGCTTATGGGCACCTCTAAAAATTCATTATTTGCATAACTTGACGGATTTCCCGATAACTTCGTCAAACTCCCTCAACATAGCTTTTCTGCTATGCTTTCGGTCGTTTTTCTTGCTCTCGAAAAATCCTTCTGCGTTCTGCTTAAAAGCAATTTTTAGAGATGCCCTTATATGAATCATACTCCATTTTATATACTTATGTCAATTACAATTTATTTCAAAAATGCAATTATCTCTGCATTTTTTGCGGTGCCACCCTTGTTTTCGTATATCCGCTGTATCAACTGTGATCAAGCGGCTTTATTGAGTATTGCTATTACATCAAGCATATCATATTTGCTGTCATAATTCATATCGCCGCGTTTAAGAACTTCGCTGTCAAGCGCTTCCTTTCCGCTTATGTGCTTTAACAGCATTGCCGCATCTTCGCTGTCGATATCGCCGCTGCCATTGATGTCGCCCTGCTTGTAAACATAGTTCAGATATATTTGAGTAGTAGTTGTAAAACTTCTTCCGTTTGTAGTTGTGGTTTTGGTAAATACTGCTGCAACACTTTTGCCTACAAACGCTGCCGCATCAGCGGGGATAATACAAGCAGAACTTGTATTTGTCGAAAGCGTTTCTACGGGGATCGTCCTGCCGCCAACGGTAACAGACCAAAGTGTGCTGTCATTTCGGGTCTTGGATTCGCTTAAAACCACGGGATCGCCGTAATATACAGTGTAAGTTTTTTTATTGGTAAGACCCGTGATAGTATTGCTTATATCGACCCAATGTGCATATAAAAATATATTTTCGGTTATTTTTGTACTGAAATCAAACTCATTTCCGAGTGCGGTATCCCAACGATCCACATACTTGCCGTTATAGCAATACGGGACATCGGGCTTTGATGCCGTACTGCCGTATGGTACGATCTGTTCGGGTTCGGTATAAACACCGCCCGTGGCAAAGGATACTATATATTTTTTCGGTTCCCACTGAGCTGTAACTGTCATATCCCCCGAAACTGTAAGCGTATCCCCGACGGAATAATATTGTCCGTTATACAGCCAATTATTAAAGTAATGTCCCTCGGGGGCTGTAAATTTACACTCGGGGAAAGTAAAAGTATCACCTGTATAGGCTCTTGCATTGGGCATTTCGCCGTCTGCGCCGTTTGAACGAAATGTAACGGTATGCTTGTCGGGACTGGTTATGACAATATAGCCTTCCTTGCCTTGAACATTAAGGTCCGTTACCGCCGAGCCGTTGCAGGTCACGGTTGAATTTGAAGCTATCATATATTTAAGCAATGAATTGGATGAAAATATTTTTTCGGTCACAATACAGTCGTATATTATTGTTTCTCCGAGGTCGGAAAGTCTCAGTATTGAGAAAGAACCGCCTTTTATATAAGTTTTTGTTTTGGCGTTATAATTTGCATCTACCGCCGTTTCCACGGGTCCGTTGAGAAATGTGCCGTCATTTATCCTTATTGTACCGTTTGCGGAGTACGCCTTTATACAAGGGTATTTATTGTTTGGCGTGCTGAAAGTGCCGCCGTTTATAATAAGTTCTGTCGTTGCATAGAAATAGGAGTTGCTTTTTAAATGGAAAATAGCTCCCGTATCCGCAGTCGTTTTCGGGGTATCGGTGATCCCTATCTGACATTCTATCCTGCCTGTGCCCTCGCTGTCATCAATAAACAGTTTACCTGCCTGCAATCGAAACATACCGGGGTCGGTGGTTATTGCTGTTCTGCTCATTGTATATCCTGCAAGGTCAAGGTGCATATATGACTCGTAATCCACATTGTTTCCTATCAGTATCGCATAAGTATTGTTGGTGTCGTCTTCGGCAGATATATCACAGCCGAGTTTATACCATTTTTCTTTTGGAGTGGCGGTTGTTGAAATATTTGCTTTTGACAGATCGGCAAATTCCTTATAATCGGTAATGATATAGGGATCGCTTTCCGTGCCGCTGCCCGTATATGCAAATGCCGCTGACTGCATCAGCATGACCGCTGTGACAGCAAAAAATACGGCAAATATCTTTTTTTTGATGTTCATTGTATTTTCCCCCTTTTATTTTTACCGTTTTATATTTTTTAGTATATGTATTGCATCACGCATATCAACTTTGCTGTCTTCATAAACATCAGCCGCCGCAAATTGTTTATCGGAAAGAGTGCCTGTTCCGCTTAAATATTTAAGTAAATATGCTGCATCGGCTTTATCCACAACACCGTTTTGGTCAACATCTCCCTTTGCGGTAAAAGTGTAAGAAAAGACAATACTGCCGCCGTCATTGTATGAGGCGGAAATTATCTCAACAGGACTGCCGTTTAGCATCATCGGCTCAAACGGGCTGAAGAAATAATTGTCGTTTGCGGTAAGTTTCGCGGAAACGGTATAGGACTTATTTATTTCAAAAGTGCTGTCATTTGGCGTCCACGACCATTCCGAAACGGAATACATTTGGTTTACCGCTCTTTGTGTTCTTGAATCAAGTAAATTAAAACCCGCTGCGGGTTCTTCGCCCATCACAGGCGCCTTCACAGTCCTTGCAAGATAGGGCGACATTATCCTTGTACCTGTCTGGTCTTCGGGTATGGTAAAATCTTTGAAGATATAGCTGTAACCCGTCAGCGAATCATAACCCGAAAAAGCAGACATATCGTTTATGGTGCCGTCAAGTGTGGCAGCGGTATTGTAACCGGGGTAAGCAGGTTCAACATATATCATAAG
>CAMVJD010000102.1 GCA_947167715.1 uncultured Eubacteriaceae bacterium
TACATCTGCCATTTATTCAACCCTCTTTCTTAATTCTTTTTTATTATCCCGACAGAGCCGTCGGGCATATTTAAAGCATCCGCGTCCGCCTCCTGCTCGCTTTGGTACACCTTAAAAACAATATCGGGATATTCCGTCCCGTCAAACTTCTTGTACACCTTAACGCCGTTTGTATCCTCGCGGTAAACATTGCCGTACTCTTTGCCGCTGCTGTCCTTAAAAACCGTTTTTATCTCACGCAGGCTGTCCGTTATTGCCGCGCTGATGTTAAAAAGCTCGCTTTTTGTTCCCACGCCCGCAAGGCAGCGGCATTTATACATATCCTCGGTATACTCGCTTATTGCCTTATTATGTGTCCTTGGGCTCAATGTAGTTATTCCCGCCGAAAAATCGCTTAACGAAACAAAATAAAGCTGTTTGCCGTTTAAAGTAAGCAGCTCCGTCTGTCCGTAGGTTATGTTTTGTATATCGGCGGGACTTACAAGCTTTTTGGAATAGGCCGAAATTTTATCGCCCTTTACCTCAATAAATTTTCTGTACGCCTTTGCGGTGTTTTCCTTAAATGTTCTTATCGGCGCGCCCTGCGGAGTTTTTCCCTCCTTCCACTCCCAGCCGCCGTCACTTAAAACCACATTTGGCATAAGCGCAAAATCGGAGATATTTGTTTCAAGGCTTTCGATAAACTCCCCGCCCGATACCTCGTATATCAAAGGATCATAAGCAATACTCGAGCTGACGATATACACCGCCTTATAGCTTTGCCATACATAATTTTCGCCCGTTATTTCAAGCTGGATATCAAATTTGCCGATATATTTTGTTTCGTTTATATCCGGACTCCACGGCATTACAAGCGTATTGCCTTCGGTCTCGATATCAAGCCCGGAGGTAAAATTACTTGTTTTTACCGCAGCCGACAAAACATTTTCATTCGGCAGCTCCGAAAGCGGCACATAAAAAACAAAGCTGTATGCCTTGTCCGAATACTGCTTTACATTGTATACCGCGGGAATAGGCTGTTTGTTTAAAATATCTATCCTCAAGCGCCCACCCCCTTATGTTCTTGCGGTAAAGTCAAAATTGATATTGCCCGCAAGAGAAAACTTATTGTAGCTTGAAAAATCGTTTGCATCCACCTTGACACTCACACTGCCGTTATATGTCGGCGGCAGAGCCGCGCAGCCCGTAACGGCACAGCTTACCCAGACGCCCGTATCGGGTTTGATAAGGTCGTATTCGGCATAGGTGCATAAAAGCGTGGAATCAATAAGCCTTATTATCCCCTTTTGATTTGTCTTTACGACCGCGCTTGCAAATATATGGTCATTCTGTCCCGAAAGGTCAAACACACAGCCCTGCACGCAAACGCCGTCCGCTGCTTTGCCGCCAAAGCCGTTAAGCCTTATAAAAGCCGTATCCGTAAACTCCGACGTATGCGAAAATTTAATATTTTTAAAATTTACATTTTCGCCCGCAATATCAATAAGCGACGAAAGCACTATCTCTACATCGCCTATGCCTTCGATATAAAGGTCGTCCGTGCTTATTTTTAACATACCTAAATTGTAAGTACCCGGTGCAAGCAAAACCGCCTTGCCCTTGCCGTAGGTAGTATTTATTGCCTGTGCTATCTCCGCTTCATCGTCCGTGCCGTCACATACATAGTCTGCCGCAGCCTTATATGCGGACGGACTGTTCGCTGCCGCCGCAAGCGTATAATAATTTTTCGCCTTTGCCGCCGCATCCGCCGCGGCCTTTAACCCCGCATCGAGTATATCCGCATTACCGTTAAAATCGTCCACATTGTAATACTCGGTCTGCAAAGGCTTTTTTAAGTTGTAATTTATCGTATGATCTGCCATTATCTTAAGACCTCCTCCGTAAGTTCAATATGCTTGTAAAGCGCCAATTCACAATGCTTAAACGCCGACAAGACCTCGTGTGTATTGTACATAAGAAAAATATCTATAATTATATTTGCGGGCACTATCTCTTCAAGCACCTGCTTTAAATAGTCAAACTGTGCCTTTGCCGCAAGCGCAAGCCCCACCGTCAGCGTATAGATATCGTTTGCGTACTTTAAAACAAAATTTCCCTCGCCGCAAAGCGCCTTAAGCTTGTTTTCAAGGCTTCGCATAGTATAGGGCGTATCGCCGTTAAGCGCCGTTTTTATCCTTAACCGCCTTAAATCAAGGGTATCCGTGTCCTTTGCCGCTATGGCAAGCATACTTTCCCACCTTTTGCACCCGTACTCGTCCAGGGTATCAATAAAGCACTCGTCAAGTATCATATCGCACCTTGCAAAGACAAGCGAAAGCTCGGGCTCCTCGGCATTAAAGATTTGCTCAAACTCATAAATTTTCTTTAAAATATCGGGCAGATACCCCTTTAAATGTACCTCTCTTGCCATTATCCCAACTCCTCGCCGTTAAATAAGCTTGATGCAACATCTATTATCTCGTCGGCGCCCATTGCAAGGTTTGCGGCCTCTCCGCATATCTCAATATTGCTCACATCCACAATGCCCGCAATATTCAAAAGCCTTGCGCCTATCTGCATAATAAATACATTAATATTGGGTACCTCCGCCCAGGTCTTGTTAAGCTCGTAAAGATATTCGGAAACAGTCGAAAGTATCGTGCTTTTAAGTGCGACAAAGCTGTAGCCGTCTGCGTAGGTGATATCCGCATCAATATAAATATCCTCCTCGCCTACGCCGACTACCGTTACCTGATGACCTATCGGCGCAATTCCAAGGCCCTCTCCGCTGTTTGCCAAGGGGTCTATCGCCGTTTGCAGTTCGTTTATAAAAGCGGAGGACGGCACCTTGTACTCGCTGTTTTGTATAACAAGCTTGACCGTGCCTGCGCCGTTCCAGTCCGCCGCCTTGTATACCTTAAGTCCGCCCACGCCGTCAACAGCCATCACCTTTTGCTTGTAATCCGCCACATTTCCTCCGAACGCCTGACTTTGCAGACTGTCCATATATCTTTGACGAAAGACCTCTGTGTCCTCCTCGTCCTCGCCGGGAACTATAAGCTGGGTAAGCGCCGCCGTCTGAAGCCCCGGTATATAATCAATGGAGATCAATGTACCGAAGGTCCCGTTCGGCGCCGCACCCTCGGTCTCGCATTCGGCGCGGTAAATGCCGTCCGATATCTTCTCCGTCAAAGTATAGTTGTACTCACCGCAGTTAAAGCGCTGCCCCAGTACATCAATATTATTCGGTGTCACAACCGCCTTTGCGGCCGCATTTGTCGCGGGATAAGGCGAAAGCCCACGCTCCGCCGCACGCTTTATCAAATATTCCCTTGTTGCTGTGTCCGCAAAAGCCTCGTTCAAAACCGTGTCAAGCTGAATGTACATCAGCGCCAGCTCCGCCGCCGCAGGCGCCAAAGCATCCCATATAATACTGCCCTC
>CAMVJD010000103.1 GCA_947167715.1 uncultured Eubacteriaceae bacterium
GCAGCCCGAATGTGATTTGACGGAAAATGTCAATTTTCCGTCAAGGCTGTCGACTCTGTCGACAGCCACAAAGCCGCGGTAAGGGAGAACACCGCGGCTTTGTTTGGAAAGGGAAAATATGAAGTATATCAAAATTTTAACTAAAACTCGTTTTTGGTTGCCGCAAGTGCAAGCATAACCGTAAGGTTGCCGTTTTTGCAGCGTATCTTGTCAATAAAGGACTTTGTGTCCGCATTATCGGGCAGCACCACATCATAGCTTAATTCAAACACGCTGCCCATATCCGCCGTTTTTACCTTTGTAAGGCTGTATTCGGGCGAGAACTCGTCCAGTATCTCGTCGAAAATGCCCTTGAAATTAAGGTTTTCGGGGATAGTTATTTTAAGGATATAGCTGTCGGTTTTGGGTACGCCAAGCTTTGCCGTTTTAAATACCGCAATAAGTATGCAGATAATTACGGTAAAGAGAAGCGCGTATATATAAAAGCCTATTCCGCAGGCAAGACCCGCAGCTACCGCAAAAAGAACGTAGCTGATGTCCTTGGGGTTGCCCGGCGCACTTCTGAAGCGTATTATCGAAAATGCGCCCGCAAGGCTGAAAGCGCCCGCAACATTGCTGCCTATAAAAAGTATTATAAGTGAAATAAGTATCGGCAGCATTATAAGCGTGTTAAAAAGCGCCTGTGAGTAATCGCCCGCCGATGTGGTTTTGTGGTAGGTAAAGCCTATTATAAGCCCAAGCACCACCGTTGAAAATATTGTAAGAAGTATCTGTGTTACCGATACCGCCGTCATTGTCTGTGTTAATTGTGTCATTAAATCATTAAGCATAAGTTCTCACCTGTGTATCCTTTCCGGTTAAGTATTGTTTGTATTCCGTGCCGTATTTTGAAAACGAGGTCTTGTAAATTTTATTTTCGCTTAAGGTCTTTACAAGCCACATCGGCATTGCGCCAGCGCACTTTATCTCCATAAGCCAAATGCCCTCGTTTAAAAGCTGCCTGCCGTAGTCCCCCGCCTCAAGCGAAAGCTCGGTGCGGCGGGTGCGTATATTTTTATCAAAGGTAATGCGAAGGTCCTTGTCCTCTATACCCGAGTACGCCTGTCTGTCGTAGGCTATATAGGCCTTTGGCATTATTCTGTAGGTCTGTACAAAATACATTATCTCGTCCGTGACCTGCGGATTAAGGTACTCCAGATTTTCGGGTCTTATTTGGCTTTCCGTCAAAAGCCTTGCCGATTCAAGGTCTATCGTTGTACGGCGCTTGTTGACTATTTTGTTGTATTTTTTCTTTATCTCCAAAAACACGGGTGTGTTCGCCTTTGGCACGCCGTAGCTCCTGAGCCTTAGCTTTTCCTTGTAAACGGGCTTTGAAAGCGACTGCCTTATCAGCTCGTCATCAAGGGTGTCATAATATATGTTGCATATAGTGTAGCTTTTGTCGCCCACATTAAATTTGTCGGGCACGACCTTATCGGCTATTGCCCTTTTCATCGCCTCAAACTGTATCCTGTTAAGTAAAAATTTTATCTCATATCGGTTAAATACCTCTATTGCCATATTTATCAGCTCCTTATTTGTGTTGTTGTTTGAGTTGTTGAACACAGTATACCGAATAAAAATTAGAAAGTCCTTAGAGAAGTTTTAGAATTGGGTAAAGATTATTATAAAATTAATCTAATTTTACAAATTTACTGTGTGCGGCACAGGTCCGCCCGCAAGCAGATGTGTCTATCCTAAAATATAAAATTTTCGATAAGTAATATTTGAAACCTTTGTTTATATGTGGTATAATCAAGCTATAAAAATACACAAAGGAGCGGTTTATATGATAAATTTCGACAGATTTCCCGGCGGCACAAGAAAGATACTTACAATGAGCTATGACGACGGCAAATACTACGACCGTCAATTAGTGGAGATATTCAATAAATACGGCATACGCGGCACCTTTCACATAAACGCGGGCTACCTTAACGACAAGAGCAAAGACAGGATAGACGGCACCGAGGTAGCGGGGCTTTACGCAGGCCACGAGATATCGGCGCACGGCTTTACCCACCGCAGTCTTGGCATCGTCCCGCGCGAATTACAGGCGGCGGACGTATGGCAGGACAGGCTTGCGCTTGAAAAGCTGGCGGGCTATCCCGTGCGCGGTATGTCCTATCCAAACGGCATTTTTACCGACGAAACAGTTGCAATTATAAAGGCCCTTGGCATTGAATACTGCCGCGTTGTGGAGACCACGGGCGATTTTAAGATGCCCGATGATTTTATGCGCTGGCACGGCACCTGCCACCATAACGACAATTTGCTTGACTACGCGCAAAAGTTTTTGGATATGCCCTATAAAAACCGCCCGCACCTTATGTATGTGTGGGGTCACGCAAAGGAATTTGAGGTTGACGGTAAGTGGGATATGATAGAGGAATTTTGCAAAATGACAAGCGGCAAAGATGACATCTGGTATGCGACCAATATCGAGATAGTCGATTATTGGAACGCAATTCATCAGCTGCGCTTCTCCGCCGACTGCTCAATAGTGTATAACCCCACCGCATATAAGCTGTGGTTCTCGCAGGACGGCGAGGCCGTTTCCATAGAGGCGGGCGAAACGCTGAAATTTTAAGGAAATAATATGATGTATTATTTTTTAATGACAAAATTTGATCCGAATATGCTTAATGGCGCAATAATTTATTTTTTGCTTGCCTTTGGCTTGGTTTTGTTTATGGTATGGTATGCAAAATATGCCCTGATGTATTACTTTAAGCTGAAAAACCACGGCACAAAAGCCACCGCAAAAATAACCGAAAGCAAGGACGGGTATGTATGGTTAAGGTATACCGCGGGCGAAAACATAATTACCAAACAAAGCAGCATAGACGGGTTTTCCGCCAAAAAATATCCCGCGGGCGCAAGCCTTGACATATATTACGACCCCGAAAAGCCCGATAAATTTGTGATAAAGGGTCACGATATTTATATGCGTATTGCCCTTGCGGCGGTTTTTGGCATATTTTTCGGTTATATGACAGCTTTATGCTTTAGCGAGGCGACAGTCCGTATCGCGCAGTTTTTGGGGTATAAATAGGGAAACGCTAATTTAAGGATACCAAAAATAATTTTGCGCATATAGCCGAAACGCGCGATTTAGTCGGGATTTGCTAAAGCAAACCCGATCCCCTTCGGGGATTGCACTCGGCTT
>CAMVJD010000104.1 GCA_947167715.1 uncultured Eubacteriaceae bacterium
CAGCAAAAGTGCTGACCCACTGAATTTTAAGTAAGCACCCCCGCTTTAGAAGCGGAGGGACTTCTTTAGTTTGTTAAAAAATAGGAAGAAAAATTTTGCAGAAAACTATTGATTTATTGTTGCAACAGTATTATAATAGATAGTGAACTGCAGGAGGTGTTAATTATGCCGAGAACAGGTAGACCAAAACTTCCCGAATCAAAGAATGAGCGAATTGTTATACGGGTTACAGCGCAGGAACTTATTAAATTAAGGAAATATGCTGAAAGCAGAAATCTCTCCGTATCACAATTAGTTAGGGAAAGAATATCCGATATTCTTTCGGTATGATAAACATTTCAGCAAATTCTCTTTCCTATCCATTTTAGAAAGGATGTTAATATGGCAAACAGACGAGTGGATAAAAAGGGAAGAACATTAAGCAAGGGTGTTTCGTTCGATGCTAATCGAAATCGGTATAGATACACATATACCGATGCGCTCGGACATAGAAAGAGCATTTATGCAATATCTTACGAAGACTTAAAGGAACGTATAAAAAAGCTTCAGCGTGACCAAACGGACGGGCTTGATGTTTATGTATCCGGCAAGGCAGATATTATTTTTGTTTTTGATAGGTATCTTTCATCCAAGACAGGTTTACGGAGTACTACAAAGACAAATTACATATATATGTATAACAAATTTGTAAGAGACGGCTTTGGAAAAAAGAAAATAGCAAATATCAAGTATTCAGATGTGCTATTCTTCTATAAAGAGCTTTTAAAAGATACCGTGATGTTCGGGACAGGATTAAGAGTTGGGGAATTTACAGCTTTAAGATGGGAAGATTGTGATTTTGAAAATAAAGTTATAAATATATCTCACAGCCTTTCTTATTATCCTCAATTTGATAATGATTTTAAATGCTCTTATCGTATAGGAGAGCCAAAAACAAAGGCTGGCATAAGGACAATACCTATGCTTGATAGAGTTTACGAAGCTTTGCAAAACGAAAAGGAATATCAGTTAGTAAATAATACTTACTGCATAAACGAAATTGACGGATTTTCGGATTTCATATTTTTTAATAGATATGGAAATGTTCATAATCAATCTTCGCTCAATTCGGTTATTAAAAGACTCATCACGAATTATAATTTAGATGAGGAATTAAAAGCAAAAAGGGAGAAACGCCTCCCCATTATTATTCCTAATTTTACCTGCCACGTAATAAGGCACACATTTTGCACAAGACTGTACGAAAACGATGTAGATATTAAGACTACACAGTCGATTATGGGACATACTGATGTACAAACGACGCTTAATATCTACGCAGATATTTCAGAAACAAAAAAGAAGGCAGTTTTTACTGCACTAAACGATAACGGTGTGGTATAGGAGGGGTCAATTTCTAAAGGCACACAAAATAATACTTAATAATGCCAAATAATACTGTTTTACTTTAAAATACGAATAAATACAGAATAGGAGATACTATGATGTCTACTACAAAAAAACGCATATTTATGCGTGTAAACGAAGGTTTTGACTGTAAGCACCAGTCAGGTTTTACTGTTCGGTCGGTACAATTCCCGACGATGAAGCCTATCGAGCAGTAAAACCGTGATCAAGTATTAAAAACAAAGCTTGTTTAAAACAGAACAAAAGCTTATAGACAGTATTATATCGCATATCCACATATATTTTTTGGCGGCAGTTACGCTTGTTACGCTGCTTATCAGGCTTTACGGGCTGAATTATGTGGGTATGGATATGTACTGTTTTCTTATACCGTGGTTTAATGAAATAAAAGCGGCGGGCGGTTTTGCCGCACTTGCGCATCAGACAGGCAGCTATCCCGTTTTATACCAGACATTTATTGCGGCCATAACATATCTTAATGTGCCGTGTATATATATGTATAAGCTGCTGTCTATTGTTTTTGACTATCTTCTCGCTTTTGCCTGCGCAAGATTTATCTGCGCTGTGCTTGGCAAAAAAGGGATAAACACGGTATTTAATACAGTTTATGCCGCAGTTTTGCTGCTGCCTACAACCGCAGTCAATTCTGCTTACTGGGGACAATGCGATTCAATATATACCTTTTTTATTATTGCATCCCTTTATTATTTTTATAAAGACTGTCCTAAACGGGGCTTTTTAATGCTTGGTCTGGGATTTGCATTAAAATTGCAGACCATATTTATACTGCCCTTTATAATTTGTCTTTATTTTACCAAAAAAAATTTCAGCCTGCTTTATTTTGCTATTGCGGCAGCCGTATTCTGGCTGTCCGGCATTGTTGCGTACCTTAACGGCGCAAGCCTTTTATGTACGCTTGACGCATATATTCACGTCACGGGCGAAACATATTGGATATATAACAACTATCCAAGCTTTTGGTATATATTCAACAACAGCGAGGCATTTAAAACACTTGCCACGCTTACCGCACTTGCTTTATGCGGGACAGGGCTTTACGCTGTTATTACGGGAAACAAAAAAACAAACACACCCGAGTGCTTTTTAAACACCGCGGCCTGGTTTGTCTGGACAGAAATTATGTTTTTACCGTTTATGCATGAAAGATACGGTTATATTACCGATATTTTGCTTTTATGCCTTTGCTTTATAAAGCCAAAATACATTAAATACGCGGCGTTATCCATTGCCTTAAGCACACTTGCCTACGGCACCGCTATTTTATCCACACCCGAACAGCCGCAGCTTTTCCCGACAAATATGTCGGTATTCGCGGCAGCTGCCTATATTTTTATGTGGATATATTTCAGCTATGACATTATTAAAAGCGATAAAAAAAGGTTCTATAATATTTGGTGTGGTCGATAGGCTACACCAAATTTTTTTTCAAAATAAAAAGACATAAGCTTAACTTTATAGTATGATAGAGTTGCGAAACAAAA
>CAMVJD010000105.1 GCA_947167715.1 uncultured Eubacteriaceae bacterium
CCTCCAACCCGAAACTTTTTTTTCATCTTTTGTAATATCAAAAAGCAAACGCTCAAGGTTGCTCGAAATAAGTATATCCATAGACGGAGAAGCGGTTGTATAAAAGCTCCTGTTTTTATCATAAATACCTGTTTTTATAAAATCGCCCGCGGGTACGTTGCGCTCAACAACTATAAGCGCACCCGTCCTTTCGCGCGCCATTTTTTCACAGGCCTCAACTATGCTGTTTACAGAGCTGTAGTTAAGGCGTGTGTTGTTTTCCACGTTAAGCGCATCGGCTATGCCGGAAAAAACGCCTGCCCATCCGCCGGTACCCAGCTGCTCCAACGCCTTTCGCAGTTCGGGCTGAAAAAGGATGACCAGCGCAATGATACCTACGGAAAATGTACGCTCTATTATCCATGTAAGCGTGTAAAAATGAAATTTATACGCCATCAGACTTATTGCCAGGATAATAGCAAGTCCGCGGAAAAGCGACCATGCGCGGGTGTTTTTTATCCATATCAAAACTATGTATATAACTATTGCAACAAGTGCAATATCTATAATATCCGAAATACGAACCGAAGGAATGCTCAGGTTGGTCATATCAAGACCGTTTACAATGCTTTCCCAAATATTTCTGTTCAAATTATCACCTGCTTTAAAAAAATTCATACATAAATAATTATATCACATTTTTTTTGTGTACTCAATAAGTAAAAACGAAAAAATTTATTAAATTTAAAAATTTTTCAAATAAAAAATAATCTTGTATTTACTGTAAAAAAGTGTTATACTGTTTTCGGACATTTTTTGATTATTACAGATAGGAGCAATACAAATGACAAAAATTATTATGCACGGATGCAACGGCAAAATGGGACAGGTCATCTGCGGTCTTGTTAAGGACGACCCCAATGCGGAGATAGCGGCGGGAATTGACATTACTGCCTGCAATGCACCGTTTCCCACATATACAAATATCAACGACTGTGATATAGCGGCAGATGTGATTATTGATTTTTCTACCGCAAAGGCTGTGCCCGCGGTTATTGAATATGCGCTTGCAAAAAAGCTGCCCGCGGTTATCTGCACAACGGGTCTTTCGGACGAAACGCTTAAAATGATGGAGGATGCATCAAAGGTCATCCCCGTTTTTAAATCGGCAAATATGAGTGTGGGCATCAATCTTATAGCAAGCCTTTTAAAGAAGTACTCGGATGTGCTTTACGAGAACGGCTTTGATATAGAGATAGTGGAAAGACACCACAATCAAAAGATAGATGCACCAAGCGGTACGGCACTAATGCTTGCGGATGCGGTAAATGAGGGTGTGGGCAATAAGCTTGAATATGTTTACGACCGCTCTCGGGTGCGTGAAAAGCGTACAAGAAATCAGCTCGGGTTATCGGCTGTTCGCGGCGGTACCATTGTCGGCGATCACGAGGTTATTTTTGCGGGCAAGGACGAGGTTATAGAGTTTACACATTCTGCCTACAGCAAAGAGGTATTTGCAGTAGGTGCGGTAAAGGCCGCAAAGTTTATCGCGGGCAAGCCTGCGGGAAAATATGATATGCAAAGCGTAATGGAGGAAATATAATATGAAGCTTGGTATAGTTGGCCTGCCTAACGTAGGCAAAAGCACACTTTTCAATTCACTTGCGGGCGGCGGCGCGGAGTCGGCGAACTACCCGTTTTGTACTATCGACCCAAATGTTGGCATAGTGCCCGTACCCGACAAAAGACTTGATGTACTCGGCAAAATGTACGATACGCAGAAAATAACACCCGCCGTTATAGAATTTGTGGATATTGCGGGTCTTGTTAAGGGCGCAAGCAAAGGCGAGGGTCTCGGCAACAAATTCCTTTCGCATATCCGTGAGGTGGATGCCATAGTTCACGTTGTACGCTGCTTTGAGGACACAAATGTAGTACATGTTGACGCCAATGTCGATCCTATCCGCGATATAGAAACTATCAATTTAGAGCTTATCTTTGCCGATATGGAGGTTCTGGAGCGCCGTATCGCAAAGACACAAAAGCAGGCTGTAAACGACAAGTCGCTTGCAAAGGAGCTTGAAATTTTAAAGAAGATATATGCCGTACTCGAGGAGGGCAAGTGTGCATCAACGCTTGAATTTACCGACCCCGACGAGGAGGCGTTTGTACAGAGCCTGACACTTCTTACCTACAAAAAGGTGCTTTTTGCTGCGAATGTCGGCGAGGAGGACTTGGCGGACGACGGCAGGAGCAATCCATATGTGCAGAAGGTACGCGAGCTTGCGGCAGAGCAGGGCAGCGGCGTATTTGTTGTCTGCGCCAAAATTGAAGAGGAGATAGCCGAGCTTGAAGAGGACGAAAAGCTTGAATTTTTAAAGGACCTTGGCTGCGAGAGCGGCGGTCTTGACCGTCTTATCACGGCAAGCTACGACCTTTTGGGACTTATCAGCTACCTTACCGCCGGTGTTACCGAGGTACGCGCATGGACTATAACAAAGGGCACAAAGGCACCGCAGGCAGCGGGCAAGATACACAGCGATTTTGAGCGCGGCTTTATCCGTGCCGAGGTAGTGACCTATGACGACCTTGTACGTCTGGGCAGCATAGCAGCAGCCAAGGAGGCGGGCGTATACCGCAGCGAGGGCAAGGACTATGTTGTTAAGGACGGGGATGTTATCCTGTTCAGATTTAATGTTTGATTTTTTTTTTGTGGGGCTGCGCGCCCCACACCCGCGGTTACTTTCTGAGAAAGTAACCAAAGCGGTTCCCGCGAATAAGGATATATTCATTCTAAAGTTTT
>CAMVJD010000106.1 GCA_947167715.1 uncultured Eubacteriaceae bacterium
ATTTTAAGTAAGCACCCCCGCTTTAGAAGCGGGGGACTTCCTTAGTTGGTTAAATCAAAGGGCACCTCTGAAAATAATCGAATATGTTTTTCAATTTTTCCAATCAATATCGCAGATCTTATCAAAATCATTCGCAAGCAAATAGGTCTTGTCGTTTTTATAGTCCCACAAAATTATCTCGTAAGAGTTATACTTAAACTTAAGATCAAGCTTGGCTCTCTCGGGTTTATAAACAGCGATATAATTGGAATCGGGCGAAAAGCAATAGGAGATTATATTTTCATCAACAGTCAGTTCCTTTATTTCTCCTGTATTCATATCCCGCACAAAAAGCATTTTGCGGTCGCTGCGCAGCAGGCTGTATGCAAGGTGTGAATTATCGGGGGATATTTTGGGGTCGCCGCAGGATTCCGCAATATGGGCGGTCAATTTTGTGTTCTCGTTATACTGAAATATCCCAAAGGGGGATTGATAATAAATATCCCCTGTATTTATATTGTAATCAAAGGAATATACCGTTTCTTCGGGCAGCAGCGTTTCGACACACGGCGGCTCAAAACAATGCTTTATTATCCTTTCGTTTTGAAGATAATAGACAGTATCCTTGCTGACGGGTATTATGTTTTCAAGCTTTAGATCGGAGCTTGTTTTAAACTCCGTTACCGTTTTTGTCCTTGTATCATACCGTTCAATACCGTATAAACCGCTGAAAATATAGGGGAATCTGCCAAGTATTTTTGCATTGTATCGGCTTATTTTATGCCCCTCAAAGGCTCTTGTGCTTAAATTGTATATGTCCGAATAGCTTGGATCTGTCTGTATCAGCAGCTTTCCCGTTAATAAGGGCAGCTGTTCGCTTTTTTCTTTTATTATGTAGGCCGCAGCACAAAATCCGGCGGCAAGGACGGAAAAGGCGATAAGTTGTTTTTTCTTCATAAGTTAGTCCTCCTTGTACATATTTGTGATTTTTAGGCTCTCGCCCCATACCTATCAATAAACATCTTTATACCATAAAATAAACCTAATTATGCCAAGTATAACACAAATTGCCAAAGAAATTTTAAATATTGGCAAAAACATCAAAAAAAAGTCCAAGGTATCAAATAATTGGCTGATTACAAGCATAAAAAAACTTACCGCCATAACGCTTAAGGATATTTTTGTTATAATTTTTATATTGTCATTCATTGCTTTCATTCCTTTCGGCTTTATACGGACGTGTTTCCTAGTAATCGTTAAGTGCGGCTATAACAAGGCCTATGATATTTCCGGGGGCAAGCACATATTCGGCAAACCAAAACGGTACAAAGCCCCAATCGTCGTCAACGACTAAATGAAATGCAAAAAGCAGCAGAGAGCATATATGCACCGTCGTAAACAAAAGCAAAAGCCTGTGTTCAAGCAAAAAATCGATAAAATAGCCCTTGATCGCCTTTCGGCACAGCAAAATTACAACAAGTCCGCCGGCTGCGATCAATGCTGCCGTTAAACATCTGTCTTTTGGCGAACAAAGAAGTATTAAGCCCCAAATAAAGATAATTACACCAAAGGGGAGAAAAATCCTTTTTGCTGTCATTTTACCACCCCCTTGTTGTACTGTGTATAATCCACATAACTGTCATGATATAGGTTTGAATCACGCGAAATATAAAAGCCGTCGTTTCTCCATATTATTTGCGGGTTTTCATCATAGTTTGTAAAGCTTAATTTATATAAAAACCTGCCGATAGGCTGATAATATGCCGTATATGGCGCGGTAAAAACAGAGGAACTAAGCTCGGTTATCAAAACAGTATGCTTTCCGACGGGTGAGGAGATAATTTTAAAATTTCTGTAGCTGTTTATGCTTTTCGGAAACAGCCCGTAAGCGGTCAAAATAAGTATAAATATTGCCAATAATATTGTATTGGGCGGCCTTTTGCGGTATTTGTATATGCTGCTTACAGTGATAAATGCCGATAGGCTTAAGGCTGTTGATGCAAGCAAAATGTCAAGGTAAAACTTCCCGCTAAGTCCCGAAATAATTATAAGGCTTGTCCTTGTGTTGAATTTGCTGTAAACCAAATAATACGCTACGGTTAGGAACAAAACTATTATAAATGTGTATTTTGCGGCAGTATATAATTTTTTCGACATATTTATGCCCCCTTTCACTTATAATACAATTTACGACACCGAAACGTCGGATTTTTTTAAAAATATCACAGTAAATTTGACCGATATTTTGTCTTTCTTTTTATTTTATCATACTATAAATTTATAACCGATTCAACCGAATACTTTATTAAAAATTTTTTACAGATAAATTAAGGTCACCTCTAAAAACGTCCGTTTATTAGTTGTTTTTTTGTCGCAATATAAAATATTTTATGTTATAATAGCGACAAATATAAAACACGGAGGTGCATATTATGAAACGAGCTAATGCCGAAGAAAATATGCGTATCAGTACGGTTGATGTAAAAATCCCCTGTACGGCGTATATCTGCCGTGCAGGGGATAATTTTGTAATACGGATAAGGTAATTTTGATATAAGGGAAACACTGATTTAAGGTCGAAAAAATAAAATTTACAAAAATTATTTAACAGAG